>DASZQN010000001.1:0-2826 GCA_035549635.1 Opitutaceae bacterium
CGCAGCGAGCTCCCCTCTAGAGAGGGGTGCCCGCAGGGCGGGGTGTGTAAGAGCGTGGCCGGCGGACCCACACCAGCCATTCTCACCGTGGCGGCGTCGCCTCATGGACGACGTGGAAGCGGATCTTCCAATCTTCCCCCGGTCGGCGCGTGAACAGGTAGAGATACTTCGACGTCCATTTCGTCTTCAGGGCGCCCTTCGCGTCGTATTCGTTGAAGGTCGTCGTGCCGGTGGCGTAGGCCATGTCGCCCTCGATATGGGAGGAGTCCTCCGTGCTGACCGAGTCGCGGAATTTCGGCACGTTGGGAAAGACGTGGTCGCGCACGGCGTCGCGGCCGATTTCCGTCCGGAACGGCGTCTTGTAGACGCAGTCGGGGTCGAACATCGCATACAGCGCCGCCAGGTCGCCACGGTCCCAGGCGGCGTCGAACACCCGGGTGAGGCGCAGCGTGAGGCTCTCGGTGCCGGCCGCGGACAGCACCCCGGCCGAAAAGACGAAGAGGGCGATCCGGGCGAACTTCATGCGCGGGCTATTTCCGGGCCTTGAGGCCGCTGGCGAGGAGGGTCTCGAAATGGGGCTCGCGCGTCTCCTTCGCGACGGCCGTGACCTCGACCTTGGCGAAGCCGGCCTTCTTGAGGAAGGAGTGCAGGGTGCTTTCCCGGAATCCGAGCCAGACGTCGGCGTAGAGCTCGCGGGCCTTCTCGAAGGTGTGCTCGTTGAGGTCGAGCACGAGCAGCTGGCCGCCCGGCCGGAGGATGCGGTAGGCCTCGTCGACCGCGCGCTGCGGGTGCTGGGCGTGATGCAGCGCCTGGCTGAGGATGGCGAGGTCGACCGACTGGTCGGGCAGCGGGACTTTTTCGATGTCGCCGAGCTGGTAGGAAAGATTGGCCAGCCCGTGTTTCTTCGCGAGTTCGGTGCCGACCTCGACCATCCGCGGCGAATTGTCGATGCACCAGACCCGCTCCGCGCGCCGCGCCAGCAGCTGCGAGAGCAGTCCCTCGCCCGCGCCGAGGTCGGCGACGGTGATGGCCGGGACGAGATGCAGCGCGAGGTGGCCGATCGCCTCCCACGAGCGGCCGGGGCAGTAATTCTTTCCCAAGCGGCCCGCGATGAGGTTAAAGTACTGCTCCGAGACGCGCCGGCGCTTCTGCAGGATGCGGTCGAGATTGTCGCGATCCTCGCCGAGGAAACGGTCGTCGGCCACGGCATCGACCGCGCTGCGGATGACGGCCAGCGTCTTCGGCGGAAGATCGGCGCGCAGCGAATAAAACGCCTTCTTGCCGTCGCGGCGGTCGTTGACGAGGTCGGCCTGGCGCAGGAGGGCGAGCTGGGACGAGATCCGCGACTGCGCCATGCCGAGGATCTCCTGCAGCTCGGCGACCGACAGTTCCTCCCGGAGCAGCAGCGCCAGCAACCGCAGCCGCGTTGGATCGGAGAGAGTCTTGAGGATGTCCCAGGAGGCGTTCACGAAGCCGCGAGGCTGGGGGAAGTGCTTCGGCGCTGCAAGGCGCGGCTTCGCAACGTTCAACGTCCAACGCTCAACTTCCAACGTCCAAGTCGGAGTTCAATCTGGCTGGCACGTTCTGTCGTTGAACGTTCAACGTTGAATGTTGGACGTTGGACGTTGCGCCCTCGCCCTGCCGCGCGGGTCAGAGCGGCAGGGCGAGGCGGGCGAGCTGCCAGAGGCCGAAGGCGGCGATGATGCCGCCGGCGGCGAGGTCGATGATCCGAAGGCTGCCGGTCTTGAGGCGGCGGCCGAGGGCGCTGGCCGCGCCGCTGAGGATCAGCCACCAGGCGGTCGAGCCGAGAAAGATGCCGAGCACGAGCAGGAAGGCCTCGCCACGGCCGGCGGTGTGGAGATCGGCGGCGAAGCTGGTGAAGATGCCGAGGCAGGCGGTGATTGTCGGCGGATTGAGCACGGCGATCGCGAAGGTGGAGAGCATGACCGTCGAAAGCTGGGCGGTGGAAAGCCGGTCGACCTCGGGCGAGGGCCGGGCGGCGTGCGCGCGGAGCATGATGGCGCCCATCGCGAGCATGAAAAGGCCGCCCGACAGCTGGAAGGCGAAGGTGTGGCGGGCGACGAAGCCGGTGATCGTCGTGAGGCCGAGAGCGGCGACCAGGCCGAGGATGCCGTCGGCGAAGGCTGCGCCGAGCCCGCTGAGGAATCCCGCGAGCCGTCCATGGGCGATCGAGCGGCGGATGCAGAGCAACCCCACGGGCCCGACCGGCGCGGCAAGCGCGAAGCCGATGAGGAAGCCCTGGAGGAAGTGAATCATGGCGGTCCGGAGACCGCGGAAGTTTTGCCACAAAGAGGCGCAAAACCATCCCAAAACGAAATCGTCTCACGCAGAGGACGCGGAGCACGCAGAGAGCAACCCATTCATTTTCAGATCCAACGGGGGAGAAGGCGCCGAGAAGCTCCCTCTGCGTTCCCTGCGTCCTCTGCGTGAAACATCGCCAAAGAAAAAACGCCGGGCTGGAAGGCCCGGCGTTTGGAGGGAAGGAAGTGCGGACCGCCTACTTCGCGGCGTCGACGTAGCGCGTGATGCGTGAGATCTCGTAGTTCTCCTCGCCGGCGCCGAGCTTGACCTTGACATGGTCGCCCGGCTTGCGGCCCATGAGCGCGAGGCCGAGGGGGGTCTTGTAGGAGATGACGCCGTCGTCGGGATTGCTGTCCCAGGCGCCGAGCACGGTGTAGCGGGAGGTCTTGCCGCCCTTGGTGTCCCGGACCTCGACGATGGTGCCGACACTGACCTGGTCGACGGTGGCCTCCTTGAAGTCGCTGACGCGGGCGCGGGCGAGCTCCTTCTCGAGCTGGGACTTCT
>DASZQN010000002.1:0-42907 GCA_035549635.1 Opitutaceae bacterium
GGGACGGCGCGCTGCGGTCGCCGGCGGCACGGACCGGCCCAGCACCCGTTCGAGCTGCGCGCGGGTGATCGCTCCCGGACGGAGCAGACGCGGCTTCCGCGGGTCGCGCAGGTCGACGATGGTCGATTCCAGCCCGATCGCGGAGGGCCCGCCGTCGAGGATGTAGCCGATGCGCCGGCCGAGCCCCGCCTGCACGTGCGCGGCGGTGGTCGGGCTCACGTAGCCGAACGCGTTCGCGCTCGGGGCGGCGAGGGGCACGCCGCTCAATCGCAGCAGGCGGCGGAAGAGGGGATGGCTCGGCTGGCGCACCGCCACGCTCGGGCGCCCCGCTGACACCACGGCGGGGACCGCGGACGTTTTCGGCAGGACCATCGTGAGCGGCCCCGGCCAGAATTTGCGCGCAAGCTTCAGTGCCGACGCGTTGGGCACGGCGACCTGCGCGAGTTCGTCCGTCGTCGCGAGGTGCACGATCAGCGGATCGTGCGCCGGCCGGCCCTTCGCGCGGAAGATCCGCCGGCAGGCGCGCGCATCGAGGGCGTTGGCGGCCAGGCCGTAGACCGTCTCCGTCGGCACCGCCACGAGTTCGCCGCGCCGCAGGGCCGCGGCCAGGCGCGCGAGGTTCCGCGGCGTGCCGCGCAGGATCCGGGCGGGGGAAGGGGTCCGGGTCATGGCATGAAAAAGGCCGGAGTCGCATGACTCCGGCCGGAAGGGTTCTTCGCCGTGGCGGCGCGCCGCTTACGGGGCGAGCAGCATGTTGCGCGAGTGCTTGATCGTCTTGGTGATCGCGCGCTGGTGCCGGGCGGAAAGGTGGGTGTACTTGCGCGGCAGGATCTTGCCCGTGTCGGTGACATAGCGGTTCATCGCCTGCACGACATTCGTGAAAGGGATTTCCGCGGGCGTGGGCGTCTGCTGCTTCGGTTCGGTGGTGACGGTGGTGCTCATGACAAAGGGAAAAGGAGCGGAGAGCCTGTTTTTCCCGTCCGGCTTGTCAACCCGTGATTTCGGGCCGAAAGCTGCTCGCACGGAGGCGCAGAGACGCAGAGGACGGGCCCAACGCCCGGTTTTTCTTCGCGCCTTCGCGTCTTTGTGTGAGCCGGATCGAATTCAGCTGCCCGGCACCGTCAGGGTGACCGTCGTGCCTTCGCCCATCGCGCTCTGCACGTTCAGGGTTCCCCCGGCCCGCTGCAGCAGCCGGCCGACCAGCGAGAGCCCGAGCCCGAGTCCCTGCTGCTCGTAACGCTTGCGGTCGAACTGCATGAAGGCCCCGATCCGGTTGATCTGTTCCTCGGTCATGCCGCGGCCCTTGTCCGTGACGCGCAGGACGACGGACCCCTTCTCGGGGAAAAATTCGACGGTCAGCGGCGTGCCGTGGCGCGAGAAGCCGCAGGCGTTTTCCGCCAGCTCCTCCGCGAAGACGGCCAGCGTGTCGCGCTCCACTCCCGGCGTCGCCGGCTGCAGCTTGAGCGTGAGGTCGTCGGTCCGGTGGTGTTTCTGCGCGACGGCCTTCACGGTCGTCTCCACCACGCTCGCGGTTTCCGTGGCGGTGAGCGGCTCGAGCGGCCGCGCGGGCCGGGCGGAGGCCTCGCTCTGGTCGAGGTCGAGGATCTTGAGGTAATTGCGCAGGGTGCGGTGAAGCCGCTGGCCGCTGCGCTCGATGTCGGCGGCGTAGCTGACGATCTTGTCGGTCGTCAGCTCGGCGGCCTCCTCGCGCAGGACCTCGCTCAGGCCGATGATGCCGGCGAGCGGCGTGAAGAACTCGTGCGGCAGCACGGTGTGCAGCGTCGACCGCAGCTCCTGGAGGGTCTTGCCCTCCACGCGCCAGTGCAGCTCGGCGCGCTTCAGCCGCGTCTCCACGCACTGCAGCAGGTCGGGCATCTTGAACGGCTTCACCAGGTAGTCGTCGGCGCCGAGATTCATGCCGACGCGCTGCGGCGTCTGCGTGGGGTTGCCGGTCATCATCACGAACGGCTTCATCGCCAGGTCCGCGTCGGCCCGGAAGGCCGTGAGCACGCGCGTGCCGTCCATCTGCGGCATGTTGACGTCGCAGATCGTGAGATCCGGCAGGAACTCGCGCGCGAGGCCGAGGCCCTTTTCGCCGGATTCCGCCTGCAGCGTCTGGTAGCCCGACGACTCCAGCACCATGGCGATCGTGTCGCGCATGGCCGATTCGTCGTCGATGATGAGGATCCGTTTCATGCGTTGAATCGGCTGCGCCTATGGGCTCGATAAAACCCCGCGGCGTCAATCGGTAACAGCAGTCTCGCACAGAGACGCAGAGACACGGAGGTCGGAAGGAATTTGGTTTTCTCTGCGCCTCTGCGTCTCTGCGCGAGATCCGATCGGCGGATTTTAACTCGAACCCTTTTCCGATCGTTCGCATCGTCCGCGGATGAAACCCCTTTCCCGCATGAGCTCCATTTTTCGCGTTCTTTTCGGCGCCGGCCCGCTTCTCCTCTCCGGCCTGGCCGCCGGCCTCCGCGCGGCCGAGGCCGCGCCACTGGTGTACCTGGTGGGCGACTCCACGATGGCGACCAAGCCGCTCGACCTGCCGGAGCGCGGCTGGGGCATGGCGCTGAACGGCCTGATGAAGGATCCCGCGATGATCCAGAACCACGCGGTGAACGGCCGCAGCACGAAGAGCTTCATCGCCGAGGGCCGCTGGGCGCGGGTCCTCGCCGCGCTGCAGCCCGGCGACTTCGTGCTCATCCAGTTCGGGCACAACGACGAGAAGGTGGAGAACCCGTCGGTCGGCGCCGACGTGAAGACCGCCTTCCCCGACAACCTCCGGCGCTTCGTCCGCGACGTGCGCGCCAAGCAGGCCATCCCGATCCTCGCGACCCCGGTCGCCCGCCGCAAATTCGGCCCCGACGGCAAGCTGCAGCCCACCCACGGCGCCTATCCCGACGCCGTCCGCGCCGTGGCGTCCGAGGAAAAAGTCGCGCTGCTCGACCTGGAGGCCGCGACCTCGAAGTGGCTGCGCGAGACCGGCGACGAGCCCTCGAAGAAATTCTTCATGTGGATCGAGCCCGGCCAGTACGCGAAGATCCCCGAAGGCCGGAAAGACGACACCCATTTCGTCGAAGCCGGCGCCGTCCACGTCGCCGAGCTGGCCGCCGCCCAGATCCGCGAGCAGAACCTGCCCCTGGCGAAGTGGCTGTCCGCCGCGAAGTAGGCCGGCGGCCCCGGCGGGCCATGATTTTTTGTGCCGGACTTGGCCACCGGTTTCCGTCATCTGTCCTCCGATCACGCGTCCCCGTAGCTCAACTGGATAGAGCAGTGGTTTCCTAAACCGCGCATCCCGGTTCAAGTCCGGGCGGGGGCACCACTCTGCAGAGGAGTGGTTTGCGTGTTAAGCTGCTCGCGCGAAAGCGGGTTAGCTCAGGCTTCCGGCCGCGGCGCAAGGTCCCCCAAGGTAACCCAAGGGACGCTGAAAACCTCCACAAACCGCCCCAAAACAGCCCGGAACCGCCCCGAAATCTACGTTTACCGAAGGTGCATGTATCGCGGCCCTGTATTCGCTTCGCGATCTAGCATTGAGCACGCAGGCACCTTCTAGCAGAGCTGAAAACTGCCTATGGAAGCTGCTCCGCAGCCACCCCAAGCCTCGCCGGAGTTCACGCCCCGGCAACTTGAGCTCATCGCCGCCCTGCCTAAGGTCGGCGCGCGGTTTCCTTTGGCATCGATGTTCACCGGGGCACTTCTCGCGATGAAGCAAGAGGGTAATCCCGAAGCATTCGTGCATGCCGCCCAATCGCTGCGAGAGCTGCTGGAAAAGTATGAGCTGACGATCAACGTACAATTGTCGGGGCATGATAGCGAGGAAGGTGCCGGCGACATCGGGGCGAAGGGGCGCGAATAGCGGGCCAGCGATTAAAGCAGGACGGGGAGGGAGCGAATTGAATTGAACCAAGGAGTAGGCTTACAGGAATTCTGTCAGGCTTTCAGTGATGACCCCGTTCGCCCCCCTCCGGCTCAAGCCCGGGCGGGACACCGGCTTTCAGAGGAGCCGGGCCGGAGTGAGAGTATCATTAGTCAAAACGTCGGCTTGGCGGTCAGAGCGTGGAAGATCTCGGCTGCAACGGCCTGATCCATCGCGGCGAGTTCCGGAGCGGTGGCCAGTTGGGAGAACTCCGCGGGCGGACTTCCGTTGGCCCGGGTGAAATCGGCGATCGCGTGTTGGATGGCGGATTGCTGACGGGGCTTCGCGGCATGAGAGCCATAACCGCCGTCAGCGGCGTAGAAGAGGGTGCCATCCCAGAGGTCGACGGCGTTATCCACGAGGAAGAAGGTTGGCTTCCCTCCGATTTCCCGGAGTCCATCGATTGCTCCCGACGGATTGACCGCGAGCTGCTGAAGGCAGGCAGGATCGAAATCGGCAGGAAGAAAAGGCGTCAGAGCCTGGAGGGAGGAAGGAGCCTCGCCGTGGTTTTCCATCACCGCCTGACGCAGGGCCGCGGTGACGGTAGGAGCTGCTTTCCGGCGGGCAATTCCGCGCAGATTGCCGAGAGCTTCGCGGTAGTCCGCGTCCGATTCGAGATCCTTGTCTTTAGTGACTTCAAGCCAGTCCTGGGGCGTCACCAGGGACAACTGAGGAATTTTCCTTTCCGGATGTGTTTCAAGATAGCGGGAGAGCCGTCGCGCTTTGTCGATCCAAGCGTCGAGAGCATTCTCAAACGCCGCGTCATTGGCCGACGAGTTTGGGTTAGCAGACTCTTTGTCGGCGGTCTTGGAAGCGGGAGAAGAAATCGGGTGATCTCGCGCGGGCGATTCGTGCTGCGACTGAAGGGAAGCCTTCTTCAGTCCTGACACTGTCTCGGTCAGCCCGAGGATTTCACTACGTTGACGCGCATTGATCCAGCAGAGGGCGGCGAGCAGGACAATCGCCAGCAGGAGAGCGGTCTTCATGGTGATAGGCAGTGCTTCTCACCATTACGCCGAAAGGAAAGTTTTCTTAGTGATTGGGAACTCCTTCTTGGTCCCGGCCCGACCGTGAGCCGATTGACAATCCAGTCGGGCGGCAGAGCATCCGTCGCATGAAAGCCCGCTGGCCATGGGTTTGTATGCTGCTGGCGCCCGCGTTTGCGGCGGGGTACATGGCTTGGGTGACGTGGACGGCGCAGGCGGACAGCAAGTGGCTTTTCACGGTTCTCGCGGTTTTCTTTTTGGGGCTCATCGCGGCGGTGCTGTGGCCGCGCCGCGTGACGGCTGCCGAGGCGGCGGCGCCGGCGGGGACGCGGTTTGCGTCGCAGCGGGGGCTGCTGCTCGCGATGGTGGTGCTGGCAGTGCTCGTGCTCGCGATCGCGGTCGGGCTGCTCCGGCGGCTGTTTTCCTGACGGGCGGTCGTTCGGAATCCGCTTTCGGCAGTCTCCGCCGACGCAAAACGAACGGAAAGCTTTGCGCCGCAAATGAGCTGGTTCGCTCGCGGTCAAAAGCTCGTCAGCGCCTCTCAAATCCGGCGTACTGACATTTACGAGTTATTCGCGGTGGCGCGATCGACTTCCTGAAACTGATTGGCGAAAAGGGCGTCACACAGAGCGTTCCTTCAAGCCATGTCTCCCCTCCTTTTCATCCGCCCCTCGGGATTCGCCGGCGCGTTCCATCGCTGGCTCGGCTTCGCGGTGATGGTTTTTGGCGCCGGGCTGATCTCCGCGGACGCGGCCGACTACGACCAGCGGCTCGCGAATCTCTCCACGCGCGGCCAGGTCGGCACGGGCGCGAATGTCATGATCACCGGCTTCATCATCCAGCCGGGATCGCCGAAGCAGGTGCTGATCCGCGCGGTCGGCCCGCAGCTGGCGAAGGCGCCGTACAATGTGCCGGGCACGCTCGCGAATCCGGTGCTGTCGCTTTACAACAGCAGCAACGTCCTCATCGGGACCAACGACAACTGGTCGACGGCCGATGCCGCGACGATGAGCGCGGTCGGCGCGTTCGCCCTCACCCCGGGCAGCACGGACGCCGCGATGATCGTCACGCTTTCGCCGGGAACCTACACGGCGCAGGTGAGCGGGGTGTCGAACGGGACGGGCGTGGCCTTGCTCGAGGTCTACGATGTCAGCGGCTCCGCGCGCCTGATGAATCTCTCGACGCGCGCCCTCGTCGGCTCCGGCGCGAACACGCTCATCTCCGGCCTGGTCGTGGCGCCGAGCCCGACGGCGCGCCGCGTCCTCATCCGGGCGGTGGGCCCGGGCCTCGCCTCGCTGAATGTGCCCGGCGCGGTGGCGGATCCGTCCTTCACCGTGCTCAACGCCGCCGGCCAGGTGATCGCGAGCAACGACAACTGGGGCACGGCCGACACCGGCGGCATCCTGACCTCGACCTTCTCGAGCAGCGGGGCGTTTCCCCTCCAGCCCGGCAGCAGGGACGCCGCGCTCATCGTGGATCTGCCGTCGAACGCGACGTACACGATCCAGGTCAGCAGCGTCGATGGCTCGACCGGCGTCGGCCTCGTCGAGGTCTACGACCTGACGCCGGACAACGGCGTGCTCACCGCGCTGCCTTCCGGCAACGGCACCCTCTACATCGCGGCGTTGCATCCCGCGAGCGGAGCGGGGAATTCCACCGCCTACGGCACGGCGACGCTGCAGCTCAGCGCCGACGAGAAATCCGCGCTTGTCAGCGTTTCCTTCTCGAACCTCAGCTCGCCCGAGACGACGGCGCACCTCGTGATCGACGGCGTATTCGTGCAGGGCCTGCCGTACGGCCAGGTGAGCGGCTCGGCCTGGGTCTTCCAGGCAACGGGCTCGTTCAGCGCTGCGGACCTCGTCGCCGCGCTCAAGGCCGGCCGGGTTTACCTGAGCATCGACACCGCGGGTTATCCCGGCGGCGAACTCACCGGCAGCCTGGTGAAGAGCAGCGGCAGCGGTATTTTCAACATCCCACCGGCGCCGCCGCCGATCGACCTCGCGCAGATGTCGCAGACCGACGCCGCGCGCTTCCTGACGCAGGCGACCTTCGGCGCCACGGCGGCCGACATCGCCGCCCTGCAGCAGAAAGGCTACGCCGCGTGGCTCAACGAGCAGATGGCGATGGCTCCCTCGCTCCACCGCGCCGCGACCCTGGCGGACGTCGGGCAATTCACCCAGAACGCGACCGGCAACGCGACGCCGACCGGCGCGAACCGCCAGGCCGCGTGGTGGAAGATCGCGGTGACCGGCCCCGACCAGCTCCGCCAGCGCGTCGCCTTCGCGCTGAGCGAGATCCTCGTGATCTCCGACCAGAACAGCACGGTGAACAACGCGCAGGAGGGCGCGGCGAACTACTACGACCTGCTGGCGCGCGACGCCTTCGGGAATTTCCGCCAGCTGATCGAGGACGTCACGTTGAACCCGATGATGGGCATCTACCTCAGCTCGCTGCGCAACGCGAAGGGCACGACCGATTCCAAGGGCAACGTCCTCACGTCCGCCGACGAGAACTACGCCCGCGAGGTGATGCAGCTCTTCACCATCGGCCTGAATCAGCTGCAGCCGGACGGCACGCTGCAGCTCGACGGCAACGGGCAGCCGATCCCGACCTACGACCAGACCACCATCACGGAGACGGCGAAGGTGTTCACCGGCTGGTCGTATTTCTCGTCGTCGGCCAACCCGAGCTTCCGCGGCGGGGCGTCGGACTACATCGACCCGATGATGCTCTTTCCGACCCAGCACGACGACGCGGCCAAGACGATCGTCGGCGGCAAGGTGCTGCCGGCGGGGCAGGGCGGCGCGAAGGACCTGAAGGACACGCTCGACACCCTCTTCAACCACCCGAACACGGCGCCGTTCATCTCGCGCCAGCTCATCGAGCGGCTGGTGACGAGCAACCCGACACCCGCCTACGTGTACCGCGTGGCGCAGGTGTTCGCGAACAACGGCTCCGGCGTGCGCGGCGACCTCGGCGCGGTCGTGCGCGCGATCCTCACCGATTACGAGGCGCGCTCGACGGCCTATCTCGACGTGCCCGGCCACGGGAAGCTCCGGGAGCCGCTGCTGCGCGCGACCGAGGTGCTCCGCGCCTTCAACGCCGCCTCGAACAGCGGGCGCTACAACATCGCCAATCCCGAGACGAACCTGGTCGAGGCCTCGCTGCGCGCGACGACGGTCTTCAATTTCTTCGAGCCGAGCTACGTGATGCCGGGCGACCTCGCCTCCGCGGGACTCTACGCGCCGGAGTTCCAGATCCTCACCGCCACCACCGCGATCACCATCCCGAATTTCCTCAACACCTACATCTACAACAGCCGGTCCGCGACCGACCCCACGCAGCAGACCATCGGCCTCGACCTGACGTCCCTGCTCCCGCTGGCGAAGACGCCGTCGGCCCTCGTGGACCAGCTCAACCTCGTCCTCAGCAGCGGCACGATCCCGTCGGCGATGAAGGACCGCATCGTCGCGGCCCTGGCCGCGATGCCCGGCAACGCGACGGACACCGACCGGGTGCGAACCGCGATCTACCTCGTCGTCACCTCTCCTGAGGGTGCGATCCAAAAGTAATCCGGCTTCGCGGTGCTTCTTCGAACTCCGCCGGCAAACTCCAAAATCCAAACTCCAAAACCCAAAATTGGAAAGATGAACCCGAAAAACCTGCCGTTCGATCCCTCGCGCCGCCGCTTCATTGGCGCCTGCTGCGCCGCGGTCGGCGCCACCGGCATGCTCTCGGCCCTCGCGCAGCTGCGCCTGCTGGGGGCGGTGGCCAGCGCGGACAACGTCCTGGCCGGACCGCGCGCGGCGGCCGACGCGCTGCCGTCGGACTTCAAGGCGCTCGTCTGCCTCTTCCTCGCGGGCGGCAACGACGCCAACAATCTCGTGGTGCCGAGCGACAGCGCCGGCTACGCCGCGTACCAGACCGGCCGCGGCGCGCTCGCGCTGCCGCAAAGCGGCTTGCTCGCGATCAAGCCGCGGACCTCGGACGGTCACGCCTACGGCCTGCATCCGTCGATGCCCGAGCTGCAGGATCTCTTCGGCCAGGGAAAATTCGCGCTGCTCGCGAACGTCGGCACGCTCTGCGCGCCCACGACCAAGGCGCAGTACAACGCGAAGTCCGTGCCGCTGCCGTCGCAGCTCTTCTCGCACGACGACCAGCAGGTCGAGTGGCAGAGCAGCGTGCCGGACAAGCCGTTCAGCACGGGCTGGGGCGGCCGGCTGGCCGACCTGACCAACGCGTTCAACTCGAACAACAGTGTGTCGATGTCGATCAGCCTGAACGGCCAGAATTCCTTCCAGGTCGGCAAGAACGTCGCCCAGTACTCGGTGAGCCCCGGCGGCGCGATCTCGCTCAGCGGCTCGTCCACGTCCGCCACCTCCGTCGCGGGCCTGCGGACCAAGGCGCAGAACGACCTGCTGGCGATGCAGAACAACAACCTGTTCGAGACCGCCTTCGCCGGCGTGACCTCGGGCTCGATCGCCGACAGCGCGCTGCTGTCGAGCTTCCTCGGCGGCACGGCGCCGTTCGCCACCACGTTCCCGACCAGCAGCCTCGGGCAGCAGCTCCGGACGATCGCGCGCCTGGTCGCCGCCGCGCCCCAGCTCGGGCTCAAGCGCCAGATCTTCTTCGCCCGCGTCGGCGGGTGGGACCTGCACGACCAGCAGGTGAACGCCGGCAACACGGCGACGGGCGCGCACGCCAACCTGCTCGCGGACGTCAGCAAGTCGCTCGCGGCGTTCTACGGCGCGACGAAGGAGCTGGGCGTGGACAACCAGGTGACGACCTTCACCGCGTCCGACTTCGGCCGGACCTTCAACACCAACGGCGACGGCTCGGACCACGGCTGGGGCAGCCATCACCTGCTGCTCGGCGGGGCGGTGCGCGGCGGCGACATTTACGGCCGCATGCCCGACTGGACGATCAACGGCCCGGACGACACCGGCCGCGGCCGCTGGATCCCGAGCACCAGCGTGGACGAGTTCAGCGCCACGCTCGCGACCTGGTTCGGCGTGAGCGCGACCAACCTGCCGGTCGTCCTCCCGAACATCGGGCGCTTCGCGAATCCGAACCTCGGCTTCCTCGGCTGAGGGCCGGGGCTCCGGCGTGGCAGACGACGTAAGGAGGCTGGGTTCGACAGCAGGAATCCGATGAAACGAGACGCGAAGACGTTGGCGGGGAGGCCCGGCCTCCTTACGTCGTCCGCTACGGGGAAGGATTGAGGCATGAGCCGCCGGATTTTCTTTTTCGTCGTCCTGTTTTTCGTCATCGCGCTCACGCTGACGGTGCGGCGGGCATCCTCGGACCGGGGGAATGCCGAGCTGACGGCCGTGAAGGCGCCCGCGATCGAGCGCCCGGTGGCGAAGAAACCGCCGGCCCCGCCGGCGGCGTCTCCTTCCTCCGGGCCAGCCGAGGAGCGCATTGCCCTGGCTGATGCGCTGAACGCGCCCGACGCCGACATCCAGGCGGACCTGAGGGTGCTGAACGAGATCTTCCAGGCCTGGCTGACGAATTTCCCGCACGAGGGAAATCCCGTGGGCGACAATGCCGAGATCACGGCGGCGCTGGCCGGGGACAACCGCCTGCGGCTCGCGCTGATTGCCCGCGACCATCCCGCGATCAATACCCGCGGCGAACTCTGCGACCGCTGGGGCACGCCGTTCCGCTTCCACCAGCTCAGCGGCACCCGGATGGAGATCGTCTCCGCCGGCCCGGACCGGAAATTCGCCACGGAGGACGATGCACGGCTCAGCCCATGAAGAGGCGTGAGGCGTGAGGCCGTGAGGGGGCACGCAGAGGACGCGGAGAACGCAGGGAACAATCCGAGTTCTCCTGGCTCTGCGTTCTCCGCGTCCTCTGCGTGAAATCGCCTGGCGCCCGGAGAAACGGCTGTTTCCCGCTGAGATTGAACGCCGGCCTTGTCGCGTCGTCATAAGCCTGCAACCTTGGTCGAGCCCCGAGCGTCTCGACACAGGCACCTCACCCCCTATTAATTATCGGTCATGCGTTTCCCTTCCTCCTCTTCCTCCCGCCGTCGTACCGCGGCGGATGCGTTTACCCTCCTCGAGATTTTGGTCGTGCTGGGGATCATGGCCCTCCTGGTCGGCCTGGCGGTCTCGAACATCAAGGGCATCTTCGGCTCCCAGCAGGAGAGCGTCGCCCGCATGTTCGTGCAGAACAGCCTCAAGCCCGCGCTTTTTGCCTACAAGCTCGACGTCGGCGACTATCCGTCGACCCAGGAAGGCCTGCAGGCGCTGCTGACGCCCCCCGCCGGCAAGGCGGACCGCTGGCGCCGGAAGTACATCGACTCCAACACCGGCAAGCCGCCGCTCGACCCGTGGGGCCGCGAGTACCAGTACGCGTACCCGGGCGTGAAGAACAAGGACGACTACGATCTTTGGTCCATGGGGCCGGACGGCCAGAGCGGCACGGCGGACGACATCGGCAACTGGCCGGTGGCCGCCGAGGGCGAAGCGCCGAAGTGAGCGGAGGCCGCCATGCCGTCCTCATCCGGCCGGCTGAACGCCCGAGCTAAGATGGAATTCCCCCGCTGCGGGGGGACGTCCAACGTTCAACGTCCAACGTTCAACGTCCAACATTCGGTGCTCGTTGTCCGAGGGCGGAGCAACGCGCTGGGGTCAGCGCGTTCGACCTCTGAACGTTCGATGTTGAACGTTGAACGTTGGACGTTCGCCGGCCGTTCCTCGGCCGGCGCCCGGGCCTTCACCCTGCTCGAGATCCTCGTCACGCTCGCGCTGATCGCGCTGCTGTCCGGGGCGCTGATCGCGGGCGCCGGGCGCCTGGTGAACGACCGGCCCTCGACGCCGTCGGAGATCTTCCGCCAGGCGCTGACCGAGTCCCGGCAGTACGCCATCGAGAAGAACGTCGAGGTCCGGCTGAGCTTCGATCCCAAGGGCAAGACGCTGGTCGCCAGCACGACCGACAACGCCCGCAACTACCCGGTCCCGGGCGACGACGTCGTCATCGACTTTCTCGCCGCGCAGAAGGGCGGCAGCGCCATCCTGGTCGGCGGCGAAGTGATCGAGACGCAGGCGCTGCCGTACGTCACTTTCTATCCCGACGGCACCTGCTCGCCCTTCCGCGTGCAGTTCCGGATCAGCGGCACCACCAACGTCGTGCCGATCGATCCGTGGACCTGCGCGCCGGTCCTGGAGGCGCCCAAGCCCTGACCGCGATGACGACGCGTGTCTCCCATCTTCCGACGGAAACGGCTCCGCCTCGCGGCGGGGGCTTCTCGCTGCTCGAGGTGCTGGTCGCGATGGCGATCTTCGCGATGGGCTTCATCGTGATCCTTTCCGCCTATTCGAACATCATCACCAGCTACGAGGGCATCTCGCACGGCGACCGGGTGGACGAGGATGTGACGTTCGCGCGCGCCGCCCTGCTGGCGGAGCCGGATGTCCAGAAGGCGCAGGACGGCGACGAGTTCGATTCCGCCGACAACGGCCACGTGCGCTGGACCTCGACGATCGAGCCCTCGGACACCGTGCCGGACCTCTTCACCGTGACGTTCGAATGCGAGCTCGACGTGCCCGGCGGCGGGGAGCCGCAGAAGGTGACGCAGACTTTCATGGCCCTCCGGCCGACCTGGTCCGATCCCGTCGAGCGCGCGAAGCTGATGGACGCGATGAAGGCCAAGATCGCCGACCTGCAGGGCAAGCAGCCGAACGGATTCGTCGCGGCGAGTCCGCCGCCGGCCAATGGGGGCGGGGGCGGCGGCCTGGGTGGTCGCGGCGGCCGCGGCGGAGCCGGCGGTCCCGGCGGTGGCCGGGGCGGTCGCGGCGGCCGCGGGGGCAATGGCGGCAATGGCCAGGGCGGTCCGGGCGGCCCCGGACCGAACGGCAACGGCGGCTTCCAGCGCGGCGGCCGTGGCGGCGGGCAGGGCGGCGGCAACTTTGGGAATGGCGGCGGCAACGGCGGCTTCCGGCGCAATGGCGGGAACGGCGGCCAGGGTGGTCAGGGCGGCGGCAATGGGGGGAACGGCGGGAACGGCGGCAATTTCCGGCGCAACTTCGTTCCGAATCCGAACGGCGGAGGAGCGGCCCGATGAACCGGCCAGTCCATGGTGCGCGTTCGCGGAAAACCGGCGCGTTCACGCTGCTGGAGGTGCTCCTGTCGCTCGCCCTCGTGGCGATGCTGCTGATCGCGATGAACGCGACCGTCTTCTCGATGGGCGAGCTGTGGGGCCGCGGCACGGACCGCCGGCTGTTCGACCAGCACGTCGTCGCCGTCACGCGCTACCTCGACCGCGAGCTGCGCACCGCGTCGCTGCCGCCGTTCGTGCGCATCGGCGACACGCCGATCACCACGCCCGAGATCAAGCCCATCAGCGGCTCCGCCGACAATCTGCTCACCTTCACGCTTCCCGCCGGCAGCCGGCTCCTGGCCTGGCCCGACCATCCGCTGCCCGAGGTCGTCTGCTCGCTGCAGGTGCGCGAGGGGGAGGGGCTCATCCTGCTCTGGCACTCCAGTCTGGAGACCAAGTTCAACGACGACCCGCCGCGGGAGACCGTGATCTCCTCCCTCGTGACCGGGCTGAGCTACGACTACTACGATGCGGACCTGAAAGTCTGGTCGACGGAGACGGACCTGAAGAAGGACGCCACCGGGCAGACCATGACCCCGCAGCGCCTGCGGCTGAAGTTCGGTTACGACAAGATGACCCGCAGCACGGTGATCACGCTGACCGCGGCGACGGAGGGCGTCCCGGTTTTCTGACCATGCGCGCCGCCCGTTTGAAAACATTCCTCCGCAAGCGCGCGGCCGCGATCCGCCCGCGCGCGGGCTCCGTGCTGATCATCGTCCTGGTGACGCTGGTGCTGACGGCGTTCGCGCTGACGGCGTTCCTCGACAAGGCGAGCAGCGATCTCATCGTCGCCGCCCGGGATTCCGACGCGCGCCGGCTGCGGCTCGAGGCCTATTCGGCGCTGGAGGTGACGCTGTCGGTGCTGTCGAGCTTCAACCAGACCGTCGGCGCGCTGCGCAGCCCGTCCGAGGGCTGGGGCGATCCGCTGACGTTCGCGAACTATACGCCGGCCGCAGGCCGCACGGTGGACGTGTCCTTCGAGGACGAGAGCGGCAAGATCTCGCTGCCCAACGTCGACAACAACACGCTGCTCGCGGTCTTCGACGTCTGGCAGCTCTCGCCGATCGACGCCCAGAAGCTGGCGGACGCGATCCTCAGCTGGATGAAGCCGAACTACACGCCCAACGGCACGTTCATCCCCGACTACGACCAGGCGACCCTTCCGTTTGCGGCGCCGGGCCGCTCGCTGCGTTCCTACGACGAGCTGGCGACGATCGACGTGGCGAAGGACACCTTCTACGGCGAGGACGGCCGCCCGAACGATCTCTACCGCCGGTTCGTCGACACCTTCTCGCTGCTGAACTTCCGCCAGCCCAACATCAACAGCGCGCATGTGGACGTGCTTGCCGCGCTCGGGGGCTTCGACGCCACCCAGCAGCAGAACCTGAGCGACTACGTCAACGGCGCCAATGCCTACGAGTCCAAGGGCCCGAGCTATTTCCGGTCCGTGCGCGACACCGCCACGATCCTCGGCCAGGGCAACGCCTCGGTCTTCGGCACCGAGATCAGCGCGCTGGTGATCCATATCACGGTCCACGACGGCCGCGCCCTGTACCATCTCAATGCCACCGTGACCCTTCCGGGCCAGCAGGCGGCGCAAACCGTGCAGCCGAATGCAACCGCGGGCCAGTCCGGGACGTCTGCGTCTGCCACGGCCAACCCCGCCCAGGGTGGCGCCTCCGCCAATTCCGCAGCCAACCAGAATGCCAACCGCAACAACGCCAACGCCGGCGGCAACCGGATCGGCGCCCGCACGCCGGCGGCCGGCGCCGGTGGGGCGAACGCCAATGGCGCCGCGGCCAACAGCCTTAAGTACCCCTTTACAGTCCTGGAAATTAACGAGAATAATGAGCCGGTTCCTACTCCGCCTCCGCCGAAACCCACCGAATGACCGCCAAGCTGCTTGATTTCCTGAAATCCGGACCGCCCGCGCCCCGGGTGGTGCTGCTGCCGGACCATCGCTTTTTCGTGCGGGTGATCCCGGTGGCCGAGGGTGCGACGGCGGCCGACGTGGCTGCGCAGGTCGATCTCGCGCTCGAGACGCTCTCTCCCTTTCCCCCGGCGCAGCTTTACCACGGCTATTACTGGGTGGCCGGCGCGACCCAGGTGCTGGTCTTTGCCTCCTACCGCAAGCGTTTCACCCCGGAGCAGGCCGCGGACTGGAAGCAGGCCGAGCTCGTGATGCCGGCGTTCGCCGCGGTCCTCGGCCTCGCGCACGAACCCGCGACCACGCTGCTGTTCCCGTCCGCCGACGGGCTCACGGCCGTCTACTGGGAGAGCGGACCGGTCCCGACGACCGTGCTGGCACGCAACGTCCCGCCCGATGCGACCGACGAGGAGCGCGCCCGGATCCGCGACGAGCTTCTCCGCTCCGCCGGCGTCAGCCGCGTCGTGGTCGACCTGACCGCAGCGCCCGAGATCGCCGTCTCCCCGGACGAAAAGAACTTCCTCTTCCGCGCCGGCGAATTCACCGCCCAGCTCCCCGTGGCCGCGACGCCGTCGCTCGACGTGCGCGACAAGACCGAGCTCGCCGCCTTCCGCGGCGACCGCCTGCGCGACCTCTGGCTCTGGCGGGGCCTCGCCGCCTGCGTCTGGCTCATGTTCATCCTCGGCGCCGGGGAACTCGCGCTGGTCGGCGGCCGATCCTTCTGGCTCAAGACCCAGAACGCCCGCATCAACGGCCAGATCCAGCCGGTGTCGCGCGTGATGTCGGCGAACGACTTCGCCAACCGCATCGAGGAGCTCTCGACGAAACGCCTCCTCCCGCTCGAGATGGTCCAGGCCGTCGGCAGCAAGGAAAAGCGCGGCGGCATCCTCTTCACCCGCATCGTCTCGAACACGACGAACGGCGTCTACAACCTGCAGATCGACGCGCAGACATCCAACTCCGCCGAGCTCGAGGTCTACCGGATGTCCATCGAGAAGCTGCCGTCCGTCGCGTCCGCCACGATTCCAAAGCCGCAGACGCGCAACGGCATGACGACCTTCACGCTCTACATCACCTTCAAGCCCGAGGCCGTCAAGCCGGCCACCTGACCCGATGATCAAAGCGTTCAAGGCCTTTTTCCTGGCGCGCCAGCTCCGCGAGAAGCTGCTGCTCGGCGCCTTCATCGCCGCCATCGTGGCGATCTGGCTTTCGTCCTTCAGCGGGCGCGCCCGGCTCTTCCTGACCGCGGCGAAGAACGCGCGCGACACCCTCGCGACGCAGGACGCCTGGCTGGCGAAAAGCGACGCGATCGACGCGCGCACCAAGGCGGCCGTCACGAAGCTCGACCCGCTGAAGACCTACAACGCCAACCTCCTGCTCGGCGTCATCGACCGCCTCGGCAAGGAGGAGTTCGGCAACAAGGTCACCGTCTCCACCGAGCCCTCCAAGACCCAGGGCCAGTTCGCGACCCACACGGTCACGGCCAACATCACCGCCACCAACACCGAGGCGGACTGGGAGCTGCTGAAGAAATTCTACCTGGATCTGCAGAAGCTGGCGCCCTACGTGAACCTCGAGGAGTTCACCCTGTCCGCGAACGGCGCCGGCCGCGCCGGCACCGGCGGAACGATGACGGTGCGGCTGCGCGCCACCGCGATCGAGCGGATCTCGAACGGCTGACGCGGGCCGGCTCAATCGTTCTCGTTCTCCCTCCGCAAGCGACCGAGAACGAGGAACGGGCAAGGGAACGAAAGCAATTGCTTCCGGGGATCGGCGAACCAGGGCGCGACCCGCCGACAGCGGGGTTGCGTGCGGCGGCGATCGGCGTCATTCGGTAGGGTCGATTGAAACGATCCCCCGACCTAGAGCTCGAACAAGTCCGCGAGGCCGTCCGGGTCTGCGCCTGCTTCAACCTCCGCCGGGTGTCGCGCGCAGTCACGCAGGTGTACGACGACGCGCTGACGCCGCTCGGGCTGAGCTCGGGCCAGTTCATGCTCCTGCTGACGGTGCGGCTGCTGGGCGAGACGTCGCTGCTCCAGCTGGCGGACGCCGTCTGGACCGACCGCTCCGTGCTGAGCCGCACGGTGCGGCCGCTGGAGGATCGCGGCCTGCTCACGATCATCACCGGCCGCGACCGCCGCACCCGCCGCATCAGCCTGACCCCGGCCGGCCAGCGCGCGCTGCGCGAGGGCTACGCCTGCTGGCAGGAGGCGCAGGCCCGCATGGCCGAACTGCTCGGCGAAGCCCAGCTGGGCAGCCTGCTGGACACGCTCGACCGCAGCATGCAGGGCATCCAGCCGAAGTTCCTGATGAAGCGCGCCCGCCGCGGCCGGCGCTCCGCCCGCCACGGGATCCCGGTCTCCGCGCGCTAGCTATCTGCTTGTCAACCGCGCCGGCCGGGAACAGTGCATGCACATGCAACCATTTCGACCTTTGTCTGTCCGAAGGGAAAACTTCACCCCCGCGCCGCCGGCATGAACCCCTCCGCTTCGTCCTTCCGCCCTCCCGGCCGCAACGGCGGCCTCCTCCTTGCGTGGCTCCTGCTGGCGACGCCGCGCGTGATCCGCGCCGAGGGCAGCGTCACGTACCAGTACGAGGGCTACGTCGAGGACGGCGGCCGCATCGCCGTGCAGACGCGCAGCGCGCACGTCGAGCAGGACCTCGGCAACGACTCGAAGGTCAAGCTGGACGGCGTGATCGACGCCATCGCGGGCGCCACGCCCAACGGCCAGCCCGCGCCCGCCGCCAGCAACCAGGTCGTGCTCGTGCAGATGCACGAGCGCCGCAAGGCCTGGAACGGCGAGCTCTCCCACCAGTTAGCCCGCGTCAACCTCAGCCTCGGCGCCGCCAACAGCCGCGAGAGCGACTACGTCTCCACCGGCTGGTCGGTCAACACCGTCACCGATTTCAACCAGAAGAACACGACGCTGCTCGCCGGCGTCGCCGGCACGGACGACGACGTCAAGGTCTCCTTCCAGGCGCCGTACGCGAAGAAGCGGACCAACGACGTCATCGTCGGCGCTTCCCAGCTGCTCGATCCGCTGACCTCGGTGGCGTTCAACGTCACGTGGGGCCGCGCCACCGGCTATCTCGCCGATCCCTACAAGCTCGTGCAGAAAGCCGTCGAGATCGTGCCCGGGATCTTCCTGAACCAGACGTTCGCGGAAAACCGGCCGGGCAACCGCGACAAGTGGATCGCGCTCGCCTCCGTCAACCGCTCGTTTCCCGAGCTGCGCGGGGCGGCGGAGGGAAGCTACCGCTTCTATCACGACACCTTCGGCACGGATGCGCACACGGTGGACCTCGCGTGGTTCCAGAAGATCGGCGCCCACTTCATCCTGAAGCCGGGTTTCCGGTTCTACGACCAGACCGCGGCGGATTTCTATCTCTACCGGCTCGACGGCACCCCGGTGGTCCCGGCCAACGGCGCGCCGCGGCGGGGCGGGCCGTTCTACTCCTCGGATTACCGGCTCTCGGCGCTCCGCAGCTACAATTATGCGCTGAAGGGCATCTGGACCGTGACCGACTGGCTGCAGGTCGACGCATCGATCGAGAGCTACCAGATGCGCGGCCGGGACGGTGTCACGCCGCAGAGCGCTTACCCCCGGGCGACGATCAAGACCTGCGCGGTGAAACTCTCCTGGTAAATCCTCCCGCACCCCGCGCGACCATGGCCATCCTCGTTCCCTCCCAGCGTCCGCCCGCCGCGGCCCCCACGGCCCCGGGCGGCGCGCCGCTGCGGCGGCTCGCGTTTCCCGCGCTGGGCACGAACTGCGAGGTGCAGTACGTCGCGCCCGGCGGCGACCAGCAGGCCGCGGCGTTCGAGCAGGCGGTGGTCGGGTGGGTCCAGGCGTTCGAGCGGAAGTACTCGCGTTTCCGTCCCGACAGCCTCGTCAGCCGCATCAACGCCGCCGCGGGGAAGGAGTGGGTCGAGGTCGATGCGGAGATGGAGCAGATGCTGAAGCTCTGCGACACGCTGTTCTTCATGACGCAGGGAGTGCTCGATCCGACGGCGCTTCCGCTCCTGCGGCTGTGGAACTGGAAGGCGGAGAATCCCCGCATCCCCGCGCCGGCGGAGATCGCGGCGGCGCGGCGCCTCGTCGGCTGGTCGCAGCTGCAGCGGCAGCCGGGCCGCGTGTTCCTGCCCGAGCCGGGGATGGCGCTGGATTTCGGCGGCTTCGGCAAGGAGTACGCGGTCGACATCGCCGCGCAGATCGCGGTGGACCACGGCATCCCCGGCGTGCTCGTCGATTTCGGCCACGACCTGCGGGCGCTGGGCGCGCCGCCCGGCCGGCCTGCCTGGCACATCGGGCTCGAGGATCCGCAGCGCCCGGGCGAGTCATGGGCGAGCGTGGGCCTGAGCGGACGCGGCATCGCCTCGTCCGGCGATTACATCCGCTGCTTCCGCATCGAGGGGCGCCGCTACGGCCACATCATCGATCCGCGCACCGGCTGGCCCGTCGCCAACGGCTGCCTCCAGGCGACGGTCATCGCCGGCACCTGCCTCCATGCGGGCGTCCTCTCCACCACGGCCTTCGTGCTCGGCCTGCCGAAGGGCATCGATTTCATCCAGGCCTTTCCCGGCGCGGAGGGCCTGATCGTCACCGACTCCGCGCGGGGCCAGACCCGCGGCTTCTTCCATTATGTCGCCTCGAACTAAAGCCTGTCTCGCCGCCGTCCTCGCGCTCGCGCTGGCGGCTTTCGCCCGCGCCGAAGTGAAGTCCGGCGACGCGTTCCCCTCACTGGCCGCCGCCGGCCTCCGCGGCAGCGTGCCGGACACCGCCGGCAAGATCGTCCTCGTCGATTTCTGGGCCTCGTGGTGTTCGCCCTGCAAGGCGTCGTTTCCCGCGTATGCGAAGCTCCACGCCGACTACGCCGCGCGCGGCCTCGTCATCGTCGCGGTGAGCAGCGACGAGAGCGTGCCCGACTACGAGCGCTTCGTCCGCAAGCTCGCGCCGCCCTTCGCGACGGTGCTCGACCAGGGCCACAAGCTGGTCCAGCAGGTCCGGATTCCCACCACGCCCACCAGCTACCTCGTGGGCCGCGACGGCCGCGTGCGCTTCGTGCATCCCGGCTATCACGACGACACCGATCGCGAGCTGCGGAAGGAGATCGATTCCCTCCTCGCCGAAAAAAACTGACCCCATGAAGACTTTCCTCCGTCCCTCCGTCCTCCTGCTGCTCGCCGCGGCCGCGCTCCTCGGCGGCTGCACGAACATGAACCTCGTCCGCGTGCAGCCGTGGCAGCGCGCGGCCCTCGCCGACTACACGATGGACCCGGGCCGCGACCCGCTCGCGACGGCCGGAGCCGAGCACATCTATTTCTCGCGCGAGTCCGCCACCGGCGGGCGGGGCGTCGGCGGCAGCGGCTGCGGCTGCAACTGATCGGGGAATCGTTCACGTTCCTCGTTCCCATTCTCGTTTTCCCTCCTGATACCGCCGAGGACGAGGAACGAGGACGATAACGGGAACGATCATTTTGAGATCCTGACGGACTTGGGCCGCTCTGTGGCATTTGACGCTCTCAGCCCCGGACCCTTGACTATCCGCCTTCTCCGCCGCCCCCAACCCTTTCCGGCATGCGCATCCTCGTGATCGAAGACGAACCGCAGCTCGCCGGGCACATCAGCCGGGCGCTGCAGCGGCGCGGCCACCTGACCAGCGTGCAGCACGACGGCGCCGAGGGCCTGCGCGCCGCGCTGCAGGAACCGCCGGACCTCGTGGTGCTCGACCTCAACCTGCCGGGCCTCGACGGGCTCTCCGTGCTCGCGCGACTGCGCCAGGCCAGCAGTTCGACGCGGGTCCTCATCCTCACGGCCCGCGGCGAAGTGGGGGACCGCGTCAAGGGCCTGCAGGCCGGCGGCGACGACTATCTCGCGAAACCGTTCGCGATGGACGAGCTCGTCGCCCGCGTCGAGGCCCTGGGACGCCGCGCTTCCACGCCGGTGCCGGCCGACCTGCTCAAGGTCGGCGACCTGCAGGTGGACGTCCGCCACCGGCGGGTCACGCGCGGCGGCCGGACGATCGCGCTGTCGCCGCGCGAATTCGACGTCCTGCAGGTGCTGATGCAGGAGCCGGGGCGCCCGTTCTCGCGCACCGAGCTGTGCGAGCGCGTCTGGCAGCGCGACCACGAATACGACACGCGGACGGTGGAGATCTTCATCACGCGCCTGCGGAAGAAGGTGGATTCGGGCTTCCCGGCGCCGCTCATTCATACTTTCCGCGGCGTCGGCTATGCGGTTAGCTCCACGGCGTCGGCCCCCTCATGAATCCCCGCTTTTTCCTGTGCCTCGGGCTTGTCCTGGCGCTTGCGCCGGTCGGCGCGCGCGCCGAGGCGGTGATCGAGGGGAGCGTGCCGCTGCCGAAATCGCGCAGCACACCGGTCGTGAACAAGCGCTACGAGATCGTCACGCAGGGCGGGGTGCTCTCGACCAACCCGCCGCTCGCCGTTGTTTACCTCGAGGGCAGCTTCCCGGCGCCGGCCGTCGCGCCGGTGACGCAGATGATCCAGAAGGACCTGACGTTCGTGCTGTCGCTGCTGCCGGTGCAGGTCGGGACCAAGGTGGAGTTCCCCAACCTCGACGGCACCTACCACAACATCTTCTCCTACTCGCCGGCGAAGCGCTTCGACCTCGGCCGCTACCGGTCGGACGAGAAGCCCGTGCCGTCGCAGGTCTTCGACGTGCCCGGCCTCGTCACGCTGCGCTGCGACATCCACGAGCACATGCGCGCGCTGATCCTCGTCGTGGCCACCCCGCATTTCGTCATGACCGACACCGCGGGGCGCTTCCGGCTGGGCGGCCTGCCGCCCGGGCACTACGTGCTCAAGGCGTGGGTGGACAGCCAGACGACGCTGGCGCGGCCCGTGGACCTGGCGGACGGCGCGACGCTTCGCGTGGATTTCCCGTGACCGCGCCGTCCGGACCGGGAAGTGCGCGCGTCGCGGGCTTCCGCCTGCGGCTGATGGTCGCGATGATGCTGATCGTGGCCGTGATCACGGCGACGGCGCTCGCCCTCGCGGAGCGCAACCTGGCGGCGAACGTGGAGCGGGATCTCGGCGCCCAGTTCCAGGCGGAGCTGGACGCGCTGCACCATGCGCAGCAGATCCGCCGCGCCGCGCTGGTGGAGCGCTCCCGGGCGCTCGTGCGCCGGCCGCGGATCCACGCCGCGCTGGAGGACAACGCGCTCGACCTGCTTTACCCGAGCGCCGAGGACGAACTCCGCGACGTGATGGAGAGCGGCGACCAGCCGCTGCCGGCGCTGCACGCGCGCTTCTACCGCTTCCTCGACCGCCAGGGCGCGGTGATCCCGCCGGCGGGCGCCGGCAACGTCGGCCGGCTCAGCCCCGACGAGGAACGCCAGCTCGCGATGCGCGGCGCGCCCGACCAGCCGCAGCTCGGCTACCTGCCGGGCGGGGACGGTGACGCGGCGGCGGAACTTTCCGAGGTGATCACCATGCCGGTGATCTCGACCGAGAACGGCGAGGTCATCGCCACGCTCGTCCTGGGCTTCAAGCCGGTGGAACTCGGCGGCGCGCCCCCGGGCGCGGGCATCCGCAGCGGGATCTGGCAGGGCGGCCGCCTCTACCTGGCGGCGCTCGAGGACCCCGCGCAATCGGCGCTGGCCGCGGAGGTCGCGCGCGCCATCGCGGCGCCGGATCGCACGGAGGACCGCTTTCACCTGACGGTGAACGGCGTCCCGCACCTGCTGTTCTACCAGCGGCTGAACCCCGGCTCGCTTTTTCCTCCCGCCTACGAGGTCAGCCTCCGTCCGCTGACCGAACTCCTCGTGCGCCAGCGTCAGCTGCGCTGGCAGGTGGTCGGCCTCGGCGGCCTCCTGCTGCTCGGCGGCCTCGGGGCGAGCCACGTGCTGTCCGGCCGGCTCTCGCGGCCGGTCGAGGCGCTCGCGCTCGACTCCGAGGAGGACCGGGCCCGGCGCGCGCGCGCCGAGGCGGCGCTCGAACTCACCAGCGCGGAGCTGCAGCGCTCCGCCCGTTTTTCCGCGGACGCCTCCCACCAGCTCAAGACCCCGGTGACCGTCCTCCGCGCCGGCCTCGAGGAGCTGCTGGCCAAGGACAACCTGACCCCCGCGGAATGCGACCAGCTTTCCGCGCTCATCCACCAGACCTACCGGCTGTCGAGCGTGATCGAGGACCTGCTGCTGCTCTCGCGCCTCGACGCCGGCCGGCTGAAGCTCGATTTCCGCCCCGTCAACCTCACTGCGCTCATCGAGGCATCGCTCGACGACCTCGGCGCCCTGCCGGACGAGCTCAACCTGCGCGTGGAAACGGACTTTCCGCCCGGGCTCCACATCGGGGGCGAAAAGCGCTACACCTCGCTCATCCTGCAAAACCTCCTCGAGAACGCGCGGAAGTACAACCGGCCCGGCGGCCTGATCCACCTGGCGGCCCGGACCGAGGGGGACCGCGTGCTCCTGACCGTGGGCAACACCGGCCGCCCGATTCCCGCGGAGGCGCAGGCGCACATCTTCGAGCGTTTCCACCGCGGCGCGATGGGGGAGAACGTCCCGGGCTACGGCCTCGGGCTGAACCTCGCGCGCGAGCTGGCCCGGCTGCACCACGGGGACCTGCGCCTGGTCCGCTCGGACGCGGCCCTGACCGAATTCGAGGCGAGCTTCGTCCTCGCGCCCGCGCCCGCGGGCGCGGCCTGAACCGATGAAGACGCGGGCATCGCTTCTTGCGCTTCTCCTCTGCGCGGTCGCGGGCGCGGGTGCGGCGCGGGCGTCGGACGATTTCCTCGACCGCGTGGACGACGCGCTGACGGTGAGCGCGTTCGAGGACAGCTTCCGGGCGCGGCTCAGCGGCAGCGTCGATCTCGAGCAGTACCATTTCCAGCAGCCCGCGCCCGGGCTGATCAACACCGCCGGCCACGACCTGTTCAATCCGCGGCTGGCGGTGTTCCTCGACGCGCAGTTCCGCTCCCATCTTTACGCCTTCGTGCAGACGCGGGTGGATCGCGGGTTCGATCCCCACGATGACGGCGCGCAGGTGCGGCTCGACGAATACGCCCTGCGCTTCACGCCGGGGGACACCGCGCATTTCAACCTGCAGGTGGGAAAGTTCGCCACGTCGGTCGGCAGCTGGGTCCCGCGCCACGGCTCCTGGGACAACCCGTTCGTCACCGCGCCGCTCCCCTACGAGAACCTCACCGGCATCTGGGATCTCGAGGCGGTTCCCTCCGACCTCGTGCTGCTGCAATGGGCGCACGTGCGCCCGGGCCTGCCCGCGCGGATCACCGCGGTGGAGAAGGGGCGCCGCGTCCCGATCATTTGGGGGCCGGCGTATGCGACCGGCGCGGCGGTCTCGGGCGTGTTCGACCGGATGAGCTACGTCCTCGAGGTGAAGAACGCCTCGCTCTCGGCCCGGCCCGAGGACTGGAACAGCGTGGCCGTCGGACTGCGGCATCCGACGTTCAGCGGCCGGCTGGGCTACGCGCCCGACGAAAGCTGGAACCTCGGGCTCTCGGCGAGCGTGGGCCCGTACCTCCGTCCGCTGGCCGAGGCGGAGCCGACGGTCGGCGGGCGGTTTGAATCCTACCGGGAGATCGTCCTCGGCCAGGACGTCAGCTTCGCCTGGCACCACCTGCAGCTCTGGACGGAGTTCTTCGGGACGCGCTTCGCGATCCCGCGCGTGGGCAACGCCGACACCTTTGCGTGGTACACCGAGGCGAAGTACAAGTTCACGCCGCAGTTCTTCGGCGCCGTCCGCTGGAACCAGCAGCTCTTCAGCGCGGTGCCGGACGGCTCCGGTGGCCGCGCCCCGTGGGGGATGGAGACCTGGCGGATCGATGTCGCGCCCGGCTACCGCTTCACCCCGCACACGCAGTTCAAGCTGCAGTACAGCCTGCAGGACGAAAAGGCCTCCCCGCGCCGCATCGCGCACACCCTCGCGACGCAGTTCACGGTGCGATTTTAAGGCGCCGGCGAGTTTCCTTCCCGGCCTTCACTCGCATCGCCTCCGGTGAAAATCCGGACCGGAATGTGAACCGGAGATCGAGCCGAGCACGAGCCGAGCACAGCCGAGCACGAGCCGAGCCCGCTTCCTTTCCCGGGCAGGATGTCACGTAATACGTGACACCTCCAGGGGCGGGAGCAGGACATGGAACGGGGGATTTTTGAGCGGGGACCAGCGGGCAAGCCTCGCGGCCCTCGCCGCCGGTCCGCCGGCTTTGGGAACTTGGACCCTGAAGTTTGGAACTTCCGGCGCGTCGCGGCGGCGTAACAGCCCCGTTACGATGATCCGCTTTCCCCAACGGGCTGGCGGGCCAAGGTTTGACGCGAGCCCGGGGAACCGGGCGCAACCTCGCCCAACGCCCAATGTCCCATCTTCCGATGCAACTGCCTCTCGTCCTCCGGCGCCGCCTGCGCTGGCTCAACGTCCCCACGCTCTCCCTCCTCGCGCTCCTGCAGCGGACGCCGGTGCAGCAGCTGGCCGCGACGGCGGAGGAACTGGTGGCCTCGTCCCCGCTCGGCGCCGTGCTGCGCTCGGTGGTCACCGTGGCCGCGCTGGGCGCGCTGCACTCGCGCGCCGGCGCGACGGAGCTGGTGACCAACCAGCCCAGCCCGCTGCAGGCGACGGTGGGGACTCCGATCCAGACCGTGGCCTTCGGACTGATCGGCACCGACACGCCGCCGTCCTCCTGGCAGATCAACGGCACGCTGCCGCCCGGCCTCAACATCGACGGACGCACGAGCCTCGGACTTTTCATCACGGGCAACCCGCAGCTCGGCGGCACGCCGACCACGGCCGGCACGTACGAGATCGACCTCTCGGGCTCCGACCAGGGCTTCCAGTCGCCGACCTTCAGCTACGTCATCGTGGTCAAGGCGGGCACGGTCGCGGCGCCGGCGTTCACGACGCAGCCGCAAAGCCAGACCGTCAACGCGGGCGCCAACGTGACCTTCACGGCCGCGGCGAGCGGCTCGCCGACCTACCAGTGGCGCAAGGACGGCAACGCGATCGGCGGGGCGACCAATGCCACGCTGACGCTGACGAGCGTCACCTCCGCGAACGCCGGCACCTACTCGGTGGTGGCGACCAACAGCGGAGGCTCGGCGACGAGCAACAACGCCGTGCTCACCGTCAACAGCGGGGTCGCGGGGCCGGTCATCACGACGCAGCCCCTCAGCCAGACGATCGCCCCGGGCGGTGCGGCGAGCTTCACCGTCGCCGCCACCGGCTCGGGCCTCAGCTACCAATGGCGGAAGAACGGCGCCGCGATCGGTGGCGCCACCGCGACCAGCCTGAATCTTTCCAACCTCCAGGGCGGTGACGCGGCGGACTACACGGTCGCCGTCACCAACGCGGGCGGCACCACGGTCAGCCGCTTCGCCCGCCTCGTGGTCGCCGCGCCCGATCCGGGACGCATCGCCAACCTCTCCGTGCGCGCCCAGACCGGCGTGGCCGGCCAGTCGCTGACCGTCGGCTTCATCATGAGCGGCGGCAGCAAGTCGCTCCTCATCCGCGCCTCGGGTCCGGCGCTCGGCGCCCTGGGCGTGCCCGGGACGATTCCCGATCCCGCCCTGCAGGTGCACCAGAAGATCAACGGTCAGGACACCATCGTCGCGAGCAACGACAACTGGAGCACGAATGCCAACGCGGCGGCCATCGCCGCCGTCCCCGGGCCCTTCCCGTTCCCCGCGGGCGGCAAGGACGCCGCGCTGCTGCTCGACGTCGACAGCGATCGCACCGCGCTGGTGAACGACGTCACGGGCGTCGTCGGCGTGACGCTCGTGGAGGTCTACGACGTCGGCACCGGCAATTCGCCGCGCCTGGTGAACGTCTCCACGCTCAACTTCTCCGGCACGGGCGACAACGTCCTCATCGCCGGCTTCATCATCAGCGGCAACGTCCCGAAGACGCTGCTCATCCGCGGCGTCGGTCCCACGCTCAGCAGCTTCGGGGTGGGCGGCCTGCTGGCCGATCCCGTGATGGAAATCCACGGGAAGGATCTCAACAACCAGGACATCCTCGTCGCGACCAATGACAACTGGCAGGACGATCCCAACGCCGCGGCCGCGGCGGCGATCCCCGGCCCCTTCGCGCTCAACGCCGGCAGCAAGGACGCCGCGCTGCTGATCACGCTCCCGGCCGGCGCCTACACCGTCCAGGTCTCCGGCGCCAACCAGACCACCGGCAACGCGCTGATCGAGGTCTACGACATTCAGTAAGGTTGGTAGGTTGGAGAAGCGACCTCCCGGTCGCAGGACGGCGACCGGGAAGTCGCCAAACCATCTGCGCAGGCGAAAAGCCCAGCGCCGCCAGCGTTCATCAAGAAGATCCGAGACCTGGACCTTGGCCCTTGAACCTTGGCCCTTCCCGCCCGCCGTGTGCGGGCGGGTTCATGATTTCATGCTCTGGCTGGCCTGGAAGACCGCCTGCACGATCGCGAACGCGATGAAGCCGACGAAGATGAACACCGACATCAGCACCGTGGTGGCGATGATCTGGGTGAAGAAGCCGAGGCGCTGGGAAATCACCTTCTGGTAGGCCTGCGCGACCTGCTTGAGGCTGGGGACGACGTTGCCGGTGTTCTCGCCGACGGCGAGGCGGTCGAGCACGAGATCGGGGAAGCAGCCGGTGCGGGTCAGGGCGAGGGAGAGCGCCTCGCCCTCCATCACGCGGCCGATGGCCGTCTTGAACGCGTCCCGGTGGACGAGGTTGGCGATCTGCCGCTCGGTCATGCGCAGCGCCTCGGAGGCGTTGATGCCGTTTTCCAGCAGCACCGAGAGCGTCTGGCTGAAGGCGAGGACCGTCTGCGCCTGGATGAACTCGCCGAGGAGCGGCAGCTTGAGCAGCCAGGCGTCGGTGGCCTTCCGCCCGGCCTCCGTCGCGCGCCAACGCCAGAACGACAGCGCGAGGAACACCAGCGCGCCGGCGATGAACAGGCCGTAGTGGATCGCGAAATCCGAGACGGTGATGAGAACGCGCGTCGAGGGCGGCAGCTTGCTGTTGAGCGAGGTGAGCAGGTCCTGGAGCTTCGGCAGGAGGAACCAGAGGAAGAACACGATGACGCCGATCGCGACGAACACCATCAGCACCGGGTAGGCGAGGGCGGTGACGAGCTGGCGGCGCAGCTCGCGCTGCTCGGTGAAATACTCGATGAGCCGGGAGAGGGTGTCGTTGAGCGAGCCCGTGGCCTCGCCGGCCTGGATGAGGTTGATCGTCGAGCTGTCGAACACCTGCGGGTAGGCCGCCATCGCGCGCGACAGCGGCGCGCCCTCGCTGAGCTTTTCCCACAGGCCGGCGCAGAGCGTGCGCAGGGTGGGCTCCTTGATGCGCTGGGAGAGCAGGCGCACCGACTCGCCGGCGGACAGGCCGCTGGTGGTGAGGTCGAAGAGCGCCTGCAGGAAGCTCAGGCGGTCGCGGCGGCTCGGCGGGAGGTCGCGGCCGCTCGAGAGCAGCGCGCGCTTCTTCGGCTTGGCCCCGGCCTTGGCGCCGGCGCGGCCGCCGGCCCCCGCCTGCTCGTTGATCATGCCGACCTGCAGCCCGCGCGCCGTGAGCATCCGCAGGGCGTCGCGCCGGCTCGGCGCCTCGAGGACGTCGGTGACGGCGGCGCCGGCGCGGGTCCGGGCGGTGTAGTCGAAACGGGGCATTTGATTTAAGTAGCAGGTGACAGGTGACAGGTGACAGGCGGCAGGCGGCAGGAGCCCGGAGTCAGGAGACAGTGGCAGGGTGACGAGAAATGTAGGCTGTCACCGGTCGCCCGACTCCTGTCTCCTGGAACGCTCATTTCTCCGCCACGGTGATCACGCGCAGGACTTCGTCGAGGGTCGTGAGGCCGGCCTTGACCTTTTCCCAGCCGCTCTGCCCGAGGGTGCGCATGCCGTTGCGGCGCGCGGTCTCGGCCAGCGTGCGCGTGCTCTCGCGCTTGAGCACGAGCTCGTGCATCTCGTCGTTGAGGCGGAAGATCTCGAACACGCCGACTCGGCCGCGGTAGCCCGTCCCGCGGCAGCGGTCGCAGCCGACCGGGGACTTGAGCTCGTGGATCGTCTCCGCGTCGTCCGGCGGGCAGCCGAGGATCGCGAGGCTCTCGATCAGCTTGATCTTGCTGACCGGCGCCGGCTTCGAGCACTCGGGGCAGAGGCGCCGCACGAGGCGCTGGGCGATGACGAGCTCGATCGCCGAGGCGACGAGGAACGGCTCGATGCCCATGTCGACGAGGCGGGTGATCGCGCCGGGAGCGTCGTTGGTGTGGAGGGTGGAGAAGACCAGGTGGCCGGTGAGCGACGCCCGGATGGCGATCTCGGCGGTGTCGCGGTCGCGGATTTCACCGACCATGATGACGTCGGGGTCCTGGCGCAGCACATGGCGCAGCGCGTCGGCGAAGGTGAGCCCGATCTCCGGCCGCACCTGCATCTGGTTCACGCCGGGCACCTCGTACTCGATCGGGTCCTCGATCGTGATGATGCGCAGGTCGGTCGCGTTGATCTTCCGGAGGAAGGCGTTCAGCGTGGTCGACTTGCCGGAGCCCGTCGGGCCGGTGACGAGGATGATGCCGTGCGGATAGTCGAGGATCTGCACGATCTGGGCCTGCTCGTCGGCGCTCATGCCGAGGCGGTCCATCGTGTAGGCCTCCTTCTTCTGGTTGAGGAGGCGCAGCGAGATGGACTCGGCGTAGATGGTCGGGACGGTCGAGACGCGGATGTCGAGCGTCGTGCCGCGGCCCTTGAAATTGATGCGGCCGTCCTGCGGGAGGCGCTTTTCCGAGATGTTCATCCGCGCCATGATCTTCAGGCGGGAGATGATCGCGTCCTGGAAGCGCAGCAGGTTCTCGGGCACCGGCACCGGCACGAGCAGGCCGTCCACGCGGTAGCGGATGCGGAGCTGTTCCTCCTGCGGCTCGAAATGGATGTCCGTCGCCTGGTCCTCGATCGCCTGCGAGATCACGTCGGTGACGAACCGCACCACCGCGGCGTCCTCGTCGACGACCTCCTCGTTCTGGCGCAGCGCCTCGGGCGCGACGTAGCCGTCGTCGGTGTCCTCGAGCGAGCCCGAGCCGACGCCGAAATTCTCGATGATGAGCTGGTGCACGCGCTCCGGCACGGCGAGGTGCCAGACGAGCGGGCGGGGCGTGAAGGTCCGCAGCCAGTCCGCCATCACCGCGTCCGGCAGCCACGCGGTCGCGAGGTGGAGCGGCAGCTTCGCCAGCACCTCGGGCGCCGGGCGCTCCTCGGGGGCGTTGCCGTAGCGGATCGGGATGAACTGGTAGTCGTAGACGAGGCGCGCCGGCAGGATGCCGCGGGCGTCGGGGTCGGTCTCGAGGTTGAGGGCGACGTCGAGGCCGGCGGCGTCCGCCAGGAGCTTCAGCGTCTCGGGCTCGGGCAGGCCGAGCGCGGCGTTGAGGACCTCGAGGCGCTTCTCGCGCGGCGCCTCCGCGAGGGCCTGGCGCTGCTCGTCGGTCAGGCGCCCGGCGACGGCGGCCGGCAGGGAATCGGTGACAAGCGCGGGCATGAGAGAAGGCGCGGCGCGCGTTTTACTTCACAAAGCGGTCGATCACGGTGGACTTGGGCAGCTTGCCCTCGTCCTCGATGAATTTGTCGATGGCGTCCTTCTCGGAAATGGCGTCGATCTTCTTGCGGGTGTCGGCCGTGCCGCCCGTGGGCGAGATGATGTGCGGGCGGACGAAGACGAGGAGCTCGCGGCGGTCGGTCTCGTTGTTGCGGCCGCCGAGCAGGTTGCTGATGATGGGGATCTCGTAGAGGAAGCCGACCTTGGTGCGGCCGGTGGTGAGCTTGTTGCTCTGCAGGCCGCCGAGGACGATCATCTCGCCGTCCTGGACGTTGATGAACACGTTGGCCTCGCGGTGGCCGATGATCGGGTAGGGATTGCCGTCGGAGAAGGTGACGTTGCCGATGATGTCGTCCACGATTTGGTCGATGTTTAGCTCGATGCCGCCGTCCGCGCCGATGAGCGGGGTGACCTTCACTTCCACGCCCACCGGCTTGTAGGCGACGGTGACCTGGGTCGTGACGCCATTGCTGGCGGCGCTGTTCGGGGTGCTCGTCGTGCCGCCGATCACGGGCTGCTGCTGCTGGACCTGGAAGTCGCCGAGCTTGCCGTGCTCCGTGATGATGGTGTTGGCCTGGAGAACCTTGACCCGGCTGTTCGAGCCGTTGTTGGAGAGCGCGGCGACGAAGGACATCGGGTTGACGACGCCGCTCGTGACGTTCCATCCGCCGAGCGTGCCGGCGAAATTGGTGATGTGCGTGCCGCGGCCGTTGTCGCCGCCGGGACCGAGCGGGGTGTCGGTGCCGACCGTGAGGTTCAGGGCGGAGATGCCGCTGACGTCGGTGTCGGTCAGGGTGACCTCGGCGATGACGACCTGGATGCTCACCTGTGCGAGCAGGATATCGAGCTTGTCGACGATGTTCCGGATCATGCTGATGTCGGCGGCCGTGCCGGAGACCACGATGGAATTGGTCCGGGCATCGGCGGCGATCGTCATGAAGGGGCTGAACTGGCTGGAGGCCGGCTCGAGCTGATTCAGCGCATTGTTGAGATTGAACGGCGTGGCTGGCGTCGCGGGAACGGGCGCGCCCGGATTTTGAACCGCCGGCACATTGCCGGCCGCGGGCGTGACCGGAACGCCGGCGGGGAGGCCTCCGACCGTATTCCCGCCGATGCCGCCGTTCAGCCCGGTGGCGCCGGCGAGTCCGGCCCCGGGCCGCACCGAGTTGGCCGCGGCCCGCTGGGTCGCGGAGTTCTGCCCGTTCACCAGGTTGGTGAGCAGGGTGGCCATGTCCGTGGCCACGGAATGCTTCAGGGGGATGACCGCGTTGTTCGTGTTCGGGTCGGACTTGACGTCGAGGGAGTTGATCAGCGAATCGAAGAGCGGATAGTTCGCGGGGTGGGAGAGCAGGATGATCTGGTTGCTGCGATCGTCGGCGGTCAGCGTCGTGGCGGTGCCGAGCTGGGCGCGCTGGGGAGCGATGATGGTGTTGATGCGCGTGACGACATCGCTGGCCTTGGCGCCATTCTTCAGGATGTAGAACTTCGCCGTGAGGCCGCCGGTGACGGGCCGGTCCACGGTGTTCAGCAGCGTCTCGATGCGCTGGAGATTCGTCACGGTCTCGGTGACCATCACCGCGTTGGCGTTGGGCAGCTGGACGACGCTCTGGATGCCGCCGAGGTTCTGCGTGAGCATGAACTGGATCTGCTGCACGAGCTCCTGCGAGCGGAGGAAATTGAGGACGAAGATCTTCGTCGCGATCTTGCCGCTCGGCGGCAGCTCGAGCGTGGAGCCGGTGATGAGCTGCGGCGCCTCGCTGCGGGCGGCCGTGGACGCGACGGCCTTCAGCGTGTGTTCGTCCAGCGGCAGGATCGCGATGCCGTTCAGCTGGAGCGACGTCTCGATGTAGAGGATGGCGCGCGAGGTCGGCGTGTCCTTGTCGATCCGGATGTTGTAGGTCGCGGTCGGCAGCGCCTGCGGCCGGAAGATGGTCATGCCGGTCAGGTTCTCCAGCGCCCCAAAGACCGTGTCGATGTCCGCGTCGGGCATCTTGATCGGGCCCACGAGGGGGTCGGCGGCGTTGGGATTTGGGATCGTGACCGGGGTCTGCGCGCGCAGGGCCACCAGGGAGGCGAGGCCGGCGGCGAAGAGGACGCGGAGAAAGCGCAAGCTCATGCGGGAGGGAGGAGGTTTTGGGAAAAAGGCCGGACGGGCCGGGAGGCGGAATCAAAGGCATGCCGCTGCGGCTTGTAAACGGTGTTCGTCTTATGACGGCATCGGCTGCGCAAGGTTGCCAAGGGCATGCGGATTTGCCGCTTGCGACGGAAAAGCGCGGCGCCAACCCTCTCCAGTCGCCATGTCCAACCGCTTCGGCCACCTCTTTTCCATCGCCACGTGGGGCGAAAGCCACGGTCCTGCCGTGGGCGTGGTGGTCGACGGCTGCCCGCCGCGCCTGCCGCTGACGGCGGCGGAAATCCAGGCGGACCTCGACCGGCGCCGGCCGGGGCAGAGCGACATCGTGACGCCGCGCAAGGAGGAGGACCGCGTCGAGATCCTCTCCGGGATCTTCGAGGGCCGCACGACCGGCACGCCGATCTCGCTGCTGGTGCGCAACGCCGACGCGCGACCCGGCGCCTACGACGAGATGCGCGAGAAATTCCGTCCGTCGCACGCGGACTACACCTACCAGGCGAAGTTCGGCATCCGCGACCACCAGGGCGGCGGCCGCAGCTCCGCGCGCGAGACCGTCGGCCGCGTCGCGGCGGGCGCGATCGCGCGCAAGCTGCTCGCGTCCGCCGTGCCGGCGCAGCCGGTCGAGATCCGGGCCTTCGTCACGCAGGTGCATGACCTCGTCGTGCCGGCCGGCGCGCTGGACAGATTTCCCACGCTCGCGGAGGTCGAGGCCAGCGCGGTGCGCTGCCCGCATCCGGCGACGGCCGCGGCGATGATCGAGCGCATCAAGGAGGCCCGCAGCACCGGCGACTCGGTCGGCGGCGTGATCCAGTGCCGCGTGCGCGGCGTGCCGCCGGGACTGGGCGAGCCGGTGTTCGACCGCCTCGAGGCCGACCTCGCCAAGGCGATGCTCTCGCTGCCGGCGACGAAGGGCTTCGAGATCGGCAGCGGCTTCGCGGGCACCCGCCTCCGGGGCAGCGAGCACAACGACCTCTTCGAGTCGCGCGGCGGCCGCGTGCGCACCGCCACCAACCGCTCCGGCGGCGTGCAGGGCGGCATCAGCAACGGCGAGGAGATTTTCTTCAACGTCGCCTTCAAGCCCACCGCCACGATCCTCCGCCCGCAGCAGACGGTGGACGTCCATGGCGCGCCCACCGAGCTCGCCGCGCGCGGTCGCCACGACCCGTGCGTGCTGCCGCGGGCGGTCGTGATCGTCGAGGCCATGACCGCGCTCGTGCTCGTGGACCACTGGCTCCGCCAGTCCGCGCAGAACGCGACGTTCAAGCTTTGACGGGGATGCCTGGCCGTATGGTTTCGGAGGGCTCACGCGAAGGCGCGAAGAACGCGAAGCAACGCGTCGATCCGAATGGTCTACTTCGCGATCTCCGCGTCTTCGCGTGAGTCCTGCTCGGAGGTTTTTCCGCCGCTGTTTGCAGGTTTTTGATTCATCCTTCTTCTTTCATCCTTCGCTTTCATGTCCGCTTCGGAAAAACCGCTCGTCTATCTTGTTCTCGGCGCCGCCGGCTCCGGCCGGCGCGAGGTGCTGGCCGACCTGATCGCGGATGGTCTCGAGGAATCCGACCGGCCGGCGGTGATGTTCGCAGAGGGCGAGGTCACCGGCGATTTCGACGACCGGCTGCCGCAGCTGACGCTCTGGACCTGGGAGAACGAGGCGATCGACGGGAGCCTGCCCGCGGGCGCCACGCATGTCTTCTTTGTCACGCACGGGCGGCACAATCCCGTGGACCAGATCGAGGCCTTCAAATCCTGGCTCGCCGTCCAGGGAGGACAGCTCGCCCGGGTGCTCTGCATCGTGAACTGCGGGCTCGTCGAAAAGCAGCCGCCGCTGCGCGCCTGGTTCGAAGCCTGCATCCATTTTGCCGACGTCGTCCTGCTGACGCGCCGCGAGGGCGTGGCCAACAAGTGGCTGAGCGATTTCCTCGGGCACTTCCAGGGCCAGTTCTATCCGTGCCTTTTCGAGCTGGTGAAGGCCGGCCGGGTGCGGAACCCGCGGCTCGTGCTCGACCCGCAGGCGCGGCGCCTGACGCATTTCCTCGACGATGAGCAGGACTGGGTGGTCACCGGCCCGGACGGCGAGGTGATCGACGCCGACGATGAAGACGCGTCCGAAGGGGACGAGGAGGTCCAGGCCGCGCCGGAGGAGGATCCTTATCTGGAGAAGGATGCCGCCGGCCGGCGCATGAAGCGCATTCCGGATGTCGCGAAATACCTGGAAGCCAAGGAAGAAGGATGAGGGAAGGATTTTTTGAAATCGGGCCCTCGGTCCGGCCTCGGATCGGCTCCTGTGAAATCTCGATCTGCTGCCCAGGAGTGCGAGGCGCGCCCAGGCTTTCTTAATTCTTCCTCCCTCTTTCTTCCTTCCCCGCAAAGTAATCCCTGAACTCCGGGCTCTTCATCGTCCGCCACAGCCGGAGTCCGAGGCTCGGGCGGGCGAGATAGGGCAGGCTGCAGACGAAATTGAGCCCGCGGCCGAGGCCGGACCCGCGCCACACCAGGGCGCCGGTGAGGAGATAGAGCAGGCCCAGCCCGACGAGCACGGCGTAGCCGGTGCGGCTGACGGCCACGCCGGGAATCTGGCCGATGAGCCAGCGCATCCCGCCCGTTGCGACCAGGATCGTGGCGCCCGTCAGCCAGTGGCAGCGGGCGAAACCAGCGACGCCCGGTGGCGGTCGCGCCGCGTTCGATGGGGCGGGAGACTTCAAGTCTTGGCACGCGCGTGCCACAGGAGACCGGCGTAGTAGACGAGATAGTAGCCGGTGGTCAGGCCCAGCAGGCAGAGGGTGAGCGGGCTTTGGATGACTTGGAGCGAGGCGAGACCGCCTCCGTCATCGGACGCCGCCGCGTAAACGGTGATGACACGGTACGCGATCCGACCGGCGAGGAGCAGGGTGACGGCGAGGCCGATGTGCGTGTTGGGCGTGTAGAAGTGGCGGCCCTCGGGCGCGGTTTCGAAGCGGGTCAGCCGCAGTGCGATCGCTCCCAGCCCGGCGCCGAGCAGCAGCCCGCCGCCGAACCCGAACAGGAGATGCGGATAATTCCAGGCGCCGGCGCCCACCCAGGCGGTGAGCAGCGCAAAGATCACCAGCCGCCAGGTTAGGCTCGAGGGTCGCAGCGGTTGCCGGCCCACGCTGCGTTGGAAGCGGCGGTAAATCCGCCAGCCGACGAACAGCGTCAGCGCCGACGGGAGGATCCGGGCGGCGGCGGAGGTCATGCGCAAGAGGGCAGCGGACCGGGCCCGCGGCGCCGGGACGGCGTCACTTCTTCGCGGCGGCGAGCGTCGCGGCGACCGCGGTCGAGAAGGCCTTGGCCTTCGCGGTGACCGCGGCCCAGTTCTTCTCCTTCAGCGCCTTGGCCTCGACCAGCGAGCTTCCCGCGGCGGTGGCGTACGCCCCGGCCCTGAGGAATTCGCCGACGTTCTCCGCGTTCACGCCGCCCGTCGGGACGAGCGGGATGTGCGGGAGCGGGCCCTTGATCGACTTGATGTAGGCCGGGCCGAAAAATTCCGCCGGGAAGATCTTCACGGCATCCGCGCCCGCGTCCCAGGTGTTGATGATCTCCGTCGGCGTGAGCGCGCCGCTGAAGACCGACACGTTGACGCTGCGGCAATGCGCGATGACCTCCGGGCGGAAACCCGGGGTGACGATGAACTTCGCGCCCGCCTCGATGCCCTCGCGCGCGGTCTTGGCGTCGAGCACCGTGCCGAGGCCGAAGATGAAGTCGGGCAGCTCGCGGCACGCCTGCCGGATCATGGCGATGGCGCCGGGCGTGGTCATCGTGAGCTCGATGCTCGTGAGCCCGCCCGCCGCCAGCGCGCGGGCGCAGTCCAGCAGCCCGTCCGACGAATCGGCGCGGATGAGCGCGATGACCTTCTCAGCTTTGATCTTGGCGAGGACCTCGTCTTTTTTCATGGAGAGGCCACGTTGGACACGGCCTGCGCCTCTGGCAAGCAGCGGCAGACCGGTTCTTCGCCGTTGGCCGACGTAGGGGCGTCCCTTGCGGACGCCCGGCTCGGTGAGCACAAACTGGGGCGTCCGCAAGGGACGCCCCTACATCTTTCGAGTCTTGAAAATCGGTCTTGCGCCGCCGGCCGGGGCCGTGTCTTTCTCCCCTTCCTCATTTTGCCCGGATGGTGGAATTGGTAGACACGCAGGTCTCAGAAGCCTGTGCCTAACAGCATCGCGGTTCGAGTCCGCGTCCGGGCACCACCTTCGCTCCGCCACCTTCGCTCCCGAAGGGAGCTGCGGTGGAAGGCGTGAGGCCTGAGGCGTGAGGTAACGAACCTCATACCTCCGAAGGTCTGGCCTCAAACCTCAGGCCTCATGCCTCACACCTCCGCGCTCGCGCCGCGGCGCAAGCGCCGCGGCCTGGCGCAATGCTGCCAGCAGGCTGCGTTCGTCGGCGACGCCGGTGCCGGCGATGTCGAAGGCGGTGCCGTGGTCGACGGAGGTCCGGATCACCGGCAGGCCGACGGTGATGTTCACGCCGTCCTCGATCCCCAGCACCTTCACCGGGCCGTGGCCCTGGTCGTGGTACATGGCGACGACGATGTCGAAATCGCCGCGCCCCGCGCGGTAGAACAGCGTGTCGGCCGGCAGCGGCCCCTGCACCTCCCAGCCGCGCGCCTGACATTCGCGGACGGCCGGCTCGATCTTCGCCGCCTCCTCGCCGCGGCCGAACAGGCCGTGCTCGCCGGCGTGGGGATTGATCGCGCAGACGCCGATGCGCGGGCGCGCGATCCCGGCGCGCACCAGGGTTTCCTGCGCGCGGGCGATGGTGCGGCCGACGAGGCCCGGCTCGATCCGCTCGACCGCGTCGATCAGGCCGATGTGCGTGGTCACATGGATCACACGCAGCTTCGGCGTCATCAGCATCATCGAGACCTCCGGTGTCCCCGTCAGGCTCGCCAGCAGCTCGGTGTGGCCCGGAAAGCGGTGTCCGCCGGCGTGCAGCGCCTCCTTGTTCAGCGGGGCGGTGCAGATGGCGTCGATCTCCCCGGCCTGCGCGAGCTCGACGGCGCGGGCGACGTAGCGGTAGGCCGCGTCACCGCAGACCGCCGAGAGCCGGCCCCACGGCAGGCCGGGCGGCAGCAGGCCGAGGTCGATGCAGTCGATGGTCCCGAACGCGAACCGCGCCGCGGCGGGTCGCGCGACCACGTTCAATTTCAGCGCAGACCCGACGATGCGCGCGGCCTCCTGCAGGCGTCCCGCGTCGCCGATCACGATCGGCCGGCAGCAGTCGTACAGGTCCGCGTGCCCGAGGCTTTTCACGATGATCTCCGGCCCGACGCCCGCGGCGTCGCCCATCGTGAGGCCGATGATCGGGAGGGAATCCGGTTTCATGAATCCGTGGACCTTACGGGCGGCCAGCTGCCGCTGACAACCGCCGGAGCGCGGCGCGGATGCGGATGAGCGCTTCCGGCGAGCCGAAGGCGCCGGACTTCGTGACCACCGGGAGATCGCCCAGCTCCTCGATGGTGCCCAGCGGAATGCCGGGCTCGACCTCGCCGGCCAGCCGCAGGTTCGCCGCGCCGGCGGCCGCCAGCACCGCGCGCGCCGTCTCGCCGCCCGTGCACAGTAAGCCGGCGAGGCGTCCGACCGCCGGGCGCACGAGCTGCGCCAGCGCCCGGCTCAGCGCGGAGCTCTCGGCGAGATCGATGTCCTCGCCGGGTCCCAGCGCCAGCGCGAGGTCCCCGCCGGCGCCGGGCGCGCCCGCGAGCCAGCGCGCGGCCTCCTGCCACGCCGGTGAATCGGGCCCGGCCCGCAGCGTGGCGGGCGGCAGGATGAAAGTTTGCACCCGGGCTTCCGCGGACAGGCGGCGCAGCTGCCGCCGGGAAACCTGCGAACGGCTGCCGACGACGAACAGCAGGGGCCCGCGCCTCTCCACCGCGGGCGGTCGGCTCGGCGCGGCGCCGGGCCGCGCAAGGCCGTAGGCGGCGGGCACGTGGCGCATCAAGCCGCCCGAACCCACGAGCAGCAGGCGCGGCGCGGCGGCGCCGCCGCGGGCGATGATGCGCAGGTCTTCGTCCGTTTCGGCGTCGCAGACCACGGCCTCGACGCCGGCGGCGAGGTGCGCCGCCAGCGCGGCCACAAGACCTTCCGGGCCGTGGCGGAGCGAATCCAGGCCGATTTTCTCCGTCCGCAGGCCGCCGTCGCGCTGCAGCCGGGCGGGCAGGTCGGCGGCGCCGGCCAGCCCCGCGCCGCGCCAGATCTCGCTCTCCTCCAGCGGCCGGCCGGACAAAAACACGCGCCCGCCGCGCATGGTGCGCCCGGCGCCGGGAAACGCCGGGGCCACGAGCGCGAGCGGCGCGCCGAGGGCCTGGCGCGCGCCGGCGAGCTCGGCGGCAAAATTGCCGCGCAGGGTCGAATCGATCTTATGATACATCACCCGCGGGGGCCCGCCGGCGCCGAACTCGCGCACGGCCAGCGCGATGGCCTGGGCGGCGGCGGCCGGCGAAAGGTGGCGCGTGTCGGCGTCGAAGGCCACCGCGTCCGCCCGCGCCTCCCGGGCGCGGGACGCGGACCCGAGCGCCACGACCGTCGCGAGGCCGCTGGCGTAACAGGCCGCCGCGCAGTCTCCTGCGCCGGTCAGGTCGTCGGCGACGATGGCGATGGAAGCATTCATTCGATTGCGGATTGCGGGTTGCGGATTCGCACGGGGCATTCATTCCGCAACCCGCGATCCGCATTCCGCAATCAGGGAATTGGTTTGAAGCGGGAAATGGAACGCTTTCTCATCCCGCAACCCCATGACGGCGATCCTTTTCACGGCGGCGGCGATCCTGGCGATCTGCCTCGGCTTCGTTTTCTGGCTTATCCGGCGTTCGCCGGAGGCGCATGAGGACCGGGAAGGTTTCCACGCGGGCGCCCCGCCGGTGCCGGAAGAGAAGAACCCGGATTCCGAATCCAGGGTCGCCTGAGCGTATCCGCCGGAGTCGGCCGCCTCGCTCCGAAACAAAGTGTGGCGTCCGGGGTCGCACACGCGGCATGCTGGTCGATCCATGACGATTTCCCGTCGCAATTTCATCCGCACGCTGGCGGGGGCCGGCGTGGCCGGGGCCGGCGCGAAACTGTGGGCCGACACCTCGCTTTTCCCGGACACCTGCGTGGTGCGGCCCTTCCGCGTGCCCGCGCCGGCGGGCTGGGCGGGAAAGACGGCGCTGTTCGTCACGGATCTTCATTACGGCCATTTCTTCGGACCGGAGGAATCGGCGGCCTTGAACGAGCGCGTCCGCGCGGAGAATCCCGATCTCGTGCTGATGGGCGGTGACCTCGCGCACCGGCCCGACATGGACATCGCGGGCTTTCTCGCGCACTGGAAGCCCGGCTGTCCGACGATCTATGCGCCGGGCAACCACGACATGGCCGGCGGACTCGGCGGCCGGATCATGGACCAGGCCCGCCTCGGCGGGCTCGTCGTGCTGGAGAACAAGGCCGAGGACTGGAACGGCCTCACGCTGATCGGGCTGCCCTCGGCCTTGTGCGCCGCGCAACGGATTTCGCTGCTCGAGGGGACCGGCCTGAAAGTCGTGCTCGGGCACGAGCCCGACGTCTGGGACCAGTATGCGCCGTCCGACTTGCTGCACCTCGCGGGCCACACGCACGGCGGCCAGATCTGTCCGTTCGGCCGCGCCTGGGTGCTCCCGACGCTGGGGCGAAAGTACGTCCGCGGAAAATTTTCCCGTCCGGGCAACCGCACGCTGATCGTCAGCTCGGGCATCGGCTGCGTCGCGACGCCCGTGCGCCTGAACTGCCCGCCGGAAATCGTCCGGCTGGAATTCACCTGAGGGGAACGCCCCCGGTGAGAGACCCGGGTTAACACCGTGAGTGCGGCCCTTGCCGCTCCTTGGCCGCGACCGGAACAATCGGGTGGGTGGTCGTTCTATCCGCGCGCCTGTCCGCGTCCGCGTCCTTCGGCGCGAGCGGGCTACCATTACCATGAACGTCGGCGAGGCCAAACGAGACTACAGCTACGTGCGCGGGCACGACCACTCTCACGCGCACGCGGGGACCCTCGAGCCCCGCGAGCTTTTGCACTTCCTGCAGAACAACCTGGGGAAAATCGGACTGTGCGTCGCCGCGGCGATCGCCGCCGTGATGCTTTATCTTCACGTGACGCGGCCGATCTACACGTCCGCCGCGATGCTGGAGATCGAGTCCCCCGCGGGCCAGAACACGACCACGACCGAGGTCGACACCCTCGACAACCTGAAGACGATCGAGATGAAGCTCGCCAGCCGCCCGGTGCTGCTGGGCGTGGTGCGGGGCAAGCACCTGGCGGACGACCCGGTGTTCGCCCAGCCCGCGGTGCCGGGGTACCTGCCCGACAGCGACCTCGGGCGCTGGGTGGCCCGCAGCACCGGGAATTTCCTGCGCTTCACGCGGCTCGACCGCATTTTCGGCGCGCCCGCGTCCCCCGCGGACAATCCCGCGGCCCCTTCGGAGGACGAGCTGGTGAAGCGGTTGGGAAAGATGGTGTCCGTGAATGTCGTGCGCGGCAGCCGGCTCATCTCGCTTTCGGTCGAGGCTCATCGCCCCGAGCAGGCCCAGCAGCGGGCGCAGGCGGTGATCGACGAATTCTTCCGCCAGTCGCGCGAGGACCGCAGCCGCGACTCCGTGTCCGCGCGCGAGCAGCTCCTGGCCGAGTCCAAGCGGGTGGCCGAGGAGTTGAAGATCTCCGAGGAGAAGCTCGAGGCCTACCGCGACCGGTACAACGCCGTCTCGCTGCAGGACCGCCAGAACATCGTGGTGGAGCGCATGCGCGAGCTCAACCAGCAGGTGGCCAGCGCGAAGAACGCGCGGCTGACGATGGAGGCGGAGCAGGCGAAGGTGCGCACGCTCGCCGACACCGACCCCGACCAGCTGCTGAGCCTCCATTCCATCGCGGACCTCCCGGAAATCCTCGATCTCCGCAAGCAGATCACGCTGCAGGAGGCGCAGATGGCCACCCTGGCGCAGCGTTACGGCCCGCTGCATCCCACGATGATCCAGAGCAAGAGCCAGCTCGACGAACTCCACGCCTCGCTCCGCGCCGCGCTGCGCAAGGCCTGCGACCGCCTCGTGCAGTCGTACGAGTCCACCAAGGCGACCGAGACCGCGCTGGAGGCGGCGCTGGCCGAGCAGGAGAAGGCGGCGCTCGAGCTCGACCGCATTGCCATCCCGTACCGCGCCCTCGAGCGCGACGCGCAGGCGAACGCCGGGGCCTACCAGAAGGTCCTCGACGAATTGAAGCAGTCCGACGTGACGCACGGCCTGGTCTCGGCCAGCGACATCGACGGCATCGAGATCCACGTGGTCGAGCCGCCGCCCGTGCCGGACCACCCGACGCGGCCGCGCCCGAAGCTGCTGCTCGGGCTGGCGCTCCTCCTCGGGCTCTTCGCCGGTGGCGGCGTGGCCCTGGTCTCGCGGGCGCTGGACAACTCGCTCGCCTCGGTGGACGAGGCTGAGGCGTTCTGCGACCTGCGCGTGCTCGCCTCGATCCCGCGCTCGCGGCACCGCCGGCTCAACGCCGACCCGCTGGTGCTCCGCGACCCGGCGTCGCCGCAGGCCGAGGCCTTCCGCACCCTGCGGACGTCGCTGGAGCTGCTGGGCGGCGACCAGGAGCGCCGCTGCGTGCTCTTCACCAGCGCCGTGCCGGCCGAGGGCAAGAGCTTCTGCTCGCTGAACTGCGCGGCGGCCTTCGCACAGCAGGGCCTGCGCACGCTGCTGATCGACGGCGACCTGCGGCGTCCGAGCCTGCAGTGGCTGTTCGGCGATCCGACGGGCCAGCCGGGGCTCTCCGAATGCCTGCGCGATCCCGCGCGCTTCGCGGAGGCCGTGCAGGGCTGCCCGGTGGAGAACCTTTTCCGGCTCGGCGACTGGCAGCACCAGTCGGGCTGCGCCGAGCTCCTCGCCCGCGGCGGGATGCGCGAGATCATCCGCCTCGGCCTGGCGAACTACGATCGCGTGGTGATCGACTCCGCGCCGCTGATGGCGGTGAGCGACACGCTGCATCTCGTGCGCGACGTCCCGACGGTCTGCCTGGTCGCGCACGCGGGCCGCACGCCGCGCCGCCTGGTGCGCCGCGCCCTGCGCCTCCTCGCGGAGGTAGGTGAACGCCCCGCCGCGGGGCTGGTGCTGAACAAGGTTAATTCCCGCACGTCGGCGGACCACTATTACTATTACAACGCCTAGGTGTGAAGTTTCAGGAGGTTGTCCCTCCGAGTCCTGCCTGAGAGAGATGGGTGTGAAGAAAAAACATCCAACCCAGGAGGACTCGAAAGGACATGCATGCCAATGCCCGGACTACTCCGCGTAGTCGAGCGGACAT
>DASZQN010000003.1:0-98532 GCA_035549635.1 Opitutaceae bacterium
CAGCCAGGCCCTGCTCAGCGGGTCTTTCCTCCGCCAGGTGCCACTCTCGTCCGCCGCCGCCCGCCAGCTGTGGGAACATCGCCGCCGCCTGCGGCCGCGCTCGACCGGCGGCCTCTTTTTCGGCACCCTGCTGGCCGGCAAAATCGGCTTCCTCCGTCATGCCCGGCCGGCGGACTGGATCGGCTTTCTCGCTTCCTGCGCCCGCCATCCGGCCGTCGCATGGGCGACCCTCAGGGCCGCAAAAAAGCATCCGGCCACCTGGGAGTTTCTCAATCGCTGCACCGCCGATCGTCTCGCGGAAGCCCGGGCCTGCGGCTTCACCGAGCTCGGCACCGGCACTCTCGTGGACAAGCACGAGCCGTTGGAGGACATGAAATCGTAGGTCCGCCGCCCATGCCGCCGCTCGTCTCGATTCTCATCCCGTGCTACAACGCCGAATCCTGGCTGGCTGACACGCTCGAGTCCGCGCTCGGGCAAACCTGGACGCATCGGGAGATCATCGTCGTCGATGATGGATCGCGCGACGGCAGCCTCGCGGTGGCGCGGCGATTCGAGGCGCGCGGCGTGCGGGTGATCGCCCAAACCAATCGCGGAGCGAGCGCCGCCCGCAACGCGGCGCTCGCCGCCAGCCGCGGCGACTGGCTGCAGTTTCTCGATGCGGACGACCTGCTGGCGCCGGAGAAGATCGAACGCCAGCTCGCACTCGGCGCCACCACCGGCCCCGAAATCGTCCTCAGCGGAACCTGGGCCCGCTTCACCGGTTCCGTCGCCGACGCCCGCCTCGATCCGCAACCCCTGGCCATCGACGCCAGCCCCGCCGACTGGGTCGTCACGAAATTCGAGCGCAACACCATGATGCATCCGGCGGCCTGGCTGGTGCCGCGGCCACTGGCGGAACGCGCCGGTCCCTGGAACGAATCCCTGTCGCTCGACGACGACGGCGAGTATTTCACGCGGGTGGTTCTGGCCGCGCAGGGCGTGCGCTGCTGTGCCGGGGCCGTGTCGTACTACCGCTCCCAGCTGGCCAACAGCCTCAGTCGGACAAAATCGGATGCAGCCTGGAGCTCCGCGTTCCGCTCCCTCGAACTCTCCGTCAACGGGCTGCTCCTCCGCGAAGATTCTCCCCGCACCCGCCAGGCCTGCGCGAATGCCCTGCAGCGTCTGATCTACGAGGCCTATCCGCGGGCCGCGCCGGCGCGGGCGGAGGCCGCCCGGAGGGTCGCGCTGCTGGGGGGATCGCGCCTTTCACCCGAGGGCGGCCCCAGCTTCCAGCGTGTCCGCCGGCTCGTCGGGTGGCGGATCGCGAAACGCCTGCAGGACTGGTCGCGCTGATGGCCTCCGCTTCCATTCTCATCCTCAGTTCCGGGCCGCTCTGCCGGAATCCGCGTGTTCTGAAAGAGGCGACGGCCCTCGGCGCGCACGGCTTCGACGTCACGGTCATGACCCTCGCCGGTCTGCCTCGCTACGAGGCCTACGACCGCGAACTGATGACCTCGGCTCCGTTCCGGAAGATCGCGTTGGACCACATGTCGGCCACGGGAGTGCGGGGCATGGTGGGCCGGACAAACCGCCTTGCGACCTGGCTCGCCCGCAAGGCGATTCGTTTTGGCGTGGAATCCGGCCGGGCCTTGGGACCGGTGGCGTCGTTCAGCCGCATGGCCCGGCGGTTTCGCGCCGACCTGACCATCGTGCACACCGAGCTGCCCATGCTCGTCGGGCGCGGGCTCCTGGCCCAGGGCCGGCGCGTGGCGGCGGATTTCGAGGACTGGCACACCCGGGATCTGCTGCCGTCGGCGCAGGCGACGCGGCCGCTGAAATTGTTGCGGGCCCTGGAGGGCGATCTCATGCGCCGCGCAGTCTACACGAGCACAACGTCCGCCAGCCTCGCGGACGCGCTGCAGGCAGCCTACGGGGCGCCCCGTCCGGTGGTGATCACCAATTCATTTCCCCTTCAGCCCCAGCCAGCCCGCGCACCGCTCCGCGGGCCCCCCGCGCTGTTCTGGTTTTCGCAGACCATCGGCGCCGGCCGCGGGCTCGAATCGTTCATCGCGGCGTGGGGCCGGACCCAGCAGCCGAGCCGGCTCTGCCTGCTCGGTGACGTCGATCCGGAATATCGGAGCAGTCTGGTGCGCCCCTTGTCCGGCCGCCACCGCGACGCCCTGGAGTTCCTGCCCCTCACCTCGCCGCAGGAACTTCCGGCCGTGATTGCCCGGCATGACCTGGGGCTCGCGCTCGAGGCCAGCAACCCATCCAGCCGCGACCTCACGATCACGAACAAGATCCTTCAGTACCTGAATGCCGGACTGGCCGTGCTGGCGAGCGACACTTCCGGACAGCGGGAAGTGCTGCATCAGGCTCCCGACGCGGGGCGTCTGCTGCCCTCGGTCGGAACCGACGAGCTCGCGCGCTGGCTCGACGTCCTCCTCGCGGATCCCGGCCGGATCGCGACCATGGGCCGCGAGGCACGCCGCGCGGCGGAGCGCATCTACTGCTGGGAAAGGGAAGTTCCCCGCCTGGTGGCGGCCGTGGAAGCGGCACTGACTCTTCCGCCCGGCGTGGCTCGCTGATCGCATCGGATGTCCTTCCAACGCCTGATTTCCCGCCTCGCGGCCGTCTGCACCCTCGGCCTTTCGACGCGGCCGTCCGTCCGGCTTTCCCTGCGCCGCGGCCTGCACCGCATCCTCTGCTGCGCCCTGCGCTGGCGCAGCCGCCCGTTCCCGGTGGGCCGTGCCGGTCCCATGCTGGTGCTGGCGCCGCACCAGGATGACGAGGCTCTCGGCTGCGGCGGACTCCTCCTGCGGCAGCGCCGGGCCGGCGTGGAAATCGAGATCGTGTATATTACCGATGGAGGCGCCTCGCACCCCGGTCATCCGACCTTGTCTCCCGAAACCCTGGTCCTCCAGCGGCAGGCCGAGGCCCGGGCGGCCATGCACCGGATCGGGGTGGACTCGGCCCGCCTGGAGTTTCTCGGCGTGCCCGACGGCACCCTCGCCCATCTCGAGCCCGGCGCCGCGGCGGTCCTGAGCGCCCGCCTCGCCGCGCTCTTCCGCCGGAAGCGACCGGCCGAAATCTTCCTTCCCTGCCGCCGGGATGGCAGCTCGGAGCACGATGCCGCCTTCGCCCTCGCGCGCTCGGCCCTCATCGAAACCGGCCTGACAGCGCGGGTCTTCGAATTCCCGGTCTGGTCCTGGTGGAATCCGCTTCTGCTCGTGCGGCCGCTGTGCACGAGCCGCCGGGTGTGGCGCGTCACGTACCACGGCGACGAGCGTGCCAAGCGCGAGGCCCTCGCCGCCTATCCCTCCCAGACGGAAGCGACCCCGCCGTGGACCGCACCCATCCTCTCGCCCGAATTCGTCTCTTTTTTCTCCTCCAGCGAGGAATTCTTCTTCGAATCATGACCGCCCCTTCGACTTGCCCGAGAGCGGCTGCGCTCCGCGATTGCCTGCGACCAGCCCGACAGCGAGCGTAACGCCCGTCCCCGCTTCGCTTTTTCGACCCATCCGCCATGCCTGAGTCCGCCCGCCCCCTCCGCCGCCTGCTGATCATCTCGCCGCACTGGCCGCCGCTCAACGCCCCCGACATGCAGCGCGCGCGGATGAGCCTGCCGTTCTACCGGGCCTGCGGCTGGGAGCCGATCGTGCTGGCCGTGGGGGAACGCTGGCAGGACGGCGTCCGCGAACCGGAATTGACGCAGACCGTGCCCGACGACGTCGCGGTGCACTTCACACCGGCACTCCCGCTGCGGTGGACGAGGTTTTTCGGGGTGCGCAACATCGGTCTGCGGGCCTGGCTGCATCTCTTCAAGGCCGGCAGCCGCCTGATCCGGGAGAAGAAGGTCGATCTCGTCTTCTTCACCAACACGCAGTTCGTCACTTTCCCCATGGGGCGGATCTGGCGGTTTCTTCACGGCGTGCCGTATGTGGTGGACCTCCAGGATCCGTGGCGCACTGACTACTACGAACGCCCCGGCTCCCGCCGGCCGCCCGGCGGCTGGAAATACCAGCTGGCCCGGTTCATGGCGTGGGTGCTGGAGGGCTGGTCGTTTCGCCGGGCCGATGGGCTGATGAGCGTCTCGCCCTCCTACATCGACGACCTGCGGGCCCGATATCCGTGGTTTCGCGAAGTGCCGTCCGAGGTCATTCTCTTCGGGGCGAGCCGGAGCGACCTCGTGGCCGCCCAACGCCTGCCTCCGCCCGCCCACCGTTATCGCCGGGAAAAGAACGAGCTGCATTTCCTCTATACCGGCGCGGCCGGACCCGTGATGCCGCACGCGCTCACGGTGCTCTGTGACGGCCTGCGGCTCTACCGCGACCGGTTTCCCGAACGGGCGCGGCGCCTGCGTTTTCACTTCCTCGGCACCAGCTACGTCGCGCCGGGTCAGGGCCGGAACTCCGTGATGCCCATCGCGGAGAAATGCGGCGTGGCCGACCAGGTGGAGGAGATTCCCCACCGCCTCGGCCATCTCGAATGCCTCCGGCTGCAGTGCGACGCCGATGTGCTGATGCTGCCCGGCTCGAGCGATCTGGCGTACTCGCCTTCCAAGATCTATCCCTACTATCTCGCCGGCCGCCCCATTGTCGCCCTCGTGTTCAAGAACAGCGTCCTCGAACGGCTGCTCGAGCGGCTGAACTGCGCGGTCGTGGTCCGCTTCCAGGAAAACGAATCCAAGGACGAGGCCCATGAGAACCTGATCCGGTTCTTCGATCAGGCGCTGCTGAACTTCCCACCCGGGACGCTGCCGGTGCGCAACGAGCCGTTCTTCAACCAGAATTTCCTGGCGGACGACCTGACGCGCCAGCAGTGCAACCTCTTCGATCGCGCCCTCGCCCACCACACGTCATGACGGAGCCAGTCGCCAGGGAAAATTCGTCGGCCACCGCCGCCCAACAGCGCCGGTCCCGGCGACTCTTCGGTTTTGGCGTGGTGATGCTGATCGCGCTCGTCAGCTATTACGCCCTGACTTCGCAGGTCGAGGATCCCCTTCATCTCTACGAAGGTCTCGGCATGGTCGTGCTGGCCGTCCTTCCCTGCCTGCAGTGGGCGCGGCGGAGCGGCCGGCATCTTCAGCTTCCGGTGTTCGAGATCTTCGTGCTGACGACGATCAACACCTACGCCCTTCCGCTCCTGAACGACCGGGCCGATCTGCGGGCCTACTCCCCCGAGCTCGTCACCCAGTGCGGTCTCGTGGTGCTGTTGTTCCAGGTAATGATCATCGCCACGCACAGCTTCATCCGGGGCCGCGTCGGCCGCAGCCCGTTCTTCACGCAGGAGGTGCTGACGAATCAGATGCAGAAATACATCAGCTACGGACTCGTGCTCTCGACCGTCTACACCTACATCAACACCTTTTACGAGGGATTGATCCCCTTTGAAATCAATGGCGTCATGCGCGCCGTTTTCTCGGGGATTGGACTGGTCGTGACCTTCATCCAGGCGCGGCGCTGGGGCCAGGGACAGCTGAACTCCAACGAGCGGGCCTTCTTCGCCACGCTCTTCATCGCCCAGGTGATCATCAATTTCTCCACCCTGTTTCTCGTGGGGGGCATCTCGGCCATTCTGATCGGCCTGATTGGCTACATTGCCGGCAGCCAGCGGCTGCCGCTCGTGACCACGGGCGTGTTGCTCGTGATCATTGCGCTGCTGCACAACGGCAAAAACGCGATGCGGGCGCAGTACTGGGATGAGAACGGGGACCACCAGCAGGTGCCGCCAACGGAACTGGTCCCCTTCTTCACCCAGTGGATTTCGGAGGGGCTGGCCTTTCACGAGAAGGCGGGGGAGCAGCAGATGACGAAAAATCTCATCGATCGGTCCTCCCTCTTTCAAATTCTCTGCCTGGTCGCCTACTACACCCCCGACCGCCAGCCCTATCTCGACGGCGACACCTATTGGGACATACCCGGGCAGTTCGTGCCCCGGCCCTTCTGGCCGGAAAAGCCGGTCGGCCACATCAGCACCTACAAGCTCGCGATGTACTACGGACTGCAAAGCCAGGAGGATACCTACAAGACCACCATCGGCTTCGGCATGATCGCGGAGGCCTACGCCAATTTCGGATTTTTCGGCGTCGGCCTGCTCGCATTCGTCCTGGGGGCTTTCTACAAACTGATCGAGGTCCGCACCTCCAACAGCCCGCTCCTTTCCTATGCCGGACTTTTCCTGATTATCCTGATGGCGTGGTCCTTTCAGACCGAGTGGCCGATGAGCCTGTGGCTGAGCTCCATGGCCCAGAGCGCCGCCGCCATCCTCGGGCTGCCGTTCCTCATCCGTCATTTTCTCAGCTAGCGGATGCAGACCGCGCCCATTTCCGTCCCTCCCTCTGCCGGCGCCGGCCGCCCGCGGCTGGCCGTCGTGCTCTCTCATCCCACCCAATACTACAGCCCGTGGTTCCGCTGGCTGGCGGCCAACACGCCGCTGAATCTCCGCGTGTTCTACCTGTGGGAGTTTGGCGTCAAGGCGACGCTCGATCCGCGTTTTCAGACCGCGATCAAGTGGGACGTCGATCTGCTGTCGGGCTACGAGCATGAGTTTGTTCCCAATGCCTCCCCGGCGCCGGGCGCGGAAAGCTTCCGCGGTTTCGACAATCCCGCGCTCACCGCGCGCCTCGGCGCGTGGCGGCCCGATGCGATCCTGCTGTTCGGCTACAAATGGCTGAGCCACCTGCGGGTGATTTTCTGGGCGCGGCGCAAGGGCGTTCCTCTGGTTTTTCGCGGAGACTCCCATCTGCTGGGACGGCCGGCGCCAGGCTGGCGGCGGCGCTGGCCGCTCCGCGTGCTTTTTCGGCAGTTCGCCGCCGTCACCTACGTGGGGAAGGCCAATCGGGCCTATTTCGAGGCCTTTGGCGTCCCGCCATCCCGCCTCTTCTTTGTTCCTCACGCCGTCAACGACGCTCATTTCGATCCGAACCTGCCCGCTCATCAGGAGGCCGCCCAGGCGTTGCGGAGACGCCTGCAGTTGGCCCCCGAAACCCGGGTGGTGCTCTTTGCCGGCAAGCTCATGCCCGAGAAACAGCCCCGGGAATTGCTGGCGGCCTTCCTTGCCCTCGCTCCGCGTCAGGCGGCGCTCGTCTTCGTCGGCGACGGCCCGGAACGCGCCACCCTCGCCATGGCGGCGCAGGCCGCTACCCCGGGGACGGTCCATCTTCTGCCCTTCGCCAATCAGAGCGAAATGCCTGCGCGCTACCTGCTGGCCGATATTTTTGCCCTGCCCTCCCGCGGCCTGTACGAGACCTGGGGCCTCGCGGTGAACGAGGCGATGCATCTGGGTGTGCCCTGTCTGGTGAGTGATCGCGTGGGCTGCCAGCAGGATCTCGTCACCGACGGCGAAACCGGCTGGGTCTTCCGGGCCGGGCAGCCGGAAGAACTCAAATCGAAGCTGGCCGCCGCGCTCGCCGCGGACCTGCCCGCCTTCAAGCCGCGCGTGGCCGCCCGCATTGCCGGTTACACCTATGCCACGGCGGCCGCCGGCCTGAGCCAGGCCCTGGCGAGTCTGGCCCGCCCACGCCGATGAAAATCACGGTTGTCATGGGATTCTTTCTTCCGATGCCGCCGGTCGCGGGCGGTGCCACGGAAAAATCATGGCACCGGCTCGCGCTGGAATTCGTTCGAGAGGGCCACGAGGTGACGATCGTTTCGCGCCGTTGGCGCGGATGGCCGGACCGGGAGACCCGGGACGGCGTGAAATATCTGCGGCTTCGCGGCGCCAATCACACCAGCCGCCTTGCCCGGAATCTCTGGCTGGATTTCTGGTGGAGCGTCCGCGTCTGGTTCTCCCTTCCTCCCTCGGACGTCACCGTGATCAACAGCGTCGCGCTTCCCGTCGCGCTCGGCTGGATGCGCGGCCGCGCCGGACGGCTGGTGGTGATGACCGGGCGCATGCCCAAGGGGCAGTACCGTTTCTATCGCCGTCTCGATCGCGTGCTCGCCGTCAGCTCCCCGGTCCGCGCGGCGATCCTGGCGGAAAACCCGGCCTGCGCCCCGGTCAGCCGGGTCTGCGGCTATCCGATCGACTGGACAACACTGTCCCGGCCGCGTCCGCCCCCTGCGCCGGGCGCGCCCGTTACCATCGGCTTCGTCGGACGCATCCATCGCGAAAAGGGACTCGACCTCTTCGCCGCCGCCCTCGGCGAACTGGCCCGGAAATCCGGGCTGCCGCGCTGGCGCGTCGTCCTCTGCGGACCGCAGGAAGTGGCGCAGGGTGGATCGGGCGAGGCTTACGGGCGCGATCTCGGGCGGGCGCTGGCCGCCGTTCTTCCGGCCGACGCGTTCGAACTGCGTCCGCCGGTGTTCGCCGCCGACAAGCTCGCCGAGCTCTACCGCAGCATCGACGTGTTCTGCTACCCGAGTCTGGCGGATCGGGGAGAGACGTTTGGCGTCGCAGTCGCCGAGGCCATGGCGGCGGGCGCGGTGCCCGTGGTCTCGCGGCTCGCCTGTTTCAGCGATTTCGTCCGGGCCGGGGAAAACGGGGAGAGCTTCGATCACAAAGCCGCCGACGCCCCTCGCCAGCTGGCCAACGCTCTCGCCAGCCTGCTCGGCGACTCCGTGCGCCGCGCCCAGCTGGCCGCGGCGGCGCAGGCCTCGGTGCGGCCGTATGATTTCCCCGTCTTCGCCGCGCGCCTGCTGGAGGACTTTTCGACGTTGAAGTGACCCGCGCCCGCGCCTCTAACTCGGCCTGACCTCCACCCCATGCCCGCGGACGCCCCCTATCTCGGCCAGAATTGCACGACGCCCTATCCGCGCAGCGAACTGTTCCGGCGCGGAATCTGGGCGTTCGTCCAGGCGACGCTTTTTCGCTGGAGTCCGCGGCCGCTGCACGGTTTCCGCGCCCGGCTGCTCCGGCTTTTCGGCGCGGACATTCCGCGGCCCGCCGAAGTCGTGATTTTTCCCACGGCTCGCGTAACCTTTCCCTGGAAGCTGACCCTTCTGCCCCGGTCCATGGTCGGCCCGCAGGTTCACCTGTACAATCTCGCGCCCATCACGCTGCACCGGGGCGCCAACATCAGTCAGAACTGCCATCTCTGCGCCGGGACGCACGACTACACCCGCTGGAGCATGCCGCTGGTCGCCCGCGCGATCGTGGTGCAGGAAAACGCCTGGCTCGGCGCGGACGTGTTCGTCGGGCCGGGCGTGACCATCGGAGAGCTTTGCGTTGTCGGCGCGCGTTCGGTGGTCGTGAAAGACCTGCCCGCCCGCATGGTGTGCGCCGGCAATCCCTGCCGGCCGCTGAAGGAACGCCCTCCGCCCCGCTGATCATGGCCCATCCCGCCCAGTCGTTCGGCCTGGTCGCGCTGATTTTCTCCCTGCTCTGCCTTCCGCTGATTTTCTCCGACAATCCCGGGGGATACGCCCATGACGAAACTCTCTACCATCTGCCGGCGGTCCGGCAGATTCGGGCGCACTGGCCCTACCTGGACTTGAACCACGACAGTCTTTCGGCCACGGCACCGGGCTACCACTACGCCCTCGCCACCCTGTCGTTCGTCACGGGCGAGGGCCGGCGGTCGCTGCGGCTGGTCACCTGGGGCCTGAGCCTGGCGCTTCTCTGGCTGCTCTGGCAGCTGTTTGTTCCGGGTGACGCCATGCTCGGCGCGTGGGTGGTGCTGCCGCTGGCCTGCTCCAATTTCTTTGTGAAGTCGGCTTCCTGGATCGTGACGGACAATCCCGCCTTGCTCGGCATGGCCGCCACCCTCATCGGCGTTTTCCTCGATCGCCACCGCCGGGGCTGGCTTCTCGGCGGGCTGGCCGGGGCCACCACATTCATTCGACAGCTTTATCTCTGGCTGGCGGTGCCGATCGGCCTTCGAGCGGCGTGGCTGGATCGCGGCTTCGGTCTTCGTGCCGGCCTGCTGCGGCTGGCGCCCGCCTGCCTCCCGCTGGGCGTGGCTGGGCTGCTCGTCTATCGCTGGGGCGGCCCGGTCCCGCCTGCCTGGCAGGGCATCTCCTCCGGCGGCGCCGCCTCGGTCATGTCTTTCATCTACATCCTGAGCGTCTTTTTTTTCCTCGGCGCATTCTACTATGCCGCTTTTCCGAACGCGAGGCAGGCGGACGAGCTGCGCAGCGGCTGGGCGGTCGCAGGAGGCCTCTTCGGTCTGGCCCTCGCCCTTTGCACCGCCACGGACTACAATGTGCCGGCCGGACGCTGGGGCGGATATCTCTGGTGGGGCGCCGCCCATCTGCCGGTCGTTGGCCGCCGCTCGGTATTTTTCCTTCTGCTTTCCCCACTCGGCGGAATGCTGCTGGGCGCGATGTTTGTCCGACTGCGCCAGGATGCCGGCCGGATCCCGGCCCTGCTCTGGCTCTGCTCGTACGCCGCCTGGGCCACGACTTTTCTTTTCAACCGGCAGGTTTTCCAACGCTACTACGAACCGACCACGCTGATTTTTTTGATCCTTTGGGCGCGGCTGCTGATTCCCGCCGGCAAAGCCAACCGATCGCCCCGGCGAGGCTGGCTGGGCGCCTTCGCCGCAGCGCAGATTTTCATCACGGTCCTGACCACCCAGGATCCCGCTTTCGGGCGGTCGCTGATGTCCTCCCACTGACCTGGTTCCGCCCAGCCCCGCCTCCGTCCAGGTAGACATGCACATCGCCCAGATCGTCCCCAGTCTGGAAGCCCGCCATGGAGGACCCAGCGTTTCGGTGCCGGCCCTGGCATCGAGCCTGGCCCATCTCGGGCACAGCGTGAGCCTCCTCTCCACCGGTGCGAGGCCGGATCACGTCGACGACGATCCGCGCCTGATTGTACGCACGTTTCCGCGAAACCGGCCGGCGTCGATCTGTCCCTCGCCCGGCCTGAGGAAATATCTGCATCATTTTACGGGAGACGTCATTCACAGCCACGGGCTCTGGCTCCGGACGCTCCACTACGCTCATCGTGAGACGCAGCGGCGGAAGATTCCCCATGTGATCTCTCCCCGCGGCATGATGGCCGACTGGGCGTGGAACCATCATCGCGGGCGCAAGGCGTACGCCGACCGCTTCATCCATCCCGGCGCGCTGCACCTCGCGCGCGGCTGGCACGCCACCAGCCGGAGCGAGGCGGAGGACATCCGGGCGCGCGGCTACCGCCAGCCCATCTGCCTTGCACCCAACGGCGTGAATGCTCCGTCCCCCGGGGAGCTCAAGGACGCGGCGGCTTACTGGCAGCGCGCCTGCCCGGAGGCGTTTCAGCGGCGAACCGCGCTTTTCCATTCCCGGCTGCATCCGAAGAAGCGCGTGCTCGAGCTGATCGACCTGTGGCTGGAGCAGGCGCCGCCCGACTGGCTCCTGCTGGTGGTCGGAATTCCCGAGACCTATACCGTGGCCCAACTCGCCGACTATGTTCAGCGCGAACGCGGGAGTGACCGCGTCCGGATCTTCGACGGCACCGAAACACCTCCGCCGTATGTGGCGGCATCGCTCTTCCTTCTTCCCTCGCATTCGGAAAATTTCGGCCTCGTGGTGGCGGAGGCGCTCGCCCACGGACTGCCGGTCGCGGTCACGAACACCACGCCATGGGAGCCGCTGCAGCGCGCGGGACTGGGCTGGTGCGTCGCGTGGGATGATTTTGGCCGGGCGCTCCAAGACGCGCTCGCGGAAACCCCCGATCGCCTGCGGCAACGCGGAGCGGAGGCGGGCCGGTGGGTGCTGGCGGAATACTCCTGGGAAAAAAGCGCCCGACTCCTCGCGGATTTCTACGCCCAGCTCAAGGAGGACGGACCTTAGTCCGTCCCGCGTTTCCCATCATGGCTTCCCCTGCCCCCGCCAGCCGGACTGATGCCGTCCCGGCTTCCGCTTCCCGACTGGAAAAGGCGGTGGTGGCGCATCTCGGAATCTTCCTGCTCCTGCTTTCCTGGGGTTTCGGCGGAAATTCCCCGTGGTCGCGACAGGCGGCCTGCGTTTGGGGAACGGTCGGCGCGGCCCTCACCTTCTTCGCCTTGCGGGACGCCGATGCGCGCTGGCGCGCTGGACGGTGGCTGTGGCCCACCGCCCTGCTTAACCTGATCGTCGGCGCGAGCCTGTTCAATCCCACCCTGCTCCAGCTCTCGCTGGCGGGGGAAGTGTTCTATGCGAAGACGGGAGGCCATGCCGGCTGGCCCGGCAGCGCCCAGCCTGAAGCCACCCGCTCCGCCCTCTGGCTGTTCGATGGAATTCTTCTCTCCTGCTTCAACCTCCTGCTCGTGGTGCGGCAGCGGCGCAGCCTGCGCGGACTGCTGCTGCTGGCCGGCGGCAACGCCCTCGCGCTGGCGGTCTTCGGCACCCTGCAAAAATTTTCGGGCGCCAAGGGCCTTTACTTCGGACTCGTCCAATCCCCGCAGCAATATTTCTTCGCGTCCTTCATTTACCACAACCACTGGGGAGCCTTCACCGTGCTCATGGTCGCGATCAGCCTCGGCTTGGTCGGGTATTATGCCCGGAGAACCCACCGCGACTTCTGGCATTCCCCGGCCCCGAGCGGGCTGGTCGCCGTCTTTTTTCTGGCCGTCTCGATCGCCCTCAGCACTTCCCGCTCCTGCACCTTGCTCGTGCTGGTGCTGCTCGGCGGCGGATTTGTCCACTGGCTGATACGGGTGGGCCGCCGCCGAACCGGACAAGGGGGCTCCGCGGTGCCGCCGCTGCTGGGCGTCGTTGTCGTCCTCGTGTCGGGCGCAATCGCCTATAAGCTGGCACAGCCGGTGATCGAGCAGCGCGTGGCCAAAACCCTGGAGCAGGTGGCGCAGATGCGTTCCCAAGGCGGGATCGGCAGCCGGGCGACCCTGTATCGCGACACCTGGCACATGGCGAGCGACCGCCTGCTTTTCGGCTGGGGCATGGCCTCCTATCCCCGCGTCTTCCTGCTCTATAACAATCAGCGTCCGGGCGTGGATCGCCTGCCTCTCTTCTATTACGACGCCCACTCCGACTGGCTGCAGTCCGTGGCCGAGCTCGGGCTGGTCGGCACGATGCTGATCGGACTGCAGGGACTCGTCCCTCTGGCCAGTCTTCGCCGCTGGCCGGGAATGCTGTCCGGCTATCTTTTCGCCGGCTGCGGCCTGATCCTGCTGTACGCGTGGGTGGAGTTTCCTTTCGGGAATCCCGCGGTGGTTTTTGCGTGGTGGCTGTGCTTCTTTGCCGCCATTCGCTATGCCCGCCTCGACCACCGCGCCGCTGAGCCATGAATCGATTCTCCCTCCTGATCCTGACCCTGAACGAGGAGCGCGATCTGCCGCGCTGCCTCGCCTCGGCGCCGGAGTGCGATGACGTGGTGGTGCTCGACTCCGGCTCGACCGATCGCACCGCGGAAATCGCGCGCGCCGCCGGAGCGCGAATCTTCACGCGGCGGTTCGACAATTTTGCCGGCCAGCGCAACTATGCGCAGCGCGAGATTCCCTTCCGTCATCCCTGGGTTTTTCATCTCGATGCCGACGAGCAGCTCACGCCCGCGCTCATCGAGGAATGTGATCGCGCCGCCGGGCGGGCCGATATCGACGGATGCTGGGTCGCTCCCCGGATGATGTTCATGGGCCGATGGATTCCCCACTGCACGGACTTCCCCGCCTGGCAGGCCCGCTTCGTGCGGGCGCCACAGTTCAGCTTCATCGAGGTCGGACATGGCCAGCGCGAGGCTCCGGAAATGCGGCTGGCACGCCTCCAGGCGAACTATCTCCATGACCTGTCCTCCGGGGGAGAGGAGGAATGGCTCGACAAGCATCGCCGCTACGCCCGCGCGGAGGCCGAAAGCCATCTTCGGAACGCCGGCGCGACCCGCTGGCGCGACCTCTTCGCGGCGGAAAAACTCCAGCGACGCCGGGCCTTGAAACAAGTCAGCTACTCGCTGCCCTGCCGTCCGGCGTTGCGCTTCCTCTACCAATACATCCTGCGCCGCGGCTTTCTCGACGGCCGGGAGGGGCTGCGCTACTGCCAGCTTCTGGCCCTCTACGAGGGTTTTGCCACTGCCGAGCTGCGGCGCCTGCGCGCCCAGGCGCCCTGATTCCGTGCGCGTTGTTTTCGTCAATCGCTTCTACTGGCCGGAAGAGCCCGCCACCGCCCAGCTGCTGACAGACCTGGCCCAGGCGCTGGCCGCGCGGGGACATTCGATCACCGTGATCACCAGCCGCGCCTCCGGCAGTCCGTCCCGCGAAGTGCACGTCGGTGTCGAGATCCGCCGGGTCGTCCGCACGCGCTGGGGACGGCGCAGCCTGTTCGGACGGGCCATCGACTTCATGGCGTTCCTCCTCGCCGCCAGCTGGTGCTTGGTCCGGACCGTCGGCCGCCAGGACGTGGTGGTCGCCATGACCGATCCTCCGCTGTTGGGCCTGGTCGTCTCCGCCGCCGTCTGGCTCAAGTCGGCGCGCTGTCTGCACTGGGTCCAGGATGTCTATCCCGAGGTCGCCGTCGCGCTTTCCGGCGCTCCCGGCCTGCGGATCTTTGGCGGCGGCGTGCGCCTGCTTCGCAACCTTTCCTGGAAAAGCAGCGCGGGCTGCGTTGCACTGGGGCACGATATGGCCGCCCTGATCGCGCAGGCGGGCGTGCCACCGGAGCGCATCGCGATCATCCCCAACTGGTCGCCGGCCGGCCTCGACGTCCCGTCTTCTTCCGCCGTGGCTGAGTGCCGCCGGCGCTGGGGCCTGGAGGACCGTTTCGTCGCCGCGTATTCCGGCAACCTCGGCCGGGTTCACGACCTCGGGCCGGTGCTCTCGGTCGCGGAACTGCTCAGGGACGATGCCCGGATTGCGTTCCTCTTTGTCGGCGGCGGCGCTCAACGCGCGCCGCTCGAGCAATTCGCCCGGGAACGGGGCCTGTCGAACGTCCGCTTCGAGCCCGCGCAGCCCCGCCAGCAACTGGCTGCGGCGCTCGCCGCGGGCGACGTCCACTTCGTCACTCTGCATGCCGCCTGCGCCGCGTTGGTCTTTCCAAGCAAGTTTTATGGGATCGCGGCCGTCGGCCGGCCCGTGTTTTTCATCGGCCCCCCCGAAAGCGAGCCTGCGCGACTGGTCGAGGAACACGACATGGGCCGCGCCTTCTCCCGCGGTGAAACCAGCGCCATTGCCGCCGCCCTGACCCAACTGGCCACTGATCACGCGCGCTGGCAGCAGCTCGCCGCGAACGCGGCGACGTTCAGCCGGCGGCACGGACGGCTCGAACATGCACTCGTCGCCTGGGAGCACGTGCTTCGGGATGCCGCTTGCTGAAGATGGCGAACGACCCCTATTCTCCTTCCGCCTGATGACGAGTGCGCGGAAACTTACGCTCCTGATGCTGGGCCTCGACCTCATTGTGGTCATGGCCGTCTTCAACATCGTGAGCAGCCTTTGGTTGCGTCATGCGCTCCCCATCAGCGGGGAATTCATCGTCGGCCCCCTGTTCGTACCGCTGCTGCTCGTGATGCTGGCGCTCTATCTCATCGACGGCTACCGGCCCCGCACGGACATGATGAGCCTCGACTACACCAGCCTTCACGCCATCGCGATGATGTCCGCGATGCTGGCGACGCTGCTGCTGACCTTCGTGTTCAAGGGGCCGGGCGACTCGCTGCAGTCGTCCCGCGCCGTGATTGCGATCAGCTTCTTTCTGATCGGACCCATCACGCTCAGCTATCGCCGCTCCGTCTATGCCCGCTTTCATTCGCAGCTCGGGTTGCGCAATCTGCTGTTTCTTGGCGATCGCGCGAGCTGCGTGGCCTTTCGCGAGGAATGCCGGCGCATGGGCACCACGCAGCCGGTGGTGTTTTCGGTCGTCAGCGAGCATTCGGCCGCGCCCTTTGCCCACGACGAGGAGCCGGTGTTGACCTTCGGCGAGGTCATCGAGCAGGTCCAGCGCGGCGAACTCGCGGTCGAGGCGATCATCCTGCGGGAATCGAGCCGCGAGCTGCAGCCGGCCGTGGCCCAGCGGCTCGTCATGCTCTATTTCGCCGGCGTGCCGACTTTCACCCTCGAGCTGTTCCATCAGGTCTATTGGCGAAAGATTCCTCTCTACCGCCTGAACCAGACCTGGCTTTTTCAAGAGGGCTTCCAGATCGCGCGGGAACCGGTCTTTGAGCGCCTCAAGCGCGTCTGCGACGTGGTCCTTTCATTGCTGGGCCTTCTGCTGGCCTCGCCGATCATCTGCGCCGCGGGCGTGGCGATCTGGCTCGAGGACCGCGGGCCGGTTTTCTTCCGCCAGTCGCGCATTGGACGCAACCATGTGGCCTTCCCCCTGCTCAAGCTTCGCTCCATGCGCGTCACGCCCCAGCCAGGCGCGCTCTACACGCAGCCCGGAGACGCCCGCATCACCCGGGTCGGACGATTCCTGCGAGCCACCCGCATCGACGAGTTTCCCCAGCTGTGGAACGTGCTGCGTGGCCAGATGAGCCTGATCGGGCCGCGCGCCGAATGGGACCGGTTGGTCGAAGAGTACGAGCGGCAGATCCCCTGCTACTATTTCCGGCATCTGGTCAAACCAGGGATCACCGGCTGGGCCCAGGTGAACTATCCTTACGGCGCCAGCGTCGAAGACACGTTACGCAAACTGGAATACGACCTCTATTACATCCGACACTTTTCCTTCACCCTCGATGCCTCGATCGTGCTAAAGACAATTCACATCATGCTGTTTGGGAAGGGGCGCTGATCCGCGGGCCCCGCGAAACGAAATCCATCCCGCGATGCCACCACGGCTTTGATGTCTCCGCTTTATCCCCTCACTTGAATGAAGACCTACGATTTTGTCGTCATCGGCGGCGGTTCCGCGGGCTATAACGCCGCCCAGACCGCCGCGGCGCTCGGGCAGCGGGTCGCCGTGATCGATGGCGCCCGCGAACTCGGCGGGCTTTGCATCCTCCGTGGCTGCATGCCATCGAAGACGCTGCTCTACATGGCAGAGGTTCTGCATCTGGCCCAGAAGGGGCGGATCTTCGGCCTCGCCATTCCGTCGGCCAGCGCGGCCCCCAAGGCGATCCATGTCCGGAAAAATCGGATCATTGCGGATTTTGCCCGTCACCGCGAACGGGCCCTGCACCGGGGCGAATTCGACCTGCTCCGCAGCCAGGCGGAATTCGTCGATCCGCATACCGTCAAGCTGGCCAATGGCCGGAAGGTCCGCGGAAAACATTTCCTGATCAGCACCGGGTCGCGCGTCAGTGTGCCGGACGTCCCGGGCCTGACCGACGTGAAATTCTGGACCAGCGACGACGTGCTCAACCTGGATTTTGTTCCCGCCAGCGTGATCGTGCTGGGCGGCGGCATCGTCGCCTGCGAGCTGGCGCAGTTTCTCCAGCGCGTCGGATCGAAGGTCACGCTGATCCAGCGCAGCCCGAATATCCTCCGCGACCACTCCGACGATGCGTCCGACGTCGTGCAGCGCGCCTTCGCCGATGAAGGGATGGATTTGTTCGTCGGCACGAAGATTCTCGCCATCGCCCGCGACCCGCGCGGGGTCCGGGTGAAATTCCAGCATGACGGCCGGATCGTCACCCGGCGGGCGGCGCATCTGTTCAACGCGCTCGGCCGCGAGCCGAACACCGGCGCCCTCCGGCTCGACGCCGCCGGCGTGAAGACCCGGGACAACGGCCAGGTTGTCATCAACCGCTGGCAGCAAACGAGCGCGCCGCATATTTACGCGGCCGGCGACTGCTCCGGACCCGTCGAAATCGTCCATGTTGCGATCCAGCAGGGAATCCTCGCCGCCCGTCACGCGGCCCGCGTGAAGAAGATCAAGCCCGTCGACTACGACCTCGCGCTCAATGTCGTCTTCACCGACCCGCAGCTGGCGACCATCGGCCTGCTCGAAAGCGATCTCGAAGAGCGGGGCGTGAAACATCTCGCGGCCAGCTATCCCTTCAACGATCACGGCAAGTCGATCCTCATGGAGGCGAACTATGGCTACGTGAAAGTGCTGGCGGAGCCGAAAACCGGACGCATCCTCGGCGCGGAAATCGTGGGCAAGGACGCCGGGGAACTGATCCATTGCTTCAGCGGCCCCCTGGCCATGCGGGCCACGGTCTTCGACCTGCTCCGCGCACCGTGGTATCACCCCACCCTCGCCGAGATCATCACCTATCCGCTGGAGGAAATCGCGGAAAAGATCCGCCCCGCGGGCGGCATGCCCGCGCTACCGGTCTAGGGCGAGACCGCCCGCGCCAGACCGAGCAGGTCGCCGAGCTCGACGCGCTTCTCGTAGAGCGCCTTGCCGACGATCACGCCATCGAGATTGGAGTAACGCCGCGACAGCTCAGCGAGCTCTGCGACATCCTGCCGCCGGCTCACCCCCCCGCTGGCGATGACGCGGAAACGGCCGGCCGCCAGCATCGCCTCCTGCGCGGCAAAGTTGGGCCCGGTCAGCATGCCGTCCGTGCCGATGTCCGTGTGGATGATCGTGGCCACGCCGAGCCGGTCCATGCGCCGCGCCAGATCGAGGGCGCCGGCGCCGACGGTGCTCACCCAGCCCTTGACCGCGACCTGGCCGTTCTTCGCGTCGATGCCGACCGCGATCCGGTTGCCAAAAGCCTGTACCAGCTCCCCGACGAAAGCCTCGCTCTCCGCCGCCCGGGTGCCGATCACCACGCGGTTCGCGCCCAGCCCCAGCGCCCGCTCGACGGCCGCGCGGGTCCGAAGCCCGCCGCCGAGCTGGACCTTCAGCCCGAGCGCCGCGATCGCCTCCACCGCCGCGAGGTTCTGCGGCTCGCCCGCGAACGCGCCGTCCAGGTCGACGACGTGGACCCATCCGCTCCCCGCGGCCCGGAAGCCGGCGGCGACTTCCGCCGGGTTCTCGGCATACACCGTCTCCTGGTCGGCGCGCCCCTGGAGCAGCCGCACGCAACGGCCGCCCTTGATGTCGATGGCGGGATAAATGGTCATGGGGCCCGGAGGTTCACCCAAAGCGGCGGGCCCGCAAAGCCCTAATTTCGCGGCTCGCCCGGACCCGGGACGTTTTTCCTCTTTCCGCTCCCGGGGCTTTGCGCGAACCTTCGGGCATGCCTTCCTATCAGGTTCCCTCCTTTCTCGCCGAACTCCTCCACGCGCGTTCGCCCTCGGGCTACGAAGGCGAAGCCCAGGCGGTGTTCGACCGGCACGTGAAGCCGGCGGCCGACGAGTACGCGCCCGACGCGCTCGGCAACCGGATCGCCACGCTCAATCCCGCGGGCGACCCGGTGCTCATGCTCGCGGGCCACATGGACGAGCTCGGCCTCATCGTCACGTACGTCAACAAGGACGGCTTCATCTATTTCGACACCATTGGCGGACACGACCGGACCGTGATCTCCGGCCGTCGCGTGATCATCCAGACCGCCGCGGGCCCGGTGAAGGGTGTCACGGGCAAGCGCGCCATCCACCTCATGGATGAGGGTGACCGCAAGAAGGTCCCCGAGATTCACGAGATCTGGATCGATATCGGCGCCCGCTCGAAAAAGGAGGCCCTGGAGCGCGTGGCGATCGGCGATGTCGCGACTTACGATCACGAACTCGAGCTGATCCAGGGCAGCATCGGAACCGCCCGCGCCTTCGACAACAAGGTCGGAGCCTACATCGTCGGCGAGACCCTCATCCGGCTCGCGAAGGAACGGAAGAAAATCGCCGCCAAGGTCGTGAGCGTCGCCACGGCACAGGAGGAGATCGGCGTCCGCGGCGCCACGACGTCGGCCTATGCGGTCAATCCGCATCTGGCGGTCGCGGTGGACGTCGGCCATGCCACCGACCATCCCGATTGCGACAACCGCAAGTATGGCGAGACGAAGCTGAGCGGCGGACCGATCCTCTGCCGCGGCGCGAACATCAATCCGAAGGTATTCGACCGTCTCTTGAAGGCGGCCAAGAAGCTGAAGATCCCTTACCAGCTCGAGGCCGACCCGCGGCCCACCGGCACGGACGCGCGCGCCATCCAGATGGGCCGGGGCGGCGTGGCGACCGGATTGATCAGCGTGCCGCTGCGCTACATGCACACACCGAGCGAGGTGGTCGACCTCGAGGATGTGGAGCGGTGCGTCCAGCTGCTGGTGGAATTCGCCAAGGGCCTGGAAAAGGGCGACTACGCCCACTGGTGATCCGCGCGCGCCGGCTGATCCGCGCGCAATCCGACGCGAGGGAACCCCTCTTCCGCCCGAAAACGAACGACCGCCTCAGGCGGCGTTCTTCGCGCTCTCGCCCTTCACCGCCTTGCGGAGCGTGGGGCGGCGCTTGCCGGCCACCGCCGCGGCATCGATCACCACCTCGGTGACGTCATCGCGCTGCGGGAGATCGTACATGACCTCGAGCATGAGATTCTCCATGATCGAGCGCAGAGCGCGCGCCCCGGTCTTGAGCTCGATCGCCTTGTGGGCGATCGCCCGCACCGCATCGGAGGTGAAGCGGAGCCGGACGCCATCCATCGCGAAGAGCTTCGAGTACTGCTTCACCATCGCGTTCTTGGTGCGCAGCAGGATTTTCTCGAGATCCGCCTCCTTGAGCTGGTCCAGGACGGAAACCACCGGCAGGCGGCCGATGAATTCCGGGATCATGCCGAAACGGATGAGATCCTCCGGCGCGAGGGAGCGCATCATCACCTCCGGACGAAGCGCCTGGTCCTGCTGGGCCTGGATGGACGAGAACCCAAGGCGGCGCTGGCCGAGCCGGCGCTGCACGATGTCATCCAGCCCGACGAAGGCGCCCCCGCAGATGAAGAGGATGTTCGAGGTGTTGATCTGGATATATTCCTGGTTCGGGTGCTTGCGGCCGCCCTGGGGCGGGACATTGCACGTCGTGCCCTCGAGGATCTTGAGCAGCGCCTGCTGCACCCCCTCGCCGGAAACATCACGGGTGATCGAGACGTTCTCCGTCTTGCGACCGATCTTGTCGATCTCGTCGATGTAAATGATGCCACACTCGGCCTTCTTCACGTCGTAGTTCGCCGCCTGCAGGAGACGCAGGACGACGTTCTCGACGTCCTCGCCGACATAGCCCGCCTCGGTCAGCGTGGTGGCGTCGGACAGGGCAAACGGCACGTCGAGCATCTTCGCCAGCGTCCGGGCCAGCAGCGTCTTGCCGGAGCCGGTGGGTCCGACGAGGAGGATGTTGCTTTTCTCGACCTCGACCTCGTTGAACTCGGGCGCGAGCGCCGCCGGGTCGCGCGCCGACTGGCCGGCGTCGAACATGAGGCGCTTGTAGTGATTGTAGACGGCGACCGAGAGGACCTTCTTGGCGTGGTCCTGGCCGATCACGTAGTCATCGAGCTTCTTCTTGATCTCGGACGGCTTGACGAGGCGGACCGTCGGCTTCGCGTCGACCGCCGGCGCCTTCACCTCCCGGTCGATGATCGTCTTGCAGACGTTGACGCAGGAATCGCAGATGTACACGCCGGGACCGGCGATGATCTTCTTCACCTCCGCCTGCGACTTGCCGCAGAAGGAGCAGAGGGTCATGCGCGACGATTTGGCCATGGCGCAGAAGCTGGCGGGCGTCGGCGGCGGCTGTCGAGCGCGGAGTGGACGCCTCAGGCGGCGCTCTGCACGGCGAGCGTCTGGGCCTCGCGGGTGGACTCGACCACGTGGTCGACGATCCCGTAGGCCTTCGCCTCCTCGGCACTCAGGTAGTAGTCGCGGTCGGAATCCTTCTCGACCTGCTCGACGCTCTTCCCGGTGTGCTTGGCGATGGTCTCGTTGAGCGTCCGGCGCCAGCGAATGATCTCCCGCGCGGCGATGGCGATGTCCGCTGTCTGGCCGCCCGCACCGCCGCTCGGCTGATGGATCATCACGCGGCTGTTAGGCAGAGCGAAGCGCTTGCCCTTCGTGCCGCCGGCGAGAAGCACCGTGCTCATGCTCGCGGCCATGCCGATGCAATAGGTGGCGATGTCGTACGGCATGAAGCGCATCGTGTCGTAGATCGCCATGCCGCCGGTCACCACGCCGCCGGGGGAGTTGATGTAGATATAGACGTCCTTCTTCGCGTCCTCCATCTGGAGAAACAGAAGCTGGGCGATGACGAGGTTCGCCACGAGATCGTCGATCGGAGTTCCAATGAAGATGATGCGATCCTTGAGCAGCCGGGAATAGATGTCCATCGATCGCTCGCCGCGGCCGGTGTTTTCGAGGACGATGGGGACGTAGTAGCTCACGAAGAAGGAGTCGCGTTCAGGTTAGGATGACTTCGGTTGGACGATAGTCACCTTAGCCTTGGACACCAGAAAATCAACCGCCTTGTCGAAAATGATCGATTGCTGCACGGAGCGGAGCTGCTCGCGGTCCCGCGTCAGGTCCTTCACCAGCTTGTCCGGCTTCTGGTTCGTGCGCCGGGCCTCGCGATAGATGAAGCTGTCGATATCGGCTTCCATCACCGTGATTTTTTCCGCCTCGGCGATCTTCGCGAGGACGAACTGAAGCTTCACCCGGTTCGTCGCGGCCTTGCGCGCGCCCTCGAACAGCTCCTTCTTGTCCTTCTCGAACTGCTCGGAGGCGACGCCGCGGCGCATGTTCTCCTCGATGAACTGGCGGAGCACCCCCTGGGTCTCCGCATCGACCAGGCTCTGTGGCACGGGAAAGTCCACCTTCGCCGCGAGCGCCTCGGTCACCTGACGGCGCTGGGACACGCGGTTCTGGTATTCCTTCTGCATTTTCAGGTTCGAACGCACCTGGCTTTTCAGGCCTTCGAGATCATCCACCTGCTGCGCCTTGAAGAACTCCGCGTTCAGCTCCGGCAGGATGCGCTCGCGGATTTCCTGCACGTCGACCGCGTAGGTCGCCTTCTTGCCGGCCAGCGCCGGCGCGGGCGGAAATTCCGCGGGAAAAGAGATTTCAACGTTCCGTTTTTCCCCGACCTTCACTCCGGCGAGCTGGCGGCCGAGGCCGGGAATCACGCCATCCTGGGTGCCTTCCACCTCCTCCCAGGTCTGCGGCACCTTGCCGTAGATCTGCTTCTCAGGCACGAGCTCGGCGACGGACTTGCCATCGATGCTGCCCTCGTACGCGAGCTTCACATAGTCGCCCTTCTGCGCGGCGCGATCCGTCACCTTGAAATCCGCGCGCTCGGAGCGGAGGCCCTGGATCACGTTCTCGATCTCCGCCTCGGTCGCCTCCGTCGGCTCCACCTCGGTGGCCAGATCAACGTAGTGGGGCAGCTTGACCTCGGGACGGATGTCCACGGTCAGCGTGATCGCGGCGGACAATCCGGGCTCGATCGAGCCCTCCTCGACGTTCACGACGTTGATGATGTCGAGCTTCTTCTCCTCCTGCGCGCTACGATACGCCTTCGCGACGACCTTCTGCCGGAACTCGTCGGCGATTTCCTTGCCGAACCGCTTCAGGACCATCGCGGCGGGCGCCTTGCCGGGACGAAAACCGGGCAGCCGGGCCAGCTTGGTGTATTCTCCCACGACCAGCTGGTGTTCGGTGTCGACCTCGCTCTTGTCGAGCGTGACGACGAGGCTCTTGCGGGTTTCGGAGAGATCGTTGACTTGGATGTTCACGGGAAGATCGCGCGAGGGTTTTCTACTGGTAGAATTGTCGACGGTACGGCACGAAACTCGGTGGTCAATGCCGGATTCTGCGCGCTTGCGCGCGGTGCGCCGTGGCCGTTTCGTGGCGGCCGGAATGACGAGTCTCCGCCAGCTGCTCGCGCACGCTCCGCTGCTTCTGATCGATGCCGCGTCGGCCCGCGTGCAGGCCGGTGTCTTCAGCGCGGATGGAAGCGCGCGCTGGGCCAGTTCCACGGCCGAAGCGAATGTCGGTGTCTTCGCCTGCCTGCGCACCCTCGCGGCCGATCCCGGCGCGATGCGGGCGTTCGCTTTTTGCGAAGGACCGGGATCGATCCTCGGCGTCCGGACCGTCGCCATGGCCGTGCGGACCTGGCAGGCCCTGGCGCCGCGACCCGCCTTCGCCTACAGCAGCCTCGCCCTCGCCGCCCATGCGCTCGGCCGGCGCGATGTCAGCCTGATCGCCGATGCGCGCCGGGATTCCTGGCATCGCTACCGGCTCGAGGAGGGGCTCCGACGCATTCCGGCCGCGGAGCTTTCCGGCGAGCTCGTGATGCCCGAGGGCTTCCGCCACTGGTCCGAGCCCCCCCCGCGCGCGGGCTCTGTCGCCTACAACTTGGCGGAGCTGTTCCCGCGTGCCGGCGACGCCGCACTTTTTCACGAGACGAAGGAGCCCGACGCGTTCCTGCACGAGGAGCCGAGCTATGCGGCGTGGACGCCGCAGATCCATCGCGCGCCCGCACCGCCATGACGCCGATTGCCAACAGCCGGCCTCTCCGCTGCTGGGCCGAGATCGACCTCGCCGCCCTCGAGAGGAACCTCAAGCTCATCCGGGCGTCATTGCCGCCGGGGATGCGTTACGTCGCCGTGGTGAAGGCGGACGCCTATGGCCACGGACTGCATCACGTTGCCGCCCGGCTGATGCACGCGGGCGCCGACCTCTTCGCCGTGGCCAATGTGGCCGAGGCGGCTGCGCTGCGCGAGCTTGGTCCGGGATGGCCGGTGCTCGTGTTGAGCCCGCTTCTCCCGGAAGAGGATCACTTCCTGCCGGACTACGATCTCGCGGCCACCGTCTCCTGCGAGGAGGAAGTCATGCGCTTCAATGCCGTCGGCCAAGCGTCCGGCCGGCCGATCTCCATTCACCTGAAGATCGACACCGGCATGGGCCGGCTGGGAGTGTGGCACACCGAGGCCCCGGCGTTGTATCAAAAAATCATGTCGGCGCCGCACCTCCGGCTCGCCGGCGTCTTCACGCATTTCGCCAGTCCCGACGACAATCCCGCGTTCACCGACGAACAACGCCGCCGATTCCTCGAGGCGCTGCGGCTTTGCCGCGGGCTGAAGACCCACGAGCTGTTCGTGCATGCCGACAACAGCGCCGGCATCGAGACAATGACTCCGGCCACCGGCCCCTTCAACGCGGTGCGCGTCGGCCTTCTGCAATTCGGCATCCTGCCCCACCCGCATTCCCTGCTGGCCCAGGTGCACGCCGAAGCCGCGTTCAGTTTCCGCACGCGTGTCGGCCTGGTGAAAAAGCTGCCCGGGGGCACTTCCATCAGTTACGGGTCGACCTATGTGCTGGGGCGCGATTCCCTGGTCGCCATCCTCTGCGCAGGATATGCCGACGGAATACCGCGCGCCGTCAGCAACCGCGCGCACGTGCTGATTCACGGGCGCCGCTGCCCCGTCCTTGGCCGCGTGACCATGGACCAGACGATCGTCGACGTGACCGACGTTCCCGACCCCGTGACCTGCGGGGACGAAGTCGTGCTCGTTGGACGGCAGCTCGACGCTGAGATCACCATCACGGAATTCAGCGGCTGGGCCGACACCATTCCCTGGGAAACGCTTTGTTCCGTCACCAAACGCGTTCCCCGCATCTACCGCACCGCGCTGGGAGTTTGATCCCTCTCACCGCCGGGGAGCGATCGCTGGCCGGCGAAAATGCGGTCCGCTCAATTTGATTATCGATCGTAAGACGTTATATTATAATATTTAACAGCTATCATTTGGCGTTGTCGCGATTAGGGTGATCCCCCTACTTTTCGATTGCCGCAATGCTCCGAAACGTATTCCATTGTCGCCGTCAGATGATGCCCTGTTTTCAACTCCGCTGCGCGCCAAAGGTTCCTTGGAACACTTGGCGGAGCTTTAGCAGTTGGCTGAGCAGGACAAAGAGCACGGCCGCGGTGCTGAGCGGCATCCTTTTCGCCTCCTCGGCATTGGCCCAAACCACGCTCTATTTTGACGCCGCCAGCGGCAACGGCCTCGGCACCGGCAGCGGAAGCACCTCGTGGAATTCGAGCACCTGGAACAGCGCGAGCAACGGAAACGGCACGCGCGTTGGGTGGACCAATGGCGATCTCGCGAGGTTCAATGCTGGAAGCGGCACCTATAGCGTCAACATCACGACCGCCGGCACCACTTTTGCCGGCGCAACGGTGGACCAAGGCAACGTGACGATCAGCAGCAGCGGCTCCGGCACCCTGGCCCTCTCCGCCAACTCCACTTTTACGACGACTGGAAGTCTTACCATCAGCACCGCCTTCTCGGGGGGCTTCAATCTGATCAAGGCCGGCGCCGGCACGATGACGCTGACCAACGTCGACACCTACACGGGTTCGACCACGATCAGTGCCGGCATCCTGCAGCTCGGCAACGGCACCACCAACGGCAACCTCACCGGCACGTCGAGCATCATCAACAACGCAACGCTGGCGTTTAATGAGAATTCCGCCACGACCCTCAGCAAGGCGATCACCGGCACGGGAGCCGTGACAGTCAGCGGTGGTGGAGCCGCCATCCTGACCAACACCGGCAACACTTACTCCGGCGCCACCACCATCAACAGCGGCGCCACCCTGCAGCTCGGTAATGGCACCACCAATGGCAATATCACCGGCACGTCGGGCGTGACCGACAATGGCACCCTCGCCTTCAACGAGAATACCGCCACCACCTTCAACCGCGCGATTTCCGGCACGGGCGCGGTCACCGTCAGCGGTGCTGGCACGACAATCGTGACGGGCACCAGCAATTCCTACACGGGCGCCACCACGATCAACAGCGGCGCCACCCTTCAGCTCGGCAACGGCACCACCAACGGCAACCTCACCGGCACGTCGGGCGTGACCGACAATGGTACCCTCGCCTTCAACGAGAACACCGCCACCACCTTCAATCGCGCGATTTCCGGCACAGGCGCCGTCACGGTCAGCGGGGCGGGCGCAACGACGTTCAATGTCGCGAACAGCTATAGCGGCACCACCACCATCAACAACGGAGCCACCCTCAATCTTCAGAACGGCAGTGCACTGGGCACAGGGAGCAGTGGCGTCACCGTGAACTCCGGAGGCACCCTCGAGCTCCAGGGAGGCATCACGGTCGCGAATGAGGCCCTGACCATCAGCGGAACCGGCGTCGGCGGCAATGGCGCGCTGCGCAGCGTCAGCGGCGCGAACACCTTCAACAACAACATCACCCTCGCCGCCTCTTCCACGATCACGTCGAGCACCACGGGGAATCTGCTGACGATCGGTACCTTCAACACCAATACGATCTCGATGGGTGCCAACACGCTCACGGTCGACGGCGCCGGCGACACCCTGATCAAGTCGGGCATCGGCGCCGTTTCGGACACGGGCGGGTTCATCAAGAATGGCGCCGGCACGACGACGATGCAGGGCTTCGTCAACAACTACACGGGAAACACCATCGTGAACGCCGGCACGCTGGTTCTCGACACCGCCAATTCGCAGGTCGACAAGACGATTCAGGGCAACCTCACGATCGGTGCCGGCGGTGCCGCGACGACGGCGGATTCGGTCGTCGTGCGCTATGGCACCGGCAGCGCCGACAACAAGATCGCCAACACCTCGCAGGTCACCATCAACTCCGACGGCAAACTCGATCTCAACAGTCGTGCGGACACGATCGGATCCTTTGTCCTCAATGGCGGCCATATCGACAGCGGCGCCTCCGGACTGGTGACGCTCAACGGCAACGTCACCACGAACTCCAATTCCGCCAATCGCACGGCGCTGATCGACGGTCACATCGATTTTGGCGGCGCCACCCGCACTTTCACGGTCAACAGCGGCGGACTCACCAGCGACCTCACCGTCAATGCCGTGATCAACAACGGATCCCTGATCAAGGCCGGCGGCGGCACGATGACCATCACGAGCGACAATACCTTCGGTTACGGCGGGACGACCGAGGTTCAGGCCGGGGTGCTGAACATCCAGAACTCCAACGCCCTTGGCCAGCACGGCACGAACGATCCGACGAAAGGCACGACCGTGGACAATCTGGCTGCCCTGCAGCTGCAAAAGACCACGACCGATATCGCGGTGGGTGCCGAGACGCTGACGCTGAATGGCATGGGTGTGAACAACGACGGCGCCCTGCGGAGCATCAGCGGCACCAATTCGTGGGGCGGCACAGTCACGCTGGGCTCCGATTCCCGCATCAACACGGATTCCGGTTCCCTCTCGATCAGCGGCGATATTACCGGTACGACCCAGACCCTGAAGGTGGGCGGAGCGGGCGATACCACCTTGAGCGGGGCGATCGGAACCGGCACCGGCGGCATCGTCATGGACGGCACGGGGACCCTCACCCTCTCCGGCACCACCGCGAGCAGCTTCACCGGCGGGCTCTCCGTCAACAGTGGCACCGTCATTCTGGGCAAATCGGACAACTTGAACGCATCCGGCAATGGCTCCGTCACCGTCGGCGATAGCACGGGTGCCGCGAACAGCGCGGTCCTGCAGCTAAACAGCAACGAGCAGATCGCCAACTCCGCCGCGGTCACCATCAACTCGGACGGAAAGGTGGACCTCAACGGCAAGACCGAAACCATCGGTTCCCTGACGGGTTCCGGGACGCTCGCGATCGGATCCGGTGCGCTCATCGTGGGGGATTCCTCGAATACGACGTTCTCAGGCTCGATCACCGGCACCGGGTCACTGACCAAACAAGGTTCTGGCAAGATGACGCTTTCCGGGAACATCTCCTTTGGCGGCGATGTGACGGTCAACAGCGGCACGCTCGACTTTTCAGGCAACATTCCCTCGATCGCCGGCACGCTCACCCTGTCCGGCGGCAACCTGACGCTGGACCTATCGGGCGCGACGCATTCGCTCACCATCGGCACCCTGCATATCACGGCGGACACCGTGATCGATTTCGGCGGCAGCAGCGCCTCCATTCTCAATGTCACCAACCTGATCATCGACAGCGGCGTTTCCGTCACCATCACGAACTGGACGAATACTTCCGACTATTTCTGGTCGTCTGCCTGGAGCGGAGCCACCATCGACACCCGTGGCGCCGGAACTGAGACCCAGGTAACCTTTTCCGGCTATACACCGACCGATACCGCCTGGCTCAGCAACGATCCCTCCCCCTTCAACCAGATCACGCCCGCGCCGGAACCATCAACCTATGGCATGATTCTCATGGCCGCAGGGATCGCGCTGGTGGTGTACCGCCGGCGGATGGTTGTCCGAGAAAATCCGGCCTGAGTTAGGGACCGAAGCCACGGCTTCACCGGGTTTGATTGATTGTTCCCGCGAGCACGTGAAAAACTTCGGAACGATGAATACCACGGCTGCTCTCCCGAAAGTTTCTCCTGCGAGAAATTCAATTCTGGCGGGCGATGGCTCGCAATAGACGCTGCAAGGCGTGGCAATTCGGCCCGCTGCAGCACACTTGGCTCCGCTGCTGTCCCTCACGGACGGCGCAGGCCGCCTAAAAAGAAGACTCCCCCGTTTCATTTTCGACGAATATGCACCCGGACCTTTCCGGGGCGCGCAGTTGGCTCAGGTTACCCCGCCAGCTCCCGCGGTCAAAATTCCTGCCGCGACCCAAAGTCATTCCGGGCTGAGCCAAGAAACCCGAGGCGAGTCCACCTGCTGGCCAAAAGCTCCGCGTTCAGGAGATATAACTTGAGGCTCTTTTGGACGCCGCAATGGACACTCGTGAGCCCCGATGCAGCTGGATTTTTCGGGATCGCGATATCCGTGTAGCGGCGGAAGTCAGCTATCTCTGGCGCAGAGGCAGGGGCGCAGGAGTCCGTCCACCCACCGCCACGACCAAATCGTCATTCCAGGGGACCGGCAGACGAGCCATAGCGGTCTGATCCGAACGGCCACGTGTGGAGCAACCAGAGTCGCCTCAGCCAAGGCAGGAAGCGTCAGAATTTTCATCGTGTCCTCATCCGTCATTTAAATTTTGTCCGGTGACGGGGTATTTGGTTGGCACTATCTCCGTCTGTCTGGAACAAGTCGGTCCCAGGTGCAGGCGTAGCTCACCATCGCAGCCGTCCCGCGCGAGGAATCCAAAAAAAAGACATGGCCATTTCGGCCATGCCTTTTGAAAGGATCAAATTCGCTTAGTTGGTCCTGAATTCCTTGGTGCCAACAAGCTGAGGCGTCGTCCCGCCATTGGGAAAGCGATAGACGTCGATGTGATAGAGATGTTTGCCCCGGGAGGTGGCGAAATCGAGGTCATATACATCGTCACAATCGATCGAATAGTCCGAGGAACCCCGGCCATAGCTGAATGCCTTGGGTGTGGAGGAGGTGCCATTCGAATAAATCTCGCTGATGAGCACCTTCACTGTGGTCTCGTGCAGGGTGCAATCGTGATCGTCGTGATCGTCGTCACCACCCCGATGACCGTCATCGCAATTACCTCCGCGATGATCGTCGTCACCACAGCCGTCCGGATGGCTGCTGGTGCAGTGGATCTGGAAGCGAACCGGAACTTTCGAACCACCATCTTGGGAGCGCCCTGTGCAAAGGGCCCCTTGCCAGACCACCGTGCACACCGGAGGAGGCGGCGGCGTCACTACGACGGTGAAAGTCGCCTTGTCCGTCCCAACGGTTCCGGCGCTGGTCGCCGTTGCTGTGAGCGTGTAGGTGCCGGCCGCGCTCACCGTCAGGGAGCCCGTGGCGGTCGCCGACGACTTGCCGATCCCGATGACGGTCGCGGACTGCGTGGAACCGTTCAGGGACACCGTGAAGGAATTGATCTTCGCCCCGGTAGCCGCCTGGGCCGTGACCGAGAACGGGATGCAGAGCGCATCACTGCCCGAGACTCGGCTGTAGGAGGAGCCATCCACCGGTCTCACGATGGTGACCGTGGGTCCCGGCGTCTGGGTGGCGGTGGTTACCGTGAAACTCCGAGTCGTCGAGGCGGTGCCGTTGCGGTCGACCGCCGTGACCGCCAGAACGTAGGTTCCAGCCGCGGTGATCTGGAGATTGCCGCTCCCGCTGGCGGTCAGCGTCCCGAGGCCGCCCGTTGTTCCGATGGTAACGGGATTTCCGTTAAGTGTAGCCGTGAGGCTCGTGACACCGCCGAAAGCACTGATCGCAGTGAAAGAGTACGGGACACTGAGCGGAGCGCCACCCGGAGTGTAGGTGAACGTGCTATTTGCCAAGGGCGTGGCGATCGCCACCGTCGGCGGCGGAGCCACGAGATTGATCGTGACTTCAGCGGTGGCCTGGCTCGTTTGGAAGTGATCGTTGTTGGCGTGCGCCGTGAGCGTATAGATGCCAGGAGTCGAGAGGCTAAGCGTGCCGGTCGACGTCACACTGGTCGTGCCAAGGCCGGTCGAACTCACCGTGATTGGAACGCCGCTGAGATCGGCCCCGACCGAAGCAATGGTCGTGTTGGGAGAGGCCGTGGAAAGAAACTGCACCGGAATGGAAACCGCCGGACCTCCCAAGTTGTAGGTGTAGGTCGAAGGATTGGCCGGCGTGTTGATCACGACAATCGGCGGCTGGGGGTCGATGGGCACCGTCAGCTTCATATTGATATAGCCGCCGTTGTCCGTCGTCCCCGCCGGCCATCCCGGCGTGAGAATCTGGTAAAGGTACTGTCCGCCGACTGCTCCCGCGGGGATGACGAATTTCACCGTCGTTGAGACGGTCACACCCGGTCCGCTGAACACCAGCGTGGAAGGAGTCAGGGAAACATAGCCTACCGCCTGGGCAGTGTTGGCGCCAGCAGGCGCGGATTGCAGGCCGATCGTCGGCGTGATCGTGGTATTCGGCAGCGCGTTGGTCGGCGCCGTGATCGAAAGGACGTAGCTCGTGGTGACCGGAATGTCGCCCGACAAATCCTTTTGGAAGGGCATGTAGTTAACGATCGGAACGTCGTCAAAGGCGCGTGAGTTAGTCGAAAGCGCAAAGAGGGATGCTACTCCCATTGCCACGACACGTTTTGAGATCGATACGCCAAGGATTTTCATGAAGGCGGGCATTTAGGGTGAAACTATGGCGATAGGACTAGGGACTAATACCCAGATGTCGATGAAAAATTACGATCTTTTTAAATAATTGCGATAACGTCCTCCGCACTGCCTTTCACAATCACGGATGCCATAAACTACTGCCATAAAGGTCATAACGAATCAAGCAGGGACGGCCAGCCCGCCGCGTCGGACCATTCCTTGCCGGATTCCCCCAATCTCAGCCTATTTTTCCGACTTTCCGATTCCGTAGCTCCTGAATCCGATCTGCCTCAGTTTCTCCAGACTCAGGATGTTGCGGCCATCGAAAATAAACGCCGGCTTGTGCATTCCCGCGAAGATCCTGGCGAAATCGAGCTGTCTGAATTCGTCCCATTCCGTCAATACGGCGATCGCATGCGCCCCCTCGGCGGCTTCATAGGCGTTTTTCGCGACGACCAGCCGAGGTTCCTCTTTCCCTTTGCCGAGCACGTCGCTCCGGATCTCATCGGCGGGCACCTTGGGATCGTAGACGACGACCCGCGCCTGCTCGGCCAGAAGATCCCGGCAGACGAAAATCGCAGCCGATTCACGTGTATCGTTCGTGTCCTTCTTGAACGCAAAGCCCAGCACCGCAATTCTCTTGTCCGCCACCGAGTTGAAGAGTGAACGGACGATCTTCGTGGCGAACCGGTGCTTCTGCCAGTCGTTCATCTTCACCACGCTCTCCCAGTAGGCCGACACCTCGGGCAACCCGAAATGCTCGCAGAGGTAGACGAGGTTAAGGATGTCCTTTTGGAAACAGGAACCGCCAAAGCCGACCGAGGCCTTCAGGAACTTCGGTCCGATCCGCGAATCCCTGCCGATCGCGCCAGCAACCTCATCGACGTCGGCACCGGTCGCCTCGCACAAGGCCGAGATGGAGTTGATCGAGGAAATCCGCTGCGCCAGGAACGCGTTGGCCACGAGTTTCGACAGCTCCGACGACCAGAGATTCGTCGTGATGATCCGGTCGCGCGGCACCCAGTGCGCATAGACATCGACGAGTGCTTTCACCGCGGTATCGCCCTCCGGAGTGCGCTCGCCGCCAATCAGCACCCGGTCGGGATTATGCAGGTCGGCCACTGCGGTCCCCTCTGCCAGGAACTCAGGGTTCGAAAGCACCGAGAATTTTATGCCCCGAGCATTGGCGCCGAGGATGTCCTTGATGGTCTCGGCGGTTTTCACGGGGATGGTGGACTTCTCCACGATGATCTTCGGCGTCGTCGCCACCTCCGCGATGGTGCGGGCAACCGACTCGATGAACCTCAGGTCCGCGGCGCGCCCGGCGCCGACGCCATAGGTCTTCGTCGGGGTATTGACCGCCACAAAAATGATATCGGCGGCCTTGATGGCGCCGTGCACGTCCGTGGTGAAAAAGAGATTCCGGCCGCGGGTCTGCCTCACGACCTCGTCCAAGCCCGGTTCGTAGATCGGCAGGACGTCCGAATTCCAGGCCGCGATCCGGGTCGCGTTCATATCGACGACCTTCACTTCGATCGAAGGAGCCTTGAGGGCGATCATCGCCATGGTGGGACCGCCCACATAACCAGCGCCAATGCAGCAGATTTTCATAGGAAGAGAGATGTCACCCTTGCCCGGCACCATCGTAAATCCAAGGTCCTTTTTTGCCGGCCGGAGGCAGAAAAAAGGCGCGGATGAAACCGCGCCTAAAAAAACGTGCCGTCTGGAATCAGGCCGGCGTCGGATTCGGCACCGGCGTCCCGCCTCCCAGCGGCTCGGGCGCGGCTGAACGCTCGGGAGCCTTCTTGCCCCCCGCCTTGTCGTCCGGCTTCTGCGGCGGGAGGGCGACCACGACCGGAGTGCGAATTTCCCCGAATTCGAGGATCTCCTTCACGTGCTTGCCCTCGATCGTCTCGTATTCGAGCAATGCCGCCGCGATCTTGTCGAGGGCCACGCGATGCTGGACCAGAATGCCCTTGGCCCGTTCGTACTGCTCGTCGACGATGCGCTTGATCTCATTGTCGATCTTCCGCGCCATTTCCTCGCTGAGCGTGTGGCTGCGCGTGATCTCGCGCCCCAGAAAGACCGTGTCCTGGTTGTCGGTGTAAGCGATCATGCCCAGGGGACTAAGCCCCCACTCGCAGACCATGCTGCGGGCGAGAGAGGTGATCTGCTTGATGTCGCCCGAGGCGCCGCTGGTGACGTCAGGCAACGCAAGTTCTTCCGCAATGCGGCCACCCATCGCCGCGGCCATCCGGTTGAGCATGCGGCCACGCTGGAAATTATAGGTGTCCTTCTTGGGCAGGTACATCGTGCTGCCCAGGCTCTGGCCCCGCGGAATGATCGTGACCTTATGCACCGGCAGGATGCCGTCGTCCAGCACCGCCATCACCACCGCATGCCCCGCCTCGTGATAGGCGACGATCTTCTTGTCCTCGTCGTCCATCACCTTGCGTCGCTCACGGCCGAAGATGACTTTTTCCCGCGCATCCTCGACGTCGATCATCTCGACCTTCTTCTTGCCGCGGCGCGCGGCCAGGAGCGCGGACTCGTTGAGGAGATTCGCCAAGTCGGCTCCGGAAAGCCCCGGCGTTCCCCGGGCGATGATGCTCAGGTCCACGCTGTCGGCCAGGCTGATCTTGCGGGCGTGCACCCGGAGGATCTGCTCGCGGCCGACGAGATCGGGCAGGTCGACATAGATCTGGCGATCGAAGCGGCCCGGGCGCAGGAGCGCGCTGTCGAGGACATCGGGCCGGTTCGTCGCGGCGATGATGATGACGCCCTCCGTGGTGTCGAAGCCGTCCATCTCGACCAGGAGGGAATTCAAGGTCTGCTCGCGCTCGTCGTTGCCGCCTCCGACGCCCGCGCCGCGTTGGCGGCCCACGGCGTCGATCTCGTCGATGAAAATCAGGCAGGGCGCGTTCTTGCGGCCCTGCTCGAACATGTCGCGCACGCGGCTCGCACCCACGCCCACGAACATCTCCACGAAATCCGAACCCGAGATGCTGAAGAACGGAACATCGGCCTCGCCGGCGACCGCCTTGGCGAGCAGCGTCTTGCCGGTGCCGGGGGGGCCGACCATCAGGATGCCCTTGGGAATGCGACCGCCCATCTTCTGGAACTTCTTCGGATCCTTGAGGAACTCGACAACCTCGCTGACCTCCTCCTTCGCCTCGTCGCAGCCGGCGACGTCCGCGAACATCACGCGATCGCGATCCCGCGTCAGGAGCTTGGCGCGGCTCTTGCCGAAATTGAGCGCCCCCCGCCCTGCCTGGCGGAGCTGCCGCACAAAGAGGAAATACAGCAGGCCGATGATGATCACGAACGGCACCACCTGCTGGAGGATGGTGCTGACGAGCGTCTGCGCGGCCGGCTCATCGAACTTTTGCGATTTCTGCAGCCGCTCGAGATTGGCGTCGGTCAGCCAGCCGGTGCTGGTGAACTTGTTGCTCTTGCTCGCCAGGGAGGGCGGCTCCGTGGCTTCGCCCGTGATGGTCACCCACTCGCGGCCACCCGCCCCGTCGCGGCGGATTTCTCCCTTCACGATCTTGCCCTGCTCCGCGAGCTCGACGACCCGCTGGATCTTGATGGAATCCGGCCCCATGTCCGCCCCGTGGCCCAGCACCAGGAGCGCGATCACCGCGGCGATGATGGCCAGCCAAACCAGCCAAGCCTTCGAGAAAAAGTTTTCCGGAGGCAATTTCTTCAGCGGACGACGCGGGGACTTGTTGTCGGGTTCGGGCATTGGGGGATTGGACTGAGTTCGGAAGGTGGAGGTTCCCACCCCATAAGTCAATTAAGCCGCCGTGGAATCTACGGTCTATTTTCGAGCACGGCGCGCAGCCACCGACTCAAATTCGAGGCGTCCGTTCCGGATGACCGCAAAGCCATTCACGCCCAGGCTGTGGCGTACCGGCCGCCCCATCTCCAAGGCAGCCAGCAAAACGGCAAACGCCGCCCGTGACAATTCGCCGGCATGGGGCTGACTCCGCAGCCAGCGGTGCAGCGCCCGCCGCACCACGGCCCGCGGACAGCCGTCCAGCCTCGCCACTTCCAAGCCGCCGTCCGCCCGGACGGCACCGGTTTGCGTGAGCCAGGTCTCCAGCGCGTCGTCGTCCTCTTCCAGCAGTTCGCGGGTCCAGGCCGCGCCCGCGAGCGCATCGCGCTCCGCGAGCGAGCGCCGCCAGGCGGGAAGCACCGTGCGGCGGAGGCGATTGCGCAAATGGTCGTCCGTCGAATTGCTGGCATCCTCCCGCCACGGGATGTCCGCCGTCCGCAACGCCGCGACGATCTCGGCCTTTTTCAAGCCCAGCAGCGGCCGGACATGAATCCGCCCTTCGCCGATCCGCTGCAGCGGCCTCGGCGCCGCCAGGGCCCCGGTGCCGCTGCCCCGGGCGATCCGCATCAGCAGGGTTTCCGCCACGTCGTCCTGCTGGTGGGCCAGGCAGAGAGCATGAAGGCCGAGGCGGCGCAGCTGTCGCTGAAAAAAGTCGAAACGCGCCGTCCGTGCCGCCGCCGCGCTCGCGTGGCGCGGAGCGTCGGGCCAGCGGTCGGAGAAGAATCCCACGCCAAGGGCCGCGCAAAGCCGGCGGCAGAACCGCTCGTCGCCATCGGAAGCGCGGCCGCGCAGGCGGTGGTTGAAGTGCAGCGCCAGCAGGTTCTTTCTCCGGACCGGCCAGTGCGCCCAGAGCAGCAGCAGCAGCGCGAGCGAATCCGCTCCACCGGAAAGCGCCACCACCCACCGCCCGCGGGCCTCCTTGCTTCCGCCCTCCAGCCAGCGAAGAGCGGCCGGATGCAGGCGCTCCCGCGGCAGGAGCGCGGCGAGTTTCTCGGCCCGTCGGGGCCAGATGGTTTTGCGGGCGGGCATTTAAAGGGGGGCGGCGGGCATGGCGGTGCCGCGCCCGGAGGAAACGACGGCCGCCCGCCGCCGTCCACTCTCAAGCGAAGGCCAGCCACTCGCCCCCGAAATAAGGCACCAGCGCGACGGGAATTTTGACGCGGCCGTCCGCCTGCAGGTTGTTCTCGAGGAGCGCAGCCAGGACCCGCGGCACCGCCAGGCCGGAGCCGTTGAGGGTATGAACCAGCTCGGGTTTTCCCGTGTCGCGCGCGCGGAAGCGGATCTGCGCCCGCCGGGCCTGGAACGCCTCGAAGTTCGAGCAGCTCGAAACCTCCAGCCAGCGCTTCTGCCCTGCCGCCCACACCTCGAGGTCGTATTTCTTGGCTTGGGAAAAGCCGAGGTCACCGCCGCACATGAGCAGCACGCGGTACGGCAGTTCCAGTTTCTGCAGCAGCCGCTCGGCGTCGCTCCGCAGCTTCTCCAGCTCGTCGTAGCTCGCGGAGGGGTGCACCCACTTCAGCAGCTCGACCTTGTCGAATTGATGGACCCGATTCAGGCCGCGCACATCCTTCCCGTAGCTGCCCGCCTCGCGGCGGAAGCACGGCGTGTAGGCGCAGCGGCAGACCGGCAGCGCGCTTTCATCGAGGATCTCGTCCCGGAAAAAATTTGTCAGCGGGACCTCGGCCGTCGGTACGGCGTAGAGCTTGTCGACCGTCTCGTACATCTGTCCCTCCTTGTCCGGCAGCTGGCCGGTGGCGGTGGCGCTGGCGGCGTTCACGAGGATCGGCGGGCTCACCTCGACGTAGCCGGCCTTGCGATCCTCCTCCAAGAAGAAATTCAACAACGCCCGCACCAGGCGCGCGCCGTCGCCGATGAAGAACGGAAATCCCGCGCCGGTCACCTTCGCGCCGCGCGCAAAGTCGAACAGCCGGTCGAAGCCGGCGATCTCCCAGTGCGCGCGCGCATGCGGGCGCGGCTCATCCACGGCGCCGTGCCGCGCGTGCACGACATTCGCCTCGGGGGTGGCGCCCTCGGGCACGCTCGCATGCGGCAGGTTCGGCAGGGTCAGCATGGCCTGGTGCCATTTCTCCTCCAGCTCCTTCAAGCCCGCCTCGCGCTCCCGCAGCTGCGCGGACACCTGCTTCATCTCCGTCACCTTGGCCTGGAATTCCGGCGAACCCTTCGGCAGCGCCGCCATCGCGTTGTTGGCCGCCTTCTGGGTTCCGCGCAGGGCCTCGACCTCCTGCAGCTGGCCGCGCCACGCGCGGTCCAGGGCCAGCACGGCATCGAGGTCGACGCTGAGGTGCTTTTTGGCAATCGCCGCCCGGACGAGGTCGGGCGTTTCGCGGATGAGCTTCGGATCGAGCATGGCTTCAGGGATGACGGGGATGCTGCGGCGGACGAGCGCGCGTCGGCGCGTCGATGCGCTGGAAACGGGCGAAGACCTCCTTGACGGACAGGAGCTTGAGGTCGCCGACCGGCGCCTGGACGACGTGGTTGGTCGGGCCATTCAACGGATAGGGACCGAACAGCCGAGGATCGGTGGGGCCGAAGATGCCCAATACCCGCACGCCCAGGGCGGCCGCGAGGTGCATCGGGCCGCTGTCGTTCGAGATCACCCAGTCGGACCGCTGGATCAGGGCTGGCAGCGAAACAAGGCTCGTGTTGCCGGTGAGATTGAGGAACTGCGCCGGGGGAAACGCATCGCGGTCGGGCAGGTAGTTGCTGCCGGCCCAGACGACCTTGCGGGAGCGGTCCTCCCGCAGCAGCAGCTCCGTGAGCTGCTTGAACCCGCCCCAGCGTTTCTCGACGCGGCGGCTGTCGGGAAACATCAGCAGCGGCTTCGCCCCGCCCCGGCCGTCCGCGAACTTGAGGTTCAGGTTCTCGACCTCCCGAAAGCGGATGTGCCCGCGGAGTTCCGGCTTGGCCCCGAGCACCGGGCAGAACTGCAGCAGGATGTCGAGGGCATGGCTCCGGCGGCCGTCCGGCGGCAGCGGGACTTTCTGGTTGTAGAAGATTCCCGACATCTCGCGTGCATCGCTGCGGCCGACCTTCTGCTTCGCATGCGTGCGCGAGGTCATCAGGCCCGTCCGGAGCAATCCCTGGAAATCGAAGACATAATCGAACTTCGTCTTCCGGATCTCGCGCATCAGCTTGAGGAACGCCTTGGCCCCGCCGGTGCGCTCGAAGACGTACACGTGGTCGACCGCCTCGCAGGCGCGCACGATCGGCGCGAAAATCTCCCGCACCACCCACGAAATGCGGAGCTTGTCCCGCTGGGCCTTGAGCGACGTCGCCACCTGCAGCCCGTGCACGATGTCGCCCAGCGAGGAAGGTTTGATGATCAGGAGTTCCAGCATTGAAGTGCCTGCGGTTGAAGAATCTGCTTTTAACCGCCGCAGCCCATCGTTTGATGAACTTTCCGCTGCGAAATCAAACGCTAATCCCGCGCCCGTGCTCAAACTTCTGCTAAAAATCCTGGGCTGGCTGGTCGCGCACGCCCCGGAGCCGTGGTTGCACGGCCTCGCAGTCGTCCTGGGTGACGGGATTTTCTTCGCCAGCCTGCGCCGCCGCCGTCTGGTCCTCTCCAACCTGCATCATGCCTTCCCGGAAAAACCGGCCGGCTGGCACCGCCGCATCGGCCGCGAGAGCTGCCGGCGTCTCGTGGAAACCGGACTGCTCTCCCTCGCCACGCCCTTCCTGGGCGAGGACCGGCTCCGCGCGATGGTCCGCGTCAGCCCCGCCCTGCAGGACCTGCTGGCGCGCCAGCGCGCCGCCCCGGAGCCCGCCGTCCTTTGCACGCCGCACCTCGCGTATTGGGAAATCGAGACCGCCCTGACGCTCGTCGCGCCCGGCGCGCCGCTGGAGTTCGGCATCATCTACCGTCCGCTCGACCACGCCGGCGCCGACGACTGGATCAAGCGCTCCCGCGAGCGGTTCGGCATGCGCCTGCTGTCGCGCAAGGAGGGCTTTGCCGAGGCGCTGAAGATCCTCCGCCGAAAGGGCTTCGTCGGCGTGCTCTTCGACCAGAACGCCGGCATGCAGGGCGCCCTCACCCTCCTTTTCGGCCGGGTCTGCTCCAGCACCGAGCTGCCCGGGTTGATGGCGGAAAAATTCTCCGCTCGCGTCATCGGCATTTTCTCGCGCCGCCGCGGGTTCTGGCGCCTCGAGATGGATGCCGATCCGGTGGCCACCGACGGCACCTCGGCCGGCACGACGCTCGGCCTCAACCGCTGGCTCGAATCGCTGCTCCGGAGCGACGAGAACCTCTGCGCCTCCTGGCTCTGGGCCCACGATCGCTGGCGCCATCAGGACGTTCCTGCCCGGCGCCTGCGCCTCGAATCGAAGCGGAGCCTGCTGGACATGCCCGGTTTTGGCCCCTTGCCGCGCCGGACCCGCATCTGGATCCGCCTCCCCAACTGGCTCGGCGATGTCGTGATGGTTCTGCCGCTGCTCCGGGCGCTGCGCCGGTCCCGGCCCGACGCCGAGATCACGCTCCTCGCCCAAGGCGCCTTCCTGCCCCTGCTGGACTCCTGGGGGGTGGCGGACCGCCTGCGCGCTCTTCCGCGCCGGGGCGCCGGCTACTTCGGCGATTTCCGTCGCGCCGAAGGTGAATATCCCGACGTTTTTCTCCTCTTCACCCATTCCTTCCGCGGCGATCTCGAGGCCTGGCTCACGCGCTGCCCGCAACGTTTCGGCGTCGTCCGCCATGGCCGCCGCCGGCCGCTGCTGAGCCATCGCTATGTGGTTCCGACCGGTTTCGTCGAGTCGCACCATCACCAGATCGAGCTTTGGGAGAACTTCCTCCGCCACTTCGGCCTCGCTGGTAATATCGATCGCACGCCGCTCGCCGCGCCCGGCCCGAGGCCTGCCGGCGCCGCGCCCATCGGACTCATCGCGGGTTCGGAGAACAATCCCGAGAAGCGCTGGCCGGTCGCGCACTGGCGCGCGCTGGTCGAGGCGCTGCCCGACCGCCGCTTCATCCTCTTCGGCACCGCGAACGACCGGCCGATCACCGCCGCTGTTGCCCTCGGGTTTTCCGAGCCGCGGGTCACCGACCTTGCGGGCCGCACCGATCTTCCCGCATTCGCCGGCCGCCTGCAGGAATGCGGCCTCCTGGTCACGAACGATACCGGCGGCATGCATCTCGCCAACGCCCTCGGCATCCCGCTGGTCGCGCTGTTCGGTCCCACCAATCCGGTTCGCACCGGCCCCGTTTTTTCCGCGCCGGCCGTCATCCTCCAGCCGCCCGGCTGCGATCCGACGAGCGGCGCCTCGCTCAGAAACCTTGCGCCGGAGCGCGTGGCCGCCGCGGTGCGGTCGCTCGCCGCGTGATTAAAGTTGCGCACCCGCGCCGCGCTTTCACCTTGCACGTTGCCTTCCCGCCTTCGCGATGTCGCTGCTGACCGTCAAGGATCTCCGTACCTATTTCCACACCCGCAACGGGGTCTATCGCGCGGTCGACGGCGTCGACTTCCATCTCGAGCGGGGCGAAACCCTCGGGATCGTCGGCGAATCCGGCTCGGGCAAGTCGGTCACCTGCTATTCCCTGATGGGCCTCGTGCCGCAGCCTCCCGGACGCATCGAGAGCGGGACGGCCTTCTTCGACGGCACCGATCTGCTGCACTGCACGCCACGGGAGGCCCGGGCGATCCGCGGGCGGCGCGTCGCGATGATTTTCCAGGATCCAATGACGTCGCTCAATCCGTACCTGCGGATTTCCGAGCAGCTGATCGAGCCGCTGCTGATCCATGAGCGGATCTCGCGGGCCGCCGCGCTCAAACGGGGCCTCGAGGCCCTCGAGGCGGTGGGCATCAACGATGCCGCGCGTCGAATCCACTATTATCCGCATGAATTTTCCGGCGGCATGCGGCAGCGCGTCATGATCGCGATGGCGCTGATCACCAAGCCGGAACTGCTCATCGCCGACGAGCCGACCACCGCGCTGGACGTCACCGTGCAGGCCCAGATCCTCGACCTGATCCGGAAAATGCAGCGCGACCTCGGCATGGCGGTGATCTTCATCACCCATGACCTTGGCGTCGTCTCGGGTCTTTGCGACCGTGTGCTGGTCATGTACGCCGGGCGCATCGTCGAGAGCTCCGACACCCGCACTCTTTTCCACGAGCCCAAGCACCCGTACACCCGTGCCCTGCAGCGCTCGATCCCATCGCTGCAGCCGAAAGGCTCCGAGCTTTTCACCATCCGCGGCCTGCCGCCCGACGTGTCGAAGCCGATTGCCGGCTGTTCCTTCGCGCCGCGCTGCGACTTTGCCGTCGACCGCTGCCGTGCCGTCGATCCGCCCCTGGCGGAGTGGAAGCCGGGTCACCTTCAGGCCTGCCTGCGCGTCCAAGCAGGGGAAATCTAACCGTCATGCCCGAGCCAATCCTGGAACTGAAGGATGTCAGGACGCATTTTCCGCTCCACCGCGGCTTCCTCTTCAAGCGTCCGGCGGGGACCGTGAAGGCCGTCGACGGGGTCAGCCTGACGTTGCGGAGCGGTGAGGTGCTGGGCCTGGTCGGGGAGTCCGGCTGCGGCAAATCGACCTTGGCGCGCACGATCATGCAGCTCGTTCCGACCACGGGCGGCGCCGTCGTGCTCGAGGGCCGGAATCTCACCCAAGGTTCGGCGGAGGCGGTTCGCCGGACGCGGCGGGACATGCAGATGGTGTTTCAGGATCCCTACGCGTCGCTTAACCCGCGGATGACCGTCTTCGCCACGCTCGCCGAGCCGCTGCTCGTCCACCGCGTCTGTCCGCCGCGGGAAGTGGCGGACCGCGTCGCCCGGTTGATGGAAACCGTCGGCCTCGCCCCGCGCTTCATGCAGAAGTACCCGCATGAATTCTCCGGCGGCCAGCGCCAGCGCATCGCCATCGCGCGGGCGCTCGCCCTCGAACCGAAGGTCATCATCGCCGACGAACCCGTCTCGGCACTGGACGTGTCCATCCAGGCCCAGATTCTCAACCTCCTGGCCGGACTCGGACGGAAGATGAACCTCAGCCTCATCTTCATCGCGCACGACCTTTCCGTCGTGAAGCACATCTCCGACCGCGTCGCCGTGATGTATCTCGGCAAGATCGTCGAGCTCGGCAGCGCCGTGGACGTCATCGAGCGCCCACGCCATCCCTACACCCGCGCCCTGGTCAGCGCGATCCCCGTGCCGAATCCCGACATCGAGCGGACGCGGCAGCGGATCGTCCTTCCCGGGGATCCTCCTTCCCCGATCAACCCGCCGGTCGGCTGCGCCTTCCATCCCCGCTGTCCCTACGCGCAGGAAAAATGCAAGGCTGCCGTCCCTCCGCTCATCCCCGACGGGCCCACGCGGGAGGTCGCCTGCGTCCGCCTCGGTGAAATCTAGGAGCCCGTCGCGCTCTGGGATTGCCCCCTCCGGCGCCCGCGGGTTTGTTCGGCCCGTCCCTCTCCAAAATCCCCCATGAACCTCACCCGACGCAATTGGCTCAAGTACACCGGCGGGGCGATGCTCGCCGCCTCGCTCCCGCGCTCGCTCTCCGCCGCGAACGCAAAATCCTACGCCGAGTTCGCCGCCCCCGACAACATCCAGCCCTACATCCGCCAGAACGAGCAGCCGATGTTCGACATCCCCGGCCAGATCAAGGCGCCGGTCAAGATCGCCTCGGTGGAGATGCTGAAGGTCGACAACAACTTCTTCGTGCGGACCCGTTCGACCGACGGTGCCGAGGGCATCACCGGCACGAAGCAGGTGGAGGATTTCATCCCGATGTTCCAGAACCTCGTGGCGCCGCACTTCGTGGGCAAGGACGCCCGCGACATCGAGTCGCTCGTCGATTACGTCTACCGCGAGAACTACAAGCTCGCGAGCATTCCCCTCTGGTGCTGCATCGCGTACGCGGAGCAGAGCACGCTGGACCTCCTCGGCAAGGTCGCGAACAAGCCCGTCGGCGCCCTGCTGGGCGGCGTCATCCGCAAGGAAATCCCCGTTTATCTTTCGGGCTCGCCCCGCAACACCACGCCGGAGGAGGAGGTCGACGTCTACGTCCGGGGCTTCGCCGCCACCGGCTCGAACGCGGTGAAGTTCCACATGGGCGGCCGCATGAGCCGCAACCAGGACACCTACCCCGGCCGGACCGAGACGCTGCTGATCCACGCCCGCGAAAAGCTCGGCGACAAGGCGATCCTGATGGCCGACGCCAACGGCTCCTACGATGTGCCGCAGGGCATCCGCATCGGGCGACTCCTGGAAAGCCTCAACTACGAGTTCTTCGAGGAACCCTGCCCCTTCGAGGAGTTGGCGGAGACGATGGCGGTGGCCAAGGCGCTGAAGATCCCCATCGCCTTCGGCGAGCAGAACTACAGCCTGTGGCAGTTCGACTGGATGCTCCGGAACGGCGTGATGCAGATCGTGCAGCCCGACATCAACTACAACGGCGGCCTCATCCGCGCCAAGCGGGTCGCCAAGATCGCCGAGCGGCTCAACCGGACCTGCGTGCCGCACAACACCCAGACCGGCCTGCAGTCGGTCAACATTCTCCAGTTCGCGTCCTGCACCACCAACGCCACTCCCTCGATGGAGTATCCCTGGCGCGCGCCGCAAAAAGCGGTCTCATGGTACAAGCCCGACTTCAGGATCACCGGCGGCAAGATCCAGGTGCCGACCACCCCCGGCATGGGCCTGGAGATCGATCCCGACTACCTCAAGAAAGCCACGCTCATCTCACGCGCCGACAAGCCGGTCCCCGGCGGCGGCAATGGCACGGGCAACTGATACCACGGACGATCACGGCGGCGGAAACCCGATCTGCCGCAGCGCCTCGTAGCACGCGATGCCCGCCGCTGTGCTCAGGTTCAGCGAGCGCAGGCTGGCATTCGCGTGGGGAATCGTCACTCGCGAGTCCGCCAGTTCCTCGTGCAGCCACGCCGGCGCGCCTTCTCCCTCGTTGCCGAAGACGAGGCCGTCCTCGTCCGCATAACTTGCCTTCCAGAAACTTTGGCTCGCCTTGGTGGTGAAGAGCCAGAGTCGGCGAGGACCCGCCGCACTCGAGCGAAAGGCCTGCCAGTCGGCATGCTCATGGACGTCGAGGGACTTCCAATAATCCATGCCCGCCCGGCGCAGGTTCCGATCGTTGATGACGTAGCCCAGGGGATGGATGAGGTGCAGTCGCGAGCGCGTCAGGGCGCACATCCGGCCGATGTTGCCGGTGTTCTGCGGGATCTGCGGATTGAAAAGGACCACGTGGAGCATGGTAAAAAGGCGGGTGTGGTTTCTACGTAGCGGTTTTACAATTTACTACGTAATATTTCCCAAATCCTGCCAGGTTCAGCCTTTACGCGGCTGTCGAGGCGCCGCTTAATCCCAGCCCATCAGACCAGCGTTTCCCCCACGAACGTGAACTCTCCCGCGGGCAAAGCCATCGTGATTGTGGACGACGAGAAGTCCTACGTCGACCTGCTCTCCCAGCTGGTCAAGGAGCACTTCGTGAACCCGGTGGTCACGTTCACCCGCCCCCTGGATGCGCTGCAGGCGCTGCCGCAGCTCAATGTCGGGATTGTCGTGACGGACTACTACATGCCGCAACTGACCGGCCTCGAGTTCATCGTGCGGGCCCGCGCGTTGAAACCCGGCATTCCTTTCCTGATCATCACCGGGCACGGCGTGCATCTCTCCGCGGAGGATTTTTCCCACCTGCCCGAACTGCGCGCCGTCCTGCACAAGCCCCTCGGCTGGCGCCAGCTGACCGAGGCGATCGCGGCCCACTGGCCCACGGTGGCCCGGTCGGTGCCGGCCGAGTCGAAGGCCGACGTCCTGCTGCCGTAGGCGGTTCGGCGCCGGCAGTCAGCCGCGCCGGGCCTTGAAGTCCTTCGTCACCTCGCGCAGCGCGGCCTTCTTCTTCAGGTCGTCGCGCTTGTCGAAGAGCTTCTTGCCCGAGCCAAGCGCCACCTCGACTTTGACGAGCGCGCCCTTGAAGTACATGCGCAGCGGCACCAGCGCCCGCCCGCCGGCGGCGAGCGCCTGGGCGATCTTCCGGATTTGGTGGCTGTGGAGGAGCAGCTTCCGCGTCCGGCGGGCGTCGTGGTTGTTGATGTTGCCGAAGGCGTATTGCTCGATGTGGGCATTGTGCAGCCAGAGCTCCCCTTTCTCGCAGCGGCCGAAGGCATCCGAAATCTGCGCCTTGCCGGCGCGGATGGATTTCACCTCGGTGCCCCGCAGCTGGATGCCCGCCTCGAAGCGTTCGTCGACAAAGTAATCGCGCAGGGCCTTGGAGTTGCGGATCTCCGTGTAGCGGACGGGGTCTTTTTTCTGCGCGCTCATGGCCGGACCGGGGACTTATGCATGAAAAAGGCGGCCCCGCAATCGCGGCGCCGCCCGTCGGCCTGAAAATCGTGCAGGCTCAGACCTCGCCGAGCTCGAAGCTGATCTTGCCCTCGCCCACCTCGCGCAACGCGGTGTCTTCCGCCGAGAGTTTTTCAAGGGACTCGACCAGGGGCCGGTTGCCGCGCCGCAGCTGCTTCACACGGCGGGAGACCACGTTGATCAGCATGTTCGGATCGGTGATGACCTTCTGGGCTTCCTTGATGTAATCGTCTCTCATGAGTGGGCGGTGGAAGGTTCAGCAGTAGAGCGCCGCAGCGACAGGTCAAGGGTCATTTTCCCGGCTTGCCGCCGCTGTCCGCCCGGAGACGCTGGGGCATGCTGATCGCCTGGACCACCGTCGCCGAGCGGGCCGATGCCGAAAGCCTGGCGCGGGAAGCGGTTGAGCACCGCCTGGCGGCCTGCGTCCAGATCGAGGGCCCGGTCGTCTCCTGCTATCGCTGGGAGGGCCGCATCGAGCGCGCCGAGGAGTTCCGGCTCTGCTTCAAGTTCCTGCCGGCCCAGGGGGCGCCACTCGCCGAATGGGTCGCAGCCCACCATCCGTACGAGACGCCCGAGTGGATCGTGGTGCGCGCCGAGGACGTGGGTGAAAAATACTTGTCATGGGCCAAGGCGACCTCTAGCACTCCGCCCCTTTAACAACTCGCCAACCTCCTTTTCAAAGCCATGTCACAGCACAAAAGCCTCCAGGGTTCCAACGGTCTCGTGATCAAGCGCAACGTCCTCAAGCGCTTCGAGCGCGTCGAGATCCTCAAGAAGCGCCACCAGTGGAAGGAAGGCGACCGCGTGATGGGCCTGCGCAAGACCAAGCCCGACGTCTGAGCCAGTTTCTCCCCTTTCCGGCAGGCAGTTTCCACTGCCTGCTTTTTTTTGCCCTGTTCCCATGAGTGAATTCATCCATCACCTCGTCGACCTCGTCCTCCACATCGATCGGCACCTGCAGGAGGTCATCGGCCACTATGGGACGTGGACCTACGCCCTGCTCTTTTTGATCATCTTCGCGGAAACGGGGCTGGTCGTCACTCCGTTCCTGCCGGGCGACTCTCTCCTGTTCGCGGCTGGGGCGTTGTGCGCGGGAAGCGTCCTCAATGTCCATCTGCTGGTGGCGTTGCTGGCGATCGCCGCCGTGGCGGGAAACCTCGTCAACTACGGCGTCGGCGCGTTTCTCGGACCGAAAGTCTTCAGCCGGGAGGATTCGTGGCTGCTGAGAAAAAAGCATCTGGAGCGAGCGCATGCCTTCTTTGAGCGCTACGGCGGACGCTCCATCGTGCTGTCCCGCTTCATGCCCATCATTCGCACCTTCGTTCCGTTCGTCGCGGGCGTTGGCCGCATGCCTTACCCCCGCTTTTTCCTTTTCAACCTGGTCGGGGGGGTAGCCTGGATCTGCCTCCTTACCTACCTGGGATATTTTTTCGGAGGCACCGAATTGGTCCGAAAAAATTTCAGCCTGGTGATCGTCGGGATCATCGGGGTTTCGCTCCTGCCGATCGTCATCGAGGCGGCGCGGGCCTGGATGGATTCCCGCCGACGGACCGGCGCGAAGTAATGCGGCCGCGGCGCCGGCTGCAGGCCGCCGCATTTCGGCAGGTGGGCCCACGCGCGGTCTCGACACTGGACACCCCGCGCTCGCCCCGTTTCAAATGACGGCGAATGATTGAGGCCCGCCATTTGCGCAAGCAGTTCGGCTCCCGCGTCGCGGTGCACGATGTCAGCCTGCAGATCGCCGCCGGGGAAAAGCTCGTGCTGCTCGGGCCCAGCGGCTGCGGCAAGACCACCTTTCTCCGCATGCTGAACCGCCTGGTGGAGCCGACCTCCGGGGAGGTCTGGTTCGACGGGGTGAACATCGCCGGCATGAACCCCGTCGAGCTGCGGCGGCGGATGGGCTTCGTGATCCAGGGGGCGGGCCTCCTGCCCCACCGTACCGTCCGCGAAAACATCCTGACCGTGCCGCGCCTGCTCGGCTGGTCGGACGAGAAATGCGACGACGCGCTCTTCGTGATGAAGGCGCTGCTCTGGCTGTTCGACGATTGGTTCGACGCCTTTCCCCACGAGCTCTCGACCGGCCAGCGCCAGCGCGTCGGGCTGGCCCGCGCCATCATTGCCGACCCCGCCGTCGTCCTCATGGACGAGCCGTTCAGCGCGCTGGATCCCGTCACCCGCCTGCAGGTGCGGCGGGAATTCCGCGCCCTGTGGACGCTCCACGACAAGGTCGTGATCATGGTCACGCACGACATCAGCGAGGCGATCGAGTTCGCCGACCGCATCGCGCTCATGTCGCCCGGGCGGATCGAGCAGGTCGGCACGCCCGCGCAGCTCCTCTTCCAGCCGCAGAATGAGTTCGTGCAGAAATTCTTCGATGGCGCCCGGCTGCACTACGAATGGCAGGCGGCCCGTCTCCGGGATCTCGCGCTGCCGTTCGACCCTGCGCGGGGCGACGAGCAGCCGTCGAAGTTCGGCCTGCCGGCGTCCCACACCGTCGCGGAGGCGATGACCGCCATCGGCCACGACCGCGCGCGGGCAGCGCAGCTGGCGGACGCGTTCCAGACCTTCAAGGCCGGCACGGGCGCCGGCGCTTCTCCGGGCGGGAGGCCCCCGGCATGAACCTCGAGGCGATCAGGACCTTCCTCCTGGCCCATCGCGCGGATCTGGCGACGCGCATCTCGGAGCACCTCAACCTCGTCGCACTCGCGCTGCTCGCGGCCGCCGCCATCGGCCTGCCGCTGGCGGTGGCGCTCCGCTACCGCCGCGGCGCCGCGACGGTGTTCCTCGGCTTCGCCGGCGTGGTGCAGACCGTCCCCAGCCTCGCGCTCCTCAGCGTCATGCTTCCGCTGTTCGGCCTCGGCCGGGAGACGGCGGTGGTCGCCCTTTTTCTCTACGCGCTGCTGCCGGTGATGCGGAACACCCTGGTCGGACTCGACGGCGTGGATGCGGGGGTGGTCGACACCGCCCGCGGCATGGGGATGAACGGTTTCCAGCTCTTCTGGACCGTCGAACTGCCGCTGGCCCTGCCGACGATCTTCGCGGGTCTGCGGACCGCCGCGGTCATCAGCGTCGGCATCGCGACGCTCAGTGCGCTCGTCGGGGCAGGCGGGCTCGGCGTCTTCATCTTTCGCGGCATCGCCACCAGCCAGCCCGCGATCATCTTCCTCGGAGCCGTGCCCGCCGCGCTCCTCGCCCTGGGCCTCGATGGCGCGCTGGGCCTCGCACAGCACTTCATGCTGCGCTATCCCCGCCGCGTGACGGCGATCGGCGGCCTCGTCCTCGTCGGCTGCGTCCTGTCCGTCTGGCGCCCGGGCACCGAGGCGCCGCTCCTTTTCGGCTTCACCTCGGGCTTTGTCCAGCGCACGGACGGCTACGAGGCCTGGCGCAAGGACTACGGGCTGCCGGCGCTCCGCTACAATGAGCTCAATCCCAGCCTGCTCTACGACGCCCTGCACCGCGGCGAGATCGACGTCGCCTGCGGCTACTCCACCGACGGCAAGATCAGCGCGTTCGGATTCCGCTCGCTGGTGGACGACCGGAATTTTTTTCCCCACTACGACGCCGCCCTCCTCTCCCGCTCCCAGCTTTTTGAGCGCATCCCCGGACTCCGCCCTCTGCTGGACAAACTGACCGGAGCCCTGTCCGAACAGACCATGCGGCAGCTCAATCTCCGGGTCGACCAGGATGGCGTGACTCCCGACGTCGCGGCGACGGAGTTCCTGCGCAGCTGGGCGCCGGGCGCCGGCATCGAGTGGGAGGCCGATCGCGCCCGGGCCAAGCGCTTCGATCTTGACGCACCCGACCTGGTGATCGGCGCGATGAACACCACCGAGCAGTACATCCTCGGCAACATCCTCGAGCAGCTGATCGACGGCGCCACCGCGTGGAATGCCGAGCTGAAATCCGGCCTGGGCGGCACCGCGATCTGCTTCGAGGCGCTGCAGCGCGGCAACATCGACCTCTGTCCCGAATATGCCGGCAGCCTCACCATGACGGTTTTCAGCAATTCCCTGGACTCGGACCTCCTCGGCCACCTGAGCGATACCGGCCAGCTCAACGGCTGGCTGACCGCCGAACTCGCGCACCGCTACAGCCTGGTCTGGATGGCGCCCCTCGGCTACAACCGCTCCTACACCCTGCTCGTCCGCCAGGACGACTCCCGCTTCGCCCGCATCACCACGATCTCCGAGCTCAAGCCCCTGATCGAAAGCCAGTAGTGACGGGCGGGCAAGGTGGCCTGCCAGCCGAAGCTGCCTTCAGGGAGCGAAGGTTGGTGCGAGCGCTGGGAATCGAACCCAGATCAATGGCTTCGGAGGCCCGTTTAGTTTGATTAGTAATCAACGTTTTACGGTATTACTGTAGCCTGCCTGTAGCCGCGAGGGCTTCAGGTGGCTATCTCTGCCGGGTGCCAATCCTTGGGGTCGAGCCCCCATTCGTCCAGCACCGCCTCGGCCATCCGCTTGGATTTGAAGAAGTGCGCCCGCTCGATCCGCAGCGTGAGCACGGGACGGCCGCCGCGCATCTCCATGCAGAAATAGACGGGGTTGTGCTCGGGCCCCGAGACCAACGCCCACTTCTCTTGTGGTGCGCCCATGGCATGCCCTCACCGCGGCCGCAGTGCCATCTTCAGCAGGTGCTCGGCCTTCATCTCCTCGTCCGCGTCGCTGCGTTCCGCCTCGAGCCCGATCAGTCCGGCAAACACGTCCGGGCGGCCGCCGCGCGCGGCGAAGCTGGCCTTGTAGTTGGCGCTGGCCTTCTCGACGGGGAACAGCTGCTTCTCCCGGTTTTTGAAAATCTCCATTCGCTGCATGTAGCGGTAGGCATTGTCCACATCTTCCTTTTCCGCCGGCGACAGAGAGTCGTAAAATTCTCGCCGGGATTTCCGCTCGATCGTGGCCATCGGGTCCGCGTGCATGACGCTCGCGTGGAAGCGCTCGGCCGTGTAGCCGGCGTCGAGCAGCTTCTGATAGAAGGACAGCGCGGCCGGGATGTCTGCTGCGCGGATCGCCTTCCGGAAGCTGCCGAGCACCTGGGCGTCGGCTTTGTTGTTCACGCCGAGGTCCACCGTGCCGCCGTGGGCCTGCTGCCAGGCCGCCACGCGATCGAGCGTCGCGTAATAGCCCCACTGCTCGGGGTCGCGGCGCCTGACCTGCAGAATGAGCTGCTGGCTCCAGTCGCCGAAATCTTTCGTCGAGTAAAAATCTTTGTCCACGACTCGCCGCAAATAATCGGAGGTGAAGCCGTCAGTCATGTTGCCGAGGATCGCCCAGTTCATGTCATAGTCGGCAATGCTCCGTTGGTCTGTCACGTCTGGGAAAATGTTCTTCCGGGCGACTGCTGTGTAAACCGCCTTGAGCAGCGGGCTGACGCCCTGCACGGCTTTGTTAAGCGCCTGCTTGGGTGCGTTGCTGATCCACTCGTGCACCATCGTGGGGAAGCTGATGCGCCCTTGCCAGTACTCCACTGCCAGGCGCGAAAAATCGTTTCCTCCAAACCACTCCACCACGTCGCTGAGGGCCGTGGGCATATAGACGACTTGGGTTTTTCCCGATGCGTCCCTTCCGAGAATCAAATGGAACCGGCGGCGATCCTCCTCTGAGAGCGTCTTTTCCAATTCCTGCCGGTCCTCGCTGTTGTTCCAGAGCGTCACTGCGACGTAGGGCAGCGCGAGGCGCAGCAGCACGCCGGCGACGCTTCGGGGCAGCACCACCTTGCTTGCCGCCACCAGTCCGCCGCGCGCCAGTTGGGTGGCGCCGGCGCCGGCGGTCATGTCCATCATGTTTCGCAGCAGATTGGCGTGATAACGGAAGTTCACCTCCATCCACGAGTAGAACGGCACCAGGTATTTTCTGAGAGCGTTGCCGCTCACAGAAATGTCCCCGTAGTCACCGAAGGTCCGGCGGCTGATGTAAGCTGCCTTCGCGAGGTTCGCGTCATTTGCACCTGGCTCACTGTCTTTGATCGCCTCCACGTCGCGCCAGTAGGCGCCGGCATAGACCGGGCGGCTGCCGTTGTTCATCCGGTCGAGGTCTGCCTTGAATTTCGCATAGCGGAACGTCGCCTCACGCAATTCGGCCGCGGTCCGCCCCCACTGCAGGCCACGTTTCATATTTTCGACGTAGATTTCCGGTTTGGTCAGAAATGCCTCGAAGCGGTCGAGCTGATTTTTTGCGAGCGTATCGACTTCACCAGCCGTGACCCCGCTGATGACGCCGCGCTCAAAGGCTTCCTTCAGTTCGGGGCTGGGTTTACCGCCCGAATAGAAGTCCCAAATTTCGCGCAATGCCGGCTTCAGGCGGCCGAACACTGCAGGATCCACGGAGAAAAGTTTTTCGGTGTCGGCGACCAGGTTGCCGTAGTTGTAGCGGATCGTGAGATGCGGAGCATAGAGCGTCCACCGCTTCCAGAGGCCCTGCGGTCCGCTGATCGCCTTGCCCAGCACCTGCAGCATTGGATTGCCGGGCGTCTCGCGGGAAACGATTCCCTTCAGCGCCTCGGCGACCGGCTTCGGCACCACCCAAACGATCTTCTCGTCGGCGATGAGGGCGCTCTTGATGTCGTCCGGCGAAATCGTGACGTCGAGGCCGAGCTTGTGGAGCTGCGCGCCGAGGTCGCCTTCGCCGAGTTCGACGCCGAGCCGGTCAGCGAGCACCTGGCGGTCGATCATGTAGCCGGGCCGGAGCGGAATGCTCTTGTCCACCACGTAGGTGGTGAAGCCCTCGGGAATGAGCTGCCGCCAACTGATTGAGCCCATGCCCTTGAATTTCCGTTCCTCGTTGATCTGCTTAGCCTCGGCCTCGAGCTCGTCCTTGATGTCATACGGCTTGTGCCAGTAAGTTTCCACGATGTCCTCGCGGGCGTTGTGCGCGAGCACCTGGCCCATGTGGTAATACATCGCGGTCAGGTAGTCGGTCTCGATGTCCTTCGCGCTGCCGGTGAGCTGCTGCAGGTAGCCGCGGAAGTCAGCGGCCGTGTCGAGCTTCACCTTCTGAAGGGTGCCGTTGAACTTATCGAGGACCAGGTGCGGGAAATAAAGCGGGTTGCGCAGCTCCTCGGGGATGACGTACCCCCGCGAAAGCAGGTCCTCGCGCGTGTTCTTGACGAGGAGATAGTGCCGGCGCAGCGCCTCCTCGATCGCATCCTTCGCCGGTGACGCGGCGATTTTCCGGTGCAGGTCGCGCAGCGCGTCGTCGATTTCCGACTTCTGCAGGTTGAACGGCAGCGAAATCGGATCGCCGTTTTCGTTCGGAATCTTCGCGCGGAACCAGAGGTCCCGATAGAGCACCGTTTTTCTGAAGAGATGGTACGGCAGCGAGTCGAGCTTGCCTTCCAGTTCGCCGATCCGGGCGGTCAGGCTCGGCCGGATTTGCTCTCCGTCGTCGAGCAGCTTCTTGCGGATGCCCTGCAGGCTCAGCAGCTCGTGGTATTCGCGCGGGTTGACGGCATCGCTGCCGAGGGCGCGGATGGGCTCGAGGACGTGCGCCACGCGGTCCTCTGCCTCGCGCTGCGTCGCGGTCGTCGCAGCCTCGAGCATGCGGTAGCCCTCGCGGAACTGCGAAAATTCCCGGCCCTTGGCACCGCCGGGCAGCTCAGGCAGCGCGCTGCGGAAATTCGTGAAGAGCTTCGCCAGGTTGCCGAGGTATTCCTTGATGGCGGACGGCCGTTGAAACGAACTGGCCTCGAGCTGGCTTCTCTTGCTGGCGGTCACGGCCGGATTGATTTCCTCCGCCGGTTCCGTCTCGGCACCCATGCCGGCTTCCGGTTCAGCCTTCGGCGCCGCGTCCACCGCGGCCTGTTCCTGCCGGGCCTTCAGCTCGTCCCGCCAGCCCGGCATTGTGTTGTCCAGCTGCTCGCGGATGTCGGCCAGGCCGGTGAGGACGTGCCGCGGCACGCGGCCTTCCTCGTTCAGGTAGCGGTCGCGCGTGCGCTCGAGCGACGTGAAATCCCGCAGCAACTGGTCGAAGCTGCGCGGCTCGTCGCCCTCGCGCACCGTGTAGTCGCCGCCCTCTTCCGTGAGGCGCCGGCGGAAAAGGTCGCTGCCGGAATTCTGCGAGCGGAAGCTGGGCACTTCCGGGTTGCTGGCGTCGTTCATCTCCATGCCGGCCTGCTTCGCCCGGTCAGTGAGCCGCCGCACGGCGTCCTGATTGATCGAGCGGCCGTCAACAAAGAAGGCGGAGGCGGCGTGTCGTGTCGCGCCCTTGAAAATGTCCTGCCAGATGTCGTCCACGGTGGTGGAGCCTGTCATCTCCACGCCGGTGATGCCGTTTTTCCGGTTCACGAAAACCAGCAGAGTGCCCTCGGGGTTGGTCGCCCGGACCTGCTTCACCATGTCGAAATACGCCGCGGGGGCCGCGAGCTTTTTCAGGGCCTCGCGGTTGACCTTTTCCCACGCGGGCCGCTGCACGCCGGCGGGCATATCCATCGTGGACTGCTGCGAGATGCTGTAGAACTTGTCGCCGTTGGTGATGATGTGGTCCATCATCTGTGCGTTGTTCGGCATCGCCGTGTTCTCGAACTGCCGCGTGACGTGAATGTCGGCCGTGCTCGGCGAAGGATCCCCGCTCGGGTGGTTGTGCCAGAGGATGTATTTCCGGGCCTGCTTGCCAGCCTTCACGATCGCACGGGCCACCAGCAGCGGATGCGCGGCCGCGCTTGCAATGTCACCGGCCGTCAGCACCTCGGCGTGGATCACTTTGCCGCGGCTGTTGAGCACGGCGACGCCGAGACGTTCCTGAAAGGGATTGCGGAGCGTGGCCGCGAGTGCCGCGAAGTCCTGCGGCGTGGTGATGATCTGGCCTTCCCACTTGAGTGTCGGGAACGCGCCCTCCACCAGTTCCGGCACGATCGTGCTGACGCGGCCACTGCGGGCCAGTTCCGGCCCGAGTTCGCTTACTCGGCGGTCGAGGTCGCCGAGGAGTTTTTCCGCCGTTTCGTCGCGCGGCGCAGGCTTTCGGCGTTGTACAGGCCGCCCGGCCCGCTCATCACCACCACCTCCGGGCTCACCGGGTAGGTCAAATTCCGCCTGGTACGGCCGGTCGCTCGCTTCACTGATGCGTTCTTCTGCACGGTGGTAATCCTCGATCGCTTCCTGCAGTTTCCCCTCGTCGGTCACGCCGTGCAAGGTGAAATACGTCCGCAGCTGGGCGTCGTCCACGTGCCGGGCATTGCCCGCCGCGGCGTCCTTTTCGGCCCACCGCGTGCCCTGATCCAGGAACCGCCGGAAATCCTTCACCAGCGCGTCGTCGTAGCCGCCACGGCCACCGGTGCGCTCGAGCATTTCAGCCATGCGGGCCAGCAGGGCGCGGAACTTGGCGGCCACGAGCGAAACCAGGCCGTCGCCGCGGCTGATTGCGTCGATCCGGCGCTTCGCCCAGTTGTCATTCGCGTGCGCGAGCCGTTCGGCGAACCACTCCTGCACGTCCTCTGTCGCGCCCTGCGCCACGTTTTCGCGCAGGTTGCCCTCGTCGTCGAACAGCGGGCCGGTCTTTTTCTTCGTCTCCTCCTCGAATAGATCGAACATGCGGTGCTGCGTCGAGCGATCGAGCGTATCCCAGAAGGCGTGCCCCATTTCGTGCTGAAGATTGAGCCGGGTCACGTCATCCGTGTTCCTCTGGAGCGCTTCATCGAAGAGGTAAAAAATCTCTTTCTTCGCCGTGTAGTCCCGGATGCGGCCGGCCTCTTCCTCGCCGGTCAGTTCGTCGCGCCTCGCGGCACCCTCGTGCACCAGTGCCTCCGGGCTGCCAAAGCGCAGCTCGGCTTCCCGTGCCAGGCCCGGCGCCACGCGCTGCAGGTTCTCATACCAGCGGGCCTGCGCGGCTTCCCTGTCCTCCATGCCCTGCGGCTGCCGTCGGGCAAAGTTCGCCTCGGTGCTCCATGTTGGAATGATCTTCTCGCCGCGGAGTGCCCGCTGCGCGAAGTCGATCACGTCCGCCGGGGTTTTGATGTCCCTGAACCCGTGATCCACGCGCAGCACTTCGGCCACGGCGTCGAGGTCGCCGCCGCCGGCCCTGAAAATCTTCATCTGCTGCCCCTTGTTCATCTCCTCGCGGAGCAGCTTCAATTCGCCGCCCAGCGCCGGGTCGCTCGTGGGCAGCTTCACCTTCTGCAGGACCGTCAGCAGGTCGTCGCCCGCGGCGCCGCCGGCGGCCCGGTCTGCCTCCGCACGTTCCGCCGCATTGGTCCGGTTCTGCAGCACGGCGTCGATGTCCTCCTGCTTCACCTCGTCGCCGTTGGTCATGAAGCGGTCCTTGTCCCAGTTGAAGTTTTCGAGCTCGTGGGACGGCACGCTCCGCAGGTCCTCGATCAGTCCCGATTCAGGATCCCGCCCGGTCGCCTCGACTTGTGCCAGGCGTTCGTTCTCGGCCTTCCGCCGAGCTGCTGCGTCCGCGAGCGCCTTTTCCGCCGTGGCTTTCTTCGCTGCGATGTCCTGCGTCTGTCGCGTCTGCTGGGCGGCCTCGGCCTCGATCTTCGCCTTCAGTGCTTGCAAGCCTTCCTCACGGGAGAGCGGCGCCGGCGCGGGCTTCGCTGCGGGTGCCTCTGTCCGCGCTGCGACTGAAGCGGCCACGCTGTCACGCACGCCCTGAATTTCCGTCCGCATCGCGGCGATGTTGTCCGCGCTCTTCGCCAGTTCGTTGACCAGCGAGAAATACCGGTTCGGCCCGATGGCGGCCGGCAGGAACGTGTTGCTGAGGACATTGTTCACCTGCTCGGGCTTCAGCCGTCGCGCGTTCTTTTTTTCCTGCAGGAACTGCAGGTTGCGGTCGAGGCCGTCGAGCTGCTGCGGCCCGATGCCGTAGCCCACGAAGTCGTCCACCGCTGCTTTCCAAATGTTCGGGCTGGCTGGCGCGTCCGCCGCGGCTTGCTCGAGGTCCTGCTTTGTCCGGCCCTGCACGAAATCGCGGCTCTCGCGATCCGGCAGCGCGGACTCCACGCTGGCGGTGAGGTCTTCAGTTGGCGCCGGCGCGGTGGTTTGCTCCGGGGCGGGTTCGACAGCAGCGGCGGGCTCAGCTTTCGCCTCAGGCTGCTGCGGCCTCACCTTGACCTGTTTGTCCACGGCGTCCGCGAAAATCTTCCGGTCGCCTTCACTGAGGCCCGTGAAGAGGCCGGCGGTCAGTCCGCCTACGGTGGCGCCCACGGCCGCCGATTCGCCCACGCCCTGCATGCGATCGCGCTCGGGGTCGTAGCCCACGAGGTCCTTGGCGGTGACGTTGCTGCCGAGCGTCATCAGGCCGTTTTCCACGGCTCCGCGCGCCATGGCCTTGCCGGTTTCCACCGCGATGCGTGTGGCGACGGTCTTGCCCACGCTCTGCTCGATGGATTTCAGGATGGCAGGCAGACCGAACAATGCCTGCGTGACGTAGCCCACTGGCGCGTTGAGCGCGAAGGCGGCGGCCTGGTGCACGTCGTCGGCGCCGTGGGCCGCGGCGTCATCCTTGCCCTGCTGACCCATCATCGCGGCCATCGCCTCGGGCGCAGCCGGACCGCTGGCAAGGAGCGGAGCGAGGCCGCCCGCCATCTCGGCGACCTTGGCGGGCATCGTGTTGTCGTGGGCCGGGTCGCCCTTGTAGGCGTCGGCCTGGTCCTTGGCGAACTCACCCAAGCCGGTGGCGACCCGTGACGGCTGCCCGAACTTCGTGTCCGCCGCGGCGCGCTCGATCGTGCGCCGGGTTTTCTGCTCTGACGACAAGGGCGCGCCCTGAATTAGTTCTGTGAGCTTGTCCTGCGCCGAATCCACCAGGTGCGAGCCGGCATCGCCAAGGCTGCCCACGCCTTTGATGACGTCGCCTGTGGCAGTTACCGCGCCGTGGGCGACGCGTTTAGCCAGGTCCGGGGCCCAGTCCGTGAAGATACTCGTGCCAACGGCCTTCAGGCGGTCGAGGAACGGAGGTTTTTCGGGCGTGCCCAGCCCCTCGTAAGGATCACCGCCGGCGGGCGTGCCGAGCCCGGCGTAGGCGTCAGGGGGCGCCGCATCGGGCGTCCCCAGTCCAGCGTATGGGTCGGGGGTCATCGGACGAGAATCCGGCCGTCAGTCGTCTTGTACTTGGTCCCCGGCTTGGCGAGCTTCGCCTGATCCGGCGTCAGCGTCGGCATGCCACCGGCCGAGGGCGCCGGCGGCGTCGTGTTGAACTTGCTCCACATCGGATGCGACGGGTTCCACTGGCTCTGCGGCACCTTCATCGTGACCTTGCTCAGGCCGTCGTCGCTGGGCATTTCGATGTTCACCGTGGGCTCCACGCCCGCCTTGCCCAGGTATTTGTCGAACGCCTTGTTCGCCCAGTCGAGGTCACCCTGCGCGGAGACAATGCCCTGCTGGTCGCCCTTCTGCTGCGCGGCGAGGAGTGCCGCCTGCGACTGCTGACGCAGCCCGCGCAGCCACTCGAATTGCGCCTGCTCCGGGATCACGGGCTTGGCAGCGACTGCCGAGGCTTGCGCGTCGGCGGCCCGGCCCCGCGCCTCGGCCTCGAGCGCTTGCTTGGCCTTCAGCACGTTGTCCGGCGCAGTCGGGTCGAGCGCCTGCTTGGCGGCCGCGACACGTGCCGCGGTGAGCTGGTTGTCCGGCGTGGTGGGGTCCGTGACCTGTGCGACCTTGGTCGATTCGAGGTCGAGCTGCTTTTTCTTCAGCTCGTTGTCGAGTTGGTCCTGCTGCACCTGGCGGGCCAGCATCGCCTTCCGCAGGGCGGCGTCGCGACCCTGCGCGATGCTCGATCCGATGGTGTTGATCCCGGCCATGACCGCTTGGAAATCGGAGTCTTTCATGCGAAAATCCCCCTTTCATCGCAGGCGATGATGAAATCCATCTCGCGACGGATTGCATCCTTCAGCCGTGCTCGGTTGCGGATCAGCCGGGACAGACGCTCGCCGTGCTTCAGGTAAGCGGCCCGGAGAGGCGCCGGCGCGCGGTTGAGCATCCAGCCGCGGAAGCGCAGCCAACGCGGGTTATCCGCGCCGTACACCTCGCGGGCGACCCAGCACGCGGCGGCGAGACCCGCGTAGGTGCCGTAGGCGCTGAGCGCCAAGCCGAGGCCCTGCATCCACGGGTTGCCTTGGCTCGCTGACGCGCCCACCTGCGTCTGGTAGGTATTCTGCGCGAGCTGCTGCCCCTGCGAGGCGGCGTTCGGATTCAGCATCGCGAGCGGGTTGTTGCTCGCCGAAATCGGCGTCGGCGCGAGGCTCGGCATGCCGGTGGTTGTAGGCGCGAAGTTGGGCACGGTTGGGTTGATCGGCTGGGTGCTGCCGAAGTTCGGCATCACCGGATTGACCGCACCCACAGTGGCGAAATTCGGCGCGAGGTCCTTCGTGTTCAGGAAATTCTCGGCGGCCTGCTGGCGCTGCTGTTTCAGCTGGTCGCCGTAATCGGTGAGCTGCAGCGCCTCGTCGAAGGCGGCGCTGTCTCCGAGGATGTTACCGCGCGCCGCCTGCGCGCCGCGCACCTTCTCCTGATACTGGCGCTTCTGCGCGTCCGTCATCTGGTCGCCGGCGGCAAGGTCCGCGGCGATCTGCGCGCCGAGGGCGTCCCGCGTCGCGTAGGCGCTCGGGTTGTTCGCCCGGCCGGCGGCGTTCGCAGCGTTGAGCGAATCGGTCTGCGCCTGGCTATAGACCTTGTTGAGCTGCGGCAGCAGGTCCTTCTGCCAATCGGCCTGCGCGTAGGTCCCCTGCTTTCCGAGGTCGAGGTTTTGCGCGAAGGTCTTCGCGTCCTCGCTCCGCTGCAGGTCGCCGAATTTCGGCATGTACTCCAGATTCTGGTCGTAGGTGTTCGCCGTGTATTTTTTCGACGCCTCGAGCGCGGCGTCCATCGTCGCCTGCTGCTGCTCGAGGTTCAGCTTGTTGAACTGCGGCAGCAGCTCGAGCTGGGCCTGAAGCTGCTTCTTGGCCTCGTCCGTCGAGATGTCGCCGCCCGCCTGCATGAGCTGCTTCGCGGTATCAATGGCGGTCTGGTTCATCGCGTCGTTGCCGAGGCCGGTGAAGTCATAGACTTTGCCGGTGTCCGGGTCGGTCCAGCTCGTGCCGAGCTGCGCGGCCTTGCTGATCGCAAGCCGGAAAGGAAGCGTGTTGGCGTCGGCGGTCACGGCCGCGGTGTTCGCGGCGGCGTAATCCGGCGGCGGAGGTGCGTCTTGGCTCATGGCTGTGTTACTCCGAAGAAACGGTTGAAGGTTGCTTTCGGGAACATCCGGAGTTCCCCGCCGCGTAGAAATACAGAGCCAGCGAAGTGCTCCACGTGGGGCCACTTGCTGATGGCGATGGCGATGAGCTGCGGCATCACCGCCGGATGCTTCGCCACGATCGCGTCCACCCATCCGATGGGCGCGCCCGGCGTGTTCTTGAAATGCCCGTTCGGGCCGTCAGCCAGGTCCGTGATGAACCGGCCGAGCACCACGCCGCGGATTTTGTCGGCGTCGTCCGTGATCACGAGGCAGGTGCCGAGGCTCATGAACCAAGCCACCCACGGGACGATGCGGTCCCGCGCCCACGGCTTTTGCCGCTGGCCGGGGCAGTACCGCTTCAGGAAGGCGGCGACCTGCACGGCCGTGACTGGCTTGGAAGTGGTGGCGGTGGCGTTCATTGGCCGAGGGTCATGCCCCGCAGGTGCGCGGTCAGCGCCACGCTCCGCAGCGCGAGCTTCCGCTTGGTGCTCGAAATCTCCAACGCGATTTCCCGGAACGGCGGCTGATCGAGCAGTGTCCGCGGCACGCGCTTGATGCCGGTCCCGGTGAACCGGAAGGGAAACCGCATCGGGAAGGTGACCGCACCGATGCCGGAAGCGATCGAGCCGAGGTCGATTGACGTCGTGCGTTCGTCGAGGATGAGTGCGAGGTCCACGGTTCGGGCCCGGCTACGGTCGAACTCCAGCTCGACCACGACGCCGCGCTTGCGGTTGCGCGGCTCGTCAAAGTTGTGGCTGCGCAGGCCGATGGTCGTCGGGATGTCCACGGCGCCGTCAACGAAGTCCAGTTCAGTCTCGTTCTCCTCTGCGGTGAAGTTGCGCCACTGCATCACCTGGCCGTCAGCCCGCCCCATCTGCATCCGTTGCAGGCCCCCGAAGTAGCTCGCGCAGAAAATCGTCGGCGTCCAGCCGGTCCAGTAACCTTCCCAGCAGTTCTTCTCCGTGTTGAAGCTCAGCACCTCGTCCGGGCGCGTCGCGTTTTCAGTCGGAAATGCGATCAAGTACCGGTTGTTGAAGAACGTCGCGCAAATCTTGTCCGCGGCGCTCTTGTTCAGCCGGTCCCAGCGGTCTTGAACTGGCCGCGACAATGGCAGGCTGACGGCCTGCTGGTCGCCCTGCAGGATCCGCTGCACGCTGCGCGGACCGTCGTCGCTGGCGAACCAGAGGTCCGCGCCCACCTGGGCAATGCTGCGATGGCTGAGGCAGCCCACACCGCGGTGGATGCACTGGAGCGCGATGCCTCCGCCGAGTGAAATTGTCGGGTCCACGTCGGCCAGCCAGATGCTGCTCCGCTTGAAGATAACGAGCAGCGTCCCCGTCCATGGCGCAATGCCAACGATGGGATCACCGTCGCCCTCGCTGACCTTGAAGCTCTTGGCGGTCGCATCCCAATGGCCGTTGCTCGGGTCGAGCACGTCACTGAAGAAGACCGTGTACGGCGACGCGGCGACACCGGCGACAAACATCCGGTACTGGAACCAGACCGCCCACTTCCCTTTCGGGCAATCGGTGCCGCTGGTGCCGAGCGTGGCGAAGGAGGTGCCGTCCCACGTGTGCACGGCATCGCTCCCGTTGAAGAGGTAGAGCTTGTTGAGGGCCGGGACAATTTCCATGTCGGCGTCGGCGGGCGTGTAGCTGCCCTCCGTCACCCAATCGTTCGCGGGGTTGCCGTCGTGGGACTGGACAATGACCGCGTGCCCGCCGCTGGTGCTCTTCGCGATCCGCAGCAGCTTTTCGAGGCTCGGCGTGTCCAAGTACCCCATGCCGAGGACCGGCGAATTGTAGTCCGCGGCGACGCCGAGCTTCAGCGTGCCACGGCGGGTGACGGCCGGACCGTCCTTCGCCAGCATGACGTTCACCAGCTTGAACGCCTGATTTGGCGCGAGCAGGTTCCGGCGCGCGTAGCTCATGGCGCCGCCGTTGAAATCCGGCGTGCCGTCGAAAATCTCCGGGTCGTCCAGCGTTTCTGTAAAGCGGCCAGGCATGGCTTATTCCCAAGGGCGTTCAAAGTCGCCGCATCCATCGGAGGGCGACATCACGATGCGGCGGGCTTCCTGCCACACCTCGGTTTTCTTCAGGCTCTCGAGCAGCGCGTTGCCCTCGTCAAAGCAGGTGTTCCCCTTGGCGTAGGCATCCTGCCATTGCAGCATGTCGCCGAGGACGAGCGCCAGCAGCGCGTTGTCGAGCGCCGGCAGCAGCGTGCTGTCCGTGTCGTTCTCGAGGGGGTTCGGGCGACGCTTTGCGAGGACGGAAAGCGTGACGGCTTCCACGGGCGTGTCGTGGATCCGCACGCGGGTGTGGCGGCGCAGCGTCTCCGTTGGCCGGAGCGACTGAAGCGCAGCCGTGCTGGAGACGCCGGTGACGGTCACGGCGCCGGCGGTCACGTCCTTGCTGAGGAGGTACACTTCCTCGTAGCTGTTCACGCTATCCACGTTCGAGGTCCCGTTGAGGGTCAGCACCTCCGTGGCCTCCTCCTGATTGGCGTCGCGGCCGTAGATCGTGACCTTCTTCGTCGTGTCGCTGTTGTTGCTCGAGACGAAACGCAGCTTTTCGCCGCCGGTCTGCGGCGCACCGGAAAGGGCGGTGACAGCCGGCAGGGTGAATTGCACCTCGCCGCCGCTCCGCTCCCACGCCAGCGGGTCGTCGTTGAACAGGAACACCTGATCGGCCGGCATCAATGCCCGGCTGCCGGACCGCACGCCGAGCACCTTTTCCACCTGCGAAGGAAGAATCACGGTGTTGGCGTTGGCCGCGAGCGCCTTCGTGTAGATGGAGAGCGCGTCCTTCCACAGGGCGGAACGGAAGATGAGCTGGTAGCGCATTGCGGCGTAGCTGCGCGCCCTGGCTTTGGCCGTGTCATCGGTCAGGCCAACCTTGCCGCAGGCGTAGGAGACGATTTCGCCGAGGGTCATGACGGGTTCAGGATTTGGCTGAGGTTGGTGCGAAGCTCGGCCGCCTGCGTGCTGAGCGCCGTCTGCTGCTCGCTCGGCGGCAGCGCCTCGATCGCGGCGCAGAGTTGCGTCGCGAGCTTCGCCAGGGTTTCGAGGCGCAGGCGCGCAAGGGTCACCTCCGGCTGCGTGCCTGGCTCCGGCATTGTTGCCTTGAGGGCGTCGAAGTCATCGCGCTCCTTCTGCACGCTGTCGCAAAGCGTGGTGAGCGCGGCCGAGCTGGCTGACATGAGGTCATGCGAGTCTGCTGGCAGCGGCGCTTTCCGCGTCGCGCGATAAAGGTTGCTGATGGCGGTGCGGGACTGTTCGAGGGAAATCCGGTTCATGGGAGTGGTTCGGGTTTAGTTGATCGAGCCCACCACCTCGGGGATGGTGGTGCCGTAGCCGCAGAGGCGGACGAGGACACTTGCCCCGTTCGCGAGCGAAGTCGGCAGGGTCACACCGGCCGGCAAGGTGATGCCCGAATCCCAGCCGAGCGTGATGCTGCCGCCGCTGACGTTCTTCAGCCAAACGTAGAGGGTCACGCCCTCTGCCATGCCCACGGGTGTGAACGTGGCGTTTCCCACGAGCATGATCTTCGCACGATTGCTCTGGTTCATCGCCAGGTTGATCGCGCCGGAGGTGGGGTAACCCGTGGCGAGGGGCTGCTTCAGGTAGTTTGCCTGCAGCACGTTGATGATGCCGTCGCCGCCGTTGAGGATCGTCCAGATGTCGTCCCGGCCCAGCTCGGCCGGAGCGGCGTCGTCGCCGCTGACGTTGCCGAGCAGCACCGCGTCGGCGATGTCCTCGATTTTCGAAAGGATGACCGCGCTGGCGGCGATCTTGCCGGACGTGACGGCGTTGTTCGCGATGGTGAGCGCCGCGAACAGCGCGTTGAAATCGGCCGACGTGTAGTCGGTATCGTCTGCCCAGGTCGGGAGTGTTGCGAGGTCGCCCATGTTAGTTTTGCGCCCACACGCGCTTTAATTTTTCCGGTTGCATGTCCTTATCCATCCGCCGCCGAAGTTCAGAGGTGCCCATCTTTTCCTCGATTTCGCGGAGTCCGCGGCGGACGCCGTACTCCATCGAGTGGATGTCTTCGGCGATGCCGGCCATGTTCACCCTGGGCGGGACTTGGATCCGCTTGTGGCCTGGCACGGCGTCGCGCTTCGCGATGGGCACGATGTGCTCCACCTTTCTGCCAGTCGCTTCCTCGATGTATTCGTAGCAGGGCATGGTCAGGGCATCAGGAACTTGAGTTTTCCGCCGAAGAATTTCCGGGTGGCCCACTTCAGGTTCCAGTAGGTCTTCAGGTACAGGCTGCCCCAGAAAAGAATTTTGACGTTCCCGCCGACGATCACCGGCGCGTCCGCGTGGCCGACGCGCACGCGCACCGGCTTGCCGTCCGCCCGGCAGACGTTGGTGAGGACAACCCCTGTCACCGGGTCCCAACTCTGGTCACTCCAGTTGCCCAGTTCGATGTCGCAGTGACCGCCTGCGCGCTCGATCGTGATCGCGGAAAGATGGATGTCGCGGCATCCGCCTTTGATCGTGATGGCGTTTTGCTGGCCGGCCTCGAGCCTGGCGTTGATGATTTCCACGTCGCGGCAGAGCCGGTTCATGTCGATGCAGTTTTCCTTCTGCAGACCGCCACCGCGGACGGTGAGGCCGGTCACCTTCACCTGTTCGGCGTGGGACAGCTTGAAAAGGTCGTCGAAGTCCGCGGGGTTCAGCCCCTCCTCGCGCGGGTCCACCGTCAGGTCGGTCAGGACCAGACCCACCAGGTCGGCCCACGCTTTGTAATTTTTATCGGTGTCGCTCATTTGTGTGGCCACCAATCTGTGGCGACTTTGTAGAGCACTCCGGCGATCACGGAGCCGCTGCTGAGATAGATGGCCAGCAGTTCCAGCCGCTTGATGCGTTTGCCGTGATTGCCCACACGACGCACCAGCCCCCACTGGTCCAGTTCCTCGTCGCCGAACAGGCCCTGTTCGATGCGGGCAACAGCCTCCTCGATACGTTTTAGGCGGTCTTCGCTCATACGTGGGCGCTGGTAAGAGACTTCACCGTTTTGTTCAGGGTTTGCAGAGCGCCCACATTGGGAAACTCCTGGGCGATCGAGGGCAGAAGGAAGTGCGCGAGCAGGTACAGCAGCCCGGCGATCACGATCACCCAGCCGAGCTTCCGGACGAGAGCGCCGAGCGACCCGTTCTCGGATTTGTCGCGGGCGGCGGCTTCCGCGTACTTCACGATCTGTCCCGTTTTTTCCGTGACGCTGGCCTGTGCGATCGCTGCGCGCGCGGTCGCGGCGTCGCGGTCCGCCTCCAGCGCCGGGATCTTCGCTTCAGCGGCGGCGCGTGCCGCTGTGGTCTGGGCCAGCTCGACGTCCTTCTTGATCAGCGCGGCGTTTGCCGCGTCGATTTCCGCCTGCTTGGAGGAAAGCGCCTGCTCGACGATCACCTGAATCTCGGCCTGCTTGTCCGCAGGGAGGTCGCCAATCGCCGAGGAAAGCGCGAGGGACGCGCGGCCGGCCAGTCCCGCAGCCAGCTTTACTTCCGGGCCTTGTGGCGCGCGCGAGAGCGCCGCCTGAACTCCGGCAACCATCTGCTGGCCGGAGGCGACCTGCTGCTTCATGCGGGAGTCCCGCTCCGCGGTGGCGGCGGCGAGAGCCGCTTGCGCCGTGGCGGCTTCGGCTTTCGCGCGCTCGAGGTCAGCCTGCGCGGCGACCAGTTCCTTCGTGGGTGGCCCTTTCTGGAAGAGATTCGAGAGCCGCCAATTCGGGACCAACTGCGTCGCGGCGAGCGCGGCGACGGCGTAGAGGACAAGGACAGGGATGGCTCCGCGTTGTGATTTCATGGGGATGATGGGGCTGGAAACCAGTCGGCGGTAGCATCCACGACCTTGGTCCAAATGGTCGTCGTGCCGCCCAAAGCATCGGGCTGGCTGGTGTCACCGCGCTCCGTAGAGGTGAAAGCTGCGGCGATATAGTCCGCAAAAACGATGCCCCAGAGATTTGGAATTGTCGGGTGCTGAATGGGATCATCCCATTTTACCGCGCGGTAGCTCTGGTCGTTTGCCTGCAGCCATGCCTGCGCTTTGTCGGCGAGCGCCTGCGCGCCGGCCTTGGTCGTCGCTGTGATGAGCTTGCTCATGCGAGATTCAGCTGGCCGGCCCTGCTGAGGTAGTTGACGAGGCGCTCCTGATTTCTGTTGTCGAGCACCGTGCTGAAAAGCAGCAGGTCGGTGATTTGCCAGTTCCCGTACGCATCAGGTATTGGGGAAGCCATGAAGTTGAAGCCGCCCGTCACGCCGTTCGTGCCTGGGCTTACCGTCGCGGGCGACGCCTTGTTTTTCTGAATCGCTGAGCTGGCGCCGCGGAAAAGCGCCGTCACCACTTGGTTTTTCGTGTCCGTGATGATCGGGGCGCCGACCACTGAGCTGCCGGCGGCAATGGAGAAATTGGCCACGGTCGCGTCATCGACAATGATATGTCCGCCGCCCGAGAGGCCGGCCAAAAACCGGCGGCTGTTCCCTTGTGTGAGGCGGCGGCCGAGAACGACCCATGTCAGCGGCTGAGCCAGCGTGAAAGATGGCGAGCCGAGGAAATGCTGTGCGCTCGTGTCAAACATGACGCTGGAAATCCCAACGATTTGAGCCTGCTTCGTGCCGGTGGCATTGATCGTCCACGTTTCACCCGTGGAACTCACGCAACTGGCGGCGGCATTCTGCGCTTGGCTCGCATCAAATAAAACAGCGAGTGTGCCCGCGATGCCGTTATAGACTTCGGCGCGATAGAATTTCCCGGAAGCCGGATCGGTTAAGCCATCACCACGGGCCGCAACGTATATGAGAGCGTCACTATCAAATAGCGTACCCACCGGGTTACTCTGATCGGTTCCGAGCTGCGTCCATACGGACGGGGTCGCAGTCTGGTCGGGCGCAGTGAAAAACTGCACCCGTCCGTCGCTGGCGCGCCACGTGGCGCGCACCCACCCCGCAACTCCATCAGAGAAGGGAGCGCTGACTGAAGAGTTTACTCCGGGGGAATTCGTTCCATCGGTCGAAAGATAAAGTGCCAGGCGGCCCGTTGTTTCGAGCCGCAGCATCCACGAAATATGCCCGCCTCCTCCGAATTTAGAAATCAGGGCCTGCGCTGCGGAAGGGGTCCAATCCGTCATGGCAGCTCTCACGCGTAGGTCGATGTCGCCCGCGAAGCTGTTTGCCGCGCTGTCCGGTGTCCCCACACAGTTACCGGCAATGCCGGGCGCGTACAAATAATTCTCCCCGCTCCATCGTAGCAGAAGCGGTTGCGCGCTGCCGGTGGCCTGCGTGAGATGCCTGGCCTTGCCGCTCAAATCCGACAGCTGCGAAACGGCAAAGGCCGCGCTGGCTGCGACCGCCGCCGGAAACCGCGCGCTCCACCAACCCTCGATCCCCGGCAGTGACCGGGGATCGAGCAGTTGGCGGCTACGCTTGCTGACGAATGGCAGGCGGTGACCCATGATCAGATGCCCTCGCCGCTCTCGATGCGGACGCCCAGCTTCAGCCGCAGGCCGGCCGCGCTGTACGTCTTCGTGTCGCGGCTGATGGCGGCGAGGTACAGATTGAGGTCTGCCAACTCGACGAACACCGGATCAAATGAGGGTCGCGCAATCTGCGCGCCGCCCACGTCCGTCCAGCTGGTCACCGGGATGACCGCCACGATGGCGGCCGCATCCGCGTCGCTGATGCTGGGTGCCGCGTTCAGCGTGCCGAGGCTCTTGTTGGCGTCCAGCACCACGAGGTCGAACAGGCCGCCCTGGTCGTCCTTGTCGAGGATGGTGATGTGCTCGATCCAGAGCCGAACCTTCGGGCTCTGCTCGAACATGACGGTGGGAATCGGAATCGTCGCCGTTCCCATGATGTCGCCCGACGCGAACGCCGAGGTGTCGAGCGTCATGTCCACCTCGACCTTCTTCGTGATGAAGTTTTTCAGGTGCATGGTATGCCTTCGGGCCGCTGCGGCCGGTTCAGTAAACCTGCGGTTTCGCGTCGGCCTCGGTGGCGTCGTCGCGCATGGAGGCTTCCTCTTCGTCGAGGCTCTGCTCCTTGTCGTCCGCCTTGATGCTTTCGCCGTTGATGGTCACGGGCTGCAGGTACGCGTTGTCGCCGTCGATGCGCGTGACCTTCGCCGTGCCGGTGATGTCCACCTCGTCGCCTTCGGCGGGCATGGTGGATTGACCTTCCTGTCCTCCGGGGAGGCTCAGGGCCTTGACCGGGACGCAAATTTCGGAGCCGTTTTTCATGGTTGGGATTCTCGCTTTGGAGATTGGAAAAATTAAAAGCCGCACCGGCTGCGCCGTGTTGTGCACCCTGGCCGGTGCGGCTGTTAGTTGATCGTCTGCGTGCTTGCTCAGACGAAGGTCGTCTTCACGCGCGTGACGACGCATCGCTTTTTGGCGACGATCTTCGACGCGGCGTAGCCGGCCCAGCTCACCACCGTGAACTGATTGTGCGGGTCCGATTTGTCCGCCTTGTTGAGGATGTTCATGGACGGCTTCATCGGCGAAGCGGCGCCCTGCAGGTCAACGAAGCCGAAGGCTTCCTCGCCCAGCGTGATTACGGAGTAGATGCTGCCGGTCGTGCCGTTGTAGCTGCCCTCCGTGCCGTTGTTGCTGTCCTCGAGGAACGGGTTCGTGGCTTCCACGTACCGCGTGCCGTACAGCCGGCCGAGCTCGCCCTTGAAGAGCTGCTTGGATCCCGAGTAGAGGGAGGCGTTCTCCCACTTGCTGTGCTGCTGCAGGTCGAAGGAGACCTGCGGCGGCACCACGGTGATGAAGTCACCGCCAGGCAGCCGGGTGGCCTTGGCCGTTTTGAGCTGCGTCACCGCCGTCAGGCCGTTGAGCGGCGTCCAGACCGCGCTGGAGGCAGCCGTGCCCACCAGGCCGTTGAACGTCGTCTGCGCCCCGCCGTAACGCTTGTGGCCGGACAGGTCCTGACCGGTCACGATCGCGTTGCGCTGGAGGTTGTCGCAGAAGATCGCGGCCGAAAGGCCCATCTTCCGCGTGCTGCTCTTGATGCGGTCGAAGAACGAAGTCAGCGACAGCAGGTTGCTGATCTTCTGTTTGTCCCCGAAGAACTGCAGGGGAACCTGCACCTCCGTGAGGTCGTTGGAGCTGAAGGTGCTGTTTTCCAGCGTGTCCTCAGCGAGGGTCAGCACGTCGTCCGCGCTGCCCGAGGGCTCGCAGAAGAAGCTGACCGACTTCGCGCCCTGCGCGGTCGGCAGCCCCTCCTTGAGAGCGAATTGTTCCAGCACGAGGTCATCAGTGAGCGTCTTCAGGAAACGCTTGATGAAGTGCTGACGATACTGGCTCGTCTGATTGGTTGTGAGTTGGACTCCCATGTGAACTAGAGCCGATTAACCCCGGCAGATTTAAGGGCGCGCCTCACGTGCTCGCTTCGGCCGCCTCCCGCTTCAGGTATTCCTCCTGCTCGGCGTCCGTCATGTTCTCGAATTTCTTCGGGGACGAATGCGAGCCGGAGCCACCGCCGGCGGGATGCAGCGCGGTCAATTCCGTGAGCCGCTTGTTTTCGGTTTCCAGCTCGGTGATGCGCGTGCTCAACTCGGTTGCCTTGGCCTTGGCCTCCTTCTCGGACAGACGAAGTTTCGCCACCTCGACGGCATAGTGGATGCCCTCGCTGCGGGTGTGGAAGATCGGGAACTGCTTCAGCAGCGCGGTCACTTCGGTGCGGAGCGGGCTGTCCATGACCTTCATGTCGGGGTTTTCCTCCGACAATTTGACCAGGTGCCCATTCCACTCCCGGAGCATCCGTTGCTGCTGCGCTTCGGACGGAACCGGATAGCTGTCCGCGCCGGTGTCGCCACCGCCGCCGCCGGCATTCTGTTCCGCCTCGAGCTTCCGCAGGGCCTTGGCTTTCGCCGCGGCGATGTCCCGCAGTTCAAGTTTCCCGTCCTTCTCGAAATCAGCGGCGGCAGCCTCGAGCTCGTCGGCCGTGTAACCGGTCGCGTCCTTCGGCTTCTCCCGCTTGGTCGCACTGCGCTGACGGTCGTCCGCCAGCTTCTTGCGATCCGCCTCCAAGGCTTCGCGGTCCTTGCGGAGCTGTTCCGCCTCGGCGCGCGTCTTTTCCTTGTCGGCCTCGAGCTTCTTCCACGATTCATTCAGGCGCGTGCGCTCCTTCTGGTAGGGGCTCAGGTTCGCCTGCTCCGCCTTCTTTTTGGCGTCTTCGTCAGCCTCGAGCTTGGCCTTGTCCTCGGCGGCCTTCTTGTCCGTCGCCGCCTTGTCGGCAGCAGCTTTCTTGTCGGCCTCCGCTTTGGCTGCGCTCTCCTTGCTGGCTTTGTCCTTCGCGGCCTTCAGGTCGGCCGCGTTTTTCTTGGCAACTTCGTCCGCGGCCGTGCTCGCGGAGGATGTGGCGTCTTCATCCGGTTCAATCGGTTCCTCCGGGATTTGGCGGTCGGCCGCGGTGGGAGGATCGATTTTCATCGCCTCGTCGCGCAGCGCCGCTTCCTCGCGGTCGAGTTCAGATTGATTTCCGCCTTCTGTCGTGGTCTTCGGGTCCATGTCCGTGGTTTTAAGTGTCACTCAGGAATTCAAGTTCGCGCGGGAGTGACGGCCGCTCGTCCTTGGCTTCGTCCGGTTCCGTCCGGACAGTCGAAAGTGCTTTGATGCGCGCCACCGCGATGCGCACGCCGCGCGCGCGCTCGACCAGGCCGTAGGCGCTGGCCGGGGTGCTGCGAAGGATCGCGTTCGTGTCCGCGTCGGCCTTCAGGTTTTCCAGCTCGAGCATGAACTTCTTGCCCTCGTTCGTCTCGAGCCAGCCGGCCAAGGCTCCCGCCTCGTCCTTCGTCCACGTCACCTCATGCACGCTGGCCTCGGGCCGTGCGGAGCAGAGGAGCCACGCCTGCACGAGGCGCTGGCGCAGAAGCCACCGGATCAGGCGGGCCTTCATTGGGCACCTCCTGCCATGGCGAGCGCGGCCGGCGCCGGAGTCGCGGGCTGCCCGCCGGGGAACGGCACCACGTTGGCGCCGGGCGCGGCACCGCCGGCGGCGGCCTTCTGCTGCGCGGCCTCGGCTTTGAGCTGCTGCTGCTTCTGCGCCCACCACGCATTCGCGGCTTTCCCATCGACCTGTTTCCAAACCGCCAGCCGCTGGTTGAGGCGGTTGACCAGGCCCTTCTGTGCGATCGGATCGACTGGCACGCCCATGTGGCCGAGCTGCTGCAGCTTCGTGAACACGATTTCCGCGCGCACCGCGTGATTCTCCTGCGGTTCAACGGGGATCGGCGCGCCCTCCATGACGGCGGGAATCTTCACCATCTCGTCGGTCGCTTCGGTGTTGGCCTGCAGGTTTGGATCCCGCACGAGCCGCTTGACCATGCGCGGGTCCATCGTCTCGACGTACACGACGCGCAGCTCCTTCTGGTCAATGTACGGGTCGCCCTTGCAGACCTGCATCATCGCCTGCGCTTTCTGCGCGGCCAATTTCTTGTTCCAGGACTCGGCGCTGCCGCCCACGTCAACCTGGTAGGCGTAGTGAAGCGCGTCCTTCGGCGCCATGCGGCTTTCCTGTTGGAAGAGGTAGGCGAGGTCGTGCTTCCAGTACTGGATGGCGAGGCTGAACGCCTGCTTGAACGCTTTCTGCAGCGCCAGGCGGAAGCAGTACACGCGCAGGTCCGTGGTGACGCCGCCGAGCTGGGTCAGCTGGGTGACTTCGGTCGCGGTCCGCGCCTCGCCGAGGTTGTTGTTGGCGCCGATGCCGAAGTCCGGCATGCCCACGCGCTGCTCGGCGATGCCGCGAATGTTCATCAGCTCCTGATCGAGACCGATCGGCGGCTGCCCGAAATCCACCTTGCGGATGCCGCGGGGAATGAATTCGCCCGGACCGAAGTTGATGCTCTTGCCGTCCGCCGTCGCGTCGTCGCTGGTGAGGAGCGGCGTGCCCCAAAAGTCCAAGCCCTCGGCCTTCTTGTTCCACACCTTGCAGGCGTAGGCTTCGTGCGGGGCGACCTTCTCCACCTCGCCGCGGCTGGAGTAGAAGCCCTGTTCCTTCAGCTCCCGTGGCACGTTCACGTAGGGAAGCTGCGCGTGCTGGTATGGGTTCTTGAGGGGAGGCATGATCTGCGCTTCCCGGTCGAGCGGGGTCAGGGTCTTCAGCACCCACGTGCCACCTTCCTTTTCCCACACGTTCCAAATGATGATGTCCTCGTCCGTGGCCGCTTCGGTCAGACCTTCGCGCGCCTGCTGCTCATGCTTTTTCAGCCAGTCACGGCTGTTCGGCTGGCCCTTGCCCGCGATGCTCTTGATGAACTCCTCGTCCTGATTGTACGCCTTGCGCTTCGCGTACTCGGCGCGGTTGATGCACTCGACGTGGACGAATCGGTCATTCTCCTGAAGGTCGAAGCTGCCCTTCGGCGGGACGATGCAGTAGAGCGGGTCAATCGTGTTGAACTCGATCCGGTTTTCCCGCGCGTTCCAGAAGGGCCGAAGCACGCCGGTGCCCGTCTGCAGGAAGAGGTCGATCAGGAAAACCACCTGCGTGGGGAAGTTGGTTTTCAGCTTCAGCTTGTAGTCGAACCACTGCGCCGTGAGGGAAGCGAACTCGGCGGGCTGCTGGCGCTCGCTCACCAGGTCAGCGAGCAGTTCGTTGGAAAAAATCTGCTGGACGTAGAACGGCTTCAGCTTGTCGAGCAGCGTGTCCGCCAGCGGATAGTGCAGGTCGGGCGCGCCCTTGTACGGCTTCTTCGCCCGAGGGATTCCGGTGTGCCGCATCTTGTACCAGATGGGCTGCTTTTCCTCCCACTTGGAGCGGGCCTGCAGGTCCTTCACCACTGCGTCGTGAACTGTGGATTCTTCGGTCATGGTCAGCAGCTTTGGAGACGGCCGTTGCGGAGATACCCGTGCCAGTGGCCGATGGTGTGGATCGAAGGCTCGAGCGTCGGCTTCTCCTCATTGCCGTCCCATCCCCACACTTTCGGAGTGGCCGACGAGCCGCGCGCGACGCCGAGGCAAATGAACGTGTGGCTGGGCAGCATCAGGTGGATTTGGGTTTCGCCCTCCATGCCCTCGACCTTCTGAAAATAGAAATCGCCGGGACGCTCCACCGCGTCGTAATCGGCCACCTTCCGGCAATCGCAGCTTTCGGTGTTCATGGTGCGTTCAGCTTCCGGCATCAAAGCCAGCCATGCTCTCGGCCTCATGTTCCTGCTGGATGTCTTCCCACGGGCTGCGGATGACACCCTCGGGCGTGACGGCCGGCTTCAGGTAGCTCTTGCTCTCCGTCGTCGGGTAATCGAACGCCACGCCCACCACGGCGTCCGCGTGGTTCGGGCTCGGCATTCCGCTGCGGCGCTTCGGCTGGAGCTGCAGCTTGCCATCCTCGCGGCCAAACTGCTTTTTGCCGGCTACCAGCACGAAATTCTGTTCACGGGTGCACGCCTGGCGTTTCAGCGTCTCGTCGTGCGGGAGAATCCACCGGCACTCGCGCACCTGCTTCGCGAAGGTCCACCACTGCTCCGCGTTGATGTTGAAGTAGTGCGGGTCGCAGGTGCGGTCATCGTTGCGCACCCCGCGGATTTTGATGCCGCGCAGGTTCAGCGTGGTGATGTAGCCGTGACCGGTGCCGTCCTCGTCGCCGAACAGCTTGTAGCCTTCGTCCTGCAGCGGCCGCAGGTTCCGCTCGAAACGCTCCGCGACACCGGCCTTGTTGCCGTCCGGCTTCCACTGGTCCGCGATCGTGATCTTGTTCCCGTCGCGCTTGGCGACAATGCAGAGGTCGCCGGAGTCGGCGAAGTCGCAGAAGACCTGCTTCGTGCCCGTGTGCCAGGTCGGCGGATTGGCCAGGCAGCGTTCGTAATCCTCGAAGGCCACCACCTTACCGTCTTCCTTGCCCTTGGCGAACTTGCCGAGGATCATGGAGCGGTAGATGTCGGAGTCCTCGCCGTACTGGTCCTTCATCGCCGCGATGCGCTCGGGCGTGATGTGCGGGCAATCCTCCACGCTGATTTCGTGCTTCAGGTGGCGCGGGCTCTTGAACCCGTCGTGGAACCGGCCGAAGTGCCCGCCGGGCGAGCTGATGTCCAGCTGCATGGTTGGATTGCAGCGGTCGCTGGCCTGGTAGATATCGTCGCTGACGGACTTCGCCTCGTCCTTGATGATCAGCAGGGGGCGGTCGGGATAAGCGTGGAAGCCCTCGAAGTTCGCGCCGCTGTCCGTTGCGAAGCCGAGGATCCGCCCGCCTGCGGAGTTCTCGATTTCCGTGTCTTTCCACGTCCAATGCCCGAACTTGTCTTTGTGCTTTTCAAGCGCGGCAAACACTTGGGTGCGGACCGCGCGGAACGTCGCGCTGGTGAGGACGACGGTTGCGCCGGGCCACTCGTGGAGGCACCAGAGGGCGAGCGTGACAATGATGACGCTGGTCTTTCCCGACTCGTTCGGGGTGACGACGACGACGGGCTGCCCGGTCGTCACGTCCATGAGCACCTGCGCCTGCCATTTGTAGAGGCGCAGCTTCAGCACCACGACGGCGAACTGCACCGGGCTGAGCTTCGGACGCTCGGCAGCCGGAGCCGGCGCGGCCACCTCAGTGGGCGCGGCCTGGTCCGTGGTCGCGGCGGCGCTCATGCGGCTGCCCTCCATTCGTGAAAGCGCGCACGCTGTGCCGCGCGGGCCTCAGCCTGTGCCTTCAGCTTGCGCAGACATGCGTTCACGCTGCGCACGATGGGATCGATGCCGTGGGACAGGTACTGCTCGCGCCGGGCAACCCGCTCGGCAGGCGTCAGGTCCTCCCATTTCTTTTTCCGGGACATCAGTTCCGCCCTCCCGCGAGTGCCGGCATGCGCACGGGCACGCCCTGCGCTTCGAGTGACATGAGGTGGGCGCGGTCCTCGTCGGAAATGACGGACACGTGCACGTCACCGGCGATCTGCACCTTCAGCTTTCCGAGCAGCGCGGCGAGCAGCATGCCTTCGCCGCGGGCCAGCGTGGAGTAGTGCTTCTCGTCGCGCTGGGCGCGCGCGCGGGCCTGCTCGTAGTCCGTGCGGTCCTTGGCGGCTTTGCCGTTCGTGGACTGAAACCCGGAGACCAGGAAGGCGTCGGCGTCCTTCACCTGCTGCGCGGCCTCGAGGAACTTCGCGTTCAGGATGACGTAGCGTTCGAACGTCGAGCGCACCACCACGGCGGCGTCGCTCGCCACCTTGTCGAGGCATCGGCGATAGAACGCGAAAACCTTCGGTTTTCTGAGGAGTTCCGAGGCGATTGGGCCGGCACTGGTCTCCGAGTAACCCGCCTCGATCGCGGCGCGCGCGTGCTGCCCGTGCTCGAGCAGCCGGGCGACGAAGACCATCTCGCGGCGGTTCAGGTCGGACACGCCATCCGGCAGCGTCTTGATCCCCGTCGCCGCGAAGGCGCGCTCGATTTCCGGCAGCGACAGCTGCAGCACACCGCTGTGGCGGTCGGACTGCTGCTCGGGCGTGCTCGTGGTGGTTTCTTCCACGGCTCCAAGTAGGCGGAAACCTACTTGCGCCCTTCAACACTGCCACTCTCCCCGTTTCTCCCCGTTTTACCCCGCCGGCAGAAATAGACCCCATTTTTCGTGAAATCGGGGTGATTGGTGAGCCACTGCAGGGCCATGCGGAGCGTGGCGCGCTGGCCCGGCATCTCGAAGCCCGCCGCCGTCATCGCGTACACGTAGCTGGGGCTGCGCTTCAGCGCGGTGGCCAGGCCTTTCACGTCGTGAACCTCGTTCATGGTGCTCATTTCGCCATCTCCTCCCGCACGCGCTCGAGCAGCGCGGTCACCTCGCCGCGACGTTTCTTCAGCCGGTCGAGCTTCGCGATTTTCTCGGGATCGGTCGGCTGCACGTTGTACGCGCAGCCGCCCGGCCGGAGGATTTCGTCCACGGACAGGTCGAGATAGTGCAACTCGTCCTTGAGCGTGTCCAAACGGGGGAGACGTTTCACCCTTCGAAAGCGGATCGGGGGTTCGGCGGCTTGGGAAGAAGCCGAAGGCGAAACCTCGCCCCCCGGCGGGGGGCTATGGGGGGATTTCCTTCCCTTCTGATCAGACGAAAAAAAACCGGGCTCGTGCTCCGGCGGCGCCAGCGACAGCTGCTCGCCGTCTTCGGCTGGATAGAGCACCCGGCGTTTCGTGTCGCGCTGTCCATAGTTGAGAACTTTGCCGTAGCCCGCGCCTCCTACCGTGTAGAGCTTCACGAGCCCGGCCTGATGACATTGCGTCAACCAGCCTTGCACGTCCCGCTCACTGATCTTGTGGAGACTCGGCGCGTAGAGCACCGCTCGCAAAATGGCAGCACGGGCCTCGAAACGGCCGGCTCCATCGCAGATGTGTAACAGATTCCGAAAAAATAGCTGCACCACCGGCGACAGCCGGCAAACCCGGTCGCTCGTGACGATCCCCATTCGCACCAGGCAGTCGCGCAGGATCATAGGGCGAGCTCTCCTTGTCCCTGCCCTGGGCGCAGGCAGTACGGCGAAAACCAAATGCGCTCGAGGTTGGCGTTGTCGTTGCCCGTGCGGTTGCCGTAGCCGCCGGCTGCCTTCCATGCGACGCACTCCCACGTGTCCGGCATCTGGTGCTCGCCCTCGTAGCCGCAGAGCGCGATGCGCAGCCGAGGGTCGCCGCCGTGCTCGATCGCCCACGCGCGCACCGCGGCGGAAATCGTGTTGCTGTCCTGCGCGTAGATGCCGGCGTCGCGCAGCTCGCCGTCGTAGGGCGGATCGAGAAACACGGCCGTCTTGAACTGCGGCGACATGTTACTGGTGAGCCCCAGCGGAGTGTCGCCGAGGACGCGGAGCCAGTCGCCGCACACCACGCGCACGCTCCGCAGCCGATCACAGAGGGCAGCAAACCACGAGGCCAGGTCGTCGGACACGTTACTGCCTTTCGCGCCCATGCAGAGGTCGGGAATCTGGTGCCTCACGCTGCCGCGCGCAGCCCGCACGCTCACCTCGGGCATGCACCGCTCCACGTCGAACAGTGCCTGGCGTACGCCGGGCCCGGCTTTCGCCGGATGGAGCATTGGCCGCTTGAAGGCGACTCCTTGGCCGCCCTTCGGATGTAGAGCCGGAATCTTTTTGTGCACGCCTTGGCCTGTCGCGTGTGGCCCGAGGTGCGGCCTTTGCTGCCATGGCCTTTCTCGCAGCGCACACCAGCCGCCACCGATCCAGCAGGAAATGCCCCACACCCACCAGCCGGCCACGCGCACGTCGAAAAATTCCGGGTCGGTCTTCATCCGCTCACGAAACTCCGCTTGGTTCACGAGCCAGAGATGGCGCGCATGCAGGTCCGCCTCGTTCACAGGGTTGTCTGCGTGCGCCGCGACTGCCACAGGATCCGCCGACACCGCGCGCCAGAAGTTCGCCACGTAGCAGTCGATGTCGTTCACGGTCTCCGTGCCGGATGGATTCGGCCGGCCGAGCAGCACCGCGAGCGATCCGGCGAAGGGCTCGACGTAGTTGCGCACCTGGCCGAACCTCGCCCACACGAGATCGTCCACGCGGCTTTTGCCGCCGAACCACGGGAACGGAGCCTTGAGCTTCGCCGTCATCATGGCGCGGGCGTGTACGCCGCGTCCTTTGCCCGCGGTAATCTCCGGTCTCTTCCACTCGACGGCTCGACCGCCGGTCGCCGGTCGCCGGTCGCCGGTCGCCGGTCGCCGGTGTTTGCGGCGCTGTCATTTCGGTCCCTCCTTGGCGATCAGTTTCGCCACCTGGCTGAAAGCGAACCCCGCGGCCGTAGTGTTGCCCGTTGCCAGCGCGCGGCAGCCTTCGAAGAACTGCTTGGACCATTCCGGCTCACGGTTGAATCCGCTCTTGATGTCGCCGAGCAGGTAGTGCCGCACCGCGTGGCGCGTGAGGCCGAGCGCCGCACCCAGCTCGCGCAGGCCGAGCTGCGGGAAAGCAGCATGCGCGCCCTGCACGGCCGCGACGCGCACGGCGACGTGCCAGTAGGTTTTCCGCAGCCGCTTGTTTTTCGGACGGCTCACGCCTGCACCTCCCGCGCTTCAGGTGCGATCCAACCCTGCCCGAGCTCGCGGAAAATGTTCAGCTCCTCCTCGGCGGCGAAGACTTCCCCGCCTACGTATTCCTCGCCTTCGCCCTTGGCCTGATAAAAGCCGCCGCGGAGCAGGCCGCGGTAGGGGGCGAAGTGGTAGCCGCGCTGCTTGGCGAGCCGCGCCAGCATCACGTTGTGTTCGCGGCTGCCGGTCATCGCCAGCAGCCGCATGCCGTAGTTGCCGGGGATATAGCCGGCCAGGTCGTTGACCGCGGGCCGCGCGAAATAGAGGTCCACCTGCACGCCGTTCGCGAGGATCAGCGCCATGATTTCGGGGCCGCTTCGCAGGACTCGCGTGTTCGGATTGTGGCCCATCCGTTTCTCGATGTCGCGGCGCTGGCCTTCCTTCGGCAGCAGCACCAGGTCGATGTCGCCGCATTCCGGACGTTGACGGCGCACGCTGCCCGCGATGTCGATGCGATCGCAGTAGCCGGCCAGTTCGTCCCGGATCCGCTCCGCGATCTTTTGGGCCGCCGCGAGTTTGATGCGCACGCCTTCGCTCATGGCTGGGATGGGGTCGCTACGGCCGCGTCCGGCTCGGGTTCTTCCTTCTTTCCGCCGCGGTTCGGAAATTCCGCGTGGGTCACGCGCACCTCGCGAATCCAGTTGCCCTTCGCGCCGGTGCGGCGGTCCTCGTACTGGTGGCCTGTGCGCTCGCCCTCGATGATCACGCCGCGGCCGGCGGTCAGCAGCGGCTCGTGCTTTTTAATCAGCTCTTCGCGATCGAGGAAGCACCGCTCCGGCACCTCGACGCCGGCGCTGTCGCGCAGCACCACGTCGAAGGTGAGCTTGCGCGCGCCGCCCGGCGCGACGCGCATCACGGAATCGGTGGGCAGGTAGCCAGTGAAGATGACGCGATTCATCTTTTTAGAAAAGCTCGGGTCCTCCCGGATAGGTGACCGGCCAATGGTGAGTGATGTGAAACGGAGATGGTGGATGGGTGTTGAGGTGGAAGTCTCGCCACTCATCGACCGGGATCCATTTGTCCGTCAGGCACGCTGTGCAGAGCACCAATCCCTGAAAATGAGCGACCAGGTGCGTGTGGAAATAAGCCACTCGTGCGGGCACTCCTGGGTTCAGCCATTTTCCTTCCCACTGCACCCGGTTGATCCCGTCGCACAGGTCCATGGTTTTCAGCCCTGCCGTGCGACCGAAAAAATGATTCAGCTCGATCAAGGTGTTTGTGACCTGCGTCGGGCTCATCCAGCCGCGATAATTCACACCGGCTTTGATTATTGCGGCGTGGACCTCATCCAGAGTTTTTCCGCAGGCGGCCGCGATAGAATGAGGTCCGCACGTGGCTTTCCATTCGCGGTTCGCGCGCTCGGAATCAGCTTTGGTGTAGAGGAGTTTTTTCACAGTGTTCGTTCAGGGCGTATAGATCGCCACTGCGTCCTTCTGCCTGGCCCCGCACTGCGCAACGGTTTCAAGGCGCAACGGCTCGCCCCGTTCTTGCGCCTGACGCCGCGCTTCCACGGCCGCAAGCCAAGCGGCATCCCGCGCGGCATCGGTGCGCGGGAACAGCGGGTGGGCAAAGTAGTCGCGTTTCGACGCCTCCAGCTTTTTCAGCGCCCTCCTGTCCCTCTTCATCCGCTCCTTGATTTCGTTGATAGCAGCACAGTCTTCGTGGAATTTGCGTTCCCGCTTTTCGTGGTGGGCGATCTCCTCGTCTCGGACCTTGGCGAGTTCAGCCAAGGCGGAAGCGGGAACATAGGCACGAAGCGCGTCCGCCTCGGATTCTGTCTCAGGAATACCGTTTGTTTTCATCGTTCCTTCACTGGTGCGGTTGCTTTGCCTCCATCAGCTTCTCGAGCGTCGTCACGATCCGGCCAGGCTCGATCGTCGCCAGCACGTCGCAGTAGCCGGACTTCGTGCACGGTCCATGGCCTGGCCACCGGCTCGTCCGTCCGTGCCAGCAGCAGGCAGCGCACGGCCCAATTCCGTTGAGCGCGTGCACGGTCGGATAATCCTTGGTCCGCACCTGCCACGGAAAGCTGCCGTAGAGCGCCACCGCGGTGAGGCCGAGAGCGCCGGCGGCGTGCACCATGCTCGAGTCGGCCACAATCAAGCCGTCGCAGTCCGCCGCGAGCGCCACGCTCTCCCGAAAATTTGGCGCCGGCGTGCATGCCGGCAGGTTCTGCAGCCTCGCGCCATACGGGTGCTTGATCTGGTGCTTGCCCGGCTCCCCGAAGATTCGCACGCCATGCCCCCGGCCGATGAGCATGTCCAACAGTTCGGTCATGCGAGGGTAGGTCCGCACCGGCGAGCTGGCCTCGAGCTGAACGCCCACGACGAACCGGCGCGTTGACGGCTTGTTGCAACGCTTGCGCACCTCTTCGCGCTCGGAGTCCGGCAGGTGATACTCCGGCCGGCGATTCTCGATCGTGAGGCCCGGCCACGCCTTCAGAAAGGAATCCAGCGCGTGCACCTCGGCCGGCTTGGGCTCGCTCTCCACCAGGTCCTCCATCGGCACCACGGCTTCGTAATCTCCCAGCCGCCACGCTTCCATGGGGTACGGCACGATGCCATCGACGAAGGGCAGGCCCTGCAGCACCACCGCGTTCCAAGCGTGCGTGCAGACGTGAATGACGCAATCCGGGTGCAGCCGCCGAACTTCGCGCAGGATCGGCGTAATCATGATGAGGTCGCCGAGGCCGCCCGGCCTGATGATGCACACGCTTCGCGCCTCGACCTGCCACGCGGGCAGCGCCGGGCAGGGTTCAACCATCACGCTCCGCGAGTGGCGCGCGAGCCATTGCCCGGCGTTCACGTTGTCCGCGAGGTAGCGGCCCGGCGCGATTTTCTTTCCGCGCGCAAAATCCACCGGCTCATTGAAGGTGACCAGGTGCATTCTCAGAGGGCGCTTCGCTCGGCGGTCCACGCCGAGAATTGGTTCTTTCGCTTGTCCGTGCCGAAAATCCCGTGGAAGCCGAAGCTCGCGGCCGGTGTCTCCGGGCAGTCGTGTTCCGTCGAGAACCGCGCCGCCACGTCCACCGGCGCGAACTTGAAACCCTTCGCGAGCAGGTGCGTGCGGTAGTGGCTGCAAAGCGTGACGTCGCCTGGCAGGTCAACCCACGGCAGCGTCGCCATGTGCAGCATCAGCTTCCGGCTCTTGATGCAGAAGCCGCCGTTGCCCACGCGGTCCTTGTTCAGCCAGGACGGCCACGGCGCGCCGATGTAATCGAAGGCGAGAAACTGAGGATCCCAAAGATCGGGCCGCACCACGTAGCCGTCGAGGTGCATGAACAGCGCGAAGTCCGTGCGGATGAATTTCCACGCCTCGAAGTTCTCCCAATAGTTGAACGCCTTCCACCCGTCGAAATGGTTCAGGTACTTGATGTCGCCCAACTCCACCACGTCGGCCATTGCGGCGAGCAGCTTCACAGCCGCCTTCGGCTGCCGGTGATCGAACACCACCGCAGTGACGTTCCGAAGGTCCGGCTTTCCTGCGACGAATCCTGTGGGGTTTTGCGTCATGCGAAAAGGTCCTGTTGGTGCGCGTGCACCGCGCGGCGTTCGGGCTGCGGCGCCGGCGCCGGCACGGGCCCAGCCGCCGGTTTCGGCAGCTCAGAGAAGATTCGCGCGGCTTCCTTGCAGGCGCCGATGGTGTCCCACTGCACGCGAGCTTCGCCCACGCCCCGCGCGTGGAAGGTCCCGGCGTCGGTGTCGAGCCATGCCAGGCGGTGATAAACGAGCCACGAGAGCCGTTCCTGCTCCTGCAGCGACCAGCGCGAGACATCGCCCGCCGTCACCTTCCGGCCGTAGGAAAGATCATCCCAAAGGGCGAGCCGCTGGCCGCGGAAGCCAGCCATGATTTCCTGCCATGGAGTTGTCTGACTCACGTGCGCACCTCCTCACGATCGCGGAAAAAATCGGCGTCACTCGGCGACTGCTTCACCGGCGCGTTTGGATCCCATTCGAAAAGGCCCTGTTTGCCGAGACACGGGATCGGTTCCTTCAGCGCCACGATGTTGTCCAGCAGCCAACCGAACCGCTCCGGGGCATAGTTGCCCCACAGAGCTTCCACCGGATTGATTTTCTTGCCGGCCACGAGCGCCACCGTGGGCACGCAGTCGATCAGGTCACAGGTGGCGACGATGCAGCCGAGTGGGATTTCCTCGAAGTCCCGCACGCCGATCTTCGCAAACGCGTCGCGAGCCGCGGCCTGGGTCGCGACGTTCCAGTGATACCATTCGCGCAGCGCTTCCGTGTGTGTTTTCGCGGCGTGGATCGCGAGGCGGCCGCGGTAGCGCGTGGACCACCCTCGGGTCTCGATCTTCTTCAGGCCGGCGGGAATCGCCGAGGCCCACGGTTGCCAGAGGGAGAGGGCCTTCATTCTTTCCCCCAGTTTTGAGGTTCGGGGCCGGCGGCTTTTTTCGACAGCACGCGGTAGTCCGTCTTCGCGTCCTCGCGCAAATCGCGGCGCATGCGGCAAAGCTCAAAGAGCAGGTAGCCGCACGCAGCCAGGCCCAGCACCCATAGCACGGCGACGATTTTCAAGAGGGTCATGGGAGTGAAAGTTGCGCGCACTGGCCGGAATCGAACCGGCGTCTTCCTCGGCGTAGCTCGCTCGCGAACCGGAGCCCGCCACAGAGGTGTCCTTCCAGTTGGACGACAGTGCGCGTGAAGTTCAGGGTTTCGTGACGCTGCCCTTGCCGAGCAGCACCGGCAGTTTCAGGCTCTGCTTGATCGCCACGAGGGCGTCCGTCAGGGCGAGCTCCACCAGCTTGTGCGGGCGGACGATTTCGTAGCCCAGCGCGAGATGCCCTTCCGAAATCCGATAGCGGAAACGGCACTCGATGTCATAGGCCGGACCGTTCGTCAGGATGGCGAACTTGAGCTTGAAGCTCTGCGGCACCTGGCTGTTGCCCTGCTGGCCGGCCTTCGCCTGCGTCTGGTGCGTGTACTGCAGGTCGCGGTCGCCGTTGTCCAACCGGATCGCGCTCTTGAATTGCGCACCCTGCGTCGCCTCGAGCGTCTTCACCAGGTCGAGCATTTCCGCGGCGGGCGGCGTCACGATGTCGAACAGGTTGTCCTCGATGAAGAGCGCCATGTCGGCCTGGCTCAGCAGCTGGCCGTTCATCTTCATCCACCGGACCCACTCGGGCGTGAACTCGGCGACGTATTTGCACACGTGGTCACCCCAGCGACTCTTCACCGCGGCCGCACCGCCAGCTTGTCCGGTGCCCTCCGCATCCTCGGGGAGGTGATAGTCGATGATCGCGACGAAGACGCCGCCGTTCGGCCCGATTTCCGCGAGGATGATCGTGCCCGCCTCCTTGTGCCGCTCCACGTAGTCGATGAAGGACGGGTGGTCGTTCAGGATGATCATGGCGCGCTTGCGGATGGGCAGCTCCATGAACCGCTCGAGCGATTCGATTTCGCGTTTGCTGCCGGGCGGGTGGACCAGCACGGCGACTTTCAGGCCGCGGTCGCCGGACAGCGTGGCGATGTCGGACAGGTTTTTGCGCACGATGTCCGCGACGGAATCGGCCTCGGATTTTTGATGTTGTTCGGGGGGCATGACGGATCGGATTTATGGTTGCGGTTAGCTCCCGCCGGCGGCCTTCGCGGGCGCCTGCGGAAATTGAATTTCGGTCTGGTTCGGGTCCGCGCGGGACAGGTCGCGTTCGCCCACCACGAAGAAGGTCGTCGCCTTGCGATCGCGCTCCGGCAGTTTCAGCTTCACCTCGTCGAGCACTTCGACGGAGGTCACGTCGCCCTTGCCCTCGGGCTTCACGGTGAGCTGCAGGGTCAGCGTTCCCTTTTTCCCCGTGCGCTTCACGGCTTCCACGACGAGGGGGAATTTGTCGGCGAGGTCGGTCAGAACGCGGCCGTTGGACAGTTGGCCCAACAGTTGCGCGAACGCGTTGTTTTGGATGATGGCGGCAATTTTGTCTTCGGATTTCATGGGCAAAATTTAACTGCGGTTCCGGGCGAAAAAGCCGCGCCGCTCGGGCTTGGGGGGTTCGGGCTTCGGCTGCGGCACGGCGGCCGCTGGAGCTGGTGGCGGTGTGACTTCCACCGCGGCTGACGGCACCGCCTCGTGGCGACGGCACCAGGCGCCGGCGTGAGTCAACGGCCATGCGTGGTTCGCGATGGGCGGGCCTTCGCGGCATTCGCCCTCGTCGCCCTTCGGGACTTCGCGGGTGCCGCTGTCGTCGAAAATTTTCCGCGCCATCGGCGCCGAGCCGGTCTTCCGCCAGCAAATGCAATTCGCGCAGGTCTTCATCGGAGTGGTCATGTTGAGAGCAGCCCGGCCTTCGCCATCCGCTCCACGCCGCGCAGGCCGTAAGCCTCCGCCAGCCGGTAAAGGTGCGTTGGCACCATGAGAATGTAAGCGGTGTGCTCCTTCGCGCCTGGCAGCCCGCCGCGCTTGAACTGGTCCCGGATGTGCCGCGGCGCGATGCCGAGCTTGCGGGCCATCTCCGTGTGTCGCATCTCGCCGGCGCGCTTACCGATAACGGCCAGCACTTGCTCCTTCGGCGGCAGTGGCATTGTGGCACTCATGCGGCGGCCTCCTTCAGGCGCTCGCGCAACGGCTTCTCGATCGCGCCGAGCTTCAGCGCGGCTTCGCGACGGGGCGGCACCAGGTCGTAATGCGGGAAGCCCGGCTTGTCCTGAAACCACTCCGGCCGCATGCCGATCTTCGCCGCCATCGTGTGCAGCTCCTCGAGCGTGTCCGCCCACAGGTGGCACCAGCGGTGGCCGTGCCGCTCGCCGACGCGGCGCACGCGCGCGTTGCGTGCCGGGAAGACAAAAAGAGGATCGACGTAGCAGCTCATGCGACGGCCATCACCTCAGCGCGTTCGCCTTGGTGATAAATTGAGAGTTCCGGTGCGTTGGCCAAAATCAGCGCCTCGGCGGGCGGCGGGCTGACCGCGTTGCCGCAGAGCCGCACCTGGGTTGTCTTGGAGAACTTGCGCTCCTCGAGCGTGCCGTCCGCCAATTCGTACAGCCCGCGGTCGATGATGAATTCCGGCGAAAAGCCCATCGCCAAAAAAAGCTCGTCGGGGAAGAGCATCCGCAGACCGATGTCCACGATCACCCACGCGGTCCCCTCGATCGTCACTGTGACCAGAGCCAGCCGGTCTTTCGTCGTGACTGAAGAAAGCGGCTTGCGGAGGTCTCCCCATTGCCCGCCGTTGCTGTAATAGCGCATGAGGAAAGCAGCGACGCGCAGCGCGCCGGCTTCCTGCTCTGGAGCCAGAGTGCATTCCACCACGGCGTGGTGCTGTCCATTCGCGCTGATCGTCTTCAGTGGATCCCGCACGTCTCGGCCGTCGCAGTTTCCGCGCAGGTGGGCGAGGTGGGCAGTGCAAAGCTGCTGCTGGGTTCCGCGCACAGATGTCGTCGAGAGCGGTTTGCGCGCGTCGTGACCCGCCGTCGTATTTTTCCCCGCGTTGAACTGGGCAAGGAAAGCGGCGCAGGCCGCATGTTTGAGTCCGCCCCCGACCACGGTGCCCAAAGGCTTCTTCAAATCGAGCACGCGCGGCTTCTGACCTGGGCGCTCCCCGTAACCCATTTGAATCAGCGTCGGCATCGAAAGCATGAGCTCGCCACGCTTTGCCGTCGTGATCGTGCGGAGCGGGTCACGCACGCTGTGCACTCGATCGCTGCCGGTGTGCGTGACTGGGACAATGAAGGGGTCCGCGTGCTCAAGCACGAATTGGACGATTCCCTTGGCAATGCGCCTGTGTGTCGCCTCAGCAAGCGGTTTCGGCCGGTTGAAAATCGACGGGCATGGGCGCGTGAAATCCAGCACCTCCCACACGGGCAAAATCTTTCGCTGGCCCCGCTGCGGCTGTTTGACGTGCGAGGGAGATGGAAACACGGGCGGCACGTCCGTCCTTGCCAGCATGAACAGCCGGTTCCTCGAGGTGCGGGCCCCGAAGTCAGACGCCACCATGTCGCGGTCGTCGATCCACTGGGAGCCGAGACGGTGCAACTCACGCTTGAAAAACGCCCAGCCTTCTCCCTCGCGCCTCGGGTCGGGGATCAGGAATTGCCGGTTGCGCGGCACCACTTCGCCCGGTGCTGCAACGCCGCAAACCTTGCCGTTCTCGTCCAGTTTGATCACGCGGCCGGTTTCCTTGCAGCGTTTGGCCACAAGCGGGCCGAGCTTCCGAATCTGCTTTACGTTCTCGAGGGAGATGATCCGAGGCCCGCGGCCGTGCGCGCGCTTCAGCTTTCCCGCCCACATGAGAGCAACCCAAAGGAGCGACCGAATCTTGCTGTCCCGAGGCTGGCCGGAACTCGCCTGGCTGAAGTGGGTGCAGTCCGGCGAAAGGTGAAGCCAGCCGACACGGCGACCCTTGCAGGCCACAACCGGGTCCAGCTCGTACACGTCGCAAATGTAGTGCTTCGTCTGGGGGTGGTTGATGCGATGGCCGGCCACCGCGTCCGGGTTGTGGTTGCACGCGATGTCCACGTGCCGGCCCGTCGCTCGCTCCATCGCGTGACACCAGCCGCCCATGCCCGCAAAGAGGGACACAAGCAGTTCGTCCGCGATGTCGAGGATGAGCTGGGAGCGGATCATTTCGCATCCACCTTTCCCCGGCGCCGCCGGGCAAACTTCGCTTCCGGGGAAGGAGCCTTCTGAAGTTCTGCGGCGAGAATCCGACCGGCCACCTTACTTTTGGAACGGTCTTCCCTCTTGGCCTGCTCCTCAATCGCGCGGGCCACCGATTCAGGAACATAGGCCGAAATGATCGTGTGGCTCATAATCTTTAAGTCTTAAAGAATGGAAAGAGTCACTTCCTGCTTGCGTCAATAAAAATTCTTAAAGAATTTTTAAGAAGTGGCCACAAACCCCCCAGGGAAGGGTAAAGCAATCGTCGCGTGCTCGGTTCCAGCACACGTGGCGGAACTCGTGCTTGCCCGTTCCAAATTGCTCGGCTGGTCGCGGAGCAAATATGCCGGTCTGCTCCTTGAGCGGTGGTATCAGGACGGCTGCGTGCCCGTCTCTGACACGGAGATTACACTTTTAGATGCGGAGGCAAAAAAACTGCCTCTGCCAGTCGAGCGCGCGATGGACCCCTACCACGCCACCTTATCCTCGAAGAAAGTAGCGCCTGCGTCTGGGTGAATTTCAACCCCAGCGAGAATTTGTTTTAGCGCGGCCAGAGGGCGCCGACTGCAGCGACCGCGAGCTGTGCAACGATCATCCATAGTGCGGTTCGCTCCGCACCCATCGTTCCGATGATCATAGCCAAAACAAACCACGCGGGCCAAAGCCATAGCTGCCAACCGAGACCTTTGATTAACTTGGGTCCTCCGGCATCTCTGCGCCGCAGCACGTGAACACCAGGTTTGTGCAGGTTCGGCATGGTGTTCATCGTGGCCGAGATTTTTTCCCAGTCAAACCCTGTCGGCCGGGCCGCAGCGCTTCCCACCTGCGACCGTCGCCGGTCGGCAGGGGACGGTGGTAATTCGTGAAAATCACGTCCTCGCTGGTGCCGGCCTCGATCGCCACTAAGCCTGCGTTCTTCGTGATGGCTAGCCGGTAGCTGATAAATGAGTGTCGCAGCACGTCCGTTGAATATTTCAACCCTGCGAGCTTCATGATCTGCGCTCGAGCCTTGGCGTTGATCGGCTCCACTTTTGCTGGTGAGCCTGCGACGCGCAGCCATGCGGTTGCTGCCGGGAGCAGCTTCACCAGTCGGTTGGCGCGGCCGCGGAGCTTGCCTCCTTCGATGCGCGCGAGTGGTTGCTTTCCGTAGGTCAGATGCGTTTCTTTCAGTTCACTCGGCCTTGGGCCCGTGAAGAGCATCACGACGATTGTCCCCAGCCATTTGCCTTTGAGGTAGCCACGTGCCGCTTTCAATAAGCCCTCGCATTCCTCTGGTGTGTAGATGGCCTTTTTCCCTCCGGTCACGGTCTTCGGACGTTTCAGCCCTTTGAGCGGGTGATGGGTGATCAGCTTCCGTTCGTCGAACAGGTAGGTGCAGAAGCTCGAAACCGCGTTCATGTCATTCTTACGTCCGTGCGCGCTCACGCCGGGACGCATGCGCAGGCTCTCCATGTTTTCGCGCCGCACGTCCTGAAGGCTGGCGATTTTTTCGCGCTCGATCCACGCCCACACACGGGTTTCGAGATTGGTCACGGTCTGCGCGGAGCAGCCTTCAGCAAATTCCTTGTGCTCGAGGAACGCTTCGACCAGCGGACCAATCGGGCGGTCCAAGCCGGCGGCCGCCGTTGTCGCGGTGTGGTTCTGCGCGAGCCAGAGCAGGGACACCCCCATGTGGCCCTTCGCGTCCAGTTCGCGGCGTGCCGCGATCGCGTCGCCGCGAAGGCCCGCGTCGAAGGCTACACCCACCGCGCCTTCGGTCAGCAGCTGCTCGTTAATCTTGTCGCGGTGCTTTACCGCCTCGTCCTTGTCGGCGAACCATTTCACAACGCGCTTCGCCCGGCCGGACTTTTCCCGGCGCGTCGGATCCCGGTGCATCACCTGGTAGGGCGTGTCCTTGCGCGTCGTCGTGTAGAGCTTTGCGGCCCCGGTCTGGTTGTCGGCCATCTGTAGCCAAACCATAGCCGAACAGCCGCAAAAGCTGCAAGATTCTTCTGTTTTACCGCTTTCAGAAAACCGCGCTTTTCTCCTCTGTTTCAGAGGGAAAAAGGCTGGTGCGAGCGCTGGGAATCGAACCCAGATCAATGGCTTCGGAGGCCACTACACTATCCATTGTGCTACGCTCGCAGCTGGGCAGGCGCGAAGTGAATGCGGGCCCCGCCGGGAGTGTCGAGTGGAAATCGGCTGTCCGGCAGGCGCATTGCGGATTGCGGAGTGGCAAACAGCGACAACCGCGAGCCTGCGATTTTCCCATTCCGCAATCCACACCCCGCAATCCGCAATCACCTCAGATGTGGATCGCCTCGCCGGTGGTCGCCGCCGCGGCCTCCATCACGGCCTCGCTGAGCGTCGGATGCGCGTGGATCGTGTGGTGGATCTCCGCAACCGTCGCCTCCAGCTCGACCGCCAAACCGTACTCCGCGATCAGCTCGGTCGCCTCGGAGCCGATGATGTGGGCGCCGTAGATCTCTCCGGTCTTCGCGTCGCTGATCACCTTGACGAACCCGTCGCTCTCCGCCGACGCCACCGCCTTGCCCGAGGCGGTGAACGGGAACTTGCCGACCTTGTAATCGAGCTTCTTCTCCTTCGCCGCCTGCTCGGTGAGGCCGGTGCTCGCGACCTGGGGCTGGCAGTAGGTGCAGCCGGGGAAATTCCGCACGCGGTGCGGATGGCCCTGGCCGAACATCCCGTTCACCGCGCTGACCGCCTCGAACGTGGCGACGTGCGCCAGCCAGGGCGGACCGATGATGTCGCCCGCGGCATAGATGCCCTTGACGCTCGTCTGGTAGTCGTCGCCGACCTTCACGTAGTTCCGGTCGAGCTCGATCTTCACGTTCTTGGAGAGCACACCCTCGAGATTCGCCACCACGCCGATGGCGGAGAGCAGCGCCTCGGCCTCGACCTCCTGGCTCTTGCCGTCCTTGACGAGGTTGAGCTTCACCGACGACTTCCCGACGCGGAAATTCTCGCACTTCGTGCCCGTGTGCAGCGCGATGCCCTGCTTCTCGAAGGAGCGCTGGAGGACCTTCGCGACCTCCTCGTCCTCGACCGGCAGGATCTGCGGCAGCATCTCGACGAGGGTCACCTTCGCGCCGAAGGCGTTGTAGAAATAGGCGAACTCCACGCCGATAGCGCCGGCGCCGACGATGACGATGGACTTCGGCAGCGTCTTGCCCGCGAGGGCCTCGCGCGACGTCATCACCCGCACGCCGTCGACCGGCAGGTCCGGCAAGCGGCGCATCTTGCAGCCGGTGGCGATGAGGGTGTTCTTCGTCTTGAAGAACTTCCCCTTGTGCTCGCCCTCGGTGATCTCGACCATCCCGGCCACCGTCACCTGGCCCCGGCCGACGAAGTAATCGACCTTGTTCTTCTTGAAGAGGAACTCGATGCCCTTCGCCATCTGGCCGGAAACCGCCCGCGAGCGCTCCATGACCTTCGCGAAATCGAACGACACGTCCTTCGCCGAGATCCCGAAGGTGTCGGCCTTCTTGATCTTCTGGTAAAGCTCCGCGCTCTTCAACAGCGCCTTGGTGGGAATGCAGCCCCAGTTGAGGCAGGTCCCGCCCGCCCGCTCGAGTTCGATGCAGGCGACTTTCTTTCCGAGCTGGCCGGCGCGGATCGCGCCGGCATAGCCCGCGGGGCCGCCCCCGATGACAATGAGATCGTATTCCGTGGTTTCTGCCATGCTTTCAGGGTCGCGATGCGACCGGCACGGTCAAATGGAAACCGCCGAACCGCCGGCAGGTTTCGCGCCGAGGCGCAAAGGCGCGGCGAACACCACGGAAGAGGATCGATCTCCGCGTCTTCGCGTCTCTGCGCGAAATCTCCGGCCGAGAGCGGCTAGATGTCGATCACGTCGTCCCGCTTCGCCGGCCGGGCCGGCCTGGCCGGACGGTCCGAGCGCCGCAGCAGGCCGTTGAGGAAGATGTTCGTCACGCTCACGATCAGGGCGCCCCACAGCGCCGACCAGAAATCCGCCACGTGGAAACCGTGCACGAGCCGGCCGGCCCAGAGGAACAACAAGGCATTGATCACCAGCACGCCGACACCCATGGTCAGCAGGATGAACGGGAGCGTGAACAGGACCAGCAGCGGCTTCAGGACGGCGTTGAACAGGCTGAGCAGGAACACGACCCAGAACAGCGTCACGCCGTCCTGGCAGGAGATGCCCGGGACGATCGTCGCCGCCAGCGCCACGCCCAGGGCGAGCACCGACCACCGCACGAGCAGGTTGACGAAGGGATGCTTCATGGTCTCCGGCGGCCAACTTCCGCCCCGTTTTCCGGGCGCGCAATGAAAATCCTCCTTCTCCAGGACCGTCTCCGGAGCGGCGGCACCGAACGCCAGTCGGTCCTGCTCGCCGGGGCCTTCGCCGCCGCCGGCCACGCCACGACGCTGCTGACCTTCCGCCCGGGCGGCGCGCTGGCCGCCACCGTGGACGCCGCCGTCTCGCGCCGCGCGCTGCAGCCGTTCGACACCGGCCTCGACTGGTTCGCGCCAGGCCTCCGGCGGGCCGTGGCCGGACTGCGGCCGGCGGTGGTGCTGTGCATGGGCCGGATGGCCAACTGCTATGCCGGGTCCCTGCAACGCCTCGCCCTGGGTGAACGCGACGCGCCGGCCGTGGTCGCCACCATGCGCACGGGCAAGTCCCTGCCCCGGCTGTTCCGCCGCTCCCTCGCTCAGGTCCGCCATGTCGTGGCCAACAGCCGCGCCGCGAAGGAAAACCTCGTCGCGCAGTATCGCGTGCCGCCGGAAAAAATCTCGGTCATCCACAATTCCCTCGTTTTCCCCGCGGAGTCCGGCGGCGGCCGCAACGAGGCGCTGCGCGCCCAATGGGGCGCCGGCCCGGGCACAATCGTGCTGCTCGACGTGGCAATGTTCCGTCCGGAGAAAAACCAGCGCGAGCTGATCGAACTGGTCGCCGCGCTGCCGCGGGGGCGGGGCGTGCATCTCTGGCTTGCGGGTGTCGGCCCCGCCCTGGAAGCCTGCCGGCGCCGCGTCGCAGAACAGCGCTGGGACAGCTTCGTCAAGTTCCTTGGCTTCCAGCCGGATCCCTCCCCGCTCTATGCGGCCGCGGATCTGGCCGTGCACGCCTCGTACAGCGAATCGCTCTCGAACTTCCTCATCGAGGCGCAGGCGCACGGCCTGCCTTCCGTCGCCTACGACGCCCAGGGCATCGACGAATGCTGCGTGCCCGGCGAGACCGGCTTCGTCATCCCGGCGGGCGACCGCGCCGCGTTCCTCGCGGCGTTGGAACGACTCGTCGCCGAACCCGCCGCCGTCCGCGCCCGCCGCGCCGCCGGAGCCCGCGCCTACGCGCGCACGACCTTCGATCCGCAGCGCCAGGTCGCCGCCTACCTGCGGTTGTTCGAGACGCTCGCCGCCGGCCAGCCGCCATGACCAATCGCCAGAGGCTGCATCTCATCGAGGGCTACGTCCGCGATCACCGTTACGCCGACCTGCACACCCTCGCCTCGCGCTTCGGGATCTCGCTCTCGACCGTGCGGCGCGCGCTCGACGAACTGGAGGAAAAGGGTCTTGTCCGCCGCCACCACGGCGGCGCCTCCCTCGTCGAGACGGACGCGGTGAGCCGGGAATACGACTTCGTCGCCCGCGACCAGCGACAGACCGCCGAGAAGTTCGCCATCGCCCGCGTCGTCGCCAGCCAGGTGCAGCCGGGCATGAGCGTGATCCTCGACGGCGGCAGCAGCACCTATGCCGTCGCCCGCCTGCTGGCCGCCAAGCGGCTGCAGATCATCACCAATTCCCTCCCGGTCGCGGGCCTCTTCAGCGAGATCGGCGGACAGGACATCGCGGTCACCGGAGGCACGATCTACGGGCGGCTCGGGGTGCTCGTCGGCCCGCTGTGCGAACAGTCGTTTGCCCAGACCCACGCCGATCTCGCCATCCTCGGCGGCGTCGGCATCACCGAGACCGGCGTCTGGAATCTCAACGCCCTGATCGTGGCCGCCCAGCGCCGGATGATCGCGGCCGCCGACCGGATCATCTTCGTCCTCGACAACTCCAAGTTCGGCCGGAAGGCCCTCAGCCTCACCACGGGCTTCGATCCGCGGTTCACGATCGTCACGGACACCCGCCCGTCGCCCGAGGTCGCCCGCGCGATCCAGGCCGCGGGCGCCCGGCTCAAGCTGACGACCGCATCCGCCTGAGGTCGACGCGCCCCGGGGGGTGCAGCCGGGCAGATCGTCCTTCGATCGAGCCGACAGAAGGTTTCACGCAGAGACGCTGAGGGGCGGAGACAGTGACAGCGACCTCCCCGTCGCCATCAACCCGCCTGGAAATCGGATCCCGCCCTTCCTGCCAAACTTTGCGGCTTGGCGCCTTCGCGCGAAACCCTCCGACTCCGCCGCGTCTTTTTGCTCAAGAGATTTGCCTTCCCACCGGCCCTGTTCATCCGTGCGAGCCGTGCCCAAATCCGCCGCCGCGTCCGCTCCCCGCTCCTCCGTCGAGTGCATCCGCCTGCGCGGCGTCCGCCAGAACAACCTGACCGGCTTCGACCTCGACGTGCCCCTCGGACGCTACATCGTCGTGACCGGCCTGAGCGGGGCCGGGAAGTCGTCGCTGGTCTTCGACACGCTGCACGCGGAGGGCCAGCGGCGGTATGTCGAGACATTCAGCGCCTACACCCGCCAGTTTCTCGACCTGCTCGACAAGCCGCGGGTGGATTCCATCGAGAACATCCGGCCGTCGATCGCCATCGAGCAGACCAACACGGTCAAGACCTCCCGCTCGACCGTGGGCACCATGACGGAGCTGACCGATTTCTGCAAAGTCTGGTTCAGCCACGCCGCGGAATGCTTCGATCCGACCACCGGCGAGAAGGTCGAGGACGACAACCCGCAGACCATCTGGGCCCGGGCGAATGCGCTCCATCCGGACCGTCCCCTGGTTGTCGGCTTCAAGGTCAGCCGGCCCGCCAACCTCGCCTGGCCCGAGATCCTGAAAAACCTCAAGGGCCAGTCCTATGTGCGCGTTCTGGTCCCGGCTGCGGACGGCGTCCTCGCCGCCCATCGGGTGGACGACCTGCTCGCCGATCCCGGCCCGCTCCGCCAGGCGGCGCATCTTTTCGTCGCCCAGGACCGGGTGACGGCGGCGCCCGCGGAAAAATCGCGTTTCCTCGAGGCGGTGGAAACCGCGCTGCATTTCGGCCAGGGTGAGGTCCGGCTGTTCTCCAGTCCGGGGCCCGGCGCCTCCGTCGCGGGTTTCACGGAGGTCGACCATTATTCCCGTGGGCTCCATTCACCCAGGACGGGACGCACCTTCCGCGCCGCCACGCCCGCGCTCTTTTCCTTCAACTCGCCGCTCGGCGCCTGCCCAAAATGCCGCGGCTTCGGCCGGGTCATCGAGATCGACTACCGCCTCGCGATGCCCGACCTGTCGCTCTCCATCGACGACGGCGTGATCAAATGCTGGGAGAGCGAGATCTACGGCGAGTCCAAGCAGGACCTGCTCGTCTTCACGAAGAAGAAAAAGATCCCGACCAACGTCCCCTTCGCCTCGCTCACGCCCGCCCAGCGCAGCTTCGTCATCGACGGCGAGCCCGGCTACGGCGAGGAGAACGGCAAGACCTGGCCGCAGCACTGGTACGGTCTCAAGGGCTTCTTCCGCTGGCTCGAGAAGACGACGTACAAGATGCATGTCCGCGTGTTCCTCTCGCGCTACCGCGCCTACAATCCCTGCCCGGACTGCGGCGGACTGCGGCTGCAGCCGGAGGCGCTCTGCTGGAAGTGGCGTGGCCGGACCCTGCCCGAGCTCTACCAGCTGCCCGTCAACGATCTGCTCGCCGCGCTCGAGGACGTCCGGCCGCGCGCGGAGGACCGGCAGGCCCAGCTCGCCTACGACTCGATCCTGACCCGGCTGCGCTACCTCCAGCAGGTGGGGCTCGGCTACCTTACGCTCGACCGCTCGTCGAAAACGCTGTCCGGCGGCGAGGTCCAGCGGGTGAACCTCACCAGCTGCCTCGGCACCTCGCTGGTCGACACGCTGTTCGTGCTCGACGAGCCGAGCGTCGGCCTGCATCCGCGCGACATCGACCGGCTGATCGCGATCATCCGCTCGCTGACCGACGCGGGCAACACCGTGGTCGTGGTCGAGCACGACGAAGCTATGATCCGCTCCGCCGACCACGTCATCGAGGTCGGCCCCGAACCCGGGAGCCGCGGCGGACGCATCGTGTTCGAGGGGCCGGTCTCCCGCCTCCTCGAGGCTCCGGCCAGCATCACCGGCGCCTACTTCTCCGGCCGGGAGTCGATCGCCGTCCCGGCGGCACGCCGGCCCGTGCCCGCGAGTCATCCGTCGCTTCATTTCACGGATGTCGCCAAGCACAACGTCACCGGGCTTTCCTTCCGCGTGCCGCTGCGCCGCTTCGTGTGCCTCAGCGGGGTGTCGGGCTCGGGCAAGTCTACGTTGCTCGACAACGTGATCCACCAGGGGCTCCTCGCGCAGCGCCTGCAGCTCACCGAGGATCCGGCACAGATCGGAAACCTCCGGAGCGACGCCGAGTTCTCCGAGATCGTCCTCGTCGACCAGTCGCCGCTCTCCCGCACCCCGCGCTCCAACGCCGCGCTCTATTCCGACGCGTGGGAGCTGGTCCGTGAGCTCTACGCCGCCACTCCTGCCGCCCAGCAGGCGGGCTTCAGCGCCTCGAGCTTCTCCTTCAACAGCGGCGAGGGCCGCTGCGACCATTGCCAGGGGCTGGGCTACGAGCGGGTGGAGATGCAATTCCTCTCCGACGTCTTTGTCCCCTGCCCGGTCTGCGAAACCCGGCGCTTCAAGCCCGAGGTCCTCGCCATCCGCTGGGAAGGCCGCTCGGTGGCCGACCTGCTCGCGACCAGCGTCACCGACGCCCTGGCTGTTTTCGCCTCGCAGCCGGAAATCCAGGAACGGCTTCGCCCGCTCGAGGCGGTGGGCCTCGGTTATCTCACGCTCGGCCAGCCGCTCAACACGCTCAGCGGCGGCGAATCCCAGCGCCTCAAGCTCGTCCGCTATCTCAGCGCGTTCACGGGCGGCGGTGACGCTCCGGCACCCGCCGGCGCGCTGCTGCTGCTCGACGAGCCGACGACCGGCCTCCACCGCCACGATGTGAAGCGGCTGCTCGCCGTCCTGCAGGCGCTGGTTGACCGCGGCCACAGCCTGATCGTCATCGAGCACAATCTCGACGTCCTGAAGTCCGCCGACTGGATCCTCGAGGTGGGCCCCGAGGCCGGCGCCGAGGGCGGCCGGATCGTCGCCGAGGGCACTCCCGAGGACATCGCCCGGGCGGTCACCGCCACGTCGCCCTTCCTGCGCAGTGCCCTGCACGATGGCGGAGTGCGGACTGCGGATCGCGAATTGATGGCCGCCGAGCCCAAGGCTCCCTACGAAGTCGTTTCACCCTCCGAGATCGGCATTCCGCAATCCGCGATCCGCAGTCCGCAATTGGAGATCACCGGCGCGCGGGAAAACAACCTCAAGAACCTCTCGCTCTCCATCCCCCATCGCGAGCTGTCCGTCGTCACCGGCGTTTCCGGCTCGGGAAAGTCCACCCTCGCGTTCGACATCGTGTTCGCCGAGGGCCAGCGGCGGGTCATGGAGTCGATGTCGCCGTACGCGCGGCAGTTCGTGGAACAGTTGCCGCGCCCCGCGCTCGACCGGCTCACCGGGATTCCGCCCACCGTCGCCATCGAGCAGCGCGTCACCCGGGGCTCGCGCAAGTCGACCGTCGCGACCATCACCGAGGTCGCGCAGTACCTCCGGCTCCTCTACGCGCGGCTCGGCATCCAGCATCACCCCGACACCGACCGGCCCGTCACGCCGCTCTCGCCCGGTGCGCTGAAGAAGCTCCTCGCCCGCGCGCTCGCGACGCCAAAGGCGAGGAAGGCAAAGCACCTTTACCTCTGCGCCCCGTTGATCCGCGGCCGCAAGGGACACCACCAGCCGATCGCGACGTGGATCGGACGCCAGGGCCATGAGTTGATGCGCGCGGATGGACGGCTGACGCGCGTCGACGCCTTCCAGAAACTCGACCGCTACAAGGAGCACGACATCGAGGTGGTCGTCGCCGACCTGAAGGCGCCGAAGTCCGCCTCCGCCACGCCCGGCTCGGCGCTGGATCTCGCGCTCCGCGTCGGCAAGGGCTCCTGCTTCCTCCTCACGCCGCAGGGCGAGGTGCTCTCATGGTTCTCGACCACCCGCACCGACATCGAGACCGGCGAATCCTTCCCGGAGCTCGATCCGAAGCATTTCTCGTTCAATTCGCCCCGCGGCTGGTGTCCGGCTTGCCGCGGGCATGGCCGCATCTTCCCGTGGATGCTCGAGCCCGAGGACGAGGAGGACGATCCGCTGGCGAAGCTGCGCGACTTCGGCGTCGATTCCGCCGACGACGTCTCCGAGGACGGACAGCCCTGCCCCGCGTGCCACGGCACCCGCCTCAACCGCATCAGCCGCGCGGTCAAACTCCACCTGCGCGGGCGCCAGCCGCCATTGTCGCTGCCCGACCTGCTCCGTGACACGCCCTCGCAGCTGCTGGCGCATCTGCGCTCGCTCGACCTGGACGCCCGCGGGCGCCTGATCGTCCGGGACATCGTGCCGCAGATCGAGGAGCGCCTGAAGTTCCTCGACCATGTCGGACTGGGTTATCTCTCGCTCGACCGTCCGACCGAGACGCTCTCCGGCGGCGAGGCCCAGCGCATCCGGCTCGCCGCCCAGCTGGGTTCCAATCTCTCCGGCGTGCTCTACGTGCTGGACGAGCCGAGCATCGGCCTGCACGCGCGCGACAACGACCGCCTCATCGAGACGCTCCAGACGCTCCGCGCCAAGGGCAACACGCTGCTGGTCGTCGAGCACGACGAGGGCCTGATGGCCAAGGCCGACCGGATCATCGACCTCGGTCCCGGCGCCGGCGTGCACGGCGGCGAGCTGCTGGCCAGCGGCACCCCGGCCGAGATCATGCGCAGCGACAAGTCGCTCACGGGGTTGTTTCTCGCGAAGGGGATCGCCCATCCCCTGCGGGGAAGCTACCGTTCCATCGCGCCGTCGGCCCGTCCGGGTCCGGAGTGGCTCGAGCTGCGCGGGGCTGCCCTCCGCAATCTCAAGGGCTTCGACCTCCGGCTGCCTCCGGGACGGCTCATCATGGTCGCCGGTCCGAGCGGCGCGGGAAAGTCCACCCTCTTCCGCGATCTCCTCCGGCCGGCCGTCAGCCAGGCGATCAAGGCGAGGAAGTCACGGCTCAGCGGACGCGAGTTTGCCCGCGCCGCCGGGCTCGATTCGCCGCCTTTCTCCGAGCTGCGCGGAGCCGCCGGCTTCCGCTCCGTCATCGAGGTCGACCAGGCGCCCATTGGCAAGACCCCGCGCTCCACGCCGGCGACCTATCTCGGGATTTTCGATCTCATCCGCCGGTTCTTCGCCTCGCTGCCCGAAGCCAAGATGCGCGGCTACACCGCGTCGCGCTTCTCCTTCAACACCGCCGGCGGCCGCTGCCCGACCTGCGAGGGCGCGGGACGAATCCGGTTCGAGATGGCGTTCATGCCGGACACCTACCTGCCGTGCGACAACTGCCGGGGGCTGCGCTACGGCCCCGAGTTGAACGACATCACCTGGAAAGGAAAAAGCATCGGCGAAGTCCTCCAGCTCACGTTCGAGGAGGCGGCGGTGTTCTTCGATTTCCATTCGCAGCTTTCGCAGGTCTGCCGCCTGATGGCCGACTGCGGGCTCGGCTACCTGACGCTCGGCCAGAGCTCGCCCACGCTCTCCGGCGGCGAAGCCCAGCGACTGAAACTCGTCACCGAGCTCTCCGCCGGCCTCGCGACCTATCGCGAACGCAGCCGCGGCGACCTGCCGCGCAATCTCTACCTGCTCGAGGAGCCGACCATCGGATTGCACCTGAGCGACTGCGAGAAGCTGATCGGCGTCCTGCATTCGCTCGTGGAACAGGGGCACACCGTCGTCGTCATCGAGCACCACCTCGACCTCCTGGCCGAGGCCGATTACATCATCGAACTCGGGCCCGCCGGCGGGCCCCCCGGCGGCGCG
>DASZQN010000004.1:0-12190 GCA_035549635.1 Opitutaceae bacterium
CCGCCTGCATCGCCGCCAGCTCATCGGGATCGAGCCGGCCGTTGCCGTTCTTGTCGTACTTGGCCAGGGTTTGCGGACTGGGCGCCTGCGCTCTCACGAGCGTCGGGCTCACCAGCGCCGCAACCATAAACGCGGACGTCAGCAGACGCGCCGCGGAGGGGGTTATACGGGATGCTTTCATGGGGGTGTAGGTACTAAGAAAAACCGGCAAGGCGCCGCCATGGTGCGATCACGGACCGCAGGCAGCAGGGAATCGGGGGTTATCGCGCTCAACCCAAGGGGGGTAAGAGAAGAGCATTCTATGCCTAATTCTGGTTACTGGGTAGACGCATGACGCGAATTTTGGTGACATCCAAAATCCAGGTTATTCCACAAGCCGGACCAGCCTTCCCAGGAAGCCAATTTTGGACAAAAAAAACTCCCCCGCTTTACAGCGGGGGAGTTCGAAGACTGGACAGTCAGGGAGCTCGGCCGAGGCCGATCAGACCGGCTCAGAAATCAAACGTGGAGGTCACGAAGAACGTCCGCGGATCCTGAATGCGGTACTGCGCCGGCTTGCCGTCCGCCTGGAAGAGAATCGGCGTGAGACCGCCGCTCTCCGTCAGGGACTGGACGTTCACCTGGAACTTGGCGCGAACACTCTTGCCGAAGACCGGCAGGCGCGTCGTGTACGAAGCCCACACGTCGAGGTTGGTGATCGCGGGGATGTACTGCGGCTTGGTCAGGTCCGGGTACGAGATCAGGCTCTGGGTCGGAGTCGGATGGGTGAATTTGGCGGGATTGAGATCGCCGTAATAGCCCACGACCGCGTTGGAGGCCCAACGCAGGCCGCCACCCACCGCCAAGCCCTTCAGCCGCCCTTCCTGAATGGCGTAGTTGCTGATGACCGAGGCGGAATACTCGCGCTGGCTCGGGGAGCGGGTACCCTGCAGCGTGATCAGCTGGTAAAGCTGGGAGTCGACGATGCTGTAGTAGGTGCTCTGGGGGGTGCTGGTCGCGCCGGTGGTGTTTGACTGGGCATCACCGGTGTAACCATAGCTGTTCCAGAAATCACCCAGATACAGTTTGTTGCCGTTATTCCGGGTATAAACCGTCGGGAGGTCGGGAGCAGCCGCCGTCTGCCAGAAGTTCAGGCGACCGTCACCTTTGGCCGAATTGCCGGAACCGAAGAGCCATGAGGTGATTTCGCCCGAGGCCTTGCTGTAGCTGGATTCCTGCTGGCCACCGGTCAACTTGATGGTCCAGTTGCGCATCGGGTTGTAGGTGAGCGTCACTTCCTTGCCCTTGGAGGCGAGTGAGTTCGTTCCCTGGGTGTTGTTGGGCAGACGCTCCGGGTCGCCAGTCACCTGGAAGGCCTTCTGCACCGGCAGGCCGCGCGAATCCACCTCGGGGCCAGCGACGAGGGCGTTGACCGCCCGCTGCTGGTCGTCCGTGAGCTGGAACTGCGTGTTGTTGTCGAAGTTTGGATCGGCCGGGTTCTGGCCCGCGCGCACCCGCACCACCAACCGCGCCCACACGTACATGCTGCTGGTGTCGATGCGCTGTGCACGGCCGATAGCCGTGTTGGCGGCATCGGAAACCGCATTCTCGGCGGTCTGCTTGTACCAGTTCAGCGTCCAGGACAGCTTGTTGTTGAACATGCTGCCACCGATGCCGTAGTCGTCGCCCTTGCCCGACGGCTTGGGCAGCGGCTTGCTGAAGAAGTCCGTCTGCAGGGTCTGCGGCGGATTGAAGTTGTCCGAGTGGTTGTAGTGGAAGCTCAGCCCGCGGACGAAGTCCGCCAGGATGCTGCCCCGCTCCGCGGCGGCATCGATCGACCGCCAGTTGCTGAACGGACGGGTGACCACGCCCTTCGTCGAGGTGTCGCCACCGACGTCGTAGGGAACCGCGTTCATCGTCGTCAGGTAGCTGTAGTACGTGAAACCGCCCTGCGAGGTCTGGGTGTTGGAAAGACCCAAGCCGGAGCGAACGTAGACGCGTACCTTGTCATAGCGCGTGCCAAGCGTCGGGATGATGCGGTTGTTCCAGAGGTTGCCCTGATAGGCGAAGCTCGTGGAATCCAGCGTCTTGTTGGTCACACCCTGCGCATTGCCCGCGATAAACAGATTGTTGTCGAAGCTCATCTGCGTCGTCTGCCAAGTCTGGGTGGAATTCCAGTCGACATAGCTAAGCGGGAGTTTGTTCGGGCCGCCAAAATCAGGTTCACCCGGAGACTTCACGCCCTGTGTGACGTGACCGACGGTATTCCCGGAAGCCAGGTAGTAGTTGCGCTCGATGTTGGCCGCACTACCCCATGTGAAGTTGTTGGGGATGTTGTTGACGTTCTGGTTGGTCAGGAAGCGAGGATCGCCGCCATCGAACGAGAACCGCCAACGACCACGATTAATGACATCCTTCTGCTGGGAAGCCAAGGCCATCAGACGAGCCTTCCCGAGGAAGCTGAGATAGCGACCCCAGCCCTGCGCCTTGGTGAAATCATGCTCGTACGCGAGCATGGCACGAAGGTTGTTGTTGGTCTCCGGGCTCGAATAAGTGTCCGTCTGATTGTCGTAGACGAACGGAGCACCGAAGAAAGGATTGGGGCGGCCGTCCATCAGCTTCGTATTCGTGTCCACGAGGATCGTCGGCGCCGCATTCGTCTGGCCCATGCCATAATGGTCCCACTCGAACATTTCCTGACGGAACCAGCCGAGCTGCAGGTCCAGCCCGTTGAAGATATGCTGATTGAACTCGAGCTTGTAGCTCTTGTTCGTCTGCGTGCCGTAATTGGAGCCGGCCGCGTTGTACTTTGTCCAGTCGTAGAGCGACTGATTGGTGATCCCGGGATTGTAATAAACACTGTAGGAGGTCGCTCCCGTAGACGCCGGGGGCACCGGAGTCTGAGCCAGGCGCGATTGCGTCATGGCGATGTTCGAGAGGATCCATTGCTGGGCCGTCCGGGCGGTCACCGCAGGCACGGCGGTCGAGCCGTTCACACCGGCGCCGGAAGTGCCGTTCGCCACGAAGAACCAGAGCGGCTGGCCATTGTTGAAGAAGATGATGTTGTTCGAGTGACCGGTAATGCCCGGAATATAGCCGGCAGAGGTGGAACTCGTGAACGCGCCCATGCCATTCGTCGTGAGCGTGGGATTCGCAATCCAGCGCGGATCCAGCGTCGAAGCGAGGTATGGGCCGGATACCGTGCCGTTCGCCAGCGTGATCGTCTGCGTGGTGGGATCCCAACCCGGCCTGCCCGCGGCGAGCCAAGGCGAGATGCCGTCCGCCGGCTCATTGAAATTCGGGCGATTGTTCCAGTTGTCGTAGTTCTCGAAGCTCCCCGTAATCTTGGTGGAGGTGAACGGCTGGAACGTCAGCGCCGCATATTGCCGGCGGGTAAAGTCCCGGGACGGCTTGCGCTCAAATCGCTTGTCATCGTAGAGCGCCGCCAGGAACACGGCGACCTTCTTGCCGACCGGAATGTTGGTGCTCAGACTTTCGCGATGAGAGCCGAAGCTGCCAAAGCGCACGGTCGCCGTCGTTTTCTGCTGGTTCAGCGCCGCCTCCGATGCCGACTGGTTGACGATGCCGGAAGCGCCTCCGGAACCGAAGAGCAGTGAATTCGGGCCGCGATTGATTTCGACCGAGTTCGTGTTGTAGGTGTCGAACGCGATGCGGGGCAGCGTCGGATAATTATCCTGCGCCGTGTCCGCCGAGCCCAAACCACGCACGCGATTGGCCGTCGAGATGCCGAAGGTCGGGCCGTTGTCGGAGCTGTAACCGCCGATCTGGTCCGACGCATTGCCGCGATTCAGATAGAGCGGGGTGTAATTGTTGGCGCCCTCGGTGTTGGCCTCGTAGAGGAAGACGTCGTTGATGTTGAGCGCGCCGGTGTCGTCGAGCTGCTGCTTGGTGACGACTGTGATCGAGCTGGCGAGGTCGCCGACGTTGGTGTTCAGGCGGCTGCCGGCCAGGGTGTTCTGGGCGTAGTAGCCGATGTCCTTGCTCGCATCCACCTCGAACGGATTGAGCATCACGGTGTCACCCGCCGAGCTGTTGCTCGCCGTCGTCACCGGCGTCGCCGCCGCCTTGGCGTTGTCCGCCTGCATCGCCGCCAGCTCATCGGGATCGAGCCGGCCGTTGTTGTTCTTGTCGTACTTGGCCAGCGTCTGCGCGCTCGGCGCCTGCGCGCGGGCGAGCGTGGGGCAGAGCAAAGCCACGGTCAGGAACGCGGACGCGAGAAGCCGCGTCGCGGGTTGCATGGGTTTGGTCATAGAGGGTGCTTTCATGGGGGTAGGGATGAATCGACGCGTGCGCCGCCTCCAAAGGCGGAGGGCAGGCGCACCGAAATGCGGGGGTAGTGAAGGCTGCTGCTTGGGGGTGGAGGTATGGGGTGACTACCCGATACCGAGTGCAAAGCCAGACGGGCTGAGGATGGGGACGTTACTTTTTTTTCACCAGCGAAAATGCGGCGATAAATTCCTCGATGGCGGGGGATTAGATCGCGTTTACGATCGATCGGGAAGAATCACGCGAGAGCGATGCGGCCCGTGCTGTCGCCGAGGCGGTCGAGCGGGGCGCCGACGCGGTCGAGCATCGACAGCCAGAGATTGTTGAGCGGCACGTCGTCGCAGCGGAGGTGGCGGCCCGGGCTGACCGTGCCGCCGCCGCGGCCGATGAGCAGCTGCGGGAGGTCGTCGTGATTGTGCCGGTCGCCGTCGCTGATGTTGCTGCCGTAGCTGATGAGCGAGTTGTCGAGGATCGAGGCGCCGTTGGCCTCCTTGATCGCATCGAGCTTTTTCAGGAGGTAGGCGAGCTGCTCGACGTGGTAGGTGTTGATCTTGGCGATCAGCGCCTTCTTCGCGGCATCGCCCATGTGGTGCGACGTGGAATGGTGCGGCACGTTGGCGCCGGCCCAGGGGTAGGTCTGGTTGCTTTTCTCGTCGGCGAACGGGAGCGTGACGATGCGGGTGCGGTCCGTCTGGAACGCGAGCACGAGCATGTCGATCATCAGCGGCAGGCACGCGGCGTACTTGTCGGTGCCGTCGCGCGTGGTCGCGTGGACGTCGAGGTCCGGCCGCACCGCGCCGGCGGGCGGGGGTGCGGCGGGCTCCAGCGAGGCCTTCTCCAGCCGCACCTCGATCTCGCGGACCGAGGTGAGGTACTCGTCCATCTTCTGCCGGTCGGCGTAGGTGAGCTTCTTCTCGAAGCCGCCGGCGTCATCGAGCACGAAGTCGAGGATGCTCTTGTGGTCGTTCTCGCGGCGCGCGCGGCTCTCGGCCGATTCGCGGGGATCGCCGTTGGAGAACAGCCGGTCGAAGACGGAGCGCGGGTCGCAGTCCTTGACCACCGGGGTGGTCTCGCTGCGCCAGGAAATGGTGTGATAGTAGGCGCAACTGTAGCCGTTGTCGCAGCGGCCGGTCTGCTTGCCGTCCTCGACGCCGAGCTCGAGGGAGGGGAACTTGGTCAGGTGCCCGATCTTGTTCGCGGCCGCCTGGTCGGCGGAAAGGCCGCACTTGAGGTTGGCGCCCTCGGTCTTGCGCGCCTGCGCGCCGGTGAGGTACGAGGCGCTCGCGCGGCCGTGGTCGCCGCCGCCGTCGCCGTGGGGGTTGGCCTTGTCGCAGACGAGGCCGCTGATGAGGGTGAAGCGGTCCCTGAACTCCGCGACCGGCTGGAGGATGGGCTTCAGCTCGTAGCTCGAGCCGACCGCGGCCGGCGTCCAGTTCTGCATGTCGATGCCGTTGGGCACGTAGAGCCACGCGAGGCGGCGCGGCGCAATCGCCTTCACCGCGGCCTTGGCCTCGGCGCCGGCCAGCCGGCCGGGAATCATCGCGTCGAGCACCGGCAGCGCGATCGCCGTGCCCAGACCCCGCAGCATCGTCCGTCGGGACATAATCAACTGGCTCATGTGTCACCTCTTTCTGGTTTGCCGTTGCGTTTCTGGAAGGCGTCGCTCCGCACGATCTCCTCGATCATGGCGGAGAACTTGTTGCCGTGGCTCTTCATCGCCGCGACGATCGCGTCGGTCGTGCGCCGGTCGTAGGGTTGCAGGCCGCGGCCGAGCGCGAAGGTCAGCATCTTGTTCGCAAGGCAGCGGGCGAACTGCTCGCTCTGCGCCTGGATAGTCCGGCGCAGCTCGGCCGGGCCGTCGAACGCATGGCCCCCGGGCATCGTGCCGCGGGCGTCGATCTTCTCGTTGTTCGTGTCCTGGGTCCGCCAGGCGCCGATGGCGTCGAAGTTCTCCAGCGCGAAGCCGATGCCGTCCATCTGTTCGTGGCACACGGCGCACTGCGGATTCGCCCGGTGCTGCTCGAGGCGCTGCCGCATCGTCCCGGCGGTCTCGGCCTTGTCGCCCTCCGCGAGGGCCGGCACGTTCGGCGGCGGGGGCGGCGGGGCGGCGTCGAGGAGGTTCTCCAGGACCCACTTGCCGCGCTGCACCGGCGAGGTGCGGTTGGGATAGGAGGTGAGGGTCAGGATGCTGGCCTGGGTCAGGAGGCCGCCGCGCTGGCCCGGCGGGAGCGTGACGCGCCGGAAGTTCTCCCCGGTGATTCCCGGAATGCCGTAGTGCCGGGCGAGCCGCTCGTTCACGTAGGTGAAGTCGGCGTTGATGAAGTCCAGCACGCTGCGGTCCTCCTGGACGATGGCATTGAAGAACAGCTCGGTCTCCTTGGTCATCGCGTCGCGCAGCGGCTCGTCGAAATCGGGGAAGCGCTTCGTGTCGGGGGCGACGTTCGCCATCGCCCGCAGCTGCAGCCACTGGCTGCCGAAGTTTTCCACGAGCGCGGCCGACTTGGGATCCTGCAGCATCCGGCGGACCTGCGCGTCGAGGTTCTGGTGCAGCTGGCCCTGCTCCGCGAGGTCGAACAGCTCGTCGTCCGGCATGCTCGCCCAGAGGAAGTACGAGAGCCGGCTGGCCAGCTCGTAGTCGTTCAGCGTGTGGACGCCGCCGGCCTCGCCCGGCTGCGGGTCGAGCTCCATCCGGAACAGGAAGGCGGGGGAAACCAGCACGGCCTGCAGCACGTGGTCGATGCTCCGCTCGAAGGGGCGGCCGTCGCTGTCGGCTTTCGCCCACAGCGCCATCAGGCGGGCGACCTCGTCGTCGCGCACGGGCCGGCGGTAGGCGCGGCTGGCGAAATGGCGGACGATCTTCTCGGCGGCCTCGGCCTTCGTCACGGTGGCGGACGGCTGCGCGACCATCACGCGCCGGTAGCTCTCCGGCATGCGGTCGGGCGTGACGGCCATCGGTCCCTCCAGGTCGAAGCCGATGACCCCGAGCGTCGGCTTGCCCGTGGGCGAAACCGCCGCGGCCGCCGCTCCCTTGGCCGGCTTGTCGTCATCGTCGTCCGCGTTCGGATTCACGACGGCCATCCTGGCCGGCTTGGCCGCGGCGGGCGTTTTGCGCAGGGCCGCGGCGTATTCCTCTTCCGTCGCGCCGTTGAGGAAGGCGAGGGTGATGCGGTGCCGGCCGGCGGTGAGCGGGATCTTGTCCAACGCGTCGAAGGCGGCGTTCTTCTGGTCCTCCACGACGGTGATCGGCTTCTGCACCATCTTGCCGTCGACAAGGAAAGCCACCTGCGGGCGGTCCCGCTTGGCGCCCGGCGTGCCGTAGGCGCGGACGCGCAGGACGTATTCGCCGTCGACCGGCACGTCGTGGTCCACGTGGATCTCCCCGCTGTAATTGAAGATGCGCCCGAGCAGGATCGCGACGCGCGGACCGCCGCCGACCGCGGGCGTGCCGCGGGTCACCGAGGCGGTGGGATCGCTCTTCGGGACGGTGCCCTCGGCGGTGGCGGCCTCCCAGCTCTGCAACGGCGGCGGGATCACGGGCTCGGCAAAAATCGCCTTCTCGAGCGCCACGTTCGCGGCGGCGAGGTATTTCTCCATCAATACCGGCGCCATCGAGAGCACGTCGCCGTTGTTGTCGAAGCCGTAGCCCAGGTCGTCCGCCGGGAAGCTGTCCGCCGGCCGCAGGTCGATCGCGAGCAGGTCGCGGATCGTGTTGTTGTACTCCGCGCGGTTGAGCCGGCGCAGCGTCACCCGGCCGGGATTGATCGGCCCGTTGGGATCGCCGGCCAGCTGGGTCTTCAGCCAGTCGAGGACCGGCGCAACTTCCGCCGCCTCGGGCTGGGGCTCGTCCCGCGGCGGCATCTTGTGGGCGGCGAGCTTGTCGAAGGCCTTGGACAGCGCGCCGGCGCCGTTTTCCAGCGACGCTTCGTCGTGGATCAGGTCCAGCCGGAAACCGTTCTCCGCGTTCTCGTCGCCGTGGCATTCGAAGCAGTGCTTCGCAAAGAACGGCTGCACGGTCCGGTGATAGTCGTCCCATTTTCCCGCCGCCGCGGCCGGAGCCGCCGCCACTTGCGTCGCCGGAGCTTTGGCCGCGCCGGGAGTCGCGGAATTCGTGCAGGAAAGAGCCAGGAGGCTCAGGCCGCACGCAGCCAGGCATGACGCCGCCCGGGTCGGGCGGGGGAGCCTTTTGGTCGCTGCCAGAGGGAGTGGGGGAGGTCCCGGCATACGCGGACTTGACGTGCCAACCTCCGGATAGTTGCGGCTCGCCCGGGCGGGCGCGAGCCGGTTTCGGCGTCCGAAATCCGGAGGGTGGTCACGGAAAAGGCACGAAAAATTGCAAGGCTCCATCTTGAATGGGCCGCGCGCCTATAGGCGCAATGGAGGCTCAGCCGCAGTCCCGGCCACCTCGTGCCTTTTTGTGGCCAAAATTCCGGCCGGTCAGGGATCGAGTCCCAGCAAGTGCGCCGGGTTCTTCCGCGTGATCAGGTCGATCTCCCGGTCGCTGATGCCGTTGGCCTTGAGCCCCGAGATGAAGTCGCGGAGGCCCTGGGCGTGGGGCGGGTTGCCGGGCTGGCCGAGGTCGGAGGACATCAGGAAATGTTCGGCGCCGACGGCCTTGATGGCCTCGGCGCACACGGACATGGGCAGCGGGCGGTTCCCCAGATGGGCGAGATAGACCACCTCGAGGGTCGCGCCGTAGCCGACCATCACCTTCATCTGCTCGATCGTGGCGCGGGTCGACTCGCTCAGCACGTGGGTGACGAGGAGCCGCTTGAGGCCGGCCTGCCGCGCGGCCTCGAGCAGGATGATCGACTCCGCGGGCGAGGAGTGGCCGGTCGCGAAGACCAGGTCGTTCTGCTTCACGAGCTGGAAGATGTCCGCCATCGCCGGGACCGGCTTGCCGTCCCTGACGACCGACACGTACGGCTGGTTCGACTTCGCGGACTTGACCTGGTTCTCCGCGTCGAAGGTCGGGCACCAGACCACCTTGCCGCGTTTGCCCTCCACCTCGACCATGCGCCGGACCGCCTCGGGATTGATCCCGCCGTTGGAGCGGTTGAGCACGACGCCGCCGAAGACCTCGATGCCGCCGACCTCCTGCATCGCGAGCTGGGCGAGCGCGGCGGTCGAGACGTAGTGGTTCTTCAGCACGACGGCGCGCATGCCGGCGGCCTTCGCCTGGCGCACGACTTCGAAGCTGTTGGCGGAGCGCCGGGTGGTGTCGGGTGCGGAGTGGGCGTGGAAATCGATCGCGCCTTCCAGCGAGACGACCGGAGCGGTCGCGGGGCCGTCCGCCGCCGGCGCGGGGGCGGTGGCGGCGGCCAGGGTGGCGAGGAACAGGAGCAGCGACGGCGTTTTCATCGGCGGGGGATTTTTTCGGATCGGGAATTCCGTTCGCGCGGAGGTTCCGGCGCGGACCGAAACTTTCAACCTTCAACTTTCAACCTTCAACATTTATAGGCCGCCGCCGGATCAGAATGGCGGTCACCAAAAGCGGTTGCCAATCGTCAGTCCGGCCATACGCCAGTTTACCCCCGCCGCGGCCTGCCCCCGAGCCTGTTTTCCCCTCCGGCGTCTTGTCGCCCACTTTTCCTTTCCCATGAATACCAGCGTTCCCTCCCGGAAATTCACCTTCCGATCCCTCGCGCTTCTCGCGCTTGCGGGCGTGTCGAGCCTGCTCGCCGACCCGATCAAATACGACCTCTCGGCGTACACCGCGGCCACCGGGCTGACCGCCACGGTGGAAAAGGACGAGCTCACGGTGACGTGGGCCGACGGCGCCCGCGGCGAGCTGCGGGCCCGCTATGCGGTCGACCAGGGCCAGCCGGTCATCCGCGAGCTGTCGGTCCGCAAGGCCGGCGGCAAGTGGGCGGCGCTCGGGCAGAACCTGACCCCCGAGTTCAACGTCAAGACCGGCCACCGCCGGATCGACTTCGTCGGCCTGTCCAATTTCGCCCGGTTCGGCCAGGACATCACCTCGCGCGCGGTGAAGGACCGCGAAGCGTGGTATTCGTTCTGGGACGCGCCCTTCGTCATCCCCGGTGAACCGACGCGCAATCCCGACCTGCCGCGCCTGGCCGCGGAAATCCAGACGGCGAAGGGGATGTACAACATCACTTCCTGCACCGTGAAGACCGACGGCGCCCGCCTCGAGGTCGAGTTCCCCGGCCTGACGATGGGCATCTTCAGCGGCGGCATCCGCTTCACGCACTACCGCGGCGCCGGCCTGTACCGCGTCGAGGCGGTCGCGAAGACGGACAAGGATCTCGTCGCCTACAAGTACGACGTCGGCCTCAGGGGCCTCACGACGGCCACGATGCCGCAGGTCCGCTGGCTCGACACCGGCGGCAACGCGCAGGAGTACCAATTTGGCGGCGGCCTGCACAGCAGCCCGGTGACGGTGCGGGCGAAGAACCGCGTGATGGTCGCGGAGGGCCCGGCGGGCTCGATCGCGGTCTTCCCGCCGCCGACCGTCTTCTTCCCGGCGCGCGAGGTCGACACGAACCTCGGCTACGTCTGGTACCGCAAGGACGCCGAGGGCCGGTACTCGTTCGGCGTGAAGCAGGCGGACCACGAGGACATCCCGAAGTACCTGCAGAATTTCGCGCTCTACAACGCGCCTCCCGGCACGCTGCAGCGCATGGCCACGTACTTCTACCTCAGCCCGACGGACGCGATGAGCACCCGGGCGGCGGTGATGGCCTACACGCACAACGACACCTTCGCACCGATCCCCGGCTACAAGACCTTCGTGAACCATTTCCACATCGAGTTCACCGACCGCCTGCGCGAGTCGGGCTCGCTGGACACGCAGACCCCGGATCTCCCGGCGATGCGGGCGCTCGGGATCAACATCATCGGCCTGAGCGATTTTCACGCCGACAAGCTCAAGCTGAACGACTCGGGCCCGGGCGGCCGGTTTGCCGACCAGAAGGATTACTTCGAGGGCACGCGCCGCGCGTCGGACAAGGACTTCCTGATCCTGCCGTGGGAGGAGCCGAGCATCGCGTTCGGCGGCCACTACAACATCCTCTATCCGCGCCCGCTGTTCTACTCCAAGGTGCGGACCAAGACGCAGCAGTTCATCGAGCAGGATCCGACCTACGGCAAGGTGTACCACAACAGCTCCGCCGAGGACGTGCAGCAGATGCTCGATGCCGAGAACACCTACTGGTATACCGCCCATCCGCGCACCAAGAGCTCGGCGGGCTACCCGGATTTCTACTGGGACAAGTTCTACGTGCAGAACGACCATTACCTCGGCCTGGCGTTCAAGCCCGGCATGGGCATGGACCTTTCCGAGAGCCGCCTCGCGGAATGGCGGACGTTCGACGCGCTCGACACCATGAACAACATGTTCGCCGACACGAAGCTGCGCCCGAAGGTGCTGATCGCCGACGTCGACACCTACCAGAAGTGGCCGCACGACGACATCTTCCCGGGTATCCCGGTCAACTATCTCAAGCTCGATCGGGTCCCGGGCCCGGATGAGGACTGGGGCTCAATCATGAAGACCCTGAGCGACGGCAATTTCTTCGGCACGACCGGCGAGATCTTCATCCGGAACTACGCGGTGCAGGGCAAGGGCGACAAGCGCACCATCGTGGCGGACGTCGACTACACCTTCCCGCTGGAGTTCGTCGAGGTGGTCTGGGGCGATGGCAAGAAGATCGACCGCCAGATCATCCGCGCCACCGAGCTTCCGCCGATGGGCACGCACCACTACTCGATCCCGTTCGATGCGACGGGCAAGAAGTGGGTCCGCTTCGCCGTCTGGGACTCCGCCGTCAACGGCGCCTTCGTCCAGCCGATCTGGCTGCAGCGCTGAGCCGACCGCATCCCGGTAGATGTCGAAGCCGCGATCTCCGGATCGCGGCTTCTTTTTTTCCCGACCCGGAGTGGGTCACGCGAAGCCACGAAGCTCGCG
>DASZQN010000005.1:0-13971 GCA_035549635.1 Opitutaceae bacterium
AAAGGCGGCGAACTGCTCGGGCGTGAACCGCTGCGCCGGTTGCGCCACCTGCGCGTCGATCTGCCGCACCACCACAATCGAGCTGGCATGCACGTCCAACCCGAGCTTGATTACTCCGGCGCGAGCGCCGGTCTCTGTCTGGATATCATTCGTTGATGTCATAGCACAGACAGCCTGGCGCCTCGCGCCTCGTTTGTCCGCCCCATGTCATCTTTGGGTTTTATCGTAGAAAAATGGCCTAAATCATGAACCTTCTGGATATTACTCTCGGTGGACTAACAATGTTAATTGGCGGGATTTTTTTCTCGCGCATGCGTAAAAGAGGCGAAAAAGCTAGATGGAGATACTGTTTGGCTTATCTCGTCATGCTAGGAGGAGCAATAACTGCTCTTTGGAAAGTTTTCATTCCGTATCATTGAGGCCGGCCGAGCCGGAAGGGCGCCAGATCAGACCGAGCCGCAAGGGGTCAGGTTGAGGTTGCCCTGATTTGACGGACACGGGTTTGCGGAGCAAACGAAAGGAATCCCCATGAATACGCAGTCGATCGAGCAGCTTAGTATCGTGATCTGGCTTGGTATTGCATGCTGGCTGGGGTTTCTCGCGTTTCGTTCGCGCAAGTATCCCAATCTGGCGTTTAAGCCTGTTCTCTGGGCAGCATTCCTGCTCTTCACATTTTGGTGGCGGCCCGCGTCACCAGCCGGCTTCGGAGTCATCGCGTTTCCACGGAGCTTCAGTTGGGTCGAAGCTGCGATCGCATTACCAGTTTATGATGGCTCACCGCGATTCGCGGGTATCTCTCCTCCGCAGTTTTCCATGGTCCTTGTCGGTTACTTCGCACTTTTTTCGATTTCGGCCGCCGCCTTGATTTCGTTGTGGTTCGCGCGCAAGCGAGCGCGCGAAGAAAGGAAAGAACTCAATCGGACGCTGGAGGCTACGCTGGGAACAAGTGCCAAAGGATAGTACGCCCCAGTGGTGCGCCCTGTTGCTTGCGACTTGGCCTCTGCTACTGGCCCTCGTCACTTCTTCTCGTACTTTGTATCCGGTTTCGACGCCTCAGCGCCCGGAGCGTCGGGCAGCGGGACGCCTTCCACTCTTTCCGTCAGCGCCTTGATGAAACCATGGCGGAAGAGATTGCCGAAGGTGGCGAGCAGGCCGGCCTTGGGGTCGTCGAGGTCGCCGCTGAAGGGGATCTTGGTGCCGAGCTGGTTGCGGCTCTTGTTCTTGAAGATGGTCACCAGGCCGGCGACGACTTTTTCCCACACCTTCTGGCCGAGGCTCTTGTCCTCGTTGGCGAGGTCCTTGAAGGAGACATCGTTGAAGAACGGCTTGATGTAGCCCTCGAAGTGGCCGTCCTTGCCGGCCATCTCGCTGTAGGCCTTGAAGGTGCCGGCGGAGACGTCGACCTTGCCGTAGGCGCGGAGGTAGCTGTTGAGCGCGGGGAGGCTCACGCCCTCGAGCGAGGCGTCGAGGTCGAAGTGCGGGCGCGCCGCCAGCGGCTCGAGCGCGATGTTCAGCACGAGCTTGCCGCCGCCGATGGTCGTGCCGTTCAGGTGAATCTTGGCCGGCAGCTCCTCGTTTCCGCCTCCGGCGCGGTTGCGGAGGCCCGTCGCCTCCAGCGTCAGCTGCTCGAGGGCGATGTCGACGGGCGGATTGGCCTTGTCGTCGCGAAATTCGATCCGGCCGCGCTGGACGGTGAAGCGCGTGATATCGATCGGGAAGATGTCCTCGATGACCTTCTGCCAGGGCACCTCGCGGATCGAGGCCGCGTCCTCCTTGGCCGGGGTCGGCACGTAGGTCAGCGTCAGGTCGCGCACGGCGATGTCGCTCAGGATCTGCCCGTGGATGAGTTCACGCCAGGCCAGCGAGAAATCGATGTCGCCGGCGGCGAGGAACGGAGCCTGCTCGTTTCCGACCTGTCGCGTCAGCTTCACGTCCTGCAGCTCGTAGGCGCCGCGCCAGAGGTGCAGGTCGACGTCGCGGACATTTCCGTTGTAGCCCTCGATCTTCGCCAGCCGGTGGTTGATCGCCGAGCGCACCGCATACGGCGCCGCGAGGCGGAGGGCGAGCAGCAGGCCGGCGAGGATCGCCACGACGATGAGCGTGCGCCGCTCCCACCGGCGGACCCGGTCGGCAAAATGCAGCGGCGCGTGGGCGGGCGAGGGCAACGCAGACGAGGAATTCATACCGGCCCGCAGACCCGGGGAAGCGCTCGCGGTGCGCGCAGGCGGGATGGGGGATTCTCCCGCTTGGCACCTGCGGGCGAATCCCCGGTCAGTCGCGGCGCCCTCATGCCTGCTTCCTCCCCGTTTCCTTTCCCCGATCCGCCGCCGTTTGGGCTCATGACGGCAGTGGGGTGCCCGAAATCCTGGCCATGCTGACGGCATTCAGACGCTCCTGGCGGGAATTGCGGCGCGGCCGTCCGGGCCACCGCTTCCAGGACCGCTATGCCTCCGCGAAACGCGAACGGAAACGCACGCCGGCCTGGCGGCGCATCGCCCGCTTCGGCCTGGCGCTCGTGCTCTTCGCGGCGGCCGTGGTCTTCGTTTTCATCCCCGGGCCGGCGATCCTCTTCTTCGCGCTGTCCGGAGCCCTGCTGGCGACCGAGTCGCGCCCCATCGCCCGCGCGCTCGACTGGATCGAATTGCGCGGCCGGGCCATCGGACGGGGCGTGCGAAAGCGGTGGGCCCGCCTGGGTCTGGCGGCCCGCGCGGGCGTCATCGGCCTGAGTTCGGCCGTCGCAGCCGGAATGGCCTTCCTGGCGTGGTCGTTCATCGCGGCGTGAGCGGTCCCTCCGCATGCAACTGCTTTCCTCCCGTCCGCTCTGGCCGCTGGAGGACGGTCTGCCGGACAGCTACCCGCCGCTGAAAGGCGACATCTCCTGCGAGGCGGCCGTCATCGGCGGAGGCGTCACCGGCGCCTTCCTCGCCTGGCATCTGGCGGAGGCCGGCCTGTCCGCGGTGGTGCTCGACCGCCGCGAGGCGGCGCACGGCAGCACGGCCGGCAGCACGAGCCTGCTCCAGTATGAAATCGACGAGCCGCTGCACCGGCTCGCACGCCACTTCGGCCCCGAGCGGGCCGTGCGCAGCTACCGCCGCTGCCGGGATGCGGTCGAGGCGATCGGCGGGCTGGTGAAGCGCCTGCGGCTCGAGTGCGGTTTCGAACGCAAATCCAGCCTGCTGCTGGCCAGCGACCGCTCGCACCTGCCGCGGCTGCGGCGCGAATTCGAGGCGCGTCGCGCGGCGGGCTTTGCGGTGGAGTGGTGGCCCCGGGGCCGGCTGGCCCGCGAGAGCACGCTGCCGCAGCCGGCGGCGATCCTGTCGCGGGAGGCCGCGCAGGTCGACGCCTACCGTCTCGCCTACGGTCTGCTCACCGCGGCGCAGGCGCACGGCGTGAAAGTCCACGATCGCACCGCCGTCACGCACACGCGTTTCCGCCCGCGGGGCGTCGAGCTCCGCACCAGCCGCGGCGCCCGCGTGCGGGCCCGCTGGCTCGTGGTTGCGGCCGGCTACGAGGCCGGGTCATTCCTGCCGGAAAAGGTCACGGCCCTCCACAGCACCTACGCGGTCGCCAGCGAGCCGGTCGCGGATTTTCCGGGCTGGCCCTCCGACCGCTGCCTCATCTGGGAGACGGCGCGGCCCTATGTTTACCTGCGCACGACGCCGCGGGGGCGTCTCATCATCGGCGGGTACGACGAGCCCTTTCGCGATCCGGCGGCCCGCGACCGCCTGCTCGCGGCGAAGAGCCGCCTGCTCCGGCGGCGCTTCCGGCAGCTTTTCCCGCGCATTCCCTTCGAGATGTCCTGCGCCTGGGCGGGAACCTTCGCCGACACGCCGCACGGACTGCCGTTCATCGGCCGGCACGCGCAGGTGCCGCACACCTGGTTCGCGCTCGGCTACGGGGGCAACGGCATCACCTACAGCCTGCTCGCGGCGGAGCTGGTCCGCGACCAGATGCTCGGCCGGAAAAACTCCGATGAGGAACTATTCGGATTCGAACGGAATTTCGCGCAGAGATGCAGAGGCGCGGAGTGATGAGGAGGCAGGCAACTGGGTTCCGAATTCAGATCGGCTTCCGGCCTCCGCGTCTCTGCGCCTCGGCGCGAGATCATTTGCCGACGCCGATGCTGGCCCGGGTGTGCGGCCGGGCGAGGTCGAGCAGCGGTCCGAGCGGGACGATCCGGGTCGGGTTGATCTCGGTGTGCGTCACGTAGTAGTGGCGCTTGATGTGGTCGAAGTTGACGGTCTCGGCGATCCCCGGGGTCTGGTAGAGATCCTGCAGATAGCCCTGGAGGCTCGGATAGTCCACGATCCGCCGGAGGTTGCACTTGAAATGGCCGTGGTAGACGGAGTCGAACCGCACGAGCGTGCAGAACAGCCGCCAGTCCGTCTCGACCGAGCCCGAGCCGAAGAGGAACCGGCTGGAGGCCAGCCGTTCCTCCAGCGAATCGAGGACGGCGAAGAGCTCCCGCACCGCGCGCTCGTAGGCGCGCTGGGCCGTCGCGAAGCCGGCCCGGTAGACGCCGTTGTTCACCTTCGCGTAGATCTCCGCGCTCAGCTCGGCCTGGGCGCCCGCCAGCGGCGCGGGAAACAGGTCGGGCGCGCCGGGAGCGGCGGGGAACTCGTCGTTGAACATGCGGCAGATGTCGTCCTCGGAATTGTTGACGATGCGGCGCGTCTGCTTGTCCCAGAGCACCGGCACGGTCCAGCGCCCGCGAAAAGCCGGATCGCTCGCCCGGTACGCCTCGCTCAGGAAGGCGAAGCCGTTGACGGGATCGGACGAGAAGCCCGCGCCATCGCGGAACGCCCAGCCGCGCTCGTCGCGCACGGGATCGACGACCGTCACCCCGACTGCCGGCTCGAGGCCCTTCAATCGGCGCACGATCAGGGTCCGGTGCGCCCAGGGGCACGCGAGCGAGACGTAGAGGTGATAACGGCCGGGCGTGGGTGGAAAGGGCGTCGAACCGTCGGCCCGCACCCACTGGCGGAACGCATCTTCCTGCCGCTCGAACTCGCCGTCGGAGCTTTTCTCATCCGGAAACTGGGCGCGGGTGCTCATGAGGCGACGATGAGAAGTTTTTGGCGGGGCGCAAATATCCCGCGGAGGGATGATTTCGCGCAGAGGCGCAGAGACGCGAAGATCGGAGAGGGTAAGGCCCGACCAATATTCAATTTTCCTTCTCCGGCCTCTGCGCCTCCGCGTCCCTGCGCGAAACCTTCCGAAAGATCAAAAATCACCGGCACGGCTGCACCAAACGCCTCCGGCGCGGTCTGACGGCGCATGGCGGCAAAGGATTCCACGCTGACGATCGAGGGTCGCACCCTGGCGGTCTCGAACCTCGGCAAGGTGCTCTATCCGGAGGCGGGCTTCACGAAGGGAGACGTCATCCAGTACTACATCGATGCCGGCCCCGCGATCCTGCCGCACCTGCAGGACCGCCCGCTGACGATGAAGCGCTATCCGGAAGGCGTGGGAAAATTCTTCTTCTACGAGAAGAACTGCCCGCCGTACCGCCCGCGCTGGATGCGCACCGCCAAGGTGAAGTCGGAGCGGCGCGGAGAGATGCGCTTCTGCCTGGTGAACGAGCTGGCCAGCCTGGTCTGGCTGGCGAATCTCGCCGACCTCGAGCTGCACGTCTCGCTGGCGCGCGCGCCCGCGCTGGGCCGTCCGACCGCGATGGTGTTCGACCTCGATCCGGGCGAGGGCGCCGACATCCTCGCCTGCGCGGAGGTGGCGTTCTGGCTGCGCGAGGCCCTCGCGGCGCTGAAGCTCGAGGCGTTCCCGAAGACCTCCGGCTCGAAGGGTCTCCAGCTCTACGTGCCGCTGAACACGGCGACGACCTTCGAGCGGACCAAGGCCGCGTCACTCGAGATCGCGCGCGCGGTCGAGTCCCGACATCCGGACCGCGTGGTGACCAACATGCGCAAGGAGCTTCGCCGCCGGAAGGTGCTGATCGACTGGAGCCAGAACGAGGAGCACAAGACGACCGTCTGCGTCTACTCGCTGCGCGCGACGCCGGTGCCGCAGGTGTCCACGCCGCTCCGCTGGAGCGAACTGCAGAAGTTCCGGAAGGCGGGTAAGACGGCGGCGTTTCGTTTCGGGCCGAAGGAAATCCTCGCCCGGCTGCGGCGCCACGGGGACCTGTTCCAGCCGGTGCTCGAGCTGAAGCAGAAGCTCTGAGATTTCGCGCAGAGACGCGGAGCCGCGAAAAATACGATCTAAGTCCGACCTCTGCGTCTCTGCGCCTCTGCGCGAGATCCTTCCGCCGCGGCCTCGCGCACGACGGCCGAGGCGGGCTTGTCCTCGCGCAGGCCGAGGAAGACGGGCTGGCGGAGCAGCTGGTCGTGCGTCCATTCGGCGAAGCGGATCTGGGCGACGAGCTGCGGCTTGATCCACGTCACGTCGCGCATCGCGGCCCGGGTCATGCCGGTGCCGAAGCGCGGACGGTGCTCCCGCGGGAGATCGGCGAAGGGACAGCGGTCGGAGCGGAGCCGGCGGAATCTTTCGTGGAGGGCGGACAGGAGCTTCGTGTCGAAGCCCGAGCCGACTTTCCCGGCGTAAAGCAGGCGGCCGCCGGGGTCGTGATAGCCGATGAGGATCGCGCCGAAGTGGGTGCGGCTGTTCCGCGGCGCCGTGAAGCCGCCGATCACGAACTCCTGCTCGTTCACCACGCGGCACTTCAGCCAGGCGCCGGAACGCCGGTCGGGCTCGTAGGCCGATCCGCGCGCCTTCGCCACGATTCCCTCGAGTCCCTTTTTCCGGACTTCGCGCAGGAGGGTCGCCGGCGCGAGATCGAAGACGGGCGACAGCCGGAGCGGGGCGGGCGGGCGCTTTCCGAGCAGGGCGGCGAGCCGACGCTGCCGCTCCTCCAGCGGCGCAGCCAGCAGGCTTTGCCCGGCGAGCTGCAGGAGATCGAAGAGATAGTACACGATGGGTGGGCGCTGCCCGGCTTCACGGCGCTGCAGGAGCTGGAAACGCGAGTGTCCCTGCTCGTCGAGCGCCACGATCTCGCCGTCGAGCACCGCCTCGGTGGCGCCGAGGCGCGCGAGCGCCGAGACGACTTCCGGATAATCCTCCGCCAGCGATTTGTGGTTGCGGGACCAGAGCCGCACGCCGCCGTCCGACACCGCCGCGATCGCCCGATAGCCGTCGAGCTTGACCTCGAGCCGCCAGGGGCCGGGTGGAATCTCGGTGACGCCGAGCGCCTTCATCGGGGAAATGAAGCCCGCCGGCGTCCCCGATGCTGCCGCCGGCGGTGCCGCTTTTTTTGGCGAACGGGGACTTCGGGCGGTCGCCGTCCGTCGCGCGCGTTTCCGGCCCTGCGCAATCTCGTCCAGGCTGCGTCCGCTGGCGACGGAGAGGTCGCGTTCGCGTCCGTTCATTTCCGCGATATGGCGCGGCCCGCGGTTTCGGATCAGCAGCCAGTTGGTCTTTCCCCCCTCCCGCCGCAGCCGCACGAGGGTCCATTCCCCGACCGATTTTTTTCCGAGCAACGCAAGATGGATTTTGCCCGCACGGTAACTGCTTTCCGGCGAGCCGCCCGCGACGGTATAGCGGCCGGCGTCCCAGAGCATGACGGCCCCGGCGCCGTAGTTGCCCTCCGGGATCACACCCTCGAAGGTCCCGTAGGAAAGCGGGTGATCCTCGACCTCGATCGCGAGCGAACGGTCACCGGGCCGCACCGGCAGACCCTTGGGGACGGCCCACGAGCGATAGACCCCGTCCATTTCGAGCCGGAAGTCATAGTGCAGCCGCGTGGCATCGTGCTTCTGGATGACGAAGCGCCGGATCTCCGCGGCCGTCGGCGGAGCGGCTTCCTCGCCTGGCTCGCCGCTGGCGGCGAGGTTGCGCTTGGCGCGGTAGCGGCGGAGCTGCCGGAGCGGGCGGCTTCTTTTCGAGGGGGCGGCTGTGCGTGCCTGGGGCATGCGACTTCAGGCGGCGCGCCGGCGCGCCGGCCGGTGCCTCGGGGGCGCGGGGCGATTTTTCGCGCCGGCCTTGCCGCGCCCGGTCTCGTCGAGGCTCTTCTGCAGGATGGAGACGAGGTCGATCACATTCGTGGCCGCCTTGGGCCTGCCGGCGGCTGCGGGCAACGCCTTGCCGCCGCCTTCGACCTTTTTATCGATCAGCCGCATCAGCGCGGACGTGTAGTCGTCGCGGTAACGATGCGGGTCCCACTTTTCGGTCATCTGATCGACGAGCGTCGCCGCCATCTGCTCCTCGCGTTTTCCCGGCTTGCGCCTGCCGCCGAGGTCGAGCTTGTGCGCCGGGAGGAGCTCGTGCTCGAAATGCATGAGTTCGAGGATCAGCAGCGAGTCCGTCGCCTTGAGCGCGGCGAGGTGCTGGCGGGTCTTGATCACGATCTTCGCGATGCCGGCCCGGTTGGTCCGCGCGAGCACGGCGCGGAGCAGGCCATAGGCGCCGCCGCCGCCGCGCTGCGGCTCGAGGTAATACGGCCGGTAGAAGAACATCGGGTTGATCTCGGCGACGTCGACGAAGTCGATGATGTCGATCGTGTCCGTCGCCTCGAGATCGACGCGCTTGAAGTCGTCGTCCTTGAGCACCACGAAGCGCCCCTTCTCGTACTCGTAGCCCTTCACGATCTCGTTCCACGGGACTTCCTTGCCGTCGACCTCCGCGACGCGCTTGTAGTTCACCGGACTGAGGTCGCGGGCGCGCAGGAGTCGGAACTTGAGCTCCTCGCGCCTGGTCGCGTTGTGCAGCGCGACCGGGATGGTCACGAGGCCGAAGCTGATGGAGCCTTTCCAGATGGCGCGCATGTTCGGCCGGGTTCAGCCGCCCGTCGTCTCGCCGCCCATCACCTGCAGGATCGTGCCGGTGATGTAGGAGGAGTCCGCGTCGGAGGCGAGGAACACGTAGGCGGGGGCGAGCTCCTCCGGCTGGGCGGGCCGGCCCATCGGCGAATCCTTTCCAAATCTCGCCGTCTGCCGCGCCGTCCGCCCCGGGTCCGAGGGATTCAGCGGCGTCCAGACCGGGCCCGGCGCCACGGCGTTCACCCGGATGCCGCGCTCGATCAGGTCGACCGCGAGCGTCTTGGTGAAGGCGTTGATCGCGCCCTTGGTCGATGAGTAATCCGGCAGCTGCGGCGAGCCGAGGATGCCGGTTTCCGAGCTGGTCGCGATGATGGCCGCGCCCGGCTTGAGGTGCGGCAGCGCGGCGCGGACCAGGCGAAAATAGGCGTAGATGTTCGTCTTGAATGTGAGGTCGAACTCCCGCTCGGAGAGCTCCTCGAGGTTGTCCCGATGGCTCTGGTGCGCCGCGTTCGAGACGAGCAGGTCGAGTTTTCCGTAAGCCCGCACGGTGCGCTGCACGATCTGGTTGCACGCGGCCGGACGGGCGAGATCGGCGGGCAGGAGCAGGCATCGGCGCCCCACGGCCTCGACGGAACTTTTCGTCTGCAGGGCGTCGGTCCGCTCGCGCGGAAGGAACGAGATGGCGATGTCCGCGCCCTCCCGGGCGAAGAGGAACGCCACCGCCCGGCCGATGCCGGAATCGCCGCCGGTGATCAGCGCGACCTTGCCCTCAAGCTTGCCGGCGGCCCGGTACCGCGCCGCCTGCCACCGCGGCTCGGGCCGCAGATGGCCCTCCGTGCCCGGCGGCTGCTGGTGCTGCGCGGGAAAGGGCAGCCTGGGCTCCGCCCGGACCTGCGGCTGGGCGTGGCGGGAACGGGCGGACGCACGGGCTTTCATGGGGAAACGGGAGGCGTCAGGTCTCCTCGTCGCTGCCGTCGGCGGAACTCGCGGCCTCCTCGTTCACGGTCGCGGCAATGGTGGTGAGCTTGCTGTTCGTCGCGCCTTCCTCGTCGAGGGTCTCCTGCAGGAGGCCGGCCACTTCGCTCTCGCCGATCGTCTCGGCGAACGCGCGCGCGGTGCCGTAGGCGGCGATCTCATAGTGCTCGACGCGCTGCGCGGCGCCGATGAGGTTGGCGTCGCGGATGGCCGGCGGCCCATCGGTCTTGATCGCCTCCTCGCCTTCGTCGACGAGGCCTTTCATGGCCTGGCAGGTCTTGCCCTTGGCCTTGGCGCCGAGGATGCGGAGCGAGCGGTCGAGGCGGTCGACGTGCCCGCGGGTCTCCTCGAGATGGCCGAGGAAGCCGCTGCGCAGGTCCTCGTTCGAGGCCGCGTCGGCCATTTTCGGGAGGGCCTTCACCAGCTGGGTCTCGGCGCTGTAGAGGTCCTTGAGCTCGTCGATCAGGAGGTCTTTGAGGGAATTCAGGGAGGACATGGATGAATTGGGTTGAGGGTGAGGAAGGGGCCCCGACGGACTTTCCGACGGGGACGTGCGCCCATCGTCCCCGGCAGCGGGCCCCGGTTCCCCGGGGAAATCGCCCGCCAGGTTCACGGAAAAACGCGGAGAAAAATGCGCCGGGCCGTCGCGGCGTGCGGCACTTTCCGCCGCGCGAGCGGACAATGGCGCCATACCCGTCATGCAGTTAAAATCATGGCTCGGACGCTTTTTGATCACGCGGGCAACCCGCGCCTACGGATTCCTCGATCCGGTCAACCTGCTGTCCAAGATGCGCGGGTTCTCCCAGCCGTCGGAGGTCGCGGAGCCGGTGGAGCTGCTGCGGGCGGGCATGGTCTTCCATGCGCGGGGGCTGGTGAACACGAAGGCGATCCAGAACAACCTCGACTGGATCTGGCCGTACTGGATCGAGCGGCAGTTCAATCCGGCGGATCCGTCCTTCATCCCGCGGGCGTTTTCCTTCAGCCACATCAATCTCACGCACCGCAACTGGACCGCGGTGGGCGTGCCGGACGTGCCCTACTATCCGATCGTCGATCCGCGCGGCCTGGTCACTCCGCTGTACGACGGCTGGTCCCTCGACTGCTGGTTCGTGACGCCGGCAGGCGCCGTGCTGGCGCCCTCGCGGCTGACGCATTTTTCCCAGGAGCTGACCGCGGGTTCCAACCTTTGCGTGCGATCCGGCGCGGACTGGGGCGCGGCGGCCCTCCGCTGGGAGGTGGACCTGCGGCTCGAGGGAGGGCGCCCGGTCTGCGTCGTGCGCGTGGCGCTCGGCGGGCCCGCGCCGGGATGGGTGGCGGTGGCCGTGCGGCCCTGCAATCCCGAGGGCATCAGCTTCGTCGAGAAGATCGCACCGGCGGCGGACGGCCGAAGCCTGCTGGTCAACGGCCGGAATCCGGTGACCTTCGATCGTGTGCCGGCGCGGATCGCGTGCTCGGTCTATGCCGAGGGCGACGTCAGCCAGCGACTGATGGAACCGACGGGATCCGGTCCGGTGACCTGTCCCGTGGGCATGGCCACCGCGGCGGCGCTGTTCGAGGCCGATTCCGTGCAGGCGGAGCCGCTGGAGATCCGCGTGCCGATCTTCGACGAGCTGAAGCCGGCCCATCGGCCGGTCCCGGCGCACGTCTCCCCGTGGGAGAAGGAGCGATCCGGCCTCGCGGAGCTGCGGATCGGCGACGCCCGCCTGCAGCGGTGGTACGAACTGGCGGCGGCGAACCTGGTGCTGCACACGGGGGTCGAGGTCTATCCGGGCCCCTACACCTACAAGCGCTTCTGGTTCCGCGACGCGGTCTTCATCCTCAATGCGCTCCTCACGCTCGGCGGCGTCGAGCGCGTGCGCGGCGCGCTCGCGGGTTTCGCGCCGCGCCAGCGGCACGACGGCTATTTTCTCTCGCAGGAGGGCGAGTGGGATTCCAACGGCGAGGCGCTCTGGATGTACCGGCGCTTCGCGGAACTCACGGGTGAGACGCTGGCCGCGGACTGGCTGGCCGCCGTCGCGCGCGGCGCGCGGTGGATCCAGCGCAAGCGCCTCCCTGCTGACAGCGGACGTCCCGAGGCGGGCCTGCTGCCCGCGGGCTTCAGCGCCGAGCACCTCGGTCCGAACGATTTCTACTACTGGGACGACTTCTGGGGGGTTGCGGGGCTGCGAAGCGCGGCGGCGCTCCTCGAACCGGCGGAGCCCGCGCGCGCCCGAGCGCTCCGCGCCGAGGCCGATGAATTCCTCGCAACGATCGAGCGCTCGCTGCCGGCCGGCCCGCACCGGCGGTTTCCCGGCGCGTTTCCCGCCGCGCCCAGGCGGCGGATGGACTCGGGTGCCGTCGGCTCGCTCGTGGCGGATTATCCGCTGCAGCTCTTTCCACCCGGCGACCCGCGCATGCTGCGGACGGCGGACTACCTCCGCGACCACAGCAGCCACGAGGGCGGATTTTTCCAGCAGATGATCCACTCGGGCATCAATCCCTACCTCACGCTGCACCTGGCGCAGGTGCGGCTGCGCGCGGGCCAGCTCGACGAGGCCTGGCGGCTGCTCGAGCGCGTGGCGACCCTGGCCTCGCCGACGGGACAGTGGCCGGAGGCGATCCATCCGCGCGCCGGCGGCGGCTGCATGGGCGACGGCCAGCACATCTGGGCGGCCGCCGAGTGGGTGCTGCTGCTGCGGAACTGCTTTGTGCGCGAGGAGGGCTCGCGCCTCGTGATCGGCGCCGGACTGCGTCCTGAGTGGTGGCGGGAGCACGGGGCGAGCTTCGGCCCCACGCTCACGCCCTTCGGGGTGGTCACGGTGCACGTCGAGCCGGAGGAGGGGGGGCCGCGCGTGCGGGTTGATGGCCGCTGGTGGGGCGAGGCGCCGCCGCTGGACATCCGCATACCGGATGCCGCGGGCGCGGAGCAGGCCGCGAGGCGGGAAAAACTTCAACCCACGCTCGCGCCATGAACATCTGCATGATGACGAACACCTATCTGCCGCACGTGGGCGGCGTGGCCCGGTCGGTGAGCACCTTTGCCGACCAGTACCGGCGGCGGAAGCACCGCGTGCTGGTGGTCGCACCCGAGTTCCCGGGCCGCCCGCCGCCGGCCCGTGCGGAAGCCGTCGTCGAGCGGGTGGCGGCGATCCAGAATTTCAACGGCAGTGATTTCTCCGTCCGCCTCCCGCTGGCCGCGGCGCTGTCGACGCGGCTCGAGGACTTCAAGGCCGACATCGTGCACGCGCACCATCCGTTCCTGCTCGGGGAAACGGCGCTGCGGGTCGCGGCGACCAAGAACGTGCCGATCGTCTTCACCCACCACACGAAGTACGAGGACTACGTCCACTACCTGCCGTTCGACTCGGACGCACTCGCCGACATCGCGGTGGACCTGCCGACGCGCTTTGCGAACCTGTGCGACGGCGTCATCGCCCCGAGCGAGGGCATCGCGCGTCTGATCCGCCGGCGGGGCGTGACCGTGCCGATCGGCGTGGTGCCGACCGGCATCGATGTCGCGGCCTTCGCGCGGGGCAACGGCGCGGCGTTCCGGAAGAAATTCCATCTGCCGCCACGCGCGTTCATCGTCGGCTGCGTGAGCCGCCTGGCGCCGGAGAAGAATCTCGGCTTCCTCGCGACGGCGGTCGCCCAGTTCATCCGGCGGAATCCGCGCGCCTACTTCCTCGTGGTGGGCGAGGGCCCGTCGACGGCGCAGCTCGAGGAAACGTTCGCGCGGGCGGGCGGGAGCGGCCGCCTGATCCTGGCCGGCCGGCAGACCGGCCGCGCGCTGCACGCGGCGTACCGGGCGATGGACGTCTTCGCCTTCGCCTCCCGCAGCGAAACCCAGGGCATGGTGGTGGCCGAGGCCATGGCGGCGGGCCTGCCGGTGGTGGCGCTTTCGGCGACGGGCGTGCGGGAGGTCGTGCGCGACGGCGTCAACGGCCTCCTGCTGCCGGCCCGCGCGCGGCCCGCGCAGTTCGCCGCGGCGCTGCACCGGCTGGCCGGCTCCGTGGCGCTGCGGCGCCGCTTCCGTCGCGAGGCCCAGGCGACCGCGGCGCTCTTCTCCCGGGAGCGCGCGGCGGAAAAGGCGCTGGAATTCTACGAGCAGATGCGGCGCGCCACCCGCAAGCGGCGGCACGAGCACGAGCTGAATCCCTGGCAGCGCTATCTGCAGCGCCTCGGCGTCGAGTGGGATTTGCTGGCGTCGAAAACCCAGGCCGTCGCCGCCGCGATGTTTCCGGAAAAGCAC
>DASZQN010000006.1:0-83071 GCA_035549635.1 Opitutaceae bacterium
CCGGCCGAACTCGGCCGCGGACCCCTACCTGGTCGCCGGCCGGATCATCAAGACCATCCAGTCGGTCAAGTAATCCTCCGCCTCCGCTCTTCCCTTCGGCGCCCTCCCCAAAAGGAGGGCGCTTTTTTTTGGGGCCGCAAACACCCGCTTCGGAAGGCGGCCTCGGTCCGGTTGGCCGGTGTGTGTCCCGGCCCGGGAGGCCTTTTTATGCGTGCGCGGAGCGTGCGGCGCGGCAGGCTGCACGCGAAGCGGTTTGTCGCTCCTGCCGTCTCATGCCCCCCACCTCCACATCGCCCCGCGTTTCAATGTGGGAATGGGCCCAGACGGCGCTGGTGGCGGGCAACCTGGCGTGGACCACGCTTTGCCTCGGCGGATTCCTCGCGGAGACGATGATGATCACGTCGGCCCTGAACGGCCTGCTGCTGGCGGTGCATCTGGCTGCGCGCACGGCGGGCGGGGTGGGACGCGCTCATCCGGCGGGGAAGTGGCTGCTGCCGTTCCTGTTCTACGCCCTGGCGAATGTTTACTGGGTCTCGCCCGTGCGCTGGCTCGGCTGGCGCGATTGGCTCGGGTGGGCGCAGATGATCCTGGTTTTCTGGGTGGTGCTCAACGGCGTGCGGGCGCCTTCGGCGCGGACCGCCCTGATCCTGTTCATGATGGGGCTCGGCGTCACGGTGGTGGTGCTGGAGTGCTACCAGCGTTTCGTGCATCCGGACTGGCTGATGTTGGGCCGGACCCAGGCCGACCAGTACCTGCATCGCAGCAGCGGCCCATTCGGCATCCCGAACAGCGCGGGCGCGTTCCTGATCCTGCTGCTACCCGCGACGATTGCACTGACGGTGCGGCGGGGCGCGCGGGCGGTGCAGCGACTGGCATTCGGTTACCTCGTGCTGCTTTTCTCATTTGGACTCGTGCTCACCGTCAGCCGCGGAGCGTGGCTGGGGCTGGCGATTGCGCTGGCGGCGTGGCCGCTGTTTGCCTCGCGACGTCACTGGCTCTGGAGACTGGCTGGAGGGGTCGTGATCGCCGGCGTCCTGGTCGCGGCGGCGGCGGGTTTGCGCTCAACAGTACCCATGGTCGCGGAACGCTTTGAGGCCTTCGTGCGCGACTCTGGCGAGCACGCGCGTCCGATCATCTGGCGGGCAGCCTGGCGGATCTTTCAGGAGCACCCGGTTTGGGGCGGAGGTGCGGCTGGCTTCGATCCGCTCTTTGAAAAATACCGTCCCGACCGGTTTCTCGACCAACCGGTCTGGGCGCACAACGACTATCTGAACACGCTCTGCGACTACGGGGCGGTCGGCTTCGCGCTTTTTTTCGGAGTCTGTGCCCTGATCATGTGCAAGAGCTGGCGTCGCCCGGCATCTGACGAAAAGCCGCGCCGCCGGGAGTTCGACGGTTCGCTGGTCGTGCAGGGCCTGGCGGCCGGTCTGCTGGCTTTCGCGCTCCAGCTCCTGGTTGAATTCAACCTGAAGATTCCGGCGCTGGCCATGAGCGCGGCGATCGTGGCTGCCTTGGTCGTGCAGCGCCGTTGGTTCGTTTCAGAAAACCTCTCTCCGCCAGGCGCGGCCGGCCGGTGCATCGGGGGAGCCATGATTGCCGCGGTGGCCGCTGCGATCTGCCTTTTTGTCCTCCCACGCTACCATGCCGAGGCCTTGCGCGAGAGCATGCGGTGGGAGATCGATCATACGGCGAGAAATCCGGTGCCCAAGACCCAGGAACGCGCGCTCCTGGTGCGGGCCCGGGCGCAGTTTGCGCGGGCCACGGAACTGGACCCAGACAATGCGCAGGCTTGGGCCGACCGCGCCTACGCGACGGCGTTGTGGTCCCGACACGAGGAAGGGAAAAACCTCATGCTTGGTGCGGAAAGTGAGGGCTATGCGCGCCGCGCAGTCTCTCTTTCAACCGTGGTTCCGGAGTTTTGGATGCGCCTTGGTGTCTCACTCGACATGCAGGGCCATTGGGTTGATGCGGAAGAGCCCTTCATTCGTGCCCTGACCTTAGCACCTTCCAATCCACTGACTTGGTACTACCACGCCTATCATCTGGCCTTTAATCCGCAGGAAAAAGGCCTGGCGGAGGCCGCGGTTGCGATTTGTTTGCGTCTTGACCCCGGAAATCGTGAGGCAGAAGCTCTCCGCCGACGATTGGCCAATTCCCGCTAAGACTTCAATCTCATGCATTCGAAACTGCTCTCGTGGCTTTCCCTGCTCGGTTTGTTTGCGGTATTTTCCCTCACTGCTGCGGCCCAACAGGCTCCGGGCAAGATCATTGCCGCCCGCGTATCCGGCGACGTCACGATGACCGTGAAGGCGACGCAGGTGAGCTCGAAAGTGGCAGCGCTGCAGCTGATTCAGGAAGGATCCATCGTCACCACCGCGAAGGGCGCCAGCGTCGTGCTGCTTTTCGATAACGGCGCGTCCATCAATCTGGGCACGGATTCCTCGCTGGACATCCAGCAATTCACGCACGACCCGATCACCGATCCGAACTTCGTCGCAGCCAAGGCAGTGGATGAACCTTCGGTCTCCCACACGAAACTGCACCTGAGCCATGGCGAGCTTGTCGGCAAGGTCGCGCATCTCAAAAAGGACCAGGGCTCCGATTACACCGTGACCACGCCGGTCGGCGCAGCCGGTATTCGCGGCACGACTTTCCAGATTGTTTATACGCCCAATGGCACCGGCCAGGCCTTCTTCTCGCTGACGACGGCTGAAGGCTCGGTGGAATACGCCAGCGGCACGGTCAACGGCCAGGTGCCTCCGCCGGTGACGGTGAACAACTCCAATCAAGTCTCCCTGACCGTGACCATCACCGTGAACGATCAGACGGGTGCGATCAGTGTCACTTTGCCGGGAACGACGACTGCGGTGACCATCCCGGTGACGGTGGCGCCCAATGCGACGACGGCGCAGATCCAGCAAAGCGCCGCTCAGATTGCGCAGGCGGTGGCGAACGTGGTGATCCCGACTGGCTCGACGAACGGCGGCGGTGGCGGTCAAGGCGGCGGCGGTGACCAGGGGGGCAACGGTCAAGGTGGCAATGGCCAGGGCGGCGGCCAAGACAATGGCACCGGTTCCGGGACCCAGACGCAGCAGCTGCAGCAGACCTCCAGCGGAGCCGGCAAATAACCGGAGTTTCGCGCTGATTTTCAGCCCGGACGCCTCCCGCGCCCGGGCTTTTTCTTGCCCGCAAGAGGCGGCCGAGTTCGGACTTCCGTTTGCCGACTCGACCGCTACCGTTTCGCGCCGTGCCCCAGGCGAAGAAGAAGTTCACGCTGCCGTTCGTCCGCTGGCTGCTGCTGCTCCCGATCCCGGTGATCTGGTGCCTGTTGAATCACTTCGGATTTCTCGAGTTCTTCGAGCGGCGCACCTTGGACTGGCGTTTTCGGGCGCGGGGCGAGCTGACGGCTCCGATCAGCGTGATCTACGTGGACGTTGATTCCCAATCGCTCAGCGAGATTGGCGGCACGCCCTGGAGCCGCGACATTTTTTCCGAGGTGGCCGAGGCCTTGATCAACAACGGCGGTGCCCGGGCGGTGGGGATGGACTTCGTTTTCTCCACGACGGGCATGTCCCAGTCCGTTGACCGGAAAAAGCAGGTCAACGGCAACCTGGCCTTCCGGAAATACCTGATGAAGAATCCGCCGGTGGTGCTGGCGGCGGCGTATGCCGGCCAGCAGTTCCGTGACATCAACGGCAAGCTGACGGAGCGAAGCCTCCCGCTCGTGGCCCACCCGACGCAACCGCTGGACAAGATCGAGCCTCCCGAGGTGCCGGAGCTCGAGATCAGCTTCGATGAGGAGCATCCGATTCTCTACACGCCGCCGTACGTCGGATTGATCGACACGATGGAGGGCGGGACACGGTTCGTGCCGGCGTTCGCCCCGACCGCGATCAAGACCTATCCCCACATGGCGATCGAACTCGCGCGGCTTTACTGGGGGCTGCCGCTCGACGCGGTGAAAATCGGAAGCGACCACATCGACTTTCTCCAGGCGGACGGGACCCCGAAGGCGACCGTGCCGCTGATCGATGGCCAGCTGATCGAGGTGAACTGGTTTTCCCATTGGATATCTCCCCAGAACCCGCGCCTGGGAATCTCCACCATCTACCAATATGCGGAATTCCTGCAGTCCGAGGATCCGGCGGAAAAGAAGGCTGCCCAGCAGTTCTTCTCCGAGAACGACTTCAAGGGGGCCGTGGTCCTGATCGGCCCGGTGGACCCGCTGCTGCAGGATCTGGCGCCGACCTCGTTCGACGACGATCCCGTGCCCAAGGTCGGGGTGCACGGCAACCTGCTGAAGACGATCGTGTCAGGCCAGTATCTGCGCCGTCTGCCGGTTTGGGGCGGTGTGGCCTGGCTGAACATGGCAGTGATTTTCGGGCTCACCTTCGTGATCAGCGCCTTTGCCGCGGCGGGCGGGACCCGCGGCCTGCGCTCGAAGCTCACGGCGGCGCTGCTGCTCACGGCCTACGTCTGGCTGACCTTCGAACTCTTCGCTGATCACAATCTCGAACTTCCTCTCGTCGCCCCGCTCGGATCCGTGTTCACGACGAGCTTCGTCTCCATCATCTGGCAGCTGATCGAGGAAGAGCGCCAGAAGGGCCGGATCAAGGGGATGTTCGGCACCTATGTCTCGCCGCAGCTGGTCAACCGCATGGTCGAGGCCGGCGAGAACCCGCAGCTGGGCGGGCACGAGGACGAGATCACGGCGTACTTCAGCGACATCCAGTCTTTCTCGACCTTTTCCGAGAAACTCCCCCCGGCGCGGCTGGTGGAGCTGATGAACGAATATCTGACGGTCTGCACCGACATCGTGCAGTCGGAGGGCGGCACCCTCGACAAGTATATCGGCGACGCCGTCGTCGCCATGTTCGGCGCGCCTGTCCCGCTGAAGGACCACGCCTATCGCGCGTGCGTCGCCAGCCAGCTGGTCCACCAGCAGCTCGGCGAGCTGCGGACCAAATGGAAGGCGGAAGGCGACAAGTGGCCGGAGATTGTCTGGAAGATGCAGTCCCGCATCGGCCTGAACAGCGGCGTCGCGACCATCGGCAACATGGGCAGCCGCACGCGATTCAACTACACGATGATGGGCGACAACGTGAATCTCGCGGCGCGCATGGAGAGCGGCGCCAAGAGCTGGGGCGCCTACACGATGGTGACGGAGACGACCCGCGCCGCCTGCATCGAACATGGCGGCGACCGCGTGGTCTTCCGCCCGCTCGGGCGCATCGTCGTCATGGGTCGATCGAAGCCGGTCCCGATCTACGAGATCGTCGGACTCAAGGAGACGCTGCCGCCCACGGCGCGCGACTGCATCGGACTCTTCGAGCAGGCGCTGGAGCGCTACTACGCCCGCGACTGGGACGGTGCGATCGCGCTGTTCAACCGCAGCGTGGAACTGGAACCCAACCAGCCGGGAAAGACGCCGGGCGTGAAGACCAATCCCTCCCTCGTCTACATCGGCATCACCGAGGACTACAAGACGGAGCCGCCGCCCGAAAACTGGGATGGCGTGTACGTGATGAAGGAGAAGTGACCGGCCTCAACCGGTTCGGATCGCAACGAAATACGCCGAAAGCTGAAGACCGGCGTCCCGTCCGGAAAATCGTCTATCGCATCAGCGCGGCGGCGGTCCAGAGCACCGGGGCCTGTCCATGCAGGTCGCCGGCATGGCGCTCGCGGTCGAAATAGAATTTCCGCTGCACGGCCAGGTCCGGGCCGACGACCGAGGCGGCTTTGTTCGTGCCGACACAGACGTCGGTGATCTGGGCATCGGGCCCGATGTGCGCCACCATGCCCAGCCACGCCTTGCGGGCGGCGGGACCGTACGTCGCAGCGTCCAGCCAGCCTTGCTTGACGCCAGTCACCATCGCGAAGGCGAACATGCCGGTGCCGGACGTCTCGAGCCAGAAGTCAGGCTGGTCGATCAGCTGACGCCAAAGGCCCTCCGGCGACTGGTACTTCAGAAGGGAGGCCATCATCTTCGTGTAACCCTGCATGATCCGGGCGCGGCGCGGATGATTGGCGGGCAGGGAAGTCAGCAGTTCCGCCATGCCGGCGGCGACCCAACCGTTCCCGCGCGCCCAGTAAAAGGGCGAATCCTCGCTGTGGAGGAAGAGTCCGTTGGCCTTCTGCAGCTTGTCGAGGTAGGCCGCCATGGTGAGCGCGGCCCGGTCGAGGTAGACGAGGTTGCCGGTCGCACGGTAGGCCTGCACCTGGATGAGCGGGAGCATGTACATGTCGTCGCTCCAGTACCTCGCCTGCGTCGTGATGCCATCCGGCGTGGTGTGCTCCCACTGCTTGTCTGCGAACGGCAGGCCCAGCTTGAGGTACTTGGGATCCTTCGTCTGCATGTAGATCTCCAGCGGCACGGCACCGAAGATCGCGTAATCGACGTGGGCCTCGGAACTGACGCGCTTCGCGCCCTCGGGGGTCATGAGGTAGTCGAACTTCCGGACCAGCTCGTCGCGCAGGGCGTCATCGTGCGTGAGTTTTGCCACGGAAAGCGCTCCGTACCAGCTGATGACCTCCGGGTAGATGACGAAGCGGCGCGGGTTGGTCTCGAGCTCGAGCTTTCGCTCGACGAATTTCTCGGCCACCCGCTTGCCCACTTCCGCAGGCGAGGCGCCCGCCGGCCAGTTGCCGAAGGAACCCGCTGCCGCCGCGGTCCTGGGCATGTCTTGGCAGCTGGTTTGCAACAACAGAACGCCGACGGCGAAAGCGAACAGCGCGAACGAGGGGTGTTTGGCAGGGGTCATCAGGGGAAACACGAAAAGTAGCTCGGTAGTATTACATTGCCAGTTATTTTGCCGCCAGAACCTGACGGCGGCGGCCTCAGGGCCATGCCGGCCCGTTGCTGCGAAAAGGGTAGGCGGGCCAGCCTTCGCGGTTCATCAGGCTCGGCTGCGCGGTCTCACGCCAGCCGAAGCGCACGGCCGTCGGACGGGAAACCTGCCGGCTCGTGACGACCACGGTATCGCCGCGGATTGTCGCCTGGGCGGGCACGAAGGTTCCGTCCCGGCCGGCGATCTCGAATTCGTTCAGCGCCTTTCCGTCGCGCGTCACCAGCCCGAGGTCCGCGCCGCGGAAGTGCACGATGGCGGACGCCCCCTGGATTTCGAGGCGCGCGAACACCGGTCCCGCTGAGACGACATTCTCGCGGTGGTAGGTGTCGGCCAGCGCCAGGGCGGCGAGCCGGTGGCCGACCACGGATTTTTTCCCCGGATGAATGTTCGCCGGATCGTCGACGGTGTCGGTGATCGGCACGATCCCGGTGTGCGGGATCGCGGTCGAGCGGATCTGCGCCTCCCAGAGCTTCGGCAACTCGTCCGCCGCGTGCGGCAGCTTGTCCTTGCGCTGCGTGTAAAGGAACGGCGCGAGCTGCACACTGTAGAACGGGAGGTCCGGCTGGCCCCACGCCGCGCGCCAGCTCGCGACCAGGGCCTGCATCTTGTCCGCGTACCGCAGGCCGTCGTTGTAGGCGATGATCTGCGACTCGCCCTGGTACCAGAGCACGCCGCGCAGGGCGAACGGCGCGAGCGGCCGCACCATCGCCTCGTAGTTGTGGCCGACCATCGATGGGTCGCGCTCGAAGGTCCGGGCCGCGTCTTCGCCCAGGATCGGCTCCAGTTTCTCGTAGGCGTCGGCGGGCGTCCATTCCTCGATCCGGCTTCCGCCCCACGCCGATTCGATCAGGCCCACGGGCACGCCCAGCGTCTGGCTGAGTTCGCGGCCGAAGAAAAAGCCGGCGGCGGAGAAATGCGCGAGCGCGTCGCCCCGGCAGTCCTGCCAGCCATCGCTCACGACGTCGGGAGGCTGGCGCTTTTTCTCCACCCGGAAGAGACGCAGGGCGGGATACGACGCGGTCTTGATCTGCTGTGCCAGTGCCGGGTCATGGGCGCTCTCGGGCTGGGCGCCGGCGCTGGCGACCCCGACGGCCATTTCCATGTTGGACTGGCCGGAGCAGAGCCAGACTTCGCCCACGAGGACGTTGTGCAGGGTCACGGAGCCGTCGCCTGCGATGGTGAGTTCCTGCGGCTGGCTGCTCGCCGGCAGGGAATCGAGGTTCACGCGCCAATGGCCGTCGCCATCGGCCTTCGCCTGCTTTTGCTGCCCGGCGAAACGCACGGTGATTTCCGCCCCTGCCGTGGCGCGGCCCCAGACCGGCACGGGCCGCTCCCGCTGCAGCACCAGGCCGTCGCCGAAGATTTTCGGCAGGGTGACCGCGGCGTTGCCGATGCCGGCGGCGCAGGCGAGCAGGCACACGCCGAGACCGGCGCGCCAGCGGGAGGCGGAGAAACGATGACCGTGAAAACGACGCACGGAAAAGTGGAATCGGGCCAGGTCAGCCGGTGACGATGGCCTTGTCGCGCTCCGGATGCGCCGCCTCGCCCACGAATCCGGGATACTGCAGGCCGGTCACGTCGTCGGCTTCCAGCGCGTGGGTGAAGTAGTCCGGCCGGTTGCGGCCCCAGGCGACCCGGCAGTTCTTGAGCGTCACATTGTCCGCATGGCGGATGCTGTAGCCGGGATTGCCGTGCTCCTCGATGCCCGACACCGCGGTCGTGGGGCGATTGTCCCACAGGCCGCCCTTGTACTTTGTGGTGCGGTCCAGCGTGACGTCGACGTTCTCCAGCGTCACGTCCCGCACCCGGCTCTGCGCCGAGCCGCACACGCGCACACTGTTCTCGGCGTGTCCGCTGACGTTGGTCACGCGAACGTCGTGGATGACGCCGACCTTCGTCCCGGGCGCGCGCGGGATGGCCGTGAGCGAGATCGCCTCGCCGCGGCCCCACCAGGGATCGGAGAAATAGCGGGACGTGAACTTGATGTCGCGGAAGTCGACGTTGAAGACGTTCCCCTCGTCGCGCAGCTGGATGCAGATGCCGCGGCAGCTGCTCTTGATCTCGCAGCGCTCAAAGATCACGTCGCTGATGTCCTGCGTCGTCTCCGTGCCGATCTTCACGCCGGAGTCCTGGGTTTCGATGACGCAGTCGTGCACGCGCACTTTCGAGGAGGGGCCGTAGGAGGCGCCCTGGCGCGTGGTCTTCAGCACGATGGCGTCGTCGCCGCACGAGATGTGGCAGTTGCGGATCTCGAGGTCGCGGCAGTGATCCGGATCGATGCCGTCGCAATTCGGCACATCGAGCTGATTCTTGATCTTGATCGCGTCCACCAGCGTCCGCTCGCAGCCCATCAGGTGCAGCGTCCAGCTCGGGGCCTGGCTCAGGGTGAGATCGCGGACCTCGAGGTCCTTGCAGCCCGTCAGCACGACGAGGCGGGGACGGAAGCCTTTCGGCCGCCACCATTCCTCGGCCTCGTCGAAATGATCCATGAACTCGCGGGAGCGGCCGTTGATCACGCCGGTGCCCGACAGGCTCAGGCCCTGGAGATTCGTTGCCGTGATGGCGGCGCGGCCGCTGAAATGCTGCTGGTCGGTGCTCACGAGCAGTTCCGCATCGTCCGCAAGGTGGAAGTCGATGCTGCCTTTCAGCTCGAGCGCGCCGATCAGGTATTTCTGTCCGCCCCGCACGAGCACGCGGGCGGAGCCCCCGCTCGCCGCGGCGGCATCGATCGCCTTCTGGATCGCGGCGGTGTCGAGCGTGCGGCCGTCGCCGACGGCACCGTAGTCCCTGACGTCAAAGACGCGCCGCCGGTCCATCAGCGTGCAGCCGGTGGCGGAGGCAAGGAGGGAGACGGCGCCGAAACGGGCGCCGGTGGCGAGGATCTGCCGACGGGTGAGGAGAGGGGTATTCATGGGGGCAGGGGTGGAATCGAAATCAGGGATTGGGCACGGTGAAGATGCGGTCGTAGTCGCGCCAATGCGCGTTCATGGTGTCGATCTTGCGCTGGAGCTGCGCGAGCAGGTCGGGTCCGAGGCGCATGACGTACTCCTCCGCCTGGGTCGGAGCCATGTCGATGACCGGCTCGTCGCTGCCGCGGATCAGTTCCATCAGGTGGACAGTGTTGTCGATCTCCTTGCGCGCGGTCTCCATCATGTCGGTGCGGGCCCAGTCGGACTTCACGCCTAGGGGTGGATTGTACTCGGGCTTCAGGCCGAGCTCGTGGACGCGGTCGAGATGCGCCTGAAATGCGACCATGTTGTCCGCGGAATTCAGCAGGCAGACGGCGGCGTCGAAGCGCACGGCGTGAAGCTGCCATTCGTGGCGCTGCTTCTCGTCCTTCGCCCGCCCGGCGATCCTGAGCGCGGCGGCCTGGGCGCTGCGCAGGTCGGGAACGGTGGTCTCGATCACCCGCTGGAAAAGCATCTTCGCGCCCCAGCCCTTGTACATGAGCATGCCCTGGACGTCGGCGAGGTCCTCGGCCTGCTGCTCGCTGCGCGCCTGGAAGAGATATTTGCGATAGTAGTCCTTTTCCTCGGGTTTCAGCTCGTCCGGGAACGGCACCATCGGCCGGTTGATCCAGCGCGTCAGTACATGGCCGAAGCGCAGCATCGCCCCGAAGTCCAGGGCGCTCAGACGGGTCTGGGCGTCGAGGACCGAGTTCCAGATCGCCATGAGATCGTCGGCCGAGTCCTCGCCGACCTGCTCCACCGCGGTAGCCCGCTGGGCCGTGACGCGCTCCACTTCGTTCGGCGCGCCGCCGCCGCGTCCGCCGCCGGCGCCGCCCCCGCGACCACCTGTGCGTCCGCCGCCGGCGGGCATCGCGGGCAGGCCCACGACGGGATAGAACGGCCCGTTGCCGCCGCCGCCCGCACCGCCGCGTCCGCCCGCCGAACGGCGGCCGTCGGGACCTTCCCGTCCCGAGATCGACATGCCGGCGGGAAGCAGCTTCACCGTCGCCTGGATGACCTCTTCCGAGAAGGACGGCGTCATCCACTGGCGCGGGCCAATGGGGTTGATGTTGACCGAGACCTTCAGACCGATGCCCGCCTCGTCCGCCGCGGTCTGGAAATTCTTCATGAATCCGGCGACGCGTTCCTCCATCGGCCGGTCCTTGCAGTCGCTGTGGCCGTTGATGCCGGGATAAAGTCCGGGCACCCAGCAGAACCCGGAACCGGAATCGGAGGTGAGGAACGAGAAGCTGTCGATCTCGGGGCACTTCGCCCACAGCGCCTTGAGGGCGTCGCGGTACATCTGGAGCGTCTCGGGCTGGTCGACGCAGGGCGCGAACCGGGCCACCCGGGAGCGATTCGGCTGGTCGACGCGCGGCCCGCGCAGCTTCGGATAAGCCTGGAAGAAAGCCTCGGGCAGCTGCTGCGGCTCATCCGAGTTCCACTGGCCCTTGAGACCGTACTTCCGCAGGATCCTGCAGCGTTCCTCGACGAGGTGCGCGGTGCGCTTGGCCCAGACCTGGTCGACGTAGGGCTGGAGTTCCTTGGGGGTGAAAATCTTGAGGAAACTCTGCTGGCCCACATACCAGGCCGGGTAGGGATCGTCCGGCGGATCGAACTGCCAGAGCGCGGGGGGCAGGCCGGTGGTGACGGCGAGACGGGCGATGCCGCGCTCCTTGGCGGAGGCGGCTTCCTTTTCAAAATCGGCGAGGCTGGCGGCGTCGCGGTCGGCTTCCGTGGCCGCGGAGGTCGCGGGAGCCGGCCGGGCGGGCGCCGACGCGGCGTGGCCGGGCGGAATCAACGCGAGAGCGAGGAGGGCAAGGGCACCGGACACGGCCATTTTGCGCGCAGCCGGCATCGAGGCGGGGACAAGGGCGGGGAGGGAGACCATAGAAAAGACGGCGCCGGGAATGAACGGCGCCGGAAGGGGGATGAAACGCCCGATCGAAGAAATCGCCCGGGCGAAAGGGCGGGAAAGCTCAGGGCAGGCGGAATGGATTGGCAAGGCTCACAGCGATTCCTGGTCGGCGGCTTCGCGCCGGGTGTCGGCGACGCCGGGCGAGTTGCGCACCGAGAAATCCTGCACCTTGCGCAGGACAAAGAACGGGGCGCCGCCGGCGCGCTGCGCCTTCACGTGCTCGAATTCGGCGCCCGTGACGTCATCCAGCACGATCGCGGGACGCGTGTCGTCCTTGGCGAACCCGACTTCGACGTCGCGGAAGGACACGTGCCGTGCATGCCGGATGTAGGCGCCGTAGGCCGGCAGCAACCCGAACATCGACGGCTCGGGATAGGCCTTTTCCTGTTCGGGCGGGGAGTACGGATCGCGCGGACCGGCGAGCCCGGCGCCGCGGAGGAAGAACGTGTTCACGAGGTCCGGCGGCTGCTGCGCGGCGTTTTCGAGCGTGAGGCCGCCGCGGTAGAGCACCCGGACGTCGCTGATGCGAAGATCCTCGATCGGATGCCCGGGCAGGCCGGTGATCGTGATCGGATAGCGGGGATCGACATTGTCCGCGACGATGTGGCTGATCGTCACGCGGCGGATGATTCCGGGCGCGGTGCCCTCGGGCCCGCGGGCGCGGTTGCCAAGGCGGATGAAGATGGGGGAGTTGGAGACATCCCGCATCGTGATGTTCGTGATCGTGACATCCTCGATGACGGCGCCGTCGACGCTTTCCAGCGCGAGGCCGCGGCTGCGGTCGAAGACGCAGTTTGCGATGGTGATGTTCTTGAAGCCGCCGTTGGACTCTGTGCCGAACTTGATCCGGCCGGTCGGGCCATCGCGGTCGTTGGCGCGCTCCTGGGTGTGCTTGAACGTGCCATCGAGGAACGAGCCCGGGTCGTAGCCGGTCACCTGGCAGCCGGTGATGGTGAAATTCTCGCAGGAGCGGAGTTCACCGAGCGCGTAGGAGCTCTTGAGCACGATGGCGTCGTCGTTGATCGCATTGACGCTGCAGTTCGTGATGCGGACGTTGCGGCAGGCGTCGATGTCGAAGCCGTCGCGATTGGTGTCCACCCTGAGGTTGTCGATCGTGAAGTTGTCGACGCCGGTCGCGAGCAGCGCGAACCAGCCGCCCTGCAGCACGGAGAAGTCACGAAGCGTCACGTTGCGGCAGTTCTTGAGCGCGATGGATTTGTTGCCGCCGGTGTTGTTGAAGCCGCCGCCGCCAGCGCCGCCGCGCTCGCCCCGGCCACCCGCCGGAGCCGCGGCGGGAGCGGGCGCCGCCGGAGCGGCACCTGGGACCGTGCCGGCGACGTCGCCGGGCGTCGGAGTGCCGTTGGGCCCGCCGGCCCCGCGTCCGCGTCCGCCGCCACCGCCGCCGTTGGCGCGGGACAGGCCCTTGCCGTAGATCAGGCCGGGCCCGGTGATGGAGACATCCTCGAGACCGTCACCCCAGATGAGGCTGTTGTGGAAATGGCTGTGGCCGAAGTCCTGGTACTGGAACTTGTCGCCCCATTCGTTGGGCTCGGCGGCGTCATAGTCGCCGGTGATATCCGGGCCGGCGGTGGCCGCGACGATCGTCGAGCCGGGCTGCAGGTGGAGTGCGATGTGGCTCTTCAGCCGGATCGAGAAGCTCAGATAGGTGCCCGCGGGAAATTCCACGGTGCCGCCACCGGCCGCGGCCGCCGCCTCGATGGCCTTGTTGATGGCCGCACTGTCCACGGTCTTGCCGTCGCCCGTCGCACCGAACGCGCGAACGTCATAGATTCGCGGGGCGGCGTTTTGCGCGAGGCCGAGGCTCGCGCAGAGCGGGAAGAGGAAGGGCAAAAGCAGGCGGCGGGCGAAGGGGAGGGACGACATGATGAAGCTGGGCTTGGAGCGGGGTGGCGCGGCCGGCCCGGCTAGGGTCGGCCGCATGGAACGCCAGACGCATTGCGCCGGCGAAGGATGCGGCGGATCGGGGACGCCGCCGGGAGGGAAAACTATCGGAGTGTGACGTCCCAGACCTTCGAGCGGCGCGATTTGCCGTCGGGTCCCTCGATGTAGAGGACCACGACGAACTGGCCGGGCTTGCCGTAGGTGTGCACCGGGTGCTGCTCCGCGGACGTCGTGCCGTCGCCGAAATCCCATTTCCAGGACGTGATCTTGCCGATGGATTCATCCTGAAAAGCCACGACACGCCGATCCAGGTTGATGATCTTGAAGGACCAGTCGGCGTCGATCGCCTTCCGGAATTGCGGCTCGAGCGGCATCAGTTTGAACGCGCAGAGTTCCTCCGCCTTGCCGAACATCGTGTGCTTCGGCGACAGGTTCCAGAAGGCGTGCGCGTTGCTCCTGTCGTCATCGGAATCCATGATGGCCCAGGACACGCCGATGATCTTGTTCTCGGTGAGGACGGATTCGACCGAGCGGCCGGGCCCCTCGGCGGCCGCGTAGTCGAAGGGTGTGATCCAGAGCTCCATCGTCACGCGGCCGGCTTCGCCCTGTTTCACCGTGTAGGAATAGGCGACGTTCGAATAAGGCAGCTTCTTGATCCAGGACGCCTGCGGCCCCCAGGCCATGCACCAGTCCTTGCCTTCGGCGGGGACGAAAATGTGGTAATTCTGCGCCTGGTTGCCCTGGTAGGAAAACCAGCCGTCGCGCGCCGAGATGGTCTTGCCGTCGGTGGCCTTCGAGGGGTCGCCGTCGGGATGAAAGCGGTCGATGAATGATCCGCCGGAACGGTCTCCGTCCACCGCGAGCTCGAAGATGTCACCCTGCAGGCCGGGCCGGGTGAAGTCCCAGTAGTTGTCGTAGGCCTCGTAGAGGAAATACAGGCGGTTGAGCCCCTTCACCCAGCCGACCTTGATCTTCACGTCGAGGCTCTTCGGGTCGGGCGACTTGCCGAGGTTCAGCCCGGAATCGCCATGGGTCTGGTCGCTGCCGATGATGTAGTCATCCGGAACGATCGCCCAGTCGTCCCCCTTGCCGTCGATCACAGGGATCTTGTCGGCGGGAAACTGGAAGATCTTGAAGTTGGCGTCCTGCCGCTCGAGGGCGGCGGCCGGGCGCGCGCCGGCGATGAAAGCCGCGGCGGCGATCGCCAGGGCGGAACCGAAGGGGATGATTTTCATGGGGGAATGAGGGTGGGATGGAGGAAGGGAAGGGGAGCGAAGGCGAATCTTACCGCGTCTGCACGTCCCAGACTTTGGAGCGGCGGGCTTTGCCGTCGGGCCCGTCGACGTCGAGGATCACGACGGCGTTGCTGTGGTACTGCTTGTAGGTGTGGACGGGATTCTGCTCGGTGGAGCTTTCGCCGTCGCCGAAGTCCCATTTCCAGCTGGTCACGCGGCCCTGCGACTGGTCGCGGAAGGCGACCACCCGGGCGTCGGCATCGATGACCTTGAACGACCACTGGGCGTCGACGAGCGGGCGGAAGCGCGCTTCCAGCGGCATGAGCTGGAAGGCGCAGAGCTGGCTCGCGTTGCCGAACATCGTGTGGTGCCGCGAGAGATTCCAGAAGCTGCGCTTGTTCGAGTTGACGTCGTCGTAGTCGATGACGGCCCAGCTCATGCCGATGACCTTGTTGTCGGAGAGGACCGACTCGACGGCGCGCTGCGGCCCCTCGGGCCCGGCGTAGTCGAACGGCGTGATCCAGAACTCGAGCACGAGTTTGCCGGACTCGCCGGGCTTGAAGTCATACGTGCACTTCGCGTTCGCCCACGGGAGTTCCTTGATCCAGGTCGCGGAGCTCCAGGCCATGCACCAGTCCTTGTCCTTGGCCGGCGTGAAAATGTGGTAGTTCTGCGCCTGCACGCCGTGGCTGGCCCAATGGAGCTGCGGCGTGGTCAATCGCGGATCGCGCGCGGACATTTCGCCGACGGCCTGCGGATTCCAGACATCGGCGTGACCATGATCGATGAGGGGTCCGCCGGACGCGTCGCCGTCCACCACGACCTCGAAAATGTCGTTGTGCAGGTCGGGCCGGGAGAAATCCCAGTAGTTGTCGTAGGCCTCGTAGAGGAAATACAGGCGGTTGAGTCCCTTCACCCAGCCGACCTTGACCTTCACATCGAGATCCTTGGGGTCGGGCTTGGTGTGTCCGCCCTCGTCATCCACCATCTGGTCGATCCCGATGGCGTAGTCGTCAGGCACGATCGCCCAGTCGTCCGCCTTGCCGTCGATCCGCGGGATCTGGTCGGCGGGAAACTGGAAGATCCTGTAGGTGACGTCGGGTTTATCGAGGGCGACGGCGCGGGCGCCGGTGAGCGCGAGGCCGGTGGCGAGCAGGAGGCGGGGGAGCGGGTTCATGGGGTGGGGTGACGGAAAAAAACTAGCGTGCGGCGGGCGCGGCCGGAGGTTTCGCTTTGGAAGCGGCCTCCCAGGCCGGGAGATAATCGCGGGCCATCTCGAGCGTTTCGATGGCATTCAGCGCCCATTGGACGCTGGCCACGCCGTGCAGCTGCCAGGCGACGGGGGCGCCGAGGAAAGAGGGATCGGTCACCGGCTTCACGAGATTGGGCCCCGCGACCTTCACGGGCACGTTGCGCGCGGGCAGCGTGTCGCCGATGAGCTTTTGCCAGGCCATCACGCCGAGCTCGGCGCTCTTTTTCCGGTAGGCGGCGTAGGCCAGCATGCGCGGGCCGGTCATCTCGTTGCCGCCCACCTGGCGGCCGACGTCCTCGCTGGTGTTGGCCCAGGCGCGCCAGAACTCCGGCACGTCGAACATCGGCTCCATCTCGTACATGTTCTCGGGGCCGCCGAAGATCATGTCGAAGTAGCGGCCGGGCAGGCGGCCATCCTCCTTCAGGCCGGCCGACATCGTTTTCATGTCGTTCATCACGCGGTCGCGCCACTGGGTGTTGCCGGTCCGCTGCCACTCCATCATCCAGTTCATGGAGTAGCACAGCCATTCGAGGCCCACCGTCGCGTTGCCGGTCACGGTCGTCGGCCGCGGCGGGAGATCCTCGGGACGCGGCGCCGGCCGTCCCCGGGGGTTTTCCAGGCGGGCGCCGCCGTCTTCCGTGGGGACGTAGTGGGAGCCGTTGTACTGCTGCAGCATCGCGAAAGTCTTGTCCGCATCCAGCTGCTCGCGCATCAGGTCGCCCACCCGCTCGTCGGTGGAGAGGAAATAATAGAACTGTTTCAGGCCCACGTGGCTGATGCGCGGCTGCTTGGCGCCGTCGCCCCAGTGGTTGACGTTGTGGCGCGAACCGAGCGGCGCGAACGGTCCAAGGTGGTAGACATCGACCTCGCTCGTGTGCCGCGTCATCGCCTCGGCCATGCGGAAGAGGTCGGCGCGTCCCGTGCGCAGGAAGGAGTACCAGAGGAGCATGTCCGGCATCAGCTCGGTGTTCGCCCAGGCCCAGCCGCCGACATCGTAGCGCCACTCGTGGCGGCCGAAGTCGTAGTTGTGCATGATGTCGCCGAAATCCCAGAACCCATACCAGCCGCGCTCGTCGACCTGGCCGTGGTAGAAGTCCACGAGGCCCTGCACCTGGTCCTCGACCCAGCTGAGCGTGGGCGTGGAGCGGTCGGGCAGGCTCCAGTGGCCGAAAACCTGCAGGCCGTGGTAATACTCCGGCGCGCACACGAGCTCCGGCGGCTCGCTCGCCTGCTTCGCCATCTGCACGAGCTGCTCGTTCGACGGAATCGCGCCGAAGGCCCAGAGGGTGACGTCGGCGGTGTTCGCGATGCCGTAGGGCGTGGCCCAGCCGGGCTTCCAGTCCTCGTAGTTGACGCTGAGTCCGTGCGGCTCGTCGTCGTAGTGCCGGAGGTCCATGGCTTCGGCCTCGGGCGACCAGAACCAGATTTTCATCTCCCCGGCGGCCTGCGCGCCGTTGGTGATCTCGATCGAGGAGGGATATTTCTGCCAGAAGCCCTTGAGCCCCGCCGCCAGCCCGCCCGAGACATCGCCGAGCACCGCAAGGCCGAGGGAGCGGTGCCCGTCGGTCACGTGCAGCCAGGATCCCTTGGGATCCGTGCGCTTGTGGATGGAGAAGCTGTTCGGCCCGAGCTGCGTGAGCTTGGCGTCGCCCCAGACCGGCACGGTGAGGAGATTCGCGCGGGTCCGTTCGTCGAACTCCGCGAGGTTCGGCACGCGCTGGCCCGCGAGATGGGAGGCGTAGAGGCCGGCGATCTGCGCACCGACCTGGGCGCGGTAGCCCGGCAGCATCCGCACCGGCTGCACCCAGACGCCATCGCCGTCGCCGACGAAGCGCAGGTGGCGGTTCTGCAGCTCCTCCTTGAACGGCACGGTGAACGCCAGGCCGATGCCCTTGATGAAGTCCTTGTCCCCGTTGCCGTCGAAGACGAACGAGTGCACGAGCCGGATCGCGCCCGAGCCGGCGTAGAAATAGAGCCGGACGGAGAAAGGCAGCCAGGTGCGGTCGGACGCCGCCGCCTTGTGTTTGCCGGTGATCGTCACGACGGCACGCACCGGGCCCGACTGCTCGACGACGGCGGATTCGATCCGGCTGACGAAGTCCTCCTCGCGGAGAATGCGGCTGGAATCGTATTGCGAGCGATCCTCGCGCTGGACGATGAGCCGGCCGTTGCGTGCGACCTCGCGGTCGCCGACGAAAAGCGATTCGACGAGATTCTCGCCCTGCTTTCCGATCCGGGCCCGCACGGCGCCGGTGTCGACCTCGATCCAGGCGCCCTCGCTCGAGACTTTCACGGGCGTCGACGGCGCAGCCGGGGTTCCGACCGACAGCTGCAGCGGACCGTCGAGGCCGGCGGCGGCGGCGACCGTCTGGCCGGACCATTTGACCGATCCATCGGGCCAGTAGGCGAGCGGCCAGGTCTGCACCGGAATCGAGCGGCCATCCGCGGCCTTCAGCGCGAGCGCGTCGGTTTTCTTCAGCACGCCCTTGGGCCAGGGCACACCCCAGTTGACGCCCGCCGGGGCGGAGGGCGCGATGCCGCCGAGCCAGTTGAGCGTCACCGGAGAGGCGGATTCCGCCGCCACCACCGCGCTGCCGGCAAGGGCGAACGCGGCAAAGCATGACAGGAGGGAAGTGGGACGGAGGGGAATTTGCATGAGTGAGGGAAGGCGGACTCAGGGGAACATCGCCCGCCGCAGCAGCCAATACACGCCGGCGGCGACGACCAGCGAGGAAACGGCGACGAGGTGACTGCGTTTCATGGGCGAGCCAGGGAGGACTCCCGCGCGCACCGCGAGGAAGGCGGCGACGACGGCCAGCACGGCCATGTCGACTCCGAAATTGAAGGCGAGCAGCGCGCGGAGCGCGGGCCGGCCCGGCGCCGGGAGCAGGCCCCGTAACGCGGCAGCGAAGGCCAAGCCGTAAACGAGGCTGAAGACGAACGCGGTGAGCCAGCGTCCGCGGGGAACGGTCCTCACGAGATTTTCCCCACCCACGAAAATCAGCGATAGTGCTTCGAGCGTGGCGATCATCCGTGTGGACGGCAGAGTGCCGATGATGGCCGCCAGAGCGAGGGATAGGGAATAGCCGAGGACGAAACAGGCGGCGATCGCCAGGGCCGGACGGAAACCGCGGGCGGCAATCATCAGGCCGCAAAGAAAAATCAGAGGGGTGAAACCTGCCATCACACTGGTGACTCCGCTGCGAAAGATTCTTCCAGCCGAGGCCGGTGGGAGTGAGGGCGTTGCCGCCACTGGCAGCGGCGCAGCCGGCTTGGCGGTCGGTGCGGCGGAAGCTTGAGGCGTGACGGCCTTCGCGGGGGAGAACGGAGCTTCCAGCCAGTCCTTGTCCGCCGACAACTCATCCCATGCCAGGCTCTGGCCGGCCTTGTCCTGCACAAAGAGCGTGGTGACGAATCCCTCGAGGATGCGATCGAGGTAGGTGATCCGGAAGCGCAGCGGACCGGTGTGGGGGACGGGATAGGAAATATCGAAGGCGATATCGGCCTCCTCGGTCAGGGACACGGTCGCCGCTTCCGCCTGCAGCGGCGTGCCGCCATCAGTGACGGCAAAGAGACCGAGCGCGGCCTTCTGCAGCTCAGGCTGGTAGAGGTCGAAGTTGTCCGCGCTCATCGGCGGACGCTTCAGGTCCTTGTCGATCAGGGTCTGGGCCGGGTAGGACGACAGCGTGAGTTGAATGTCGATGCCCTCGGGCGTCACCGTCGCCGTGGCCCATGCCTGCAGCGGATCGTGCGCGAACACCGGCGTCAGCAGGGCGGAGAGCCAGAACAGCACTCCGATCGGACAGCGGGAAAGCCAGGACTTCATGATGGAGGGCGCGGGTCAGGCTTTCTGGTGCAGGGCCCAGCCGAGCAGCAGCAGGCCGGTGGCGGCAATCCAGCTGCCGGCGACCCGCACGACAATGCGGGCCCACGGAGGGCGCAGCGAAACCACGAGTGCGGAGAAGAGCGCCACCAGCACGAAGAGCACGACCATGATGCCGGTCAGTTCGAGTGGGACCGAGGCGCCGGCCTCCTTGATCGCGGCGCCGTTGAGGAAGCCGTGCAGGAGCCCGAGTGCGATGGCGATGGCGGCGACGATGCCCGCCGGCAATCCGGCGTCCGCAGCGACGAGTCCGCCCAGGACCAGGAAGGAAAAGGGCGTCAACGGAAACGACGTCGATGTGCCCGCGAAAAGTCCGGCGAGTCCGCCGACAAACCAGGCCGCCGGCAGGAGGAAAAGCGCGAGGCGGCCCGGGCGCGGTCCGCGCAGGCCGGCGAACAGCGCGAGGGCCAACGCCGGCAGCACGTCGTCAGGGGACAAAAGGAAATGCCCGATGCCGTCGTACACCGGTCCGAGTCCGGTGGTGACCAGATGCGCCTGCGCGGGCGCCGGGCCCAGCAGCAGGAGCAGCGCGGCGGCGGCCGCCAGCCGGGAAATGAGGCGACGCGGTTTCAATGGATGGCCTGCCAGAGGAACACGGCGCCCATGACAGAGATCACTGCGCCCGCGCCGCGGAGCGCGGCTCGTCCCGATTTCCAGCGATGCACGAGTCCGAGGGCGATGCCGCACGCGTGCAGCGTGCCGGTGGCGATGACGAAGCCGAGGCTGTAGAGCAGGCCGTTCTCGCCCGGCGGGAGCTCGGTGCCGTGGGCGTGACCGTGGAAAAGGCCGAACGCCCCGACGAGCACCGCGGCGACCCACAGCGGCGGCCGGGCCTCGCTGCACACCATGGCGCCGAGCAGGAGCGCGGAAAGCGCGATGCCGATCTCGACGCCCGGCAGGGGAATCCCGACCAGTCCCATGAATCCGCCCATGGCCATCACCATCGGAAAAATGACGGGCAGCAGCCACACCGCCGGAGCGCCGAGCTGGGCTCCCCACAGGCCGACCGCAACCATGGCCACGATATGGTCCGCCCCGGACCACGGATGGTGAAAACCGCTGGCGAACCCGCCGGCCTCGCCGTGCTCGATGTGGGCGTGCGCCGCCTGGGTGGTGAGGAGAAAAACGGCGGCCAGGGCCGGCGGGGCGCAGCGGGAGAGCGGCGACAGGGGAGTTTTCATGGGATCACAGGAGGTCTTTGCACATGATGACCGTGCGCTGGATCGTCCAGTAGGTGCCCAGCGCGCCGATGGCGTACGCCGGCAGCAGCTCGGCCCAGCGCGTCCAGCGGATTTCCAGGAGGCGGAAGGAGCGCTCGAGCAGGAGGATGATGAGGACGAAGAAGAGCTGGCCCGCCTCCACGCCGACGTTGAACAGCAGGAGCGCCGGCGGAATCTCGGCGGGGGAAAGCCCGGTGTTGGCGAGCCCGCTCGCGAACCCGAAGCCGTGCAGCAGTCCGAACGCGAAGGCCACCACCCACGGATGACGCAGCGTGAAGCTGGTCTCGCCGCGGCGGCGGGCGATGATCTCGGGGCCGAGGAAAAGGATGGAGAGCGCGATCGCGGCGTTGAGCGGCGGTAGCGGGGCGCTGGCGTAGCCCAGCGTGGCGATCGCCAGGGTGATGCTGTGCGCCACGGTGAACGACGTGATGGTCTTGAGCAGCATCCACCGGTCCTGGACCAGCAACAGCAGTCCGAGGACGAACAGCAGGTGATCCACACCCATGAGGATGTGCTCGAGCCCGAGCCGGAAAAAGGTCCCCGCCATCTGCCAGCGGTTCGGCGCCGCCGTCACGACGAAGGAGCGGACGGACGGAGTCAGTCGCGTGATCTGGGTGGTGCCGTCCAACCGCTGGATCCGCACGAGGACGTCGGCGAGCGCCGCCATCGAGCCGGTGACGCCGATCGTCTGGCCGGCGAGCCCGCCCGGGCACGTGATCACGAAGCGCTCCGTGTAGGCCGTGGAGGTCTGCTGGCGGATCGGCTCGCCGTTGATCCGGCTGTTCTCGGGAAGCTGGGGCCGGATGCCGTGCGCGAGGTCGTCGCGCGGCGGGACCTTCCAGAGGACGTGAAACGTCTCCGGTCCGGTCTGCCGCAATTCGAGGTAGGCGGGCTGCAGCTCATGGGCCCGCAGCGCGCCGATCCCGGCCGCGAGGAACACCAACAGGGCGACGAGCCGGTTTTTCATTTCGCCTCCTTCGCCGCCGGCGCCGGGACCGCGCCGGGAGCCGGTCGCTCGATCACGATCGAATAACGGGCCCGCATTTTCTGGTAAGCGGCGTCGTTCGCCTCCTTGCGGCGTGCCGCCTCCCACGCGCGTTGGACTGCGTCGCGGATTTCAGCGAGCGGCGGCACATTGCCCTGCCTGCGGAATGATTCGGGATGCTGCTGGAGAAAATCGTTGAGCTGCGCATCCGTGGGTGCCGCGGCCTCGGCATCGTCCTCGGTCAGGAACTCCATGCGCTCGCGCAGGCGCCGGCGCACCACCGGGTCGTCGCGGTCGAGCCCGCGGGCGACCGCCTCGCGATTGAGCACCTCCTCGCGCACGTAATCCTCGATCACCGCGTCCAGCTCCTGCGGCGTTGGGTCGCGGCGGGCGCTGCGGGCGAAGCCGAGCTGGAGGTTCTCGATCAGTCCCGGGGTGATCACGATGCGGTCCGGACGCTGCTCCGTCCACCGGCCGGCGAGGGCGAAGATCCCGAAAAGAGCGCCACCCAGGAGGAGAAAGTGAACCAGCGGCTCGCGGAGCAATTTCATGAAGGACCCGAGGGAGGCGTAAAGGTGGCGCGGGCAGGGGGAAGGGGACCAAGCGAACCCGGACGGAGGGTAAACGCACCGCGGGCGGTTTGGTGACGGGCCTCGTGGTTAAAACACCCCCGGCGGCGAGGCCATCCCGAAAAAGGAGGGGTCACCACGGAACACACCGAACACACGGAAAGAAGATCCGGATTCAGTGTATTCCGTGTGTTCCGTGGGCCTTAAACTTTCGTGTTTTTCGTGTGTTTCGTGGTGACCAAACAAAAACGCCCGGACGTTGCGTCCGGGCGTGGGGAGTTGATTCCGTGGAGGGCGGTTATTTCAGGATCATGTCCTTGACCGTCCTGCCGGCCGGGATCATCGGCAGCACGTGCTCGGTGTAGGGCACGATGATGTCGAGGACGTACGGGCCGTCGTGGTCGAGCATCTCCTGGATCGCCTCGCGCAATTCGCTCTTCTTGATCACGCGGCGGCCCTTCACGCCAAAGCCCTCGGCGATCTTGACGAAATCCGGGTAGAGGCCGGCGGGATTGTCGGGGCTGCCGACGTTCGACTCGTCGCCGAGGATCGTGTTGCCGCGCACGCTGCCGTAGAAGCGATCCTCCCACTGCACCACCATGCCGAGGTGCTGGTTGTTCAGGATCATCGCCTTGGCGGCGATCTTCTCGATGTGGGCGGTGGCGAGCTCCTGGACGTTCATCACGAAGGAGCCGTCGCCGTCGATGTCGATGACTTCCTTGTCGGGGCGCGCGACCTTGGCGCCGAGCGCGGCGGGATAGCCGAAGCCCATGGCGCCGAGGCCGAGCGAGCTGATGTAGCGGCGCGGCTCGTTGAAGCGGTAGAACTGGGCGGCCCACATCTGGTGCTGGCCGACGCCGGTGGTGATGATCGCATCGCCCTTGGTCAGCTCATACAGCGCCTGCACAGCCTCCTGCGGCTGGATGTGCTTGCTCTTCTCATAGCGGAAGGGGTGCTCCTTCTTCCAGGTCGCGATCTGGTCGTGCCAGGCCTTGGTCGCCGGCGGCGAGAACTTCGCGGCGGCGGCAAGCTCGTTGAGGCGGGTGAGGGCATGTTTGACGTCGCTCACCACGGGCAGGAGCACGCGCTTGTTCTTGTTGTGCTCGGAGGCGTCGATGTCGATGTGCACGATCTTCGCCTGCGTCGCGAACTTGCTCGTGTCGCCGGTGATGCGGTCGTCGAAGCGCGCCGCGAAGCAGAGCAGCAGGTCGCACTGGTCCACGGCCCAGTTGCCGTAGGCCGCGCCGTGCATGCCGAACCACTGCATCGAGAGCGGATGCGTCTCGGGGAAGGCGCCCACGCCCATCAGAGTCGTGGCGACGGGGATGTTGGTCTTTTCCGCGAAGGCCTTCAGCTCGGCGTGGGCCTCGGCGGAGATGATGCCGCCGCCCGCGTAGATGACGGGGCGCTTCGCCTCGGCGATCAGCGCGAGGATCTGCTTGAGCTGGTCGTCGGACGCGTGCTGCGTGGCCGAGGCGTAGGTGCTCCGGAATTCCACGGACGGCGGGAACACCGGCTGGAATTTCGTCTGCTGCACGTCCTTGGGAATGTCGATCACGACGGGGCCGGGCCGGCCGCTGCGCGCGAGATGGAAGGCTTCCTTGAAGATCCGCGGCAGCTCGGCCGCGCTCATCGCGAGGTACGAGTGCTTCACGATCGGGAGCGTCATGCCGAAGAAGTCGGTCTCCTGGAACGCCATCTTTCCGATGTATTTCGAGAACACCTGGCCGGTGATCGCCACCAGCGGGATCGAATCCATGTAGGCGTCGGCGATGGCCGACACCAGGTTGGTCGCACCCGGGCCGCTCGTGGCCATGCACACGCCGACCTTGCCGGTGGCGCGGGCGTAGCCCTCGGCGGCGAAGGAGCCGCCCTGCTCGTGGCGGGGGAGGATCGTGCGGATCTTGTCCGTCCGGGCCAGCGACTGGTGCAGCTCCTGCGAGGCGCCGCCGGGATAGGCAAAGATGACGTCGACCCCTTCGCGGATGAGGCACTCGACGACGCAGTCGGCGCCTTTCATTTCACGGCCGACCTCGGCCTTGGGAAACGACGCGGGGGAGGTGTTGGTCTTCTTTTTCATGGCAAATGGCTTTCGACAAAAAGCCGGCCATTAAAAGGGAGCCGTTTCCCTCGACGCAAGCCTCGGGATTGACCGTGGGAATCCGATTTCACGCGAGGCCGCGAAGATCGCGAAGAAAAGGACTTGCGGATGTCTTTTTTTCGCGATCTTCGCGGCTTCGCGCGGGCTGGCTCGAAATTCTGGTGCTTTTCGCTGGCAGACGACCGGGCGTCGCGCACCTTGGCGGAATGCTCAAGCTGCTTTTCATCGGCGACATCGTGGGCCGGCCCGGCCGCGACATCGTCGCCGAGCGCCTGCCGCGGCTGCGCACGGAGCTCGGGCTCGATTTCGTGGTGGCCAACGCGGAGAACGCCGCGGCGGGCGCCGGCATCAATGGCGCGCTGGCGAAATCGATCCTCGGGAGTGGCGTGGATGCGATCACTCTCGGCGACCACGTGTGGGACCAGCGCGGCTGGGAGGGCGAGATCGGCGAGATCGAGGGCGTCTGCCGGCCGGCCAATCTTCCGGCCTCCAATCCCGGCTGGGATCACCTCATCATCGAGGCGCGGGGATTCCGCGTGGCGGTATTCACCGTGCTGGGGCGCCAGTACATGGGCCTGAAGGCGGAATGTCCCTTTCTCTGCGCCGACCGCATGATCGCCCAGCTCCGTGGACAGGCCGACGCCATCATCGTCGAGATGCACGCCGAGGCCACCTCGGAAAAGCAGGCGCTCGGCTGGCACCTCGACGGCCGGGTCACTGCCGTCCTCGGGACCCACACCCATGTGCCGACGGCGGACGCCACCGTCCTGCCGGGCGGAACCGCCTTCATCTGCGATGTCGGGATGACGGGTCCCTACGCCAGCGTGCTGGGCCGGGAAGTGAAGCCGGTCGTCGCCAAGTTTCTGGACGGCATGCCGCGCCGTTTCGAGGTCGCCGAAGGCGATGTGCGCCTCTCGGGCGTGTGCATCGACATCAATCCGTCCAACACGCGGGCGGAGAAGATCGAGCTCGTGACTGTCAGGAAATGACGCGGACCGGCGGTCCGCTCAGCTCCGTGCCGTCTCCGCATAGACGCCCAGGTGGCGGAAGCGCTCGTAGCGCGTCTCGAGGAGCTTGTCGGGATCGAGCCCGCGCAGGTCGTTGAGGTGCTTCTGCAGGCCGTAACGCAGCGCCTCGGCCGCCTGCTTCGGATCGTTGTGCGCGCCGCCGAACGGCTCCGGGATGACCTCGTCGACAATGCCAAGCTTGGCGAAGGTCTCCGCGTTGAGCTGGAGCGCCTCGGCCGCGGTGGACGCGGCGGCCGCATCCTTCCAGAGGATGGCCGCGCAGCCTTCCGGCGAGATGACGGAGTAGTAGCTGTTCTCGAAGATGAGGACGCGGTCCGTCACGCCGATGCCGAGTGCGCCGCCTGAGCCGCCCTCGCCGATGATGACGGAGATCGAGGGCGTCCGCAGCATCGCCATTTCGCGCAGGTTGACCGCGATCGCCTCGGACACGTGGCGCTCCTCGGACCCGATGCCGGGATAGGCGCCGGGCGTGTCGATGAACGTGATGAGCGGCAGGCCGAATTTTTCCGCCATGCGGGCCAGGCGCAGCGCCTTGCGATAGCCCTCGGGCTGGGGCATGCCGAAGTTGCGCGCGATCTTTTCCTTGGTGTCTCGGCCTTTCTGCTGGGCGACGACCACCACCGCCTGCCCGTCGAAGAACGCGGTCCCGCCGATGAGGGCGCGATCGTCGTTGAACTGGCGATCGCCGTGCAGCTCCTCGAAGCCGTCGAAGATCAGCCCGAGGTAGTCCAGCGCGTAGGGCCGCTTCGGGTGCCGGGCGATCTGGACCTTCTGCCAGGGCGTCAGGTTGGAATAGATTTCCCGCTGGGCCGCCGCGATGTCCTTTTCCATCGCGGAAATCTGAGCGGCGAGGTCGACGTTGGTTTCGAGCGACTGCTGGCGAAGTTCGTCGAGGCGGCGCGAAAGTTCGCGGAGGGGCTTTTCGAACTCCAGGATATAGGCCGGCTTTTCCATCCCGGCAGGCTACCGATGGCGGACGAAGGGTGTCAACGGGTGGCCTATTCCGGGTTTTCGGACGCCCCCGAGGGATTTTTCAGCTGCTCTTTCCAGCTTTGGATCTTGGCCTGCGCGCCGAAATGTTCGGCGCGGGCCTTGTCGCCGCGCTCCATCCAGATGCGGGAAAGGGTGGTGTTGATGAACAGGTCGTCCGGCTGCAGCGCGTGCGCGCTCTCCGCGGCGGTGAGCGCGGCGTCGAGGCGGCGCAGCGAAAAATTGATCTCGGCCAGGGCGTGCCACGCGGGAAAGGATCCCGGCGCCGCGGCCGTGACTTTTCCGAGCTTGGCCAGGGCCGTCTCGCTCTCTCCCATGGTGTGGTCGAAGGTGGCGTCGTCGATCGCGGCCTGGATTTCGTCGGGAGTCACGGGTGGTTTCGGTGGAGGTCGGCGATGGTTTAGATAATCAGCATGGCGTCGCCGTAGCTGAAGAACCGGTAATCCCGGCTGATGGCCTCCGCGTAGATCTCTTTGAGCCAGCCGATGCCGTCAGTCGAGCCCGGCGTGAGAAATGCCGCGACGAGGCAGAGCAGGGTGGAGCGGGGCTGGTGGAAATTGGTGACGAGCGCGTCCACACCGCGGAAGGTGCGCGGCGGATAGATGAAGATGCCGGCGTCGCCCACAAACGGCTGATCCGAGGGAGATGAATGGGTGGAAAGATAATCCTCGATCGACCGGACCGACGTGGTCCCGACCGCCACCCGCCGGCCAGCCAGTGGCGGAAAGAGCGCCCGCTGGGTGGCGGCGGAAAGTTCGTAGGTCTCGCGATGGATGGCGTGCGCCTCGATCGTGTCGGTGGCAATCGGCTTGAAGGTTCCGAGTCCGACATGAAGCGTCACATCCGCGGTGCGCACGCCCTTGGCCGCGAGCGTCGCGAGCAATTCAGGCGTGAAATGCAGCCCGGCGGTCGGCGCCGCCACGGCGACCTGCCGGGCGGGATCGGCATACACAGTTTGATAACGCTCCAGGTCGCGCGCCCGCTGGGAACCATGGTTCGCGGCGTCGGCGGCGCCGGAGCTGCGGTCGATGTAGGGCGGCAGCGGCACATCGCCCACGCGGTTCGCGACCGAGGCGATGGACTCATCGCCCGGCACCGTGAAGTGAACCACCGTCAGGCCGTCGTCGGTCTTGGCGACGATCCGGCCGGAAAAAGCCCCGTCGGCGTGGGTGAAGGTCGCCCCGACCGGAAATCTTTTGCCCGGCCGCACCAGGCACTGCCACGTCTGCGGGCCATCGGTCGGACGCAGCAGCAGGCACTCCACCTGGCCGCCGGTGGAACGCCGGGCCGTGAGCCGGGCGGGCAGGACCGCGGCGTTGTTGCGGAAAAGCGTGTCGCCAGGACGGAGAACACCGGCGAGGTCGGCAAACGAGCCGTGGGTGAGTTGGCGCTTGTTGCGGTCGACCACCAGCAGCCGCGACCCATCGCGCCGGGCCGCAGGTTCCTGGGCAATGAGCCGCTCCGGCAGAACGTAGTCGAAGAGATCGGTGGCGAGCGGCGGCACGACCTCATTGAGGAGTGGCGGGCAGGCGGGTAAACCGCTTTTTTGGCCGGCTCCCGCTCCAAGATGAAGCTTGCGCCCCCGCCCGCGACAGGTTTCTTCCCATCCTCTTTCAGACGCCGAGCTAGCTCAGCTGGTAGAGCAACGCTTTCGTAAAGCGTGGGTCGTCGGTTCGATTCCGATGCTCGGCTCCACTTTCTCAGAGGCAAACCCCCGATTCTTCGGAATCGGGGGTTTGCCGTTTTTGCCCCATTCAGGAGGGTGCGGGCTTACTTCTGTTCGACCAAAAGTGAGGGCCGGGCCGTGCCGTGAGTGCCAAGGCCGGATGGACCTGAAAGACTGCTGGCCCGCACGCGGACGCTGATCCCAAACCGCCCCGGTCGGCGTCACGTGCCTCTTGTGAGCACGCAAATTGTCGAGTTCTGCGGGAAGGGAGAGAAGCTTACTGAATGGGAATCCAGCGACGGCTTTGAAGACAACCGCTCGATTTCCAGCTTTAGCGACGCGACCTGCTTGCTGATTGAGGTCTCTTTGCCGGTTAACGCCTCTGCCTTCCTGAAAATATCCGTTACTCTCCCGAGGTGAGAAATTATCTCACGAAATTCCATTTCAGTGAGTGGGGTATTCTGGGTGTTCATTTTTGCCCTCGCTCTTGAACTCTACGGAACCCCTTCCTGCCCGGGAATGGGTTTGTTACCCTACCTCGGGAACCGGCGTGAATCGTAGCGAGGCCAGGGTCCGAGGGGCGTCTTTGTGCTCGTTCCGGTTATTTACTCCATTTTGAGAAACTGGCTTTGGCGGGCAGGCGTCTCTTTTCCCATGGGCGCAACCCGTCCGGCACCGTTGATTCTTGCTCCGCGTTACGGTCTTCCGCGCGAACTGAGGCTGGGGGAGAAAGGTGCGGGCGGCACCAAGAGCCTGTACAGCCGGATCAAGGTCGTGCTCGTCGCCGCCATGTTCATCACGATGGGTGCGAGCATGGCGTGGGTTTTCGAACGGCTTTCGCCGGAGGCGCAATTCGTGCCGCACGGAGATCCCGCCGCCGAAACGTCCTTGGCCGACTTTCAGCCGGCCGGCGGCCCGGTTTCGCTCCCCGATGATGCGCTGATGCCGGCCCGCTGAACCGCGGGACGCTATTCTAGAGACCTCAGTTGTCGGCGATGTGATCGTCCGCCAGTCCGCCCTGCAGCCGGTGCCGCAGCTTGATGGATTCGATTTCGGCCCGAAGCTGCCGTGCAAAAAGCTGCAGGCGGCTGCAGACGTCGAGGGTCTCCAGCAACCGCTGTTTCACCGAGGGATTCTCGCAGAGATTGAACGCGGCAATGTCGACGAAGGTCTCGGGGTCGTCGATGGTCCGGAGGAATTCGGTCAGTTCCTTGGAGCCGGTGGCGGCCAGCTTGCGTTTGAGGGCGAGGAGCCGCGCCAATTCGATCCTGAGGCGCTGGTTTTCGTCGGTGGCGGCGCCAGGGCTGCTGGCGAGGGCGCGAATGCGGATTCGGCGATAGGGCTCGTCGGCGACAATTTCCAGGACTTCGACCCGCGCGAGGCCCTGCAGCAGGAGATTGGAGGTGCCGTTGCCATTTTCCTGGCACGCGCGGATGATGCCCACGCTGGCAATCCGGTGGGGAGGTTCAAAGCTCCCCGAAACGCCGGCCTGGTGTGCGTCGAGCCCGGCGACCGCAAAAAGCCGGTCCGCCGCGAGCACGTCCCGGAGCATGTGCCGGTAACGCGGCTCGAAGATATACAGGGGCATGAGGGCCTGCGGGAAAAAAACCACACCGGGCAGCGTCATGACCGGCACCTCCTCCGGCAGGATGATCTCCATTTCCATGCAGCGAGGATGGGCAGATGACGCGGAAGTTCAACTGTGACATCCTGCGGTCCGAATTCCGCCCGCTGTGTCACAAACCGCGCCACCCTGTCCTGAATTTGGTCCCGGGAAAGGATCTTCTTTTAAGGGGGAAGAGTTTTAGACATTGTGGGATAAGGTCTAACAAAACCCCGACGATTGAGGCACATGCGCTGCTAAGAGGACGGGCATGAGCAGAATTTTAGGCATCGATCTAGGCACCACCAACTCCTGCATGGCCGTGATGGAAGGCGGCGAACCGGTGGTGATTCCCAATGCGGAAGGCGCCCGCACCACCCCGTCGGTCGTGGCTTTCACGAAATCCGGCGAGCGCCTCGTCGGCCAGGCCGCCAAGCGCCAGGCCGTGACGAATCCGGCGAACACCATTTTCTCGGCGAAGCGCCTCATCGGACGGAAATTTTCCGAGGTCAGCGCCGAGGCGAAGAACATGCCGTTCAAGGTCGTCGAAGGCAAAAACGGCGACGCCTACATCGAGGTGTCGGCCGGCGACAAGAAGGAGCAGTTCGCTCCGCAGCAGATCGCGGCCTTTGTCCTCGGCAAACTGAAGGCCGACGCCGAGGCCTACCTGGGTGAGAAGGTCACCCAGGCGGTGATCACCGTTCCGGCTTATTTCAACGACTCGCAGCGCCAGGCCACCAAGGACGCGGGCAAGATCGCCGGTCTCGACGTGCTCCGCATCATCAACGAGCCGACGGCGGCTTCGCTGGCGTATGGCCTGGACAAGAAAAAGGACGAGAAGATCGCGGTGTTCGATCTCGGCGGCGGCACGTTCGACGTGTCGGTCCTAGAGATCGGCGACGGCGTCTTCGAGGTGAAGGCCACCAATGGCGACACGCACCTCGGCGGCGACAACTGGGACGACGCCCTCATTGGCTGGCTCGTGGACACTTTCAAGAAGGACAACGGCATCGACCTCCGGAAGGACCCGATGGCGCTCCAGCGTCTCAAGGAGGAGGCGGAAAAGGCGAAGATCGCCCTCTCCTCGACCATGACCGTCGACATCAACCTGCCGTTCATCACGGCGGACGCCTCCGGTCCGAAGCACCTGAACATCCAGCTCTCGCGGGCGAAGATGGAGCAGATCTGCGACACGCTGTTCGAGCGCTGCATCCAGCCTTTCAAGAACTGCCTGAAGGACGCCGACCTGACGTCCGCGCAGATCGACGAGCTCGTGCTCGTCGGCGGCATGACGCGCATGCCGAAGGTCGTCGACATCGCGAAAGGCCTCGGCGGCAAGCCGCCGCACCAGGGCGTCAATCCCGATGAGGTGGTTGCGGTGGGCGCGGCCATCCAGGGTGGCGTGCTGAAGGGCGAGGTGCGCGACGTGCTGCTCCTCGACGTAACGCCGCTGACCCTCGGCATCGAAACAGCGGGCCAGGTGGCCACGGCGATGATTCCGCGCAACACGACCATTCCCTCGAAGAAGACGCAGACCTTCTCGACCTACAGCGACAATCAGCCGTCGGTTGAAATCGTCGTCCTGCAGGGTGAGCGCCCGATGTCGCGGGACAACAAGGTGCTGGGCACCTTCCGGCTCGACGGCATCCCGCCGGCCCCGCGCGGCGCGCCGCAGATCGAGGTGACCTTCGACATCGACGCCAACGGCATCCTGCACGTTTCGGCGAAAGACCTCGGCACGGGCAAGGACCAGAAGATCACCATCCAGGGCTCGTCCGGCCTCTCCAAGGAGGAAGTCGACAAGATGACCAAGGAGGCCGAGCTGCACGCCGAGGAGGACCGCAAGCGCAAGGAGGCGGTCGAGACCAAGAACCAGCTCGATACCACCATTTACCAGCTCGAGAAGACGCTGAAGGAGGCCGGTGACAAGCTGCCGGCCGAGCAGAAGGCGAAGGTCGAGTCGGCCATCGCCGCGGCGAAAAAGGACCTCGAGGCCAACGATCCCGACCGGATGAAGGCGGCGGTCGAGAACCTTTCGAAGGTCGGCGCCGAATTCTACGCCGAGGCGCAGAAGGCGGCGGCCGCAGGCTCCGCCGGCACACCGCCCCCGGCGGGCGCTCCGGCCGGCGAGGGCAAGAAGCCCGAGAAGAAAGCCGATGTCGTCGACGCCGATTTCGAGGTTGTCGACGAGGACAAGAAAAAGTAGCTTTCAACCCTTTGCGCGCCCGCCGCGTTGGTTCGCGGCGGGCGCGCTTCGCTCGAAATCCCCTCAACCCAAGTCCATCTCAACCCAAACCCAACCATATATGGCCAACGTTAAAATCAAACCGATCGGTGATCGTGTGCTCGTGGAGCACGTCGAAGAAAAAGAGCAGATCCGGGGAGGCATCATCATCCCGGATGCCGCCAAGGAGAAGCCCCAGGAGGCCAAGGTCATCGCCCTTGGCACCGGCAAGAAGAATGAGGACGGCAAGGTCACGCCCTTCGAAGTCAAGGTCGGCGACCGCGTGCTCATCAGCAAGTACGGCGGCACCGAGGTGAAGCTGGACGAGAAGAAGTATACGCTCGTCCGCGAGGACGACATCCTCGGCGTCATCGCCTGAGTTTCCGCCCCGAATTTTAACCAAAAAACTTAAACCAGATCCAACATGCCTGCCAAACAACTCCTCTTTGACGAGACGGCTCGTCAGAAAATCCTTCGCGGCGTCGAGCTCCTCTCGCGCGCGGTGAAGGTCACCCTCGGCCCCAAGGGCCGCAATGTCGTCATCGACAAGAAATTCGGCTCGCCGACCGTCACCAAGGACGGCGTCACCGTCGCCAAGGAAGTCGAGCTGCCCGATCCCTACGAGAACATGGGCGCCCAGATGGTGAAGGAAGTCGCCTCCAAGACCTCCGACGCCGCCGGTGACGGCACCACGACCGCCACGGTGCTCGCCGAGGGCATCTACCGCGAGGGCCTGAAGAACGTCACCGCGGGTTCCAACCCGATCTTCCTCAAGCGCGGCATCGACAAGGCCGTCGAGGCCGCCGTCGCCGAGCTGGCGCGCATCTCGAAGAAGGTCTCCGACCGCGAGGAAATCCGCCAGGTCGCGACCGTTTCCGCCAACTGGGACGACACGATCGGCAACATCATCGCCGACGCCATGGACAAGGTCGGCAAGGACGGCACCATCACCGTCGAGGAAGCCAAGTCCATCGAGACGACGCTCGACGTCGTCGAGGGCATGCAGTTCGACAAGGGCTATCTCTCGCCCTATTTCGCCACGAACGCCGAGGCGATGGAGTGCGTGCTCGAGGATGCCTACGTGCTGATCCACGAGAAGAAGATCACGAGCCTGCAGGACCTGCTCCCGCTGCTCCAGACCGTCGCCAAGAGCGGCAAGCCCCTCCTGGTCATCGCCGAGGAAGTCGAGGGCGAGGCCCTTGCCGCGCTCGTCGTGAACAAGATCCGTGGCACGCTCAACGTGTGTGCCGTCAAGGCCCCGGGCTTCGGTGACCGCCGCAAGGCCATGCTGGAGGACATTGCGATCCTCACCGGCGGCCGCTGCTTCACCGAGGATCTCGGCATCAAGCTCGAGAACATCACCGTCACCGACCTCGGCAAGGCCAAGCGCATCGTGGTCGACAAGGAAAACACCACGATCGTCGAGGGCGGCGGCAAGTCGTCCGAGATCCAGGGCCGCGTGAAGCAGATCCGCCGGCAGATCGAGGAGACCACCTCCGACTACGACCGCGAGAAGCTCCAGGAGCGTCTCGCCAAGCTGGCGGGCGGCGTGGCCGTCATCAACGTGGGCGCCTCGACCGAGGTCGAGATGAAGGAGAAGAAGGCCCGCGTCGAGGACGCCCTGCACGCGACCCGTGCCGCGGTGGAAGAGGGGATCGTCGCCGGCGGCGGCGTGGCGCTGCTCCGCACCGCCAAGGTCATCGACGGCCTCTCCCTCGAGGGCGACGAGAAGATCGGCTCGCAGATCGTCCGTCGGGCGATCGAGCACCCGATCCGCATGCTCTGCTCCAACGCGGGCGTGGAAGGCGCGGTTGTCGTCGGCGAGGTTCTCGCCGGCAAGGGCAACTTTGGCTACAACGTCGCGACGGACAAGTATGAGGACCTCGTGAAGGCCGGCGTGGTGGACCCGACGAAGGTCACCCGCACCGCCCTGCAGAACGCGGCTTCGATCGCCGGCCTGCTGCTCACGACCGAGTGCATGATCACCGAGCTCCCGGAGAAGAAGGAAGCTCATCCCCCGGGCCCCGGCGGCGGCGGCATGGGCGGCATGGGCGACTACTGAGCCTGGTCTCCGCGACAATCTCGAGGCGCTCCCGCAAGGGGGCGCCTTTTTTTGTCGGCGCGAATTTCGGCACGGGATGAAACGAACTCGACCGACGCCGGCCCGCGCCCAAGGCTCGCGGTGCCTGCCGTCGCCCGATCGCGTTCCTTCACCCGGACGCCGGCGTGCCGGCCCTTTTTTGCAGGAGATCTGAAACCACCGCAGTCATGGACATTCTCTTCCTTGGCACGGGAACCTCGCAAGGGGTGCCGATGATCGGTTGCCATTGCCCGGTCTGCACCTCGCCGGATCCGCGCAACCGCCGGACCCGCACCTCGCTTCACGTGGTGATGGACGGCCTGCACGTCCAGGTCGATGCGGCGCCGGAACTGCGCCTGCAGTGCCTGCGGGACGGGGTGGAGCGGGCGGACCTGTTCATTCTGACCCACGGCCACGCCGACCACATCGCCGGGATGGACGACCTCCGGCGCTTTTGCGACCTGCTCGGCGGCCAGGGGCTCACCGTTTATTCCACGGAAGAGGGGATCAGCCGGGTGCTCGCCGTTTATCCCTACGCCATCATGGAGCGGCCCGTGGTGAGGGGATACCCCGCCTTCAAGCTGGCGGTGATGCCCGGGACGTTGGAGCTGCCGCAGGGCACGATCCGCTCGACGCTCCTCCCGCACGGAGGGATCAACACTCTCGGCCTGGTCTTCACGGAGCGCAGCAGCGGGAAAAGCATGGCCTACTACACCGACTGCAAGAGCGTGCCGGAGGAGGCCCTGCGGCTGGCGCTCGGCGCGGAAGTCGTCGTGCTCGATGGCCTTCGGCCGCTGCCGCATCCGTCGCACATGAGCATCGACGAAGCGATCGCCGTGGCGCGTGAAATCCGGGCGCCCCGCACGTTGCTGACCCACCTGACGCATCTCAACGACCATGCGGAACTCGCCGCTGCGCTGCCGGCAGGCGTCGAGCCGGCCTGGGACGGGCTGAAAATACGCCTCTGAATTTGAAGGCCGGGATCCCGGATTTTTTGGCCACGAAAAGGCACGAGAAATCCAAAGGTCCGGCCAGGTCTCCATCGCGCCGATAGGCGCACGGGAGGCTCCCGAGGAAGCCATCGGCGCTTCGGGTCTTTTCGTGGCCAAAAAAACTGAAATTTCCGCTTGCTTTAATTCCTACTAACTCAATGTAGATTAGATCGGTCACCAAAAATGAAACTCTCCAAGAGAGGCGAATACGCACTACGCACGCTCATCAACCTCGGCATCGCCGCCGAGGTGAAGCGTCCGCTCGTGCAGGTCTCGGAGCTGGCTGACAACGAGCAGTTGCCCGTGAAATTTCTGGAGCAGATCATGCAGACGCTCAAGGACGCCGGCTGGGTGGAGAGCCAGCGGGGCAAGTTCGGCGGGTACCGCTTGGCCAAGGCTCCGCGGGAGATCACGATCGGGCAGGTGGTGCGCCTGATCGACGGTCCCCTGGCGCCGATCGGGTGCGTGAGCCAGACCGCGTACGAGAAGTGCACCTGCCCGGACGAGACGCATTGCGGCCTGCGGATGCTCATGCTCGATGTGCGCAACGCCATCGCGAACATCCTCGATCGCTATACGCTCGCCGACGTCGTCGGCGTGACGCTGCGCAAGCTGCGCCGCGACAATGTCCCGCTGCCGTTTTCCGTCGAGGCCGACGCCGCGGGTTCGTCGCCGGCCCGCGTGCCGGCCCGGGTGGCGCGCAAGCTGGCGCGCCGGGCGACCCCGCCGCGGCTGACCGAGGCGGACGGCGTCCTGCATCAGCTGCTGGGAGATTACACCATTTGAGCCGACCCCGGATTTTTCGCCATGGAAACGACCCTCGTCTGTTCATCGACCTCTCCTTCCCCCGACTGGCTGGCGGTCGTGCGCGAAAAAGTCGAAGGCCTGAAATACGGCGTGGTCCAGCTCGTCGTGCACGACGGGCGGGTCACGCAAATTGAGCGGACCGAAAAGACCCGGCTGCGTCCGAGCCGTCCCGAGCAGGACTGAAAACTTTCCGACCGACCGGTTGCAGCCGGAGGCGTCCACCACGCAAACCCACTGTAATGGAAACCGACCAGGCTTCTGGAGGCTCCCTGAGAATGCCACGGCAATCTACCATCATGAGAACCTTCCTTCCTTCCCTGCGCCCGGCGCTGGGTCTTCTCTCCCTCCTCATCGGGCTTCCGGCCCTGCGGGCCCAGAATCGCGACAGCGTCGACACGGAGATCCAGGCCCTGCGGGCCCAGATCGAGCAGCTCGACGCCAAGCTGCGCGTCCTGGAGCGCAAGAATGAGATCCGGGACGAGGCAGCCGCGGCGGCGGCGCCGGCCACGCCCAGGATCACGATCAACGACCGGGGCTTCGCGCTCGCCTCGGCCGATGGTGCCAACTCCATCAAGCTGCGTGGCCTGGTGCAGCTCGACTCCCGCCTGTTCTTCGGTGACGGCGGCGGCATCGCGAACAACAGCTTCGTCCTGCGCCGGGCCCGCCTGGTCAGCGAGGGGACGTTCGCGAGGAATTATTCCTTCCAGCTCGTGTCCGAGTTTGGCGGCAGCGCGGTCAGCATCCAGGACGCGAACTTCGGCATCAACGTCGCTCCGGCGCTCCAGCTGAAGTTCGGCAAGTTCAAGTCGCCCGTCGGCCTCGAATTGCTCCAGTCCGACTCCTGGACGTTCTTCAACGAGCGCTCCATCGTCACGAACCTGGTGCCGAACCGCGATCTCGGCGTGCAGGCCTCGGGCGACCTGCTCAACGGCCGGCTGAGCTACGCGCTGGGCGTCTTCGGCGGCGTACCCGACGGCGGCAGCACGACCAATGCGGACTTCGACAACGAGAAGGACGTGGCGGGCCGCCTCATCGCCGCGCCGTTCAAGAACGAGGCCGGCGCGTTCCTGCAGGGTCTTTCCTTCGGCGTCTCCGGCAGCCTTGGGCGGGAGAAGTCGACCGCCGGCCGCACCGGCGGCTACAAGACCGATGGCCAGCAGACCTTCTTCTCCTACGCCGCCACGACGGTGGCGGACGGGCAGAACTGGCGGGTCTCGCCCCAGCTCGATTTCCGCAATGGCTCCTTCGGCCTGCTCGGCGAATACGTGGCTTCCACCGTCAACGTGCGGCCGAGCGCCACCGGCGCGAAAGTCGAACTCCGGAACACCGGCTGGCAGTTCGCGGCCGGCTACGTCCTCACGGGTGAGGCCTCGTCCTACGCCGGTGTCGTGCCGGCCGCCAATTTCGACCCCGCCGCCGGGACCTGGGGCGCCTTCGAAGTGGTGGGCCGCTGCTCCACGGTGAACGTCGACGACGCGACCTTCCCCGTTTTCGCCTCGGCCTTGACCAATGCCAACGTGGCCCGCGCCGCCGGCGTCGGCCTGAACTGGTATCTCAGCAAGGCCGTCGCGTTCAAGATCGACTACTATCAGACCAGGTTCGGCTTCAACTTCGCCGCTCCTGCGGTGTCTGCAACCCAGATCCTCCGTCAGGACGAAAAGACCTTCATCACGCGCTTCCAGCTGGCGTTCTGACGGCCTCCCTCGACTCCAACCTTCGATTCCCTGATTCAGTCATGAAACTCAAACTCATCTTTTCCGCCCTGCTCGCGCTCGTCACGGGCGGCGCGGCCTCCGCCAAGACCATCTCGCTGCTCAACGTAAGCTACGACCCGACGCGCGAGCTCTATGTCGATTTCAACGCGGCCTTCGCCAAGTACTGGAAGGCGAAGACGGGCGACGACGTCACGGTCAAGCAGTCGCACGCCGGCTCGGGCGCCCAGGCGCGCGCGATCAACGACGGCCTCCAGGCCGATGTCGCCACGCTCGCGCTCGCGGCCGACATCGACGCCCTGTATACCATCGGCAAGCTCGTCCCGCAGGACTGGCAAAAACGGCTGCCCGACAACAGCGCGCCCTATACGAGCACCATCGTCCTGCTCGTCCGCAAGGGAAACCCCAAGGGCATCAAGGACTGGGACGACCTCGTGAAGCCGGGCGTCACCGTCGTGACGCCCAATCCAAAGACCTCCGGCGGCGCCCGGTGGAACTATCTCGCGGCCTGGGGCTACGCGCTCAAGAAATACGGCTCGGAGGACAAGGCGAAGGACTTCATCGCCAAGCTCTACAAGAATGTGCCGGTGCTCGACAGCGGCGCGCGCGGGGCGACGACGACCTTCGTGCAGCGCGAGATCGGCGACGTCGCCATCTCGTGGGAGAACGAGGCCTTCCTCGCGATCAAGGAATATGGCGCGGACAAGTTCGAGATCGTGGTTCCCTCGCTCAGCATCCTCGCCGAGCCGACGGTCACGGTGGTCGACAAGGTGGTGAAGAAGAAGGGCACCGAGGCCGTGGCGAAGGCCTATCTCGACTACCTCTACACGGATGAGGGACAGGAAATCGCGGCACGGAACTTCTATCGGCCGCGCAACGAAACGATCGCCGCGAAGTACGCCAAGTTGTTCCCCAAGCTGGAGCTGCTCACGATCGACGGCGACTTTGGCGGCTGGGCCAAGGCGCAGAAAATCCATTTCGCCGACGACGGAGTGTTCGACCAAATCTACCTGAAGTGACGACGAGGGCGGGGCGCATCCAAGAGTCCGGAGCGCCCCGCTTGGCCGAAACTTGCCACCTTGGCTTTCTTCCCCGATGAATCCGACCTCCGCCCGTTTCGCTGCGCTACAAACGCGCAAGGCGGCCCTGTTCTCCATCCTTGCGAATGGGCGCGAGTTTACCGCTTATGGAGGCGATTGTCTCTGATGCCCCTCGCGCTCTCCAAACGTTCCGTCCTGCCCGGTTTCGGGCTCTCGCTGGGCTTCACGCTGGCCTATCTGGGCCTGATCGTGCTGATCCCGCTGTCCGCGGCCTTTCTCAAGGCGGCGGGCATGAGCTGGAGCGATTTTGTGGCCGCCGTGGCCTCGCCCCGCGTCCTGGCGGCCTACCGCGTCACGTTCGGGATTTCGCTGCTGGCGGCGCTGGTAAACGCTTTTTTTGGCGGCATCGTCGCCTGGGTGCTCGTGCGCTACTCGTTTCCGGGCCGGCGGCTGGTGGATGCGCTCGTCGACCTGCCTTTCGCCCTGCCGACGGCGGTTGCGGGCATTGCCCTGTGTGCACTCTACGCCCGGAACGGATGGGTCGGGCACTGGCTTGATCCGTTGTGGGCCGGTGGCATTCATCGCCTGTCGGTCTGGGTGCCCTGGATCGACTGGTCCGGCTGGCTGGGCACGAAGATCGCCTACGATCGTCCCGGCATTTTCCTGGCCCTGACGTTCATCGGACTGCCGTTCGTGGTGCGCACGCTCCAGCCGGTGCTTGCCGAACTCGAGCCCGAGCTCGAGGAGGCGGCCGCGACGCTCGGGGCAAACCGCTGGCAGACCATGACCCGCGTCATTTTTCCCGAGCTGCTGCCCGCGCTGATCACGGGCTTCGCCCTGGCCTTCGCTCGGGCGATCGGGGAGTACGGCTCCGTCGTGTTCATCGCCGGCAACCAGCCCAGGCACAGCGAGATCACGCCGCTCCTGATCATCACCAAGCTGGAGCAGTACGATTACCGCGGCGCCACCGCCATCGCGGTCGTCATGCTCGTCGCGTCCTTCCTGCTCCTCCTGCTCATCAACCTGCTCCAGAAATGGAGCCGCCGGTATTACCGCCTCTGACCATGGCCGGAGTCGCCACCTCCCTCGCCAAGCAGGCCGGCCGCGAAGGCGCCGGCACGCCGCGCGTCATCCGCAATCCGCTCTGGGTGCGGATCACGTTCCTGACCGTGGCGCTGCTCTTCGTCGCCGGATTCCTGGTGCTTCCGCTGGCCGCGGTCTTTGCCGAGGCGCTGCGGAAGGGAGCGGGCGCGTACTTTCACTCCTTCGCCGATCCCGACGTGCACAGCGCAATCCGGCTGACGCTCCTGACGGCCGCCATTGCGGTGCCGGCGAACCTGGTGTTCGGGGTGGCGGCGGCCTGGTGCATCGCGAAGTTCGATTTCGGCGGGAAAAGCCTGCTGATCACGCTGATCGACCTGCCGTTTGCGGTTTCGCCCGTGATCTCCGGCCTCATCTACATGCTTATCTTCGGCCTCCAGGGCTGGCTCGGCCCCTATCTGGGCGCGGGCGATCATCCCTGGCTCGGCAGCTGGATCAACGCCCACGACATCAAAGTCATGTTCGCGGTGCCGGGGATCGTGCTGGCCACGATCTTCGTGACGTTCCCGTTCGTCGCCCGCGAATTGATTCCCCTGATGCAGTCACAGGGCAATGACGAGGAATATGCGGCGCTGACCCTGGGGGCGAGCGGCTGGCAGACTTTCTGGCGCGTGACTCTGCCGAACATCAAGTGGGGCCTGTTCTACGGGGTGATCCTGTGCAATGCCCGCGCCATGGGCGAATTCGGCGCCGTCTCGGTGGTGTCGGGCAAGATCCGGGGCGAGACCACCACCATGCCGCTTCACGTGGAGATCTTGTACAACGAGAACAACTCCGTCGCGGCCTTTGCCGTGGCCTCCCTGCTGGCGCTGCTGGCGCTGCTGACCCTTGCCCTGAAGACTTTCATCGAATGGCGCCACGCCGAGTCGCGCGCCGGCTGATCTTTCCCCCTTGAGCATCTCCGCCCTCAACATCCGCAAGGCCTTCGGCTCGTACACCGCGCTCGATGGCGTCGACCTGAACGTGCAGAGCGGCCGCCTGGTCGCTCTGCTGGGCCCGTCGGGCTCGGGCAAGACCACGCTGCTGCGCATCATCGCCGGCCTGGAATACGCCGATGCCGGCAGCGGGCGCATCCAGTTCCATGGCGAGGACGTGACCGACGTCCCGGCGGGCAAGCGCAAGGTGGGGTTTGTTTTCCAGCACTACGCCCTTTTCCGTCACATGACCGTGTTCGAGAACGTGGCCTTCGGCCTGCGCGTGCGGCGCTGGCGCGAGCGGCCGTCGAAGGCGGAGATCGCCGACCGCGTCAATCGGCTGCTCAAGCTGGTGCAGCTGGAAAGCCTGGGGAAGCGCTATCCCAGCCAGCTTTCCGGCGGGCAGCGCCAACGCATCGCCCTGGCTCGCGCCCTGGCGGTGGAACCGAGGGTGCTGCTGCTGGACGAGCCGTTCGGCGCCCTCGACGCCAAGGTGCGCAAGGAACTCCGCCGCTGGCTGCGAAAACTGCACGAGGAGGTGCACCTCACCACACTGTTCGTCACGCACGACCAGGAGGAGGCGCTCGAGATTGCGGACGAGGTCGTGATCATGAACCAGGCGAGGATCGAGCAGGTGGGGACGCCCCAGCAGGTCTACGACCGGCCGGCCTCGCCCTTCGTCTACCAGTTTCTCGGCAACGTGAACATGTTCCGCGAGGAGTCGCTGGCCATCGCCGGCAATGGCGCCTATTCGCGGCCGGGCTTCCCGGTCCCGGGCGGCCTGGTCTACGTGCGTCCGCACGACATCGTGCTGGTGCGGCACCAGACCGGCGGGAAGGGGATTCCGGCGATTGTCCGCTACGTGCACGCGGCCGGACCGCAGGCCCGCCTTACCCTGGAGCAAGTCCAGACCAAGGAGATGGTGGAGGTGGAAATTTCGAGGGCCGAGCTTGAACAACTAGCCCTGAAGGTTAATGATCTTGCTCTCCTTCGCCTTCGCCAAGTCCGTTCGTTTGAACAAGATTACGCGATTTAGTCCCAAATCAGACATAACTCCCCACCACCATGGCCAAGATATACAACGACATCACCGAGACCATCGGCAACACGCCGCTCGTGCGCCTCAACCGGACCGCGGCCGCCCACGGCGCGCAGGCGGACATCCTCCTCAAGCTCGAGTTCTTCAATCCGCTCTCCAGCGTGAAGGACCGGATCGGTTTCTCGATGATCGATGATGCCCTGAAAAGCGGGAAGATCAACAAGGACACCATTCTGATCGAGCCGACCAGCGGCAACACCGGCATCGCCCTGGCATTCGTCGCCGCGGCCAAGGGACTGAAGCTGGTCCTCACGATGCCCGAGACGATGACCATGGAACGCCGCCGCATCCTCAAGGTGCTCGGCGCGCGCCTGGTGCTGACGGAAGGCCCGAAGGGCATGAAGGGCGCCATCGCCAAGGCCGAGGAACTGCAGAAGCAGATCCCGAACAGCGTCATTCTCCAGCAGTTTGCCAACCCCGCCAACCCGGCCATCCACCGCAAGACCACGGCCGAGGAGATCTGGCGCGATACCGACGGCAAGGTCGACATCATCGTCTCCGGCATCGGCACCGGCGGCACGATCACGGGTGTGGGCGAGGTGCTCAAGCCCCGCAAAGCGTCGCTCAAGATCGTCGCCCTGGAGCCGGCCGGCTCGCCGGTCCTCTCCGGCGGCCAGCCCGGCCCGCACAAGCTGCAGGGCCTCGGCGCCGGTTTCGTTCCCTCGATCCTCAACACCAAGATCTACGACGAAGTGATGACGGTGAAGGAGGACGACGCCGCGCCGCTCAGCAAGCAGGTCGCGAAGCTCGACGGGATTCCGATCGGCATCTCGTCCGGCGCCGCAGTCTGGGCGGCGATCCAGCTGGCCAAGCGCCCGGAGAACAAGGGCAAGATGATCGTGACGGTCATTCCCTCGAGCGCGGAACGCTACCTGTCGTCCTGGCTGTTCGCCGACGTCAACGTCGAGAGCGATCCGATCGACGACCTTCTCGCCGCCAAGGCCTGAGCGAAGCCGGGGTCGTATTTTCTCCTCTCCTGCCGGGCGGGCCCACCAGGCCCGCCCGCTTTTTTTCGGACGGAGGAATCCCGGATGGCGGCCATCCGGGACAGCCATGGGAGGCGGCCGCCCGGATACCGCCGGGGTGACTCCGCCCTCAAATCGCGGAAGCGGCCTTGGCCCGAACCGGGTCCTTGGACCAGCGGTAGAAGCTCCAGCCGAATGCGATCATGGTCACGCCCATGCCTACGATCTTCATCATCACGCCGGCGAGGAGCTGGTCGTTCGCGGGGCTGAAATTGGCGAACAGCCTGGGCGCATATTCGTAGGTGGGGTAGAGGATGTCGTCCGAAAAAACGAGGTAGGCGAAAGCGGGTGTCATGCCGATCAAGACAGCGAAAAGGTAGACCATCTGGGTGGCATAGCTCGCCGGCGGGAACGCCCGCGAAGGGCTCAACAGCGGCCACCAGTGAAAGAGCGCCGCGCCGAATAACATCACGTGCTCGGCCACGTGCACGAGTTTGTTCTGCAGCGCCCAGTCGTACAGCACGGGCATGTGCCACAGCGAATAGACGAGGATGTAGACCAGTCCACAGACCAGGGGATTGGTCAGGAAGCGCAGGACGCCCCGCAGGCCGGGGCGCGCCAGCACGGGATCGACCATCCAGGGCGTCAGCCCCGTGAGGAAAAGGATCGCACAGGGATAGATGAGCAGCTGGTGCTGCAGCATGTGGGCGCTGAACAGCAGGCGCTCGCCGATCTGGTCGAGCGGGGAGCCGACCGACAGATAGAAAAGGACGAGAGCGGAATAGAACCGGATCGCGGCCTGGCGCGGGTAGGGCGCCCCGGGAGCCAGCCGCCCCCGCAGCGGACCGGCCAGGATGGCGTGCAGCCAGCCAAGGAGGACCAGCCCGCCGACCAGGTAGGGTTCGTTGTGCCAGTGGCGCCAGTCGATCATCGGGCGGGGGGAGCGGGTGGAGCGGAAATGAAAACGGCGGCCGGAGGGCCGCCGTCGGGAGTTCCTGGATCAGCCGCGTTGGAAGGCGGGGCTAGCTGGCCGCCGCGACGACGGAGGACGGACTGACGATTGCCGCCTGGGGCGCCGCGGTGAGCGGCCGGCCGTCCTCGACGGAAAAGAGCCGGATCAGCGCCCAGACCGTCCCGATCGCCAGCACGAGCCCGATGAAGAACAGGATCGTGCAGAACGGTTTGTCCCAGCGCAGGTGCATGAAATAAAAGATGACGAACATGAATTTCACGATCGAGAGCACCACCAGGCCGCTCACGAGCAGCCATTTCAGGAAGGGCAGGTAGACCATCACGATCTCCACGCCGGTGATGACCGCCAGCAGCAGCGCGATCTGCACGTAGATCTCGAACTTGTTGTCCTGATGGTGGCCGTGGTCCCCGGCTGGGGCGTGGGCGATGGAAGTCATGGCTTCAGATGTATTCGAGGAGATAGACCGCGGTGAAGATCACGATCCAGACGATATCGACGAAGTGCCAGTAGAGGCCCATCGACTCGACATCGATGGCGTTGTGCTCATCGAAGGCGATCGGGCCGGCGGGCCGGGCCAGCCACCGGAGGATGCCGTAGCCCGCGAGCATCGCGGCGAAGGCGATGAAGGTGGTCCGGAAGAATTCGCCGAGCATCGCGCCGTTGAAGCCGTGATCGAGGGCGCCGTGCACGAGCGTCAGGACGACGTGCATGGTCAGCACGATGGTGGCGGCGAACACGAGGAGGTGCAGGATCGCGCGCCCGAGCCAGGCGCCGGTGATTTCCCCGGCGGGCTTGAACGAGCGGATGTACATCAGCGTCAGCCACAGCACGCCGATCGCCACGTGGGTGCCGTGCGTGCCGGTGAGGGTGAAGAACGTCGAGCCGAGGATGCTGTTCGTGATCGTCATGTGCTTCTCGTTCACGAACTCGGTGAACTCGAAGACCTGGCAGAACAGGAAGATGCAGCCGAAGAAGATCGTGGTCAGGAGGGACCAGCGCATGCTCTTGACGTTGCCCTTCTGGATCGCGTTCACCGCCAGCGCCATCATCAGGGACGACATTAGGAGGATGAAGGTCGAGAACGACGTCAGGGCCGGATTGAAGACCACCTTCGGGTCCGGGTTGCCGGCGGGCGGATGCAGGCGGTAGATCAGGTGCGTCGCGATCAGCGCGCCGAAGAACATGCAGTCCGAGGCGAGGAACGCCCACATCAGCAGCTTCTTGTTCGGGATGCCCGTCGAGGTCGACGGGTCGTGGTGGTGATCGATGGTCGCGGCGTGGCTGCTCATGGGCGAAGCGGAGGTCGGAGAAAAAGAGGGGATGGGATCAGTGCTTGGAGGAGGGGCCGCCATGGCCCTTTTCATCCTCGAGATGGAGGTGGTAGCCCTCGTTGCCCTCGAGCGACCAGAAGTAGATCGAGGTGAACATGATCAGCCCGCCGAGCAGCGCGGTGCCGACCTTCCAGCCGAAGAAGCCGGGGCGGGGGTCGGGATCGAGCACGGAGATGCCGATCGCCGCGACCAGGATGCCGCAGCTGGTGAAGAAGGGCCAGATCGACGGGAACGGCATGTGGATGCCGCCGTGGGCGCTTTCCGCCTGGGTGAGTTCGGCCTTTTCCTTCTCGATTTCCGCCTGGTGGTGCTTCTCGTACCAGAACGCGTCGCGCGCGTGGACGTGGGGGATGACCGAGAAATTGTATTCCGGCGGCGGGTTGGGGATGGCCCACTCGAGCGTGCGGCCGTCCCAGGGATCGCGGCCGACCTTCTCGCCCTTGAAGTAGGTGTAGATCATCACCGCGAAATAGATCGCGACGCCGAGGCCGAGGATCAGCGCGCCGATGGTGGCGATGAAGTTCGGCGCGTTCCAGCCCATGTTGCCGTCGTAGGTGAACGTGCGGCGCGGCATGCCGTTCAGGCCGACGAAGTGGAGCGGAAAGAACGTGGTGTTGAAGCCGACGAAGATCACCCAGAAGGAGAGCTTGCCCCAGAACTCGCTGACCCGGCGGCCGAAGATCAGGGGGAACCAGTAGTGGATGCCCGCGAGCAGCGCGAAGATCGAGCCGCCGATCAGCACGTAGTGGAAGTGCGCCACGACGAAGTAGCTGTCCTGCTGCTGCGCGTCCGCCGGCGCCGCCGAGTGCATGATGCCGGAGAAGCCGCCGATCATGAACATCCAGATGAAGCCGAGCGCGAACATCATCGGCGTGCGCATCTTCAGGTGGCCGCCCCAGAGCGTGCCGATCCAGTTGAAGATCTTCACGCCGGTCGGCACCGCGATGGCCATCGTCGCGAGCGAGAACGCCGCGGTGGCGACGGTGCCCATGCCGGTGGTGAACATGTGGTGGCTCCACACCGCGAAGCCGAGGAAGCCGATGCACGCGCCCGAGAACACCACGATCGGGTAGCCGTAGAGCGGCTTGCGCGAGAAGGTCGGGAGGATCTCCGAGATGATGCCCATCGCCGGGAGGATGAGGATGTACACCTCGGGATGGCCGAAGACCCAGAAGAGGTGCTGCCAGAGGATCGGCATGCCGCCGTTCGAGGCCTCGAAGAAGTTCGTGCCGAAGAGGCGGTCCATCATCACCTCGACCAGCGCGATCGTGATCGCGGGGAAGGAGAGGATGATGAGGAAGGACGTCACGAGCGTCATCCACACGAAGACCGGCAGGCGCATCATCGTCATGCCCGGCGCGCGCATGTTGATGATCGTCACGATGAAGTTGAGCGAGGCCGCGATCGACGCGACGCCGAGGAGCTGCAGGCCCATCACCCACATGTCGATCGAGTGCTTGGGAATGTAGGTCCGCGACGTGAGCGGCGCGTAGCCGAACCAGCCGCCGTCCGGCGCGCCCCAGTGGTCGGCGGGGAGGAACCAGCCGATGTTGAGGATGATGGCGCCGACCACGAAGGTCCACAGCGAGAAGGCGTTCAGCCGCGGAAACGCGACGTCGCGCGCCCCGATCTGCAGCGGCATGACGAAATTGAAGAACGCGGCGCTCAGCGGCATCACGGCGAGGAAGATCATCGTCGTGCCGTGCATCGTGAACATCGTGTTGTACTGCTGGGCCGTGAGCAGCGTGTTGTTCGGGACCATCAGCTGCAGGCGGATCAGGAGGGCCTCCACGCCGCCGACGAGGAAGAAAAACAGCGCGAAGGCGCCGTAGAGGAAGCCGATCCGCTTGTGATCGACGGTCGTCAGCCAGCTCATGAGACCCTTCGTCGCCGTGGGCCGGGCCAGGATGCGCGCCCGGGCCGACGTCTCGCCGTCCTTGCCGATGAAATGAGACTTAACCGTTGCGTCCATGAAAGGTGATTATTTGAGGCTGCTGAGGTATGCCACCAGGGCGGTGACGTTTTCGTCGGTGAGGGTGATGTTGGGCACCCAGTTGCCCTTGTCGTCCTTCTTCATGTAGCCGGCCATGCCGCCGATGCCGTAGTACATCTTGTTGCCCGGCTTGACCTGGTCCGGATGGCGGATCCAGCGGGCGAGCTGCTCGGGATTGTTCTCCAGCAGGCCGGCGGCGATGGTGGTGCGGGCGCCGACGTGCGTGAGGTTCGGCGCGGTGACGCCGATGCCCTCGTGGCCGCGGATGGTGTGGCACACGATGCAGGTCTTTTCCTGGAAGAGTTTCCGGCCCTGCGCGATCAGCGCGGGATTCTCGTTGGGGTTGGGCAGCTGCTGCTGCTTCCAGTTGTCGAGCGGGGAAAGATCGGGGCGGTCGTACTTGTCGGTGTAGCCCGGCTCATTGCGCTTCCACTCCTTGAAGGCGGCGAACTGCGCCTTGGGCTGGTCGGTGGCGGCCGTCGGGGCCGCGACGGTGCGGGCGCCGGCCTTCTGGGAGGTGAGCCAGGCGGCGAAATCTTCCTTGTTCAGCGCGATCACGCGGAAGCGCATCACCGCGTGCGAATCGCCGCAGTACTCCGCGCACTGGCCCCAGAAATAGCCGGGGGCGTCCGCCTGCAGCCAGAGGCGGTTGCCGCGGTTCGGGATCATGTCGACCTTGCCCGCGAGCTTCGGCACCCAGAAGGAGTGGATGACGTCGGTGGTGCGCAGGTTGATGTGCACCGGCCGGCCGGCGGGGATGACGAGCTCGTTGCTCGTGGCGAGCGGGCCGACGCCGTCGATCTTCTCGCTGGGATACTCGAACTTGAACCACCACTGGTAGCCGGTCGCCGTGACCTCGTAGGCGTTCGGCTGGTCGGCCTCGGGGACGTCGTAGGTGTACCAGATGGCCTTGAGCGTCGGGATGGCGATGATCACCAGCGCGAAGACCGAGGCGGCGATCAGCCCGATCTCGACCAGCGGGTTGCCGTGGCCCTGTTCAGGCGGCTCGGCGTGCTCGTCGGCCTCGGTGCGGGCCTTGAACTTGAGCGTGGCGTAGGCCAGCACGCTGCCGACCAGGATGAAAAGGACAAGCGTCACCCAGCAGGTGACATAAAACAGGTCGCGCTGCTCGCGGGCCACGGGACCATTGACGAAGATGGTCGACTGGTGTCCGTCCATGCGCAGGAAGTTGAGGTCGCAGCCGGCGAGGAGCAGCGGGCTCGCCAGGACCAGGGCGCGGGTGCCCATGCGGCCGAGAGTGCGGAGGAGCGGCGGAAGATGCATGTGTGGCGGCAGGAAAAAATTAGGCCGGGATGCCGGCGAAATCGCTCCGAGCGTTTGCAATTCCGCAGGCACTTCAAGCCATAAACCCCGGTCATCATTCGAACTGGCTCGGACGCATGCAAGCCCCGTGAAATGCTATTAATATCGGTGCCGGGCGCATAAGACCGGCGCGCAATTTTTTTTGTCGTTTGCCTGCGCTTCCGATGGGTCCTACGGTGCGGACAATCATGAAAACTACCTTCCTCGCGTCTTTCGCCCTCGCCGCCGCGTTCGTTGCCGGCTGCTCCAAGTCCGAAACGGCGTCCGCGCCGGCGGCTTCCGCCACGCCCGCGCCCGCCGCGACGGCTCCGGCCGCGGGTTCCGGGCCGCAGGTTGTCAACATCCAGGCCAATGACACGATGAAGTACGATGTCACCCGCATCGAGGCCACCCCCGGGCAGGACCTCAAGGTGGTGCTGACGAACGTCGGCTCGATGCCCAAGACCGCGATGGCCCACAACTGGGTCCTCCTGAAGGCCGGCAGCGATCCGCTGGCGTTTTCGACGGCTGCGGCCGCGGCCACGACCACGAATTACATCCCGGCGGCCCTGCAGGACCAGATCATCGCCCACATCGACCTGCTTGGGCCCAAGGAGTCCGGCGAAGTCGCCTTCAAGGCACCTTCCGCTCCCGGCGAGTATCCCTTCCTCTGCACCTTTCCCGCCCACTTCCTGATCGGCATGAAGGGCGTCCTCGTCGTGAAGTGAGCCGCGAGGCCGATCCGGAGATCGATCGGCGTCGCCGGGTGGGGGATGACGAAGCCAAAACCCGTCGACGAATGAATGGATCCGTGGGTCCGCAGCCCACCGTTTACAGTCTGAGGAAACTTTTGCCATCGTCGGGCCCTTGAAGACTTCCTCGACTCCTCTCGCGCCCGGCGGCACGCGCGCGGCCGGCACGGTCGTGGCGTCGCTGATCGCGGTCAGTGTCGTCGCGAGCCTGTTTCTCTGCTGGCTCGTCTATTACCACCAGCCGGCGGACGCCGCGGGCACGCGGCTGCTGTTCCTGCCGGCGGTGAACGCGCTGTTCAACGGATTGGCGTCGGTCGCGCTGGTCGTGGGATTTCTCCACATCCGCCGGGGGCGCATTCCCGCGCATCGGGCGGCGATGATCCTGGCCTTCGTGTTTTCCTCGATTTTCCTCGTCTCGTATATCGTGAATCACGCGCTGCATGGCGACGCGTTGTTCCAGGGTCACGGGGCGATTCGCCCGGTTTATTTCACCCTGCTCATCTCGCACATCGCGCTGTCGGCCGTCGCGCTGCCGCTGATCCTGATCACTTTTTTCCTCTCGCTCAGCGGCCGCTTCCCCGCGCACCGCCGCCTCGCGCGCTACACGTTTCCGATCTGGCTGTACGTGTCGGTGACCGGGGTCGTGATCTATACGATGCTCGAGCTCTACCGCTGAGCGCCGGTCAGAAATGGAGGAGGCGGTCGGAAACGAGCGCGCCGAGCAGGAGCGGGAGGTACGCGATCGAGGCGAGGAAGAGTTTCCGCGCGGCGGCATCGCGATTTTTCGGGCTCATGAAGGCGATGGCCCGCCAGAGGAACCACGCCCCGAGCAGCGCGGCCGGCCAGAAATAGCAGCTGCCTGCCAGGTGCAGGAAGCAGGGCAGCAGGCTCACGACGACCAGGGCGACGGTGTTGACCAGCGACCAGGCCGCGACCCGGCCCCCGGCCTCGTCGCGCACCGGCAGCATGGGGAAGTGCACCGCGGCGTAGTCGCGCCGGTGCGTCCAGGCCACTGCCATGAAATGGGGGATTTGCCAGAAAAAGAGCACGCCGAAGAGGATCCAGCCCAGCGCCGAGATCCGGCCCTCGCCGGCGGCCCAGCCGATCAACGGCGGAAACGCCCCCGCCAGCGCGCCGATCTCGGTGCTCCAGCGCGAGTGGCGCTTGGCGGGAGTGTACCAGCCGAGGTAGGCGGCGATCGTCAGGAGGGTGAAGAATGCCGCGGGGCCGTTCGCGTTCGAGAAGATGATGCCCAGGGCGGCCACGCACATCAGCCAGCCGAGGACGAAGGCCGAGCCCGGGGCGACGCGCCCCGTCGGGATCGGGCGGTCCGCGGTGCGCCGCATCCGGGCGTCGGTCTCCGCCTCCATCCATTGGTTCAGCGAGGCGACGCCGCCGGCGGCCAGCGAGGTGCCGACGATGACCGACAGCAGCTCGATCCAGATCAACGGCGGGCGCGACGCCGCATAGCCGACCAGCGCCGTGATCACCGAGAGCAGGCTCAGCCGCGGCTTGGTGAGCTCGAGGTAGTCCGAGAAACGGCTCGGCGCGGCGGCGCCGGCGACATCGGCGGTCATGCGGCGGTCCTTCCTTCGATGACGTCGCGGTGCGCGAGCCAGGTGATCCAGAACGTCGTGGCGAGCGTGAGCGCCCCCACCAGCACGTGGCCGGTGGTCATGATCGGGTTTCGCATCGTCAGGATGATTTGCGCCCCGAGGATGATCTGCAGCGCGAGGAGGCTCACGAGCAGCGAGGCCCCGCAGCGCATCGCGAGCGACGCCGCCCGGCTGGTCCACAACCGTCCGGCGAACCAGACCAGCCCGATCGCGATCACGGCGGCCATCACCCGGTGGGCGAAATGGATCCCGACGCGGAAATTCCATGCGTCCGGCAGCAGTCCTCCCTCGGCGTTGGCAAAGGGAAAATAGGGAATCGCGAGCCCGGCGAAGCTGTGCCGCATGACCGCCGCGATCGCGAGCTGGACGAAGAGCAGCGCGCAGCAGACGAGTCCGGTCCGGCGCAGGGCGGTGGTGTCGCCGCGGGGCCGGCCGGTGATCCAGGGCTTGGAGCACGCGGTGGCGAGCGCGATCAGCGTGCAGATGAAGAGCTGCGCGAGGCAGGCGTGCAGCATCGCGAAGAGTCGCCCGAGGCTGGTGTCGACCATCTCGATCTGCATCCGGTCGAACAGCACCCGCAGTCCGCCGACCACGGCCTGCGCCAGGACCAGGCCGACCGCGAACCAGGCCAGCCGCCGCAGCCAGCGGCGCGCCTCGGTGCGCCAGAGCCAGACCGCCAGGATGATGGTGATCGTGCTCATCAGGCTGGCGCTGAGGCGGTGCGAATGCTCCGCGAACTTGTCGGGCTCGCTGAGCCAGCCCCGCGGATTCAGCGAGCCGTTCGACAGCGGCCAGTCGAGGAAGGCCATGCCGGCGCCGATGCTGGTCGTGAACGCCCCGAGGGTCACCAGCACGAACACCCAGGCCGTGCCGAGGGCGGCAAACCACGCGAGGGCGGGCTTGTAGGCGGAGGTGCGGCGGTCGTCGGGCATGAGCAGGGGGACTGGCCAGCAGAAGGCCCCATTCTCACCTCCGCAAACCCTTTGACAATTTTTTCCTCCGGCGAATCCGTAGTGGCATGAAATCTAATGTCCGGGCGGCGTTGGCCGCGGGAGCATGCCTCCTGGCGCTGTGCGGCTGCGGCGGCCCGGAGAAGAAGCCGGCGGCCGCGGGCGCGCCGCAGGAGCGGCGGTACCCGCTGACGGGCGAGGTCGTGTCCGTCGACGCGGCGAAACACACGCTCCGGATTCAGCACGAGGCCGTTCCCGATCTCATGCCGGGGATGACGATGGATTTCGCGGCCTCGGCCGGAGACGTCGCCGTGGTGCATCCAGGGGAGCGCATCCGCGCCGACCTCGTGCGGGACGCCAAGGGAGAGTTCCACCTGGAAAAGATCTGGCCGGACGACCGGACCACGGACGCCGTGGTGGCTGCGGGCGCCCAGAGCCTGCGGCAGGACACGCTGATTCGCGGCCGCAGCGCCTATCGCGAAGTGGGGGAGGCGGTGCCTGATTTCGCGCTCTACGACCAGACGGGCAAGGTGGTCCAGAGCTCGCGGTTCCAGGGCCGGCAGATCATGCTGAACTTCATCTACACCCGCTGTCCCGTCGCGACGATGTGCCCGGCGGCGACGCTCAACATGATGGCGACGCAGCGGCTCGCGCGCGAGGCCGGCATCAAGAACGTCGAATTCGTCTCCATCTCCTTCGATCCGGACGACACGCCGGGCATGCTGCGCGACTACGCCGACGCGCGGGGGATCGACACGAGCAACTTCACCTTCCTCACCGGCCCGGAGGGCGCGATCAAGGACCTGCTGACGCAGTTCGGCGTGATCGCCGAATTCGAGGGCGGCGTGGCCAAGCACACCCTGGCGACGCTCCTGATCGACGAGAACGGCAGGATCGTCCACCGCGCGGACGGCAGCGGCTGGGAACCGAAGGACTTCGTGGCGAAAATGCACCGCAGCTGAAGCCGCGGAATCGAAATCCCAAACGCCAGTTGCCAAACGCCAAAAAATTCAAGATCGCCGGGAAAAATGGCGAAAAGATGCTTCGGGATCTCTCATCTGGATTTTTTTGCCGTTTGAGTTTGATCTCCACATGAGCGTCTCCTCACCAGGCCGCAGCGTATCCGGAACCGTCCCGGTTCCCGCGGGCGCCGGCTTTTCTCCGCGTCAGTATCGTCAGTTTGCGTTCATCACCCTCGGCGCGGTGGCGGTCTTCTGGATTTTCCGTCATCTCCCGACGGGCACGAACCTGAATCACATGGATTTCCGGGTGCAGGGCGGGAATTCCATCGAGATGTGCGACCCGGCCAATCCGCAGTTCATCCCGGTGGTCAACGTCCGCTCGCCCGTGACGATGGTGCTGCGGACCGAGGGGCCGGCGGCGGCGGGTCGGGAGGTGCGGGCGGCGTTCACCCTGCAGACGGCGAGCGGCAAGCCGGTGGCGCCGGAGGACCTGGCGATCGCGCACACGAAGAAGATGCACCTGCTCATCGCGGACCCGACTTTGACCGACTACCAGCACGTCCACCCGCTTCCGACGCGCACGCCGGGCGAATGGACGTTCCATTTCACCCCGCGTTTTGGCGGGACCTACCGCATTTTTGCCGACTTCACCCCGGTGGCGACGGGCCGCGGGCTGTATGCCAACACCGAGCTCGCGGTGGCGGGAGCTTCCGCGCCGGCGGCGGGCCGCATCCTCTCATGGACGTTTGAAAGGGAAGGCTACCGTTTCCAGCTGCAGCCGGGAGCGCTCCCGCTCCGGGCGCGCCAGCCGATCGACCTGAAATTCGGCGTGACCCGCCTGGACGGCGGCGCCGTCCCGATGGAGCCGGTGATGGGCGCCTACGCCCATCTCGTCGCTTTCGACGAAGGTCGCAGCGGATTCGCGCACCTGCATCCCATGGAAATCGATTTGTCCCAGCGGCCCGACGCGCTGCACCCGACGCTGTCCTTCAAGCTCACCATTCCGGCCCCGGGGCGCTACGTCATCTGGGCGCAGGTGAACCTCGGCGGCCGCGAGATGTTCGCGCCCTTCTGGTTCGACGTGATCTGACCGGAAAACCGTTTCGCGCAGAGGCGCAGAGACGCGGAGGACGGAACGAGGCAGCCTGCCCACGAAAAGCCGCGGCAAGGAAGACGACCGGCTTTGCGTCTCCGCGTCTCTGCGCGAGCCCCGATGCCTTACTGCCGTTCCACGACGGCGTTCAGCTGATAGTCGATGTACAACTCGACGTTGATGTCGTCGAGCTGGCGGACGGTGATCGCGTTGTTGAGGCCCTCGATTGCCACGCTGCGCGCGTTGAACGTCCGCTGGGTGTTGTGCGCCTGTTCGCCGATCAGTTCGAGGAGGCGGTCGCGGTATTGCTCCGGCGTGTCGACGGCGAGGTTCACCGACACGACCTGCAGCTCGGATCCGTTGGACGGCTCGAAGCTCGCGATGAACTGGCGCAGCAGGCGCGTGTTGGTGAAAACGTCCGCGCTGGTCCCGTTGACCAGCGGGCAGAGGATACGGACCGTGGTCTGCAGGACCGCGTTGCTGAAGCTGGACTTGCCGGCGAGCGCGCCGGCATTGCCCGAAAGGTGCAGCGGCCCGTCGTGGATCTGGAAGCGCGACGACTTCTCCACGCCGGCGCGCAGGGTCGCGAGCGTCTCCTGCACTGCGGCGGTCTGGCGGTCGATGTCCCGCGCCACGCTGCGGATCACGACCGTGGCGCAGAGGTAGTCGGCGGTCTGCACGATGCTCACGGCGGGCGCGGGCCGGGGATTCTCCGCGGGAAGGGTGATCGTGGCCGAGCTGATGCCGGCGAGGGCCGGCGCAACCGAAAGCAGCCAAAGGGCAGGGTAGAGCGATTTCATGGGGAAGGCGGATGGCGCCGGGGAGAAGACGCCGGCAGCCTGATGCCAGTTGCGTTCCGGTCTCTGTGTCCTTCGTGCCTCTGTGCGAAACCCTCCGAAAAACGCCCCTGCAAACCACGGGCCATTTCACACAGAGGCACAGAGCACACAGAGAAGACCTGACCGCTTCCTTTCTTGGCGTTGTTGCGCCTTCCCGCGAACCCTCCGGGGAATCAGAACCGCAGGTGCTTTACCGTGAGTCCCTTGTTGATCAGCTGCTTCAGCGCATCGATGCCGATGCGGAGATGGTCCGCGACGTAGTTGGCGTCGACCTTCTTGTCGCTCTCGGAGGTCTTGATGCCCTCCGGCACCATCGGCTGGTCGGAGACGAGGAGCAGCGCGCCCGTGGGAATCTCGTTGTAGAAGCCGGTCATGAAGATCGTGGCGGTCTCCATGTCCACCGCCATGGCGCGGATCTTCTTCAGGTACTTCTTGAAGTTCTCGTCGTGCTCCCAGACGCGCCGGTTGGTGGTGTACACCGTGCCCGTCCAGTAGTCGCGCGCGTGGTCGCGGATGGTGGTCGAGATCGCCTTCTGCAGCGCGAACGCCGGGAGCGCCGGCACCTCGGGCGGGAAGTAGTCCGAGCTCGTGCCCTCGCCGCGGATCGCGGCGATCGGCAGGATGAGGTCGCCGATGCCGGCCCGGTGCTTGACGCCGCCGCACTTGCCGAGGAACAGCACGGCCTTCGGCTTGATCGCGCTCAGCAGGTCCATCACGGTCGCGGCCGTCGCGCTGCCCATGCCGAAGTTGATGATCGTGATGTCGCCGGCCGTCGCGCTCGTCATCGGCCGGTCCTTGCCCACGACCTTCACGCGGTGCCACTGCGCGAAGAGCTTCACGTAGTGCTGGAAATTGGTCAGGAGGATGTAGTCGCCGAACTGCTTGAGCGGCATCCCGGTGTAGCGGGGCAGCCAGTTCTCGACGATTTCGCGGCGGGAATTCATGGGCCGTTGCTAACGGCGGAAGTAACAGGGGCCAAGTAACAAGTTCCAGGATCCCAGATACCAAGCGCCAGAATCGATACCCGGGATAAGACGCAACCAGACGGCTTGGACGCAAGCGCCTGCGTTTGGAACGTGGACCTTGGTACTTGTCACTTGCGACCCTTAGGTCGCTGCCAAGGCGTTGGCCGTGTTCAGATGCTCGTCGCCGGTGTATTTTTGCGACTGCTCGTCCGCGTGGTAGCTGGAGCGCACGAGGGCGCCGCTCTCGACCACGCCGAGCCCGGCCGCGAGGCCGAATTCCTTCCAGTGGACGAATTCCGCCGGCTCCACCCAGCGCGCGATCGGCAGGTGCTGCGGGGTCGGCTGCAGGTACTGGCCGATCGTCAGGATGTCGGTCTGGTCCGCGGCGATGTCGCGGATCGTCCGCTCGATCTCGTGCCGCTCCTCGCCCAGGCCGAGCATGATGCCGGTCTTGGTGACGAACCCGCGCCCCTTCGCGTGCCGGAGCACGCTGCGCGAGCGCTCGTACCGCGCCTGCACGCGCACCGGCTTCTGCAGGCGCTCCACCGTCTCGAGGTTGTGGTTGTAGATGTCGGGCTTCGCATCGAGGACGGTGTCCACGTGCTCGAACCGGCCCTTGAAGTCGGGCACCAGCACCTCGATCGCGGTCTGGGGGTTGCGGTGGCGGACGGCGCGGATCGTCGCGGCCCAGACGGCGGCGCCGCCGTCGGCGAGTTCGTCGCGGGCGACGCTGGTGATGACGCAGTGCTTCAGGCCCATCTTCGCCACCGCCTCCGCGACGCGCGCCGGCTCGCCCAGGTCGAGTTCGGTCGGGCGCCCGGTCTGCACCGCGCAGAAGTTGCACGAGCGCGTGCAGATGTTGCCCAGGATCATCACCGTCGCGGTCCCGCGCGACCAGCATTCGCCGAGGTTGGGGCACTGCGCGCTCTGGCAGACGGTGTGGAGCTTGTGGTCGTCCACGAGCTTCCGGACGGCGGAATAGCCCGGCCCGCTCGGGAGCTTGGCCCGGAGCCACGAAGGTTTGCGCGTGGTGTCCATCAGGAGGAGGTCCGAAAGAAGGCACCGTCCGCGCGTCTTAGCAAGGAAGTCTGATGACGGGCCGGGGTTTCACGCGAAGCCGCGAAGGGCGCGAAGCGGACCGATCGGAATGCCGGGCCTCCGACCTTCGTGCCCTTCGCGGCTTCGCGTGAAACCCGTTGGGCTGCGTTCACTCCCGCGCGCCGAGGAAAGCCGGGAGCTGCCGCGCGAATTCGTTGGCGAGGACCGTCTTCACCTTCTCCGGATCGAGTGGGTGGCCGAGCTCGGCCTGCATCGAGGTGACGGTGCCGTCCGCGGCGCTGATGCCGCAGGGCACGATGCCGCCGAAGTGCGCGAGGTTGACGTTCACGTTCAGCGCGAAGCCATGATAGGCGACCCAGCGCCGGACCGCGACGCCGAGCGCGGCGATCTTGCGCGAACCGAGCCAGATGCCCGTCTTGCCCTCGCGCCGCGCCGCGGCCAGCCCGAGCGAGCCGAGGCTGTCGATGAGCACCTGTTCGAGGAAGCGAAGATAGGCGTGCAGGTCCGGGCGCCCCGCGAGCGAGACGATCGGATAGCCGACGATCTGCCCGGGGCCGTGATAGGTGATGTCGCCGCCGCGGTTGGTTTTGGCGACGGCCACGCCCTCGCGTTCCAGGCGGCCGGGGTCCCAGACCAGATGGGCGTCGGCGCCCTGGCGCAGGCCGACGGTGAACACCGGCTCGTGCTCCGTGAAAACCAGCGTGTCGCTAACCTCGCCCGCGATTCTCCGGCCGACCAGTTCCTCCTGTCGTTGGCGCGCATCCTCGTAGTTTGTCCGCCCCCAATCGACGACCGTCAGCGTCTCGCGCAGAGGCACGGGTCGGACGAAAGGAGGAGAATGCGGCATGTTCGTTACCATCACCGATCACGCTCGCCGCGCAAGCCGGCGGAGCAACTGACATTTTGCCGGAGGGTTCACGCGAAGCCGCGAAGAGCGCGAAGTGAACCAATCGGAATGCCGGGCCTCCGCCCTTCGCGACTTCGCGTGAGCAACGGATCGGAGATCGGGATCGCTGACCGCGGCCTTCCCTTGCCCGTCGCTCGTCTCTTGCCCTCGGAGGAGCAGAGCCGCCGCTTCACCTGAAACGTTGCACGGTCGCGCGAAACCGTCCAAGGTGGACAATTCCATGAGCGAACCTTCCCCAGACATCTCCCACGACCAGCATGCCGTGCGCCGGCAGAAGCTTGCCGAGCTGCGGGCCGCGGGGGTCGATCCGTTCCGTGCGAGCTTCGCGACCACGCATTTCTCGGGTGAGGCGCTGAAGGCCTACGTCGAGGGCCAGGAAAACACCGTCGCGGTGTCCGTCGCCGGGCGCCTCGTGGTCATCCGCGACATGGGCAAGAGCCAATTCGTCAAGATCCTCGACCAGCAGGGCACCATCCAGCTCTACGTGAAGAAGGACGTCGTCGGCGACGAGGCCTACGCGGCCTTCAAGAAGCTCGACCTCGGCGACATCCTCGGCGCGGCCGGCACGCTCTTCAAGACGAAGACCGGCGAGGTCACCGTGCGCGTGGACCGCTACGTCCTCCTGGCCAAGGCGCTGCGGCCGCTGCCGGAGAAGTGGCACGGCCTCGCGGATCCCGAGCAGGTCTACCGCCAGCGCTACCTCGATCTCATCGTGAACGAGGAGTCGCGGAAGCGCCTCATGCTGCGCTCGCGCATCGTGGCGCACGTCCGCCGTTTCCTGGAGGAGCGCCAGTTCATCGAGGTGGAGACGCCGGTGCTGCAGAATGTCGCGGGCGGCGCGGCGGCGCGGCCCTTCACGACGCACCACAACGCGCTCGGGGTGGATTTCTTCCTGCGCATCTCGCTCGAGCTTTACCTGAAGCGGATGCTCGTCGGCGGCTACGACCGCGTTTTCGAGATCGGCCGCAATTTCCGCAACGAGGGCGTCTCGCGGAAGCACAACCCGGAGTTCACCATGCTCGAGGTCTACCAGGCCTACAGCGACCACCGCGGGATGATGACGCTGATCAAGGACCTGCTCACGTCGCTCTGCCGCGACGTCCTCGGCACGACGAAGATCAAGCACGCAGCCAGCGGGCAGGAGATCGACTTTGCCGGCGAGTGGCGCGAGGTGAAGTACAAGGATCTCATCCGCGCGGAGACCGGCGACCCGGACTGGTTCGCGCGCCCGAAGGGGGAGAAGATCGCGAAGGCCGAGGCCCTCGGGCTGTCGGTCAACCCCGCGTGGGAGGAATTCGAGATCACCAACGAGATTTTCTCCAAGAAGATCGAGCCCACGCTGATCCAGCCGACCTTCGTGCTCAACCTGCCGAAGGAGCTCTGCCCGCTGGCCAAGATCAGCCTCGACGACCCGACGACGATCGACGTCTTCGAGCTGACGATCGGCGGCATGGAGGTCGCGCCGGCCTACTCGGAGCAGAATGACCCCGACGTGCAGCGCGCGATGTTCGAGGCGCAGGCCGGCGGCGACAAGCAGAGCATCGACCAGGATTTCCTGACCGCGCTCGAGCACGGCATGCCGCCCGCCGGCGGCATGGGCGTCGGCATCGACCGCCTCTGCATCCTGCTCACCGGCGCCGAGAGCATCCGCGACGTGATCCTGTTCCCGCAACTGCGGCCCGGGGCCGCCTGATTGCGGATTTTGGATTGCGGATTGCGGATTGGTTGAACTGCGGCTGATGCTTCAGGCGTCGCAGCACGTGGCTCATCTCAATTTCCCGAACGCAGATTCCTCGGATCGATCAATCCGCAATCCGCAACCCAAAATCCGCAATTACAGATGCCGTGGTATTTGTATCTCGCCCTGAAGCAGCTCTTCCCGACCGGGAAGAAGTTCCCCTTCTTCACGGCGATCTCGATCCTGGGCGTGGCGCTGGGGGTGGCGGTGCTCGTGATCTCGACCAGCGTGATGAGCGGTTTCGGCCGTGAGATCCGGCGCTGGACCGTGGACACCACGGGCGACGTGCAGGTGCGGGGCGAGGGCCCGGTCGACCGCCCGGCGGATGTCCTGGCGCGCATCACCCGCGTGTCGGGCGTCGTGGCGGCCACGCCGTTTGCCGAAGGCGTGGTCATGCTGGAGCACGGCCTCACGCCGGCGTACCCCGCGATCGAGGGCATCGATGTCGACCACGTCACCGGCGTCATTCCGCTGGAGCAGTACATCCACTACGGTTCCCTGGCCAACCTCGACGACGACTCGATCATCGTCAGCTCCCAGCTCGCCCTCAAGGTGGGTGCGCGGGTGGGGGACAAGGTCGAGCTCTACTCGCCGCTGCTGATCGAGCGGCTGAAGAACGACGAGGTCACGCTCGGGCGGGAGCTGAAGATCGTCGGGATCTTCGAGATCGGCCACCAGGCGCTCGACAGCTCGATCGTGCTGGTGACGCTGCGCACGATGCAGGACCTCTACGGCCGCCGCGGCGCGGTCGACGGCTTCAACGTCAAGATCGAGCCGGGGCTCGACGCCGACACCGCCGCCTCCCGCCTCAACGCCGCGCTCCCGCCGTCGCTCCACGCCCGGTCCTGGATGGAAATCAACCACGACCTGATCTTCATCCTGCAGCTCGAGCAGAACATGATCTTTTTCCTCCTGACGTTCATCATCATCGTCGCGGCGTTCTCGGTCACGAGCTCGCTGCTGATCTCGGTCGTGCGCAAGACGCGCGAGATCGGCATGCTCGGCGCCCTCGGCGGCCGGCCGCGGCAGGTGGCGGCCTGCTTCTGTTTCCAGGGCTTCCTCATCGGTGTCGGCGGCACGGCGGTGGGCATGGCCCTGGGCCGGGTCATCCTGTATTTCCGCGACGACCTGATCGCGGCGTTCACGCGCATCACCCAGAGCGAGGCCGCGCTCGAGCGCTTCTACCAGTTCCGGCAGCTGCCGGCCTATTATTCCCCCGCCTACATGCGGGCGATCGTGATCTGCACGATCGTCATCTCGACCCTGGCCGGACTGCTGCCCGCGTGGCGGGCGGCGCGGCTGAAACCCGTGGAGGCGCTGCGGAGTGAGTGACGCCGTCCTTTCCGCCCGCGGGCTGGCCAAGAGCTACCTGAGCGGGGACCGCCGCATCGAGGTCCTGCGCGGGGTCGACCTGGACGTCGCCGCCGGGGAGAGCGTGTCCATCCGCGGTGAGTCGGGTTCCGGCAAGTCCACGCTGCTGCACCTGCTGGCCGGGCTCGACACCGCCGATGGCGGTGCGCTGCAGTGGGCGGGCGCACCGGCGCACGGGGACCGGCGGGCGCAGTTCCTCGGCATGGTCTTCCAGTCGTTCTACCTCGTCCCGGAGATCGACGCGCTGCAAAATGTCCTCCTCGCCGCGCGCATCCTTCGGGTCCCCGACGCGGCCGCGCGCCAGCGGGCGGCGGACCTCGTCGCCCGCGTCGGCCTGGCGGAGCGGGCGCACCATCTGCCGGCGCAGCTTTCCGGCGGCGAGCGCCAGCGGATCGCCGTGGCGCGCGCGCTGATGAATTCCCCTCGGCTGCTGCTGGCCGACGAACCGACGGGCAACCTCGACGAGCACACGGGCGACGCCGTGATCGAGCTGCTGCTCAGCCTCTGCCGCGAGACCCGGACCGCGCTCGTGCTCGTGACCCACAACGCCGCCCACGCGCAAAAAACCAGTCGCCAGCTCTTCCTCCGCGAGGGCAGGCTGGGAGGGGGCTGAAGGTTCACGGTTCACTGTTTTCGGTTCACGGTTGTGACATGGCTACGTTCAAGAGATTCGAGGAAATTCAGAGTTGGCAGAAGGCTCGCGAACTGGCGCGCGAGATTTATCGTCTTACCGGTGATGGTCCCTTCAGTCGCGACTTTGGCCTACGCGATCAGATTCGGCGGGCCAGTGTGTCGATGATGGCCAATGTCGCGGAAGGATTTGGCCGAGGGGGAAACAAAGAGTTTGTTGCCTTTTTGAGCATCGCTCGCGGTTCGGGTGCAGAGGTGAAGTCCCATCTTTATATCGCGGCGGACGCCGGATTGATCGAACGCGCAGACTTCAACCGGCTCTATTCATTGACTGACGAGGCCGAGGGCTTGATCAGCGGACTGATGAAATACCTCGCCGCGAGCGCCGCGCGTGGACGAAAATTTGCCGGCCCAAACCCCCAACCGTGAACCCCGAACCGTGAACAAAATCCAATGCGGCGTCGCCGGCGTCGGCTCGCTCGGCCAGCACCATGCGCGCATCTATGCCGCGCTCTCCGGCGCGGAGCTCGCCGGCATCTTCGAGACGAGCGACGCGCGCGCGGCGGAAATCTGCGCCAAGTTCAACTGCCGGCGTTTCGCCACGATCGAGGAGCTGGGCGAGGCGTGCGATGCGGTCTCCGTCGTGGTGCCCACCGACCGGCACGCGGAGGTGGCGCTCCCGCTGCTGGCGAAAAAGACCCATCTCCTGATCGAGAAGCCGCTCTGTGCCAGCCTGGAGGAGGCCGAGCGCGTGCTCGCCGCCGCGCAGGCGAACGGCTGCATCGTCCAGGTCGGCCATATCGAGCATTTCAACCCGGTCATGGGCTTCCTCGAGAAGCAGATTGATGAGCCGCGCTACATCACCGCGGAGCGCCTCGCCCCGTATCAGCCGCGGGGCACCGAGGTCGGCGTCGTGCTCGACCTGATGATCCACGACATCGGGATCGTGCTCGCGCTGGTGAAGTCGCCGATCGCGAAGATCGACAGCGTCGGCGTCACGGTGCTCTCGAGGAGCGAGGACATCGCCAACGCCCGCCTGCAGTTCGAGAACGGCTGCGTCGCGAATCTCAGCGCCAGCCGCATGAGCACGAAGAAGGCGCGGGAGATCCGCATTTTCCAGTCCGATGCCTACCTGTCGCTCGATTTCATGAACCAGGCCGGGCATCTGGTGAAGAAGAGCGACATCATCGCCTACGGCCTGAAGATGAAGATCGGCCTGGTGAAGGCGGGCGACCTCGGCGCGATCCCGGTGAAGGAGATTCCGATCGAGAAGGGCGAGCCCCTCGCGCTGGAGCTCGCGCATTTCGTCGAGAGCGTGGCCAAGGCCAAGCAGCCCAAGGTGGGCGCGGCGCTCGGGAAGAGCGCGCTCGAGGTCGCGATCGCGATCACCGAGCAGATCCGCGCGGCGGGGAAATGACGATCTTGCACCACGCGGGCACAGGCGCGGACGGAGGGCCCGGGGCGTGAGCGCCGCGCCGCTTTCCCTCCCGCCGCCGGCCGCCGGCCGCGTCGACCTCCTGATCGTCGCCGGCGAGCACTCGGGCGACGAGCATGCCGCGCGGCTCGTGCGCGAGCTGCGGGCGAAACAGCCCGGCCTCGCGGTCGCGGCCCTGGGCGGGCCGCAGCTGGCCGCCGCCGGCGCGCAGCTGCTCCATGATCTCACGGCCTCGTCGGTCGTCGGCCTGGTCGAGGTCCTGCGCAACTATTCGTTTTTTCGCGCGCTGTTCGCCGCGACGCTGGAGTGGATCGGCACGCACCGGCCGCGCGCGGTCTGCTTCGTCGACTATCCCGGCTTCAACCTCCGTCTCGCCGCCGCGCTGCGGGAGCGCGGGCTGTCGGTGAAGGGCGGCGGAAAGATCCAGGCGCTCTACTACATCTCGCCGCAGATCTGGGCCTGGAAGGCCGGCCGGCGCTTCGCCATGGCGCGCGATCTCGACGCGATGGCGGTGATCTTCCCGTTCGAGGTGAAATGCTACGCGGATACGTCGCTCCCGGTGGAGTTCGTCGGCCATCCCTTTGTCGCGCCCGGCTTCACGCCGCCGGTCAGCCATGATGCCGGCGGCCCGGTGCTGCTGCTCCCCGGCAGCCGACGGCAGGCGGTCGCGCGCATCGCCCCGGCGCTGTTCGCCGGCTTCCAGGCGCTGGGTGAACGCGACGCGGTCGTGCTTTACCCGAGCGCTGACATCCTGGCGGTGCTGCGCGCGGCGAATCCGCCGGCCAACGTGCGGCTCGAGCCGACCGGGGCGCCGGTCGCCGCGTCCGCCGTGCTCACGACCAGCGGGACGATGTCGATGCACTGTGCCCTCGCGGGCATCCCCGGGGCGATCGCCTACCGCGCGCATCCCTTGACGTATCTCCTCGGACGCTGCCTGGTGCGTGTGCCCTATCTCGGCATCGCGAACCTCCTGCTCGGCGAACCGATGTACCCCGAGTTCATCCAGGGCGCCGCGACGCCCGCGGCCCTCGCGGCCGAACTGCGCGCCGACCTCCACGACCCGCAGCGCCAGGCCCGCGCTGCGGCGCTGGCCGCGCGTCTGCGCTCGCTGCTCAGCGTCCCCGCCAACGGCACCGCCGCCGACTGGCTGATGGGCCGACTAAGTTCCAAGTCCCAAGTCCCAAATTCCAAGGCCCCGCTGCCTTCTTGATACTTGGATAATTGGCCCTTGGAACTTATTTTCCAGTGAGGCGAATTACCTAAGGGAAAGGAGTTGGCGTATACGGGGCTTTCCTGATGGCGTAAGGCTCGAATGCAGCCTGCGGGAACGACCCCTTCACGTCACGGGCGGCGCAGCCGTGTCCTGGCGGCGGGCGTCCTGCTCGCAGGCCTGGCGCTGTCCGTTGCCGGCTGGTGGTATGCGGGCGCGGACCGCGGCCCGGAATTCTCCGCCCAACGCCAGCACCTGCTTCCCTGGCTGATCCTTTGCGCCGGCCTCGCCTCGGCGGTCACGACCGGCGGGGTCCTCTGGGCCCTCGCGTCCGGCCGCGCACGCGCACTGGGCCGCGCCGATCGCGCCGCGGACAGCCTGCAGCAGACCGAGGCCCAGGCCCGGCGGCTGGCGCTGGTCGCCAGCCACACCGCGAGCTCCGTCATGCTGACCGACGCGGACTGGAAGATCGAGTGGGTCAACGACAGCTTCACCCGCTTTTTCGGCTACACCGCGGAGGAGGCCATCGGCCGGCGCCCCGGCGACCTCCTGCACGGCCCCGAGACCAACCTGGAGGTGCTCGCCGCCATCAATGCGGCATGTGATGCCGGCCGGTCCTTCAAGGGGGAAATCCTCAACTACACCAAGAGCGGCCGGACCCACTGGATCGAGCTCGACGTCCAGCCGCTGCGGGACGAGCGCGGGACGGTCGTCGGCTACATGGGCCTGCACCTGGACGTGACCGAGCGGAAGCGTTTCGAGCAGGAACTCGCCCGCAAGGAGGCGCAGTTCCGTTTCATCTTCGAGGCCTCGCCCGTCGGCATTTCCTGGAAACTGGCGCGACCCGACGGCTCGAAGGTGCGGCTGGTCAACGAGGCGCACGTCCGCATCTGCGGCCTCTCCCGCGAGGAGGCCGAGCAGCCGGGAGCCTTCGCCGCCATCAGCGACCCGGAGGAGATGGCCGCGCAGGACCGGCTGACCGCCCGCCTCGAGGCGGGCGAGATCGAGGAATTCTCGATGGAGAAGCGCTACAAGCGGCGCGACGGCGCGACGGTGTGGGTGATGCTCACCCGCCAGCGGCGCGGCTACGCCGACGGCTCGATCGAGGACCTCACGACGATCGTCGACATCACCGAGTTCAAGCGGACCCAGGAGATGCTGGCCGCGCAGGAGGCGCGCTTCCGCTTCATCTTCGAGCTGGTGCCCGTCGGGCTCTCCTGGTTCGAGGTGGGGCGGCAGCGGGAGATGCACCTGGTGAATTCCGCGCACGCCCGCATCACCGGCGTGCCGATGGAGAAGAGCACCCAGCCCGAGGCCTACGCCGGCGCCACCCATCCCGACGACCAGGCCCGCCAGATCAAGCTGACGGAACGGCTGCAGCGCGGCGAAAGCGATCATTTCACGCTCGAGAAGCGCTACCTCCATCCCAACGGCGAAGTCGTCTGGGTGGTCCTGACGGTCCGCATCTTCCGCGATCCCGCGACCGGCGTGGGCCAGCAGGTGGCCACGCTGGTGGACGTGACCGAGCTCAAGCACCAGGCCGAGGAGCTGCGCACCGCGATGGAGATCGCGGAGCGCGCCAGCCTGGCCAAAAGCCAGTTCCTCGCGATGGTGAGCCACGAGATCCGCACCCCGATGAACGGCGTGATCGGGATGACCTCGCTCCTGCTCGACTCCCCGCTCTCCCGCGAGCAGCAGGAGTACGTCGAGACCATCCGCCAGAGCGGCGACTCGCTGCTGACGATCATCAACGACATCCTGGATTTCTCGAAGATCGAGTCCGGTCGGCTCGAGTTCGAGAGCGCCGACTTCGCCCTGCGCGAGTGCGTGGAGGGCGCGCTCGACCTCATGGCCCCGAAGGTGGCGGAGAAGCGCCTCGATCTCCTCTACGAGATCGCGGACAACGTCCCCGGCACGGTGCGCGGCGACACCACGCGGCTCCGGCAAATCCTGATCAACCTCCTCGGCAACGCCGTGAAGTTCACCACCGCCGGGGAGATCGTCCTCAAGCTGGAGGCGAGTCCGAAGGAGGACGGACGGATCGAGCTGGCGTTCTCCGTCCGCGACACCGGCATCGGCATCGCCCCGGAGGCGATGCAGCGCCTCTTCCAGTCCTTCTCGCAGGTGGATGCGTCGACGACGCGCCGCTTCGGCGGCACGGGCCTCGGGCTGGCGATCAGCAAGCGGCTGGCCGAGCTGATGGGCGGCACGATGTGGCTCGAGAGCGAGGTGGGACGCGGCTCCACGTTCTATTTCACCGTCGTGGTCGACTCGGTTTCCAGCAAGCCGCGGCCCTATCTGACGGCGGGCAAGGGCAGCCTCGCCGGCAAACGGCTGCTCATCGTGGACGACAACGCCACGAACCGGCGGATCCTCACCACGCTGCTCGCGGGCTGGGGCATTTCCTCTCAGGCCGCCTCCTCCGGGATCGAGGCGCTCGGCTGGCTCCGCGAGAGCCAGCCGTTCGATGCCGTCATCCTCGACATGCAGATGCCGGAGATGGACGGCGTGATGCTCGCCCAGGAGATGCGCCGGCTGCGGCCCGCGCCGCAGCTGCCGTTCATCCTGCTTTCGTCGCTCGGCCAGCGGGAGTTTGTCCCGGACCAGAAGCTTTTCGCCGCCTACCTGACCAAGCCGGCCAAGCCCTCCCAGATCCACGACGTGCTGGCCGCGCTGCTGAAGGACGACGGCGCCGCGCAGAAGGGCACGGCGCATCCGTTCGGGGCGCCGCCGCCCCTGACGAAGTTCGGCGAGGTCCGCCGGACCGACCGCCTGCTGCTCGCCGAGGACAACGCCGTGAACCAGCGCGTGGCGCTGCTGATGCTCGGCAAGCTGGGCTACCGGGCGGATGTCGCCGCCAACGGCAACGAGGTGCTGGAGGCGGTGCGCCGGCAGACGTACGACGTCATTCTCATGGATGTGCAGATGCCCGAGCTCGACGGATTGGAGGCGACGCGCCTCATCGTCCAGCAGTGGCCCGAGCGGCGCGACCGGCCGTGGATCATTGCGATCACCGCCAATGCGATGCAGGGCGACCGCGACAGGTGCATCGAGGCCGGCATGGATGACTACATCAGCAAGCCGATCAAGCTCGAGGAGCTGGCGACCGCGCTGGAACGCGCCCACACCGCCCACGCGCCCAAGGAGTGACGGCTCCCGATTTCGCGCAGAGGCGCAGAGCTCGCGGAGGTCGGAAACCGGATCATCCGGTCTCGGCGTACTCTGCGCCTCTGCGCGAAATCCGCCGGTCCCTAAGCCGACGAAATCTCGTCCGAGGACAAGTTTGCAGGGCGATTCGGAGCTTCATCGGCCTGCGAACACACGCCGATGCGGCCCTCGACCTGGCGCCAGAGCGCCTCGGCCCGCGTGCCGAGCAGGGCGCGGCACTTCTCGATCTCCGCCTCGCGCGCGGCGCGGTTCTGCTCGGCGATCTTCGCGAGGTCGTCGAGGTTGTAGAGGAACACGTTCTCCAGCGCCGCCACCGCGGGATCGATGTCGCGGGGCAGCGCGAGGTCGATGAAGAACAGCGGCCGCGCGGGTCGGCGGCGGAGGGCGGCGACGACCGCCGCCCGGGAGACGACGAGGTCGGGCGCCGCGGTCGAGCCGACGACGACGTCGAAGTCCGCGAGGCGCGCCTCGCGCTGCTCGAAGGGCAGGGCGCTCCCGCCCAGCTGCGTCGCCAGCTCCATCGCCCGTTCGAGGCGGCGGCTGGCGACTGTCAGCGCGCCGGCGCCGCGGCTCTGGAACGCGCGGGCGGTCTTCTCGCCGATCTCGCCCGCTCCGAGCAGGAGGATGCGCGCCTCCGCGAGCCCCCCGAAGATGTTCAGCGCCAGGTCGACCGCCACGTTGGCCACGCTGACCCGGCCCTCGGTGATCGCGGTGTGCGTGCGGGCGAATTTCGCGGCCTGGAAGGTCTTCTGGAAAACGCGGTTGAGCACCGGCCCGGCCGAGCCCTGCGCCTGCGCGCCGGCGTAGGCGTCCTTCACCTGGCCGAAGATCTCCGTCTCCCCGAGCATCTGCGAGTCGAGCCCCGCCGCCACCTCGAACAAATGCCGCACGGCGGCGAGGTCGCGCAGGCTGAGGCGGAACTTCTCGAACTCGCCGACGCTGAACTTCTGCCGCGCGCAGAACGCCGCCTCCACCCGCGCCGCCGCGTCGGCGGTCTCGGCCACGCCGTAGAATTCGATGCGGTTGCAGGTGCTCAGCAGCGCGAATTCCCGCAGGCCCGCCACCGTCGCCAGCTCCCCGTGCAGCGCCGCCGCGGCCTCCGCGTCGAGCGAGAGTTTCTCGCGCACCGCGAGCGGCGCGGTCTGGTGGGTGGCCCCGAGGGCGAAGAAATGCGGGGCGCTCATCGGGTGGCCTGGGCGATCTTTCCGGTTTCCTCGCCATGGCGGCTGTCGTTCACCGCCCAGAGCGAGAGCAGCGCCGCCGCGAAGAGCGCCAGGCAGATCAGGGCGAACCGGCCGGCGAGCACCTTCCGGCCGAGGCGCAGGCCGAGCACCAGGCCGTAGGCGACCCAGACCGCGATCGTGCAGATGATCTTCACGCCGTCGACCGATGCGGGATTGGGCAGCCACCACCGCGCGCCGACGGCCAGGGACACGGTCAGGAGCGCCACGCCGGCCGCGAGCAGGCGCACCCCGATGTGATCGAGGTCGAGGATGGACGGCAGAAAGGAGAACCAGCCGCTGACGTGCTTGGACTTGAGCGAGTAGTTTCGCAGCAGGAACATCAGCGAGGTCAGCGCCAGCAGCGCGAACACCCCGTAGCTGAACAGCGCGAGCGCGGCGTGGAACTCGATCCAGGGGTTGGTGCCGAACAGGCCGGCCCGGCGCGTGGCGTCCCACGCCGGGATGGACAGGGAGACCAGCGACAGGACCGCGGCCAGACACGCGGTGAAGAACCCCAGCATGCTCGAGCGGAACGTCACCCCGATCACGAGGTAGAGCGTGGTCGCCGACCAGGTCGTGAACTGGAAGATTTCGAACGGGTTTCCCAGCGGACAGCCGCCGACGGCCCGGCCGCGGAGGTACAGGCCGGTAAGCTGGCAGAGATAGCCGGCCACCATCAGCAGGTAGTTGAACACCGACGAATGCGGCCTTCCCCGCCGCAGCGCCAGCGTGCCGGTCAGGAACACCGCGAGGTAAAATCCCGCGGCGAGCCACAACCACTGGCGGTCGGTGAGGAGAGCAAACATGCGAGGGTCCAGCGTACCTCCGGCGGGCCCGGGGGCAAGTCCGGCGAAAGCCGTTTCGCGCGGAGGCGCAGAGACGCAGAGATCGGCAAAGGATGACTCCAGCTTGTTTTCCGATCTCTGCGCCTCCGCGTCTCTGCGCGAAACTTCCGGTCGGGGAACGATCAATCCTCCGCTGGCGCCGCCTCCGTCCGGTGGGCGGCCCAGAAGCGGCATTCGTCGGAGAATCCGCGCACGGCGACGGACTCGCGGGCGATTTCGCGGCGCAACGCGTCGTAGGCGTGGTTCCAGCCGGTGGCGGCGAGGTCGGCGAGGATTTCGTCGCGGTTGGGCAGGTGCATGAAGGTGCGGCCGGCTTCATCCGCGAAATAGCGATCGCCGAACTCGACCAGGCGGGGATCCTGTTCACCGCGCCCCCAGCGCGCGGCCTCCAGCCGCCACATCGCGCGTTCGGCCGGCGAATGGTTGCGGTCGTGCGTCGTGAACAGCAGCGGCGCCCCCGGCCGGCAGGCCCGGGCCAGCTCGCGCAGCGCCCGGCGCCGCCAGTCCCGCCCGGGGATCTGCATCAGCCCGTTGAACATGAAGAGGGCGCCGTCGAAGGGAGTGTCACGTATTGCGTGACACTCCCCCAGGCGCGTGGCGTCGGCCTGGACGAACGCGATCGCCCCGGCGCCGCGTTCCTCGGCGAGGCTATGCGCCTGGTCCAGCAGCTCCTCGGCGAAATCGAAGGCGGTGAGCCGGCGGTAGCCGAGTTCCCACAGGCCCAGCGTGACGCGGCCGGCGCCGCAGCCGGCCTCGAGCAGCCGGGCCTCCGGGTCGGGGAAAAAGCGCCGGATCAGGATGCGCTCTGACTCCCACAGTCCCAGTTCGTGGGCGGCCCGCGTGTAGTGCACGACGGCGAGCAGGTCGTTGAAGTCGGCCCGGACCGTGGCGGACGTTATTTTTTCCGCCGCCATGCCGCGATGAACATGCCGTTGCCGTTGATCTCGTGAGGCCAGATTCGGCCGGAGGGCGAAGCCGGAGGACGGAGGCCCGAGGCCGGAGGACTGACGGCAGAAGATGAAGAACCTGGATCACCCGAGGCTGGCTGCGTTCGTCCGTCCTCCGGCTTCTGTCCTCCGGCCTCCGCATCCTGAACTTCCAGTTCAGGATGCACGGCGCTGAAGGCGTCGACCACCGCGGTGGTTTCGCTGCGGGTGAGGGTGCAGACGGCGTAGACGAGGCGGCCGCCGGGCTTGAGGGAGCCGCAGACGTTCTCCAGCAGCGAGCGCTGGGCGGCGGCGAGCTCGCGGACGTCGTCCGGCGTGGTGGTCCAGCGCGCGTGCGGGTTGCGCTGCCAGGTGCCGACCCCGCTGCAGGGGGCGTCGAGCAGGATGCCGTCGAACTTCGTCTTGGTCGGAAGCCGCGCGCTGCCGTCCCAGAGGGCGGTGCGGTAATTGAAGAGCTTCGCGCGGGCGGCGCGGCGCTTGAGCGTATCGAGGCGGCGGGCGTTTCGGTCGGTGGCCCAGATGACGCCTTTGTTCTGCATCAGGTCGGCGAGATGCAGCGTCTTGCCGCCCTCGCCGGCGCAGGCGTCCCACCAGGTCTCGCCCGGGCGCGGCGCGGCGGCGAGGCCGACGAGCTGGGAGCCGAGGTCCTGGATCTCGAATTCGCCGTCCTGGAACTGCTGGGTGCGGAAAAGATCCTGCACCCCCGTGAAACGGAGCGCATCGGGCGCGAGCGGCGTGGGCTGGCAGGCGAAAAGGGACTTCGCGAGCGCGTCGCGCTGGCCCGGCCGCGCGCGGAGCCACAGGGCGGGGTCGCGCTGCAGCTGCCTGAGATAGTCCGCCTTCGCGTCGGCGGGCAGATCCAGCTCGTCCCACAGCCATGCCGGCACCGCCCGCACCGCGAGGGCCTCCGCCTTGATGGATTTCGGATCGGCGGCGAAACGCGCGTGGAGTTCGACGGCCTGCTCAAGCCGCTTTTGCGGGGAGGCCTTGGCGTCGAGCCACGACAGCCAGCGGAAATAGACGAAGACCGCGTGGCTGATCGCGCGCCTGGCCGGCGCCTGCAGGTAGCGGTGATGCTCGAAGTAGAAGCGCAGGGCGGTGTCCGCGCGCTGGTCGGACGAAATGGCCGCAAGCACCTGCGCGGCGTGGTTGAGCATGGACTGGTCGGACTTCGGCATTGGGCACCACGAAACACACGAAAGACCCGAAAAGGCAAAGCCGATGGGTTGGGGGCGTTCGAGCCCGGCCTCCTCACGTCGTCCGCTGCGAGGGTGATCTGTTCAAATCCGCACTCCGCAATCCGCGATCCGCAATCTCACCGCTTGGCCCAGCGGCGCTCCTGGCGCAGTTCCAGGCGCTTGGTCTCGAGCTGGACGCCCGCGACGGCCGGGTGGCTGCGGAGCTGCTGGAAGACGGGCGCGCTGAGCCGCCAGGAAAGGGCGGAGCTGGCCTCGGCGACGGGGGCGACGCGGTCCTCGAAGAGGAAGGCGAACTCCACGCGGGTGTCGCCGCCCTCGCGGTTGAGCGTCTCGCGCAGCAGGCGGAGGAAGGCCGGCAGCTCGCGGTGTCCCGGGTGCAGGAGCCAGGTGACCTTGCGGACGAGCGCGCCGATCCGGGCGTCGAGCGGGTAGCACTCCTTCACGTTGATGCGCGCGCCGTCGTTGCCGACGATGATGTTGCCCTGGACCAGGACGGCGGCGTTTTCCGCGAGGATGCGGCCGTCGGCGGCGTAAGCGTCGGCGAACATGTTCAGGGCGGCCGACGCATTCCGGGTCGCGAGCGTGAAGGCGGCCCAGGGCCGGTTGTCCTTTTTCGAAAGCTTCTTCGCGATGTTGGCGGCGATGCCGCAGAGGCGGAACTCGGTGCGGTCCGGCTGGCGGATCAGCTCGTCGATCGGGAAGGTGTCGATCGCGTCGGCGAGCCCCGCGTAGGTGTTCATCGGGTGGCCCGAGACGTAGAAGCCGAGCAGCTCCTTCTCGAACTGCAGGCGCTCGGCCGCGGAAAAATCGCCCGCGGCCTTGGGCCGCTCGCCGGCGCCGCCGGGCCGCAGGCCGGGAACCGGCTCCCCGGCGAGAGCTTCGAGGAAACTGTGCTGGCCGGCGGCCTTGTCGCGCGCGGTGGCGGCGACGGCGGCCATGGCGGCGTCGATGCCGTCGAAGATTCCCTTCCGCGGCGCGCCGCTGAAGTCGAAGGCGCCCGTCTTGGCGAGATGCTCGAGCACGCGCTTGTTGATCGCGCGCGCGTCGACGCGCCGCGCGAAGTCCTCGAAGCCCGCGTAGGGCCCGTTCTTCTCGCGCTCCTCGATGATCCTCTTCGCGGCGAGTTCGCCGACGCCCTTGATGCCGGCCAGCCCAAACCGGATGGATCCGGTTTGGGCGGTTGAAGGTTGAGAGTTGAAAGTTGAAAGGCCGGAGGCCTGGCCGGCCGCTGCCTCCTGGCTCTCAACTTTCAACTTCGAACTTTCAACTCCCCCGCGGAAGACGGGGGTAAACATCTCGCGGGATTCGTTCACATCCGGGCCCAGCACGACCAGGCCCATCGCCTCGCACTCGCCGATGAAGTGCGAGACCTTCTCCGCGTTCCCGAGCTCGGAGCTGAGCATCGCCGCCATGAACTGCACGGGGTAGTTCGCCTTCAGGTAGCCGGTCTGGTAGCTGAGGATCGCGTAGGCGGCGGAGTGCGACTTGTTGAAGCCGTAGCCGGCGAACTTGTTCAGGATGTCGAAGATCGCGTTCGAGGTCTTCTCGTCGATGCCGTGGAGCTGCTTCGCGCCGCCGACGAACTTGTCGCGCTCCTGCGCCATCGCGACGGGATCCTTCTTGCCCATCGCGCGGCGGAGCATGTCCGCGCCGCCGAGCGTGTAGCCGGCGATGACCTTCGCCGCCTCCATCACCTGCTCCTGGTACACCATCACGCCGTAGGTCTCGCGGCAGACGTCCTCCAGGAGCTTGTGCGGGAACTTGACGGTGCTCGGGTCCTTCTTGCCGCGCACGTAGTCGGGAATCCAGTCCATCGGGCCCGGCCGGTAGAGCGCGATCAGCGCGACGATCTCGTCGATCGAGGACAGGCCGATCTGCCGGCAGAGGTTCTGCATGCCGCCGGATTCCAGCTGGAAGACGCCGGTCGTGCGGCCGGAGTTGAGGAGGGCGAAGGTCTTGGGGTCGTCGAGCGGAACGGTCTCGATGTCGAACTTCGGGTCGGCCGTGCGGCGCACGTTGTCCACGGCGTCGGCGATGACGGTGAGCGTCTTCAGCCCGAGGAAGTCCATCTTCAGCAGGCCGAGTTTCGCGACCGCGTTCATGTCGTACTGCACGGTGACGTCGCCCTCCTGCTCGGTGAGCGGGACGAATTCCTGCAGCGGCCGGTCGGTGATGATGATGCCGGCGGCGTGCTTGCCGGTGTTGCGCACCATGCCCTCGAGGACGAGCGCCTGGTCGAAGATCTTCCTCGCCACGGGGTTTTTCGCGACCTCGTCGCGCAGCTCGGCGGACTTCTTCGCGGCGTTCTCGAGTGAGATGTTGAGCTCGTCCGGCACCATCTTGGCCAGCCGGTCGGCGTCGGCGTAGGGCAGGTTGTGGACGCGCGAGACGTCGCGGATGACCATCTTCGCGCCGAGCGTGCCGTAGGTGATGATGTTCGCGACGCAGTCGTGGCCGTACTTCTGGCGGACGTAGTCGATGACCTCGCCGCGCCGCCGCATGCAGAAGTCGATGTCGAAGTCCGGCGGCGAGACGCGCTCGGGATTGAGGAAGCGCTCAAAGAGCAGCTTGAAGCGGAGCGGGTCGAGGTTGGTGATGCCGAGGACGTAGGCGACGAGGCAGCCGGCGCCGGAGCCGCGGCCGGGGCCGACGGGGATGCCCTGCTTCTTCGCCCAGTCGATGAAGTCCCAGACGACGAGGAAGTAGTCGACGAAGCCGGTCCGGCTGATGATCCCGAGCTCGAAGTCGATGCGCTCGACCAGGGTCCGCGCCAGCGCCGGATCGCCCGCGCGCTCCGGCTTCGCGTAGTCCACGCCGTAGCGCGTCTTCAGGCCGGCGATGCAAAGGTCGCGCAGGTAGCCGGCTCGGTCCGTCTTCACCTCGGGCGGCAGCGGGTACTTCGGGTAGCGCTCGCTGCCCTTGGGGAAGGGGATGGCGAGCTCGCACATCTCGGCGACGAGCTGCGTGTTTACCACCGACTCCGGCACCTCGGCGAAAAGCTGTGCCATCTCCTCGCGCGACTTCAGGTAGAACTGGGTGCCGTCGAAGCGCATCCGCTTCTCGTCGTCGATCTTCGCGCCGGTCTGGATGCAGAGCATCGCGTCGTGCGGGCCGGAATCCTGCGCGCGGACGTAGTGGACGTCGTTCGTGCAGATGACCTTCAGCTGGAACTCCTCCGCCAGCTTGAGGAGGCCCGGGATGATCTTCCGCTGCTCGGGGATGCCGTGGTCCTGGATCTCGACGAAGTAGTTCTCGCGCCCGAAGATCTCGACGAAGCGGCCGCAGGCGCGGCGGGCATCCTCGTGGCGGTCGTGGAGCAGGTGCTGTGGCACGAGCGAGGCGAGGCAGCCGGTGAAGCCGATGAGCCCCTCCGCGTGGGCGGCCAGCGTCTCGAGGTCGGTGCGCGGCTTGTAGTAGAACCCCTTGAGGTGCGCGTCCGACACCAGTTTCAGGAGGTTCTGGTAGCCGGTGAGATTCTTCGCGAGCAGCCCGAGGTGGAAGATGCTTTTTCCCTCGTCCGAGCGGCCGTTCTTCTCGAGGCGGGAAGTCTCGACGAGGTAGAGCTCGCAGCCGATCAGCGCCTTCACGTTCTTCGCCTTCGCCTGCTGGTAGAAATCGATCGCGCCGTAGAGATTGCCGTGGTCGGTGAGCGCGACCGCGCCCATGCCGAGCTCCACCACGCGGTCGATCAGCCGGTCGATCCGGCAGCAGCCGTCGAGCAGGCTGTAGTCCGAATGGACGTGAAGATGGACGAAATTCTTGTCGGCAGCCGGCACGCGAACCTAAGCAAGAGCAGCGGCAGGTGCGCGCAAGGCGGAAACCGGATTTTTTGGCCGGCGGCGATCGGGTGCGCCTATTTTGCCGGCTTCTCCTTCGCCGCGGCCATGGCGTCGTTCAGTTCCCTGCCGCTCGGGGACGGCTCAGCTGGAATCTTTCCGCCCCAGCCGACCGAGACCTCCGCGCCGCGCCCGGCATTCAGCGCCGACCGCTCCGCCGGCGTCATCCGCTGGTATTCCTCCTCGGTCACATCGGTGGCCGGCCGCGTGCCGTCCGTGGCGAAGTCGGTCCCGGTCTTTTGCTTCGTTTGGACGTGCTGGCAGCCGGACAACGCCAGCGCCAGCAAGAGGGGGGGGAGGCTCTGGCTCTTTTTCATGGCTTGGGACGTCCTTTGGCAGCCGGCCGCCTGAAAATCGAACGGGCGGAGAATGCGCCGTCCAATCTTTTGTGGTCGCCGCGGGTGTCACGTATTACGTGACACTCCCACCGATTCAGACGAGAGAGAGGGGAACGCGCGGGCGGTCCGGTCGGAGGCGGGGTCGGGGGGCAGGATCGGGCGGGAAGGCGCGGGGCAACCGGGGGGCGCCCCGAGCCCTTCCCATTCAGGCTCATGCGCATGTTCAGGGCGGCCGTCGCCCCGGGGAAAAAAGCCATTGACGCCACTCGTGGCGACTGGCTCATTAACCGGCTTTTCCTTTCATCACCCGTCCGCCGAACCGTCCCATGTCCATCGAAATCAAGATCCGCAAGAACGAGCCGATCGACCGTGCGCTGCGCCGCATGAAGAAGAAGCTCGACCGCGAGAACATCATCAAGGGCACCCGCGCCAAGCGCTACTACGAGAAGCCCTGCGAGAAGCGCCGCCGCAAGGAGAAGGTCCAGGCCTTCACCCAGATGCTGCGCCGCCGCTACGCGGAATAAGGCCTTTTCCGCTTCCGTTCCTTTCAACCGCGCCCGTCCCGGCGCGGTTTTTTCGTGCAACCTTCCGGCGCTTGCCCTCGTAATGCCCGTCCGCGTGCAACCGACCCTGAGCCTCTCGACCAGCTGGTGCTCCCACCGCCACACGGACGGCGAGGCGATGCTGCGCGAGATGGCCGGCCTGGGCTTCGACCACGCGGAGCTCAGCCACGGCATCCGGATCACCCTCGTGCCCGGCATCCTGAAGGCGGTGGAGGAGGGCGTGATCAGGATCGGTTCCACCCACAACTTCTGTCCGCTGCCGACCGGGGTGTCGCACGCCGCGCCGAACCTGTTCGAGCCGTCCGCGCTCGAGTCCCGCGAGCACGACCAATGGCTGCGGCAGACCAAGCGCTCGATCGATTTCGCGGCGCAGGTGAAGGCCCGCGTGCTCGTCTGCCATCTCGGCAGCGTGCGCTTCTTCTGGTTCAACCCGGCCCGCGCCCTGAGCAGGTACGCGGACGCCCATCCCGGCGTGGCGCTGCCCGCGGACAAGTCCTACCAGAACCTGCTGGCAAAATCGCTCGTCCGGATGCGCAAGCGGATGGGGCCGTTCTGGGAACGGGTGAAGCAGAGCGTGAACGAGGTGCTCGATTATGCGGCGAAGAAGCAGGTGAAGCTGGGTTTCGAGAACCGGGAAAAATTCGAGGAGCTGCCGCTGGATGACGACTACCTGTCCTTCCTCGAGGGACTGCCGGCGGGGGCGTTTGCCGGCTACTGGCACGATACGGGGCATGCGGACATCAAGCAGACGATGGGCCTCCTCGACCACCGCGCCCACCTCCAGAAGATGGCGCCCCGGCTGATCGGCTTTCACCTCCATGACGTGAGCAAGGAGGGCCGGGACCACCAGCCCATCGGGTCGGGCGAGATCGACTTCGGAATGGTGAGCGAATTCTGGCGGCCGGAGCACCTGCTGACGATCGAGCTCAGCCCGCGGGTCGACGTCGAAGGCGTGCAGGCCTCGCGGCAGCGCGTCCTGGAGCTACTCGCGAAGCAAAAGCTGTAGGCCACCTCGCTGAGGTGGCCGGCCAGGTCAGCGACCTGGCCTACAACAATCAGGCGGCGGCCGAATACGGCTCGACGGCACGAAACCCCGGCAGCCGGCACGCGGCGTCGCGCCCGGCCTGGTCCGCGAACAAATAGACGGCGTAGCCGCCGAAGCCGCCGCCGCAGTATTTCCAGGCGAGCGGGCGGCTGGCGGCGAGCGGCGGATTCGCCGCGGCGGCCGGATCGCCGGGCAGCGGCTCCATGCCCTCGGCGCGCTGCACCGCGCAGGAGGCGCGGACGGCGTCCGCGAGCGCGGCATAGTCCTGCCTCCAGACGGCGTCGCGCGCCGCGCGGCTGGCCTGGACGATGGCGGCGTAGTCGCGGGCGTCGTCCACCATGTCGGGCGTGCAGTGGGGCTGGCCGCTCCAGTAGAGCGCCATCCGGCCGCGCACGAGCGAGCCATCGGTCCGGAGCTCGAGCGCCGGCCGCTGGCCGCTGCGCCAGACGCACAGCCCGGTTTCGGTGATGATCGCGGGATCCTGCCAGCCGACGCCCAGGCCGAGTTCGGACGAGACGCCGTCGCGCCCGTTCAGCAGCGCCCAGGCGCCGCTGCCGCCGAGGCCGGCGTTGCGCTCGTACGGCCACTCGCGCAGCGAGACGAGCGGGGAGATTGCGCAATTGACGACAAAGCCGTCGGGATGAGCGAAGCGCGGCACGTCGAGCCAGCCGCCGGCGAAATCGACCCGCAGCGGCGCGGCCTGCGGCGCCTGGATCCAGCGGACGATCTCGGTGGTGGAGATGGGCGGGAACTGCGGCGGTGTCTTCGGCAGCACCGCGTAGCGCGCGCCGGTCTCCGCGCAGAGCCGGCGCTTGGCCGCCTCGTACCTGTCGTCGGCCGTGACGGCCAGGATGTCCGGACGGAGGCGGAGAAAATGCTCCCGGAAGTCGAGGCCCTCTTCCTCGCCGGTGCCGATCACCACCTCATCCACCGGCTTCATCGCGGCGAGCAGCGCGCGCTTGTGCTCGTCGGGCAGCGAGCTGCGCCGCTGCTTGTGCAGCCACAACACCTCGGCGGACGCGAAGCAGACCGTCAGGTGGTCGCCCAGCGCCCGCGCCTCGCGGAAGAACTGCACATGCCCCGCATGGAGGATGTCGTAGCAGCCGGAGACGAAGACGCGGGTCATGCGAATTTTTTAAAGCGGGCCGCGTGGCGAATGCACGGGAAATTCGGAGGTTTTAACCCCGGAGGCACGGAGACCCAAAAGCGCGAAGCAGGGCTCACACGAAGCCACGAAGCGCACGAAGAAAAGCCGATGTGGTTTCAGACGCTTCGTGAGCTTCGTGGCTTCGTGTGAGCCATTCCGGGTTGCCTGGCCGCGCGGATCTCCCCGATCCAGCGGCGGTGCGGCCCGGAAAGCGTGATGGCCTCGAGTTCGGCGAGCGGCACCCAGACGAGTCCGGCGGCCGCGGCGGGCAGGCGCGGCGGACTGGCGGCGTAGATCAGCTCCGTGATCTGAAAGCGCGTGATGCTGCGCTTTTTCCGGGCCAGCAGTTTCCCGGCGTCGAGGAGCTGGACGCCGAGCCCGGCCTGCTCCGCGGTGGGCAGTTCGTGCTGGTTCGCCAGCCGGCGGGCGCCGGCGGCGGCGCGGTGGAGCAGGAGTGAGCCCCGGCGTTCGCACCACACGCGGACGACCGTGCGCCGCTCGATCTTCTTTGGCGCCAGCCGCGGGTAGGCCTCGGGGTCGCCCTGTTGCGCGGCGAGACAGAATTCCCGGACGGGGCAAATCATGCACTGCGGATTCTGCCGGAAGCACACGGTGGCCCCCAGCTCCATCATCGCCTGGTTGTGGTCGCCCGGCCCGTCGGGCGAAAGCAGGGCCTCGGCGAGCGGGGCGAAAACGCGGGCGGCCGAGGCGCTGTCGCGGAATTCCGTGCCGTCGGCCGTCAGTCGCGCCAGGATGCGGACGACGTTGCCGTCCACGCACGCCGCGGGCGCGCCGAAGGAGATGCTGGTGATCGCGGCGGCGGTGTAGGGACCGACGCCCGGCAGCTCGCGCCAGGCCTCGGCGGTTTGCGGCGTCTCCGGGCGGGCGGCGATTTCCCGGGCCAGACGGTGCAGGTTGCGGGCGCGGGAATAGTAGCCGAGTCCCTCCCAGAGCTTGAGCACCTGCGCCTCGGGCGCGGCCGCGAGGGCGGCGAAGTCCGGCAGCGCGGCCAGCCAGCGTCCGAAATAGGGGAGGACCGTCCTCACCTGCGTCTGCTGCAGCATGAACTCGCTCACGACCGTCCCGTACAGCGACGGCGCCTCGCGCCAGGGCAGCCGCCGGGCATGGGCGCGGTACCAGTCGCGCAGGGCGCGCCGGAACGCGGTGCGTCGGGCGATCAGGGCTTGGGCCACGGGAGGCACACAACTCACAAAGCCGGTTTTCAACCAAGCAGAATCTTTTTGAGCTTCGGGTGGTTTTTGTGGCCAACTGGCGCCATGCCCAGAAAGACCGCCGCGGACGAAGAGCAGCCGAAGAAGCTGGCGTCCTACACCGTCAAGCTCGACGACGCGCAAATGGAGAAGCTCCGCGCGATCTGCGAGGCGCGCAGCTGGGCGGCCTTCGACGTCGCGTACGCCCGCTTCGCCTACAAGGCCGACCACCTCAAGCTGAACGTGACCGCGTACGAGAGCGGCAAGGCCGTGATCGCCGGCAAGGGCACGGAGGACTTCGTGCGCGATGTCCTCGAGCCCGAGGTCATCGGCGCGGCGCGGCTCGGCTACGACGACGTGCTGCACCCCGACTGGTTCGAGTCGCACGCCGGCCTCGACGAGAGCGGCAAGGGCGACTTCTTCGGCCCGGTGATCGCGGCGACGGTGGTGGCGGACCGCGCGGCGATCGAGGCGTGGCGCAAGGCGGGCGTGCAGGATTCGAAGAAGATCGCCGAGTCGCAGATCATCAAGCTGGACAAGCTCGTCCGCGAGACGCGCGGCGCCGTGGTGAAGACCTGCTTCTGCGGCATGGCGAAGTACAACGAGATCATGTCCCGGCCGGGCGCCAACCTGAACCGCCTCCTGGCCTGGCAGCACGCGACGGCGCTGGAGCAGGCGCTCCGCCAGAAATGGGTGCCGTGGGGGCTGCTCGACCAGTTCACCGAGCAGCCGCTGGTGCAGCGCGAGCTGGAGAAGAAGGAAGTGAAGGCCTTCGAGCTCCGCATGCGGACCAAGGCGGAGGAGGACCCGGTGGTGGCCGCGGCCTCGGTGGTCGCCCGCGCGGAGTTCGTGCGGCAGATGCACAGCCTTTCGAAGCAATTCGGCGCCAAGCTCCAGAAGGGCGCCGGCCCGCTGGTGAAGGACCAGGCGCAGGAGATCATCCGCCGGTTCGGCGCGCGGGCGCTCGGCGACTTCGCCAAGCTGCATTTCCGCACCGCCTACGAGGTGGTCGCGGCCGCGGGCAAGCTCGACGAGCTGCCGCTCCCCGAGCCGCGCGCGAAGATGGAGTGGGGGCGCTGACGCGCATGCCGAAACGCCGCCAGCTCCGGGGCTTTGACCTGAAGAGGATCGAGGGCGTCGCCGAGCTGATCGGCGTCGACGAGGCCGGCCGCGGCGCGCTGGCCGGGCCGGTGGTTGCGGGCGCGGTGCTGGTCTCGCGGACCTTCCTCGACGGCCGCTGGGCGACCGTCCGCGCCGGCCGGGTGAACGACTCGAAGCAGCTCACGGCCGAGATCCGGGAGGAGCTGTGGGAGGAGTTCGAGGGGCTGGTCGCGCAGGGGCAGATCCATGCGCAGTTCGGCGTCGCGGACGTCGAGGAGATCGAGCGGCTGAACATCCTCGGCGCGACCAAGCTCGCGATGCGCCGCGCGCTCGAGGGAATCTACGCGCCGGACGCGTTTGCGCAGAAGACCGAGCCGGACCTTTTCTCGACGCCCGAGGCGATCGCGGGCTTCCGGCCGACCGTCTCCTGCCGCGTGCTCGTCGACGGCCTGCCGCTGCGCAACTTTCCCTATCCGCACGAGGGAATCGTGAACGGCGACGCCCGCTCGCTGTGCATCGCGATGGCGTCGATCGTGGCGAAGGTCACCCGCGACCGGCTGATGAACGGGCTCGACGCGAAGTTTCCCGGCTACGGCTTCGGCCAGCACAAGGGCTACGGCACCGACGAGCACCGCGACGCCGTCCTGCGGCTCGGCCGCTGCGCGCAGCACCGGGACCTCTTCCTCCGCAAGCTCCTCGCCGGGCGGGTGGACCCGGCGCAGATGGACTTCCTGGAATGAAATAATTGCGGATTGCGGATTGCGGATTGCGGATTGCGGGTTGCGGATTAGCTAACCCTCGCCGGCGCCGCGCCCGGCTCGCTTCGAAATCCGCACTCCGCACCCCGCAATCCGCAATCGCCCGATGGCTGGCAAGAAACACTCCTCGCTCGACCGGGTGCTCGGCCGCCTCGACACCCTCGACTCGGTCAACCTCGCGAACCTCGTGCAGCGGCTCGCCCGCGAGCGCGGGATGTTCGAGGAAATCTTCAACACGCTGCAGGAAGGGGTGCTGGTGATCGACCCCGACGGCGCGATCGAATACGCGAACGCCGCGGCGCACCGGCTGATCGGCCTGGGTTCGGACGAACTCGCCGGGCAGACGCTCTGGCGCCTCGTGCCGGGGCTGCGTCCCTCCCTCGGGGACGAGACGGCCGCCCACTCGCTGCCGGTGGTGACGCGCGAATTCGAGCTGACCTATCCGGAGCCGCGCATCGTGCGGCTGTACATGGTGCCGTTTCGCGGGGAGCCGCGCGGCACGGCGGAGCGCTTCGCGGTGATCCTCACCGACGTGACGAAGGAGAAGCAGTCGACCGCGCAGCGGATCGAGGACGAGCGCACCTCGTCCATCCTGCTGCTCGCGGCCGGCGTGGCCCACGAGCTGGGCAACCCGCTCAATTCGCTCACGATCCATCTCCAGCTGATCGAGCGAAAACTGAAGAAGCTCAAGGCGGGGAAGGAGACGGACGCGATCGCGGAGTCGCTGCAGGTCTGCCGCGGCGAAGTGCAGCGGCTCGACGGCATCATCGGCAATTTCCTCGAGGCGATCCGGCCGCGGCCGCCCGATCTCGCCGAGACCAGCCTGCCGTCGGTGCTCGCGGAGGTGTTGCGAGTCCAGCAGCGCGAGCTCGCGGACCGCGGCATCGTGGTCGAGGTCGACATTCCGGATGGGCTGCCGCTGATCATGGCCGACCACAACCAGCTGAAGCAGGTTTTTTTCAACGTCACGAAGAACGCGATGGATGCGATGCAGCCCGGCGGGCGGCTGAAGATCAGGTCGCGCGCCGACGACGAATCGGTCTTCCTGCTGTTCGGCGACAGCGGCGCCGGCATCCGTCAGGAGGACCTCGGCCGGCTATTCCAGCCCTATCACACCACCAAGGCCGGCGGCCACGGGCTCGGCCTGATGATCGCGCAGCGCATCATGCGGGAGCACGGCGGGCATGTCGGGATCGAGAGCCGCGAGGGCGTCGGCACTGTCGTCACGCTGCAGTTCCCGCGCAAGGACCGGCGCGTGCGGATGCTGGGCAAGTAGCCGCGCGGGGCGCGCAACGTCCAACATTCAACGTTCAACCTTCAACATCCAACGTTCGAGCGTCATGGGCTTGCCTCGATAAAGTGGAGTCGGTCGAGCGATTATAGTTTGGTTTAGTTTTTGATGGTTTCAAACGCCACAGGGGAGAGGTAACCCAGCGAGCTGTGGCGCCTCGTCGGGTTGTAGAAGGTTTCGATGTAGTCTAA
>DASZQN010000007.1:0-36711 GCA_035549635.1 Opitutaceae bacterium
GGCGGGCCGGGCGGGCGCCCGGCCTCGTCCGGCGGCGACTCCACCGCGCACGACACGGCCGACGGCGCGCACACTGTCTATCATTTCCGTGCGAATCCCGCGATCCTCGACGAAGTGCTGGCCGGTTTCGCCCGCGACGCGCGCTACGCCGGAGGGAATACGATCGAGAATTTCCGCGAGGTTTTCCGCTCGAGCCTGACGGTCGGATCGGGCGCCACCGTCGATCCCGCGGCCGAGACCGATGCCAGCCGGCGCGGCCCGCATTCGGTGCTGGTGCTGCGCTCGTTCCGCAACGTCCTCGACGCCGTCGCCCAGGAACAGCGCGCGTTCGACGAGCTCGCGGGCCGCGATCCCACTTTTCTCGCGCAGATTCCCGAGCGCCAGCAGCGGCCGGTCCTGCGCACAGACTGGGCCGGGCAGAAAGTGACGCTCCTGAAGCCGGTCGCCCAGCTCAGCTATTTCGGCAACACCTACCAGGTCACCGACGCCGCCGGCACACCCGCCTCGCTCGACAGCCGCTGGAACCGCGACGTGTTCCGCCTGCTGATCGACCTCTCCTCGCAGGTGACGGTGGACATCACCAAATTCCAGCGCCAGGTGCTGGAGCTCACGCAGTAGCCGCTGCGCGGTTACACTTTGGAGTCTGGGTTTTGGATTTTGGAGTTTCCTGGAACTTGTTCCTTGAAACTTGCGGCCGCTACGGCCGCCCCAGCGGCGCGCTCAGCAGATTGTCGCCGTCCACCCGCCAGGCGACGTGGTCGCGCACGAATTGGCTGATCTCGGCCGCGGGCCGGGTTTCGTAGGCCACGTCCCACATCCGCGCCGTGCCATCCTGCGCCCCGGTCAGCAGCCGCGAGCCGTCCCGTGAAAACGCCAGGGCGCTGACATTGCCCTCGTGTCCCAGGAACTGCATCAGGAGGCGCCCCGATGCCGCCTCCCACACCTTGACCCGCGGTTCGTGGCTCTGCGTCGTCACCAGTTCCCCGTCCGGGCTGAAGGCGGCGACGGGGAGAAGGTTCTTGAACTCGGCCGAGGCGATGTAGCGCTGCTCCCCTTCCAGCACGGCGATCGGCCGCCCGTCGTTCCCGTCCCAGACGCGGGCGGTGTTGTCGCTGCTCAGGGTGACCAGCCGGCGGTCGTCAGGCGGACTGAACGTGGCGAAGTAAAGCCCGCGGGCGTGCGCCACCGCAAAGAGCCGATGGCCGTCCACCCGCCAGACGATCGCCGTATGGTCGTCGCTGGCCGTGACGATGCGCTGTCCATCGTAGCTGAAACGCGCGGTGATGAGCGGACCGGTGTGGCCGGAAAGCGTCGCCGTCGCCGCACCCGCCCCGTCCCACACCTGCGCCCGGTTTTCGCCCTGGAGCGTCACGGTGTGCCGCCCGTCCGCGCTGAAACCCGGGGCCGTGCCGTCGAGCTGGAGCCGCGGCGCGCCGCCCTCGACGCCAAAGAAGCGCACGATCCGGTGCACCTGCACGTCGCCGGACGCCGTGCGGGTGCGCTCCTCGCCCGTGGCGGCGATCCACCGCTGATCCGGCGTGTACCGCACGTAGCGGACGCTGCCGCTGAAGCCGGGAAAGGTCACCCGGCGCCTGCCCGCGTCGACATCCCAGATGGCGATCGAGCCGTTGTCGTTGCCGACGACGAGGTTCTTCCCGTCGCCATTGAAGCCCGCGTCGTTGATCAATGTCGCCTCGCTGGCGAAAAGCCCGAGCAGACGGCCGGTGGCCGAGTCCCAGACGTGCGCGCGCCCTCCGCCGCCCACCGTCACGGCGCGACGGCTGTCCGGACTGAAACGCGCGAGGCCGACGTACCCCGAATGTCCGGGCAATATCTCCACCAGGCTCGCGCCGCCGGGGGTGTTCGCCGCGGGCGAGGCGGCCCGGTTCCCGCCGTCGAGCGCCGCCACGAGATGGGGTGAGGCCGCATCGCTCACACTCCAGACGGCCGCCAGGCCGGCGTCGCCCGCCACCGAGAGAAATTTCCCGTCCGGACGGCTGAATTCCACCCCGTAGACGAGGTTGCCCTTGCAATCGAGCGCCGCGAGGAAGCGTCCGTGCTCGGCCTCCCACAGCTTGACGCTCCCGTCCGCCCCCGCGGTGGCAATCACCCGTCCGTCGGGACTGAACGCCGTGGCATAGATCGTCTTTCGCTCGCCCGGCGATGCGTGCGACAACTGATAGCGCAGCTCCCCGGTCTCGCCGTTCCAGACGCGCGCGGTGCCGTCCGCGCTCGCCGTCACGAGGGATTTGCCGTCGGGGCTGAAGGCGGCGCGGCGCACGTAGTCGGTGTGTCCCGGGAGATTCGCGATGAGCGAACCGTCGACCCGCCACAGCCGGACCTCGCCGTTGCGGCCGCCGGTGACGACGCGCGCGCTGTCCGGGCTGAAGCCGGCGAAGCGCAGGCCGCTGCCGCCTTTTTCCCCGAGGACCGCGATCTCGTGTCCGGTGACGGCGTCGGAAATCCGCGCGGTGTTGTCGTCGCTGGCCGTGACGAGTTTCGACTGGTCCGGGCTGAACTCCAGCCAGTTGACCGGCTTCTCGTGGATCGGCAGCGAAGCCACCCGGACGTGGGAGGCGGCGTCCCAGATGACGGTCGTGCCGTCCTGGCTGGAGGTGGCGATGCGGTCGCCGCGGGCGTTGAAGATCGCAGGATAGATCTTGTCCTCGCCCTGCTTCATCACGGCCAGGGGCTTGGGCTTGCCGGTGGCGGCGGCATCCCAGAGTGACGCGGTGCCGTTGTCGCAGGCGGTGACGATCCACCGTCCGTCGGGACTGTAGGTCGCGGAATTGACGCAGGCCGGATGGTCGAGCGTCGCGACAAGCCGGCCGTTCGCCGCGTTCCAGATCCTGGCGCTGTGATCCTCGCTGGCGGTGACGACCCGCGCCGCATCCGGGCTGAAGGCCGCGCCGAAGACCCCGAGCGTATGCCGGTCCGACGAGATCTTCGGCAGCGCGAGATCGGCCTGCCGCAGGAGAAAGCGAAGCGCGGCGCCGGCGCCGCCCTCGTCGTAGGCCGCGGACAGGTACGCGAGCGCGCGATCCGGATGATCCTCGAGCAGCTCCTTCCTTCCCGCCTCGGTGTACGCGGCGATGCGCTCATGTCGGGCCAGTTCGGCGCGGCGCATTTCCTGGCGCTGCCATACGCCGGCGACCAGCGCGATCACCGCCGCCGAACCCGCCGCCAGGCGGACCCACCACCAGAAACCGCGCCACCATTCGCGGCGCGCGAGGTCGTCGAAGCCCACGCCCAGCAGCCCGGCGAGCAGCTTCAGCTTGACGCCCTGGCGCCCGTCCTTGCCCGGGCGGGCGTCGGGGGAAAGCGGATGCGCGCGCTGCGTGCTGAGCCCGCCCTCCGGCCCGAGCCGGAAGCGGACCGCCGCGGGATAACACTCGCGCTCCTCGCGGCCGGGGCGGTCGGTCGCGTTGGGCTCGCCGGACACGATCACGCAGAAGACGCGGTCCTCGCGGCCGAGGGACTTGAAGATGCGGATCTCCTGGTCGACATAGGTCGACTTCGCCGCGCCCGGCGAGCAGACCACGATCAGATAGCGCGAGACCTTGAGTGCGTCGCGCAACGCCACGTTCAGGTCGGGCGCGCCCGACAGCTCCTCGCGGTCGCGGAACACCGGCGCGAACCGCCGGGGCGCCGGGCCCGCGCGCGTCGCCCGGCCCTGAAGGGCCCGCGGCACGGGATAGGTCTCGACCGCCCGGTGGAGCCAGCGGGCCCAGTTCTTGTCCTCGTGACAGTAGCTGATGAAAGCCCAGTATTTGAATTCCGGGTCCACGGCGGGTGGGCCGGAGGCTAGGCGTCCGGAGCGGAGCGATGCAATGTCCAACGTCCGGCCTTCAAAGCAGGTTTCACGCGAAGGCGCGAAGCTCGCGAAGGCAAACCATGCGGTCAGGTTCCGATCTTCGCGCTCTTCGCGGCTTCGCGTGAGCCACTCCGGGACCGATCACTTCCCGAGCTTTTTTAGGGCTCGGTTGATCTTCTCGACGTCGCAGGCGGCCGGATCGTAGTCGGGACCGAGCCATTCGCGCCACTCACGCCCGAGGTCGCTCTGCGGCGTCTTGAGGCAGGCGAGCATGTCGTGAAACGCCTCCAGGCCGCCGCAGTCCTCCGGCGGGCCGGCGCGCTCGCCCGCGAGGCAGACGGGATAGCGGAGCCCCTTCTCGATCACGCCGGTCTTCTCCACCTTGAGTTCCACCTGCCAGCCCTCGCCGAAATGATAGTCGTAGGTGAAGCGCGCGCGGGTCTCGAGGTCGAGGTCGGCGAGCGCGACGTCCCGGTCGTCCTCGACGATCCGTTCGTCCTGCTTGAGCGGGTTCCCCAGCCGCAGGTCGTCGAGGCTGAAGGCGTGCGTCTGGTAGTCGAACCAGTCGAAGGCGACCTGGATGCTGTCGTGCAGCCGGGCCAGCCACATCGACTCGCGCACGAGCAGCCGCCGCCAGATGCGGGGCTGGCAGGAGGCCACGGTCAGCTTGAGCGAGAAGACCCGCTCGGGCGGCTTCTTCGCCTTCGATCCCTTGCCCTCGTGCAGCGAAATCATCCCGCCATCTGAAACCGGCCCCCCGGCCCGCGCAAGCCGCCGGATTTCCGGGTCGTGTCCAAATTTGACCGAAGGCTCTGAAATATCGTCCTCGTGCTCTTACTCTTTCTCGTTCCCGGCGATTTCTCCGGAGGGAGAACGAGAATGATTGGTGCGGGCCTCGCCAGATTAGGACACCACCGATTGCCGGGCTGCATCCTGATTTCGGGATTCAACCCCGGAGGCATCGAGAGACGAAGATCGACCGCCGAACGTCCGGAGCGGAATATTCCCTGTGCCCGTGCCTAATTCCGACAGTTCGTCTTGAGGACCCGCCCGATTTTCGCGCCCGCACTTGAGTTCGCCCTTCTCCTCGCTTGGAATCGCCGGCGACGTTTCCATCCCGGAAACGATCGCTTCCTCCCCGCGTCACATGGCCCGAACCCTCCAGCTTCGCCATGACTCCCCGCCGCCCTGAAATTTTCGTCAGCGCCACGAGCCAGGATCTGCGCAGCTGCCGGCAGCTCATCAAGGAGGCGCTGCTGACGCTCGGTTGCACGCCGGTCGAGCAGACCAATTTCCCGCCCGATTACCGCAGCGTGGCGGAGATGCTTCGGGCCAAGATCAGCGCCTGCGATGCCGTGATCCATGTCGCCGGCCTGGTTTATGGTGCGGAACCACGCGACCGCGATCCGGCCCAACCCCGGCGCAGCTACACGCAGCTCGAGTACGAATTGGCGCGGGAAATCGGAAAACCCGCGTACGTCTTCGTCTGCGGCGCCGATTTCCCCTACGACGAGCACGCACCGGAGGAGGCGGAGAAACAGGCGCTCCAGCAGGAGCACCGGGCCCGCCTCCAGCGAGGCAACCAGCTCTACACGCGGGTCGCCTCGCGGGACGAACTCGCCCTGCGCATCCATGCCCTGCAGACGCGCGTCGAGGCCCTCAGCGGCGAGTTGAAGAAGACCCGCTCCTGGCTCGGGCGCGGCGTCGCCGCCGGCCTGCTCGCCCTCGCGGTGCTCGGCGGCGGGCTGTGGTGGCTGCACCACACGACCAGCCAGAAGGAAACCGAGCTCAAAAGGGAAAATGATGCCCAGCAGCGCGAGATGGCTGAACTGCGTTCCCAACTGGCCAGGACCGAGGACTCCGTCACCGAAAAAATCCTCGCCCGCCTGAACCAGCAGACCGCCCCGGCCGGCGGCGAAAAGCGCGATCCCCTGCTCGCCGCCCAGTCCGAGGTCGCCACCGAGCGCGGCATCAGCCTTGAAGAGTTGCGCCGGCAGCTCGCGACCGAGGGCGCCGACATCCGAAAGATTTTGTCCGCCGTTGAACAGCGGCAGCAGGCGAACGCCGCCGCCTCGGCCGAACTCGCCCGGCTGCAACGCGAAGGACTCCTCAAGCTGGGTGATACCGAACAGGCGTCAGGACATCACGCCGAAGCAGTCGCTGCCTACGAGCAAGCGCTTGGCCTGACCGCTCGCAGCCAAGATCCCACCGCGTGGGCCGACCTTCAGTCCAACCTGGCGCGGGCCTTGATCAACTGGGCCAACCGCTCCGAGGGAGCGGCCGTGAGTGAGCGCACCAACCGGGCCATCGCCGCCTATCGCGCCGCCCTCGAGGTCCGCACCCGCACGGAATTCCCCCAGCAGTGGGCCACGACCCAGAACGATCTCGCCATCGCCCTCCGCACCCAAGCCAGCCGTTCCAGCGGAGACGCCGCCCTCCGGCTCGTCGCCGAGGCCGTCGCCGCCTATCGCGCCGCCCTCGAGGTCCGCACTCGTGCGCAATTTCCCCAGCAGTGGGCCCAGACTCAGAACAATCTCGCCATCGCCCTTCACGTGCAGGCCGATCTCTCCAGCGGCGATGCCGCCATCCGCCTTCTCGCCGAGTCCGTCGCCGCCTATCGCGCCGCCCTCGAGGTCCGTACCCGCACGGAATTCCCCCAGCAGTGGGCCGCGACCCAGAACAACCTCGCCATTGCCCTCCATGCGCAGGCCGGCAGTTCCAGCGGCGACACCGCCGTCCGGCTCCTCGCCGAGTCCGTCGCCGCCTACCGCGCCGCCCTCGAGGTCCACACCCGTGCGCAATTTCCCCAGCAGTGGGCCACGACTCAGAACAATCTCGGCACCGCCCTCGACGACCAAGCTGGCAGTTCCAGCGGCGACACCGCGGTCCGGCTCCTCGCCGAATCCGTCGCCGCCTATCGCGCCGCCCTCGAGGTCCACACCCGTGCACAATTTCCCCAGCAGTGGGCCCAGATTCAGAACAATCTCGGTACCGCCCTCGACGACCAGGTCGCCCTCTCCAGCGGGGACACCGCCGTGCGGCTCGCCGCCGAATCCATCGCCGCCGCTCGCGCAGCCCTCGAGGTCCGCACCCGTGCACAATTTCCCCAGCAGTGGGCTTCGACGCAGCACAACCTCGCCCTCTCTCTTCGCGATCAGGCCTCCCTTGCCAGCGGAGACACCGCCGTCCACCTCCTCGCCGAATCTGTCGCCGCCTGCCGCGCCGCCCTCGAGGTCCGCACCCCTGCGCAATTTCCCCAGCAGTGGGCTTCGACGCAGAACAACCTCGCCCTCTCTCTTCACGATCAGGCCTCCCTTTCCAGCGGAGACACCGCCCTCCACCTCCTCGCCGAGTCCGTCGCCGCCTGCCGCGCCGCCCTCGAAGTCCGCACCCGTGAGCAATTTCCCCAGCAGTGGGCTTGGACGCAGCACAACCTCGCCCTCTCTCTTCGCGACCAAGCTGCCCTTTCCAGCGGCTCGGAGCGCGGCCGATTGCTGCGCGCGGCGATCGGAGCCGCGCGCGCGGCCATGGAAATCTTAACCGCCGAGACCGATCCGAATGGGTACAAGCGGCAGATCGCCTGGGTCACCGTAGCCGAAACTGAACTCGCCCAATTGCCTTCGGAGGGAAGTGCATCCCAGCCATGACTCCCCGCCGCCCTGAAATCTCCGCCGGCGGTTTCCGTCCATGAACGCCAGTTTCAAATACTGGGCGTTCATCAGCTACAGCAGCCGTGACCGCGCGTGGGGCGAGTGGCTGATCAAGACGATCGAGACCTACAAGGTGCCCAAGCCGCTCGTCGGCCGCGCAACCACGCGGGATGAGCCGGTGCCGGCCCGGATCTATCCGGTATTCCGCGATCGCGACGAGCTGCCGACGGATTCCGACCTCGGCGAGATGATCCAGCAGGCGCTGGCGCAGTCCCGCTACCTCATCGTCATCTGCTCCCCCGCCTCGGCCAGGAGCCTCTGGGTCAACCGCGAGATCCTCGAGTTCAAGCGCCTGGGCCGGGAGAACCGCGTCCTCGCCGTCATCATCGACGGGGAGCCCAACGCCACCCGCGGCCCGAACGCCGCGGCGGAATGCTTCCCGCCGGCGCTCCGGTTCAAGCTCGGCGCCGACGGCGAGCTCTCCACCGAGCGCACCGAGCCCATCGCGGCCGATGCCCGGCCCGACCGGGACGGCCGCGGCAACGCCCTGCTCAAGCTGCTCGCCGGCGTGCTCGGCGTGAACTACGACGACCTCAAGCGCCGCGACGAGGAGCGGCGCCGGCGCCGCCAACGCCTCGTGATTGCCACGAGCGCCGCGCTCGTGCTGACGTTCGCGACGCTCGCCGGCGCCGCCGCCTGGCAGTGGCGCGAGGCGGAACGGCAGAAGCGCGAGGTCCAGGGGGCGTTCAGCCGGGCCGATTTCGACACGTCGCTCCAGCGGCTGGACGACCGCCAGGACGCCAAGGCGGTGGCCTTCCTCGCCCGCGCGCTGCGCACCGATCCGCACAATGTCGACGCCGCCGCGCTGCTTTCCTCCGTGCTCGCCGGACAGAACTGGGCGCGGCCGGAATCCGAGTTCCGCCTGCCGCAGCCCGGCCTCGCGATCCTCGGAGTCGACCATGTTTTCCAGCGGGTCCTGACCGCGTCGCCGGACAACGTCCTGCAGATGTGGAACCGCGAAACCGGCCAGCCGGAAGGCCCCGCGATGCCGCATCCCGAGGGCATCCGGACGGCCCTCTTCGGCGCCGGCGATCACCGCATCGTCACCAACTGTGACGACGACCGGGTGCGGATCTGGAACGCCGACACCGGCGCGCTCGTCGCCACGCTCGACAGCGATCTTTTCTTCACGCTCAAACTGAGTCCCGACGGCAACCGGTTCGCGACCACCTCCGCCTCCGCCATCGCCAAGGTCTGGAACGTGAACGACGGGCAGCGCATCGCCGAAACCACCAGCATTTCCGACTCGGAGCTGCTGGCCGAGTCCGGCGTGATGAACGCCACCTTCAGTCCAGACGGCACGCGCATCGTCGCCATGACCAACGGGGGGAAATCCCAGGTCTTCGACAGCACGACCGGCAAGGTCGTGTCGCCCGTGCTGAATCATGACGCGCTGGTCCGCGACGCCCAATTCAGCCCCGACGGCCGGCTGCTGGTCACCGCGTCCGCCGACCGGACCGCCCAGCTGTGGGATGCGCAAACCGGCGCGGCCCAAGGCAGGCCCCTGCACCACGAACTGGTCGTGTGGTCCGCCGCTTTCAGTCCCGACGGCAAGCAGGTCGCCACCACTTCGTGGGACAAAACCGCCCGGCTTTGGAATGTCGCCGACGGCCGTTCTTCCGTGCCCGCCCTGCGCCTCGACGCCGAGGTGCTCGCGGCCCAATTCAGCCCGGACGGCTCCCGGCTGCTGACCGTCTCCTCGGCGAACACCGTCCGGCTCTGGGACGTGGCCTCCGGCCTGCCGCTGTCGGCGCCGATGAAGATGACCGAGGCCAAGGCGAAATCCTTCTCGCAGGACCTTGTGCGCGAGCTGCTCGGCATCAATATCGGCAGCGCCCGGTTCGATGCCGACGGCCGGCGGGTGTGGTTCATCACCGGCGAGCGGATCGAGCGCTGGGATCCGCTCGGCCTGCCGTCGCTTTCCCACACGTTCGCCGTGAATCCCTTTTCGTCGGTGGAAGCCAGTCCGTCCGGCAATCGCATCGTCACCACCTCCGACAATCTCACCGCGCAGATCTGGGACGGAGCGACCGGCGCCGCGCTTTCGCCGGTCCTGCAGCAGGCCGGGGACATCCATCGGATCGCGTTCAGTCCCGACGGGACCCGATTGCTGACCATTGGCGACAACATCCAGCTCCGGAATGCCGCCAACGGAGACCCGATCGGCCCGCCGCTGCCGCGGAAGGACGCGTCGTTCGCCGCCTTCGATCGCGACGGCAGCCACATCATCACGGTGGACCAGAACGACGACGGACACGAAAAGGTCGGCCTCTGGTCCACCGCGAACGGCGAACAGGTCTCGGCACCCGCCACCCTCGGCGATGGCGAATTCTGCGTCGTGCGCGGGGTGAGTTCGGATGGCCGGAGGATCCTTTCCAGCGGCACCGCCGGAAAGGCCTGGGTCTCCGAAGTGCCCGGAGGAAAAGTCCTCGCGACGATTTCCACCGGAAACGACAGCCTCGAGACGGCGAACTTCAGTCCCGACGGGAAGCGCGTCGTCACGGCGTCGGAAAACGGGGTCGTCCGTGTGTGGTCCGCCGACACCGGCCAGCCGCTCACGCCGGCGATGCTCCACGCGGGGCGGGCCAAATCCGCGGCGTTCAGCCCGGATGGGACGCGGCTGGTGAGCGCGTCCTCCGACAAGACCGCACGGATCTGGAACGCCGCGACCGGGGCCGCCGTCGGGCCGCCGCTGGTGCACGCCGCCTCGGTCGACTTCGCCGCCTTCAGCGCGGACGGCCGCCGGATTCTGACTCATTCGCAGGACCGGCGCGCCCGGCTCTGGGATGCGGCCACGAGCCGTCCGGTTTCGATCTGGCTGTCGAGCATCGATCAGCCGGCCCTCAGCTCCGACGGCCGCTATGTCATCACCACGCCGACGACGCAGTCGGTCCGCTTCGATCCGGCGGAGTATCCGGACACGATGCCTGCCTGGATTCTCGACGTGGCCGAGGCGCTCGCGCGCTGCCGGGTGGATGAAAATGGAACCACCTCCGACTATGATGGCCGACCGGTCGAATGGCTGCGCCAGCAGGCCGCGCAGGAACCGATCCGGGCTCACCCTCTCGTCGCCTGGGCGAAGCAGATCCTGAACGGCGCGCCGCCGGGCCCGCCCGCCCGGTGAGGAGCCCGCTCCGGTCTCCGGCCCGAATCCAGCTTAGCCACCCCTACCCCATGGCGGAAAAATTCAAATACTGGGCGTTCATCAGCTACAGCAGCCGGGATCGCGCGTGGGGCGAGTGGTTCATCAAGGCGATCGAGACCTACAAGGTGCCCAGGCCCCTCGTCGGCCGCGCGACCACGCGGGACGAGCCCGTGCCCGCCCGGGCCTTCCCGGTTTTTCGCGACCGCGACGAGCTGCCGATCGATGCGGACCTCAGCGAGGCGATCAACACCGCGCTCGCCCAGTCGCGCTATCTGATCGTGCTCTGTTCGCCGCATTCCGCGCAGAGCCGCTGGGTGAACAAGGAGATCCTCGAGTTCAAGCGCCTCGGCCGGGAAACCCGCGTGCTCGCGGTCATCCTCGACGGCATTCCGAACGCCACCGACGGACGCGGCGATCCGGCCCTGGAATGCTTCCCGCCCGGATTGCGGTACCGGCTCGGCGCGGACGGCCAGCTCTCGGGCGAACGGACGGAGCCGATCGCCGCCGACACCCGGCCGCACGCCGATGGTCGGCAGAACGCGCTGCTCAAGCTGCTCGCCGGCGTGCTCGGCGTGAACTACGACGACCTCAAGCGCCGCGACGAGGAGCGGCGCCGGCGCCGGCACCGGGTGGTGATCGCCGTGAGCACGGCGCTCGTCGCGATCTTTGCCAGCCTGGCGGCCGTGGCCTTCTGGCAGCGGCAGCGCGCCGTCGCGGCGAAGAAGGACGCCGACTCGCTGATCCATTTCATGCAGTACGATCTCAGCGAGAAGCTGAGCACCATCGGGAAGCTGCAACTGATGGACGGCGTCAACGAGGAGATCCGCGCCTATCACGCCCGCCATCCGGAGGAGCGCGGCGACGACCTCCGCGAACGCAGCGTGTCGTACGACCAGAAGGGCGACCTGCTCGCCGCCGAGGGCAAGCTCGACGAGGCGCTCACCAATTATCGCGCCTCCCTCGCCATCCGCGAGCAGCTGGCCCAGGCCCGCCCCGACGATGCGGAGCGCCAGCGGGACCGCTCGGTTTCCTACAGCAAGATCAGTGGAATCCTGGAAACCCAGGGCCGTCATGCGGACGCGCTGGAGGCCTGCCGCCAGGACCTGGCCATCACCCGGCAGCTGCTGAAGGACCACCCCGACCAGCCGCGCGCCCGGCGCGATCTCACGGTCAGCCTCGACCATCTCGGTAACCTGCTGGAGAGCCAGAACCAGCATGACGCCGCGCTCGCCGCCTATCGCGAGAGCCTCGCGCTGCGCCAGCAACTCGCGACCGAACAACCCGACGACACCGGCCGCCAGCACGACCTGTCCCTCAGCTTCAGCGCCATCGGCGGGATCCTCGCCGGCCAGGACGATCCGGACGGCGCCCTGAAGATGTACCATGCGGACATGGAGATCGCCCAGCGGCTCGCGCAGCGGGACCCGGAGAACGCCGACTGGCAGCGCGATCTCGCCGACAGCTACGGCCAGATCGGCGACGTGCTCGAGTCCCAGGACAAACTGGACGAGGCGCTCGCCTCGTACCGCCAGGACCTCGAGATCAGCCGGCGGCTGGTCGCGAAAGACGCGGACAACGCGGGCTGGCTCCGCGAGCTGACCGTCGCGCTCGACGATGTCGGCGGGATCCTGCGGACCCAGGGACAGCACGCGCCGGCGCTGGAAAACTTCCGCGAGTCCCTCGGCGTGACGCAGCGCCTGGTCGCCCTCGATCCCTCGAATGCCGACTGGCAGCGCGACCTCTCGACCTGCTTCAGCAACGTGGCGGGCGAGCTCAAGCGCAGCCACCAGCTCGACGAGGCGCTCGCCACCTATCGCCAGGAGCTGGAGATCAACCAGCGGCTCGTCGCGTTGAACCCGAAAAACAGCGGCTGGATCCATGACCTCTGCGGCACCTGGGGCGAGATCGGCGACCTGCTCGTCGCCCAGGCCAAGAACGACGAGGCGCTCAAGGCCTACGGCGAAGGCGCCGCGGTCGCCCGGCAGCAGCTGGAAAAAAATCCCGACGAGCGCCTCTGGCAGGACGACCTGGCCGACCGCACCGGGGAGATGGGCGACGTGCTGGTCACGCTGCACCGGCCGGACGAGGCGCTGACGAGCTACCGCGAGAACCTCGGCCTCGTCCAGCGCCTCGCCGAGAAGAACCCCGGCAGCGACGAGCGGCAGAACGACGTGGCCGCCAGTTGGGACAAGCTGGGGAACGTCGCGCGTTCACAGAACCACTTCGACGAGGCCCTGGGCGATTTCCGCGCCGCGCTCGCGATCCGCCAGCAGCTCGCCGGCAAGAATCCTTCCGATCGCGACCAGCAGCACGACGTGGCGCTGAGCCTTTCCAACGTCGGCCGGGTGCTCGAACTCTCCGGCAAGCTCGAGGACGCGTTGGCCCAGTACCAGGAGGATGCCGCGATCACCCGGAAGCTGGCCGGCGAGGAGCCGTCGAAGGGCAGCCGGCAATCCGACCTCGCGGCGAGCCTGAGCCGGATCGCGGACATCGCGCGCGCGCAAAATCGATTCCCGGAAGCCCTCGCGCAATATCGGGAGTGCCTCGCGATCGACGAGAAGCTGGCCCAGGGGGCGCCGGACGACGGCGCCTGGCAGACTGAGGTGGCCCGGATGCGCGGCCGCGTCGCGTGGGCGCTGCAGTCGATCCCGGGCAACCAGGACGAGGCCGCCCGGCTGATCGCCAGCGGCCTCGCGCTCCTCGACGACCTCGCGAAGAAAAGCGCTCCCGGCGGCAACCAGGCCGAGGTGCGCAGCTGGCTCGAGCAGCTTAAGGGTGCTCCAGCCTCTTCCACGAAGCCCTGAACCGGAAGGTTTCACGCAGAGAACACAGAGAACGCAGAGGGAATCCTCGCTCGGATCCGGAAATTCTCCTTCTCCGCGTTCTTTGCGTACTCTGCGTGAAACCTTCCGATCGGTGCGCCCGCCTCCAGCCTAGAACTTCACCTTGATGTAGCCTTCCATGCGGAAGGGCAGCTCGGGGAAGATCAGCTCGCTGGCGGTGTAGGCGTCGCCGTTGTGGATCCAGTTGCGCTCGTTCGTGAGGTTGAGGAAGTCGAGGTTGGCCGACCAGCGCTTCGCCTCATAGAACAGGCTCGCGTTGTAGAGCACCTGCGCGGGGATGTGCCACTGGTCGTCGAGGTTGCCCCGCTGGCGGCTCTGCCACTGCGCGTTGCAGCCGGCGCCGAAGCCGTTTTCCCAGAGGTACCGCACGCTGCCGTTGAGCAGCGTGTGCGAGAAGCCGACCAGCGGCCAGTTGCCCACCGGCACCTGGTTGTCGTAGGGATTGTAGGCCGCCGTGCCCGTGCCGAGGCCGCCCGGGCCGCGGCCCAGCGCGTAACCGGCGTAGATGTCACGGCCGCCGAGCTGGAACGGAGCCGAGTTCACGTAGTTGCCTTCCTGCAGCGTGAGATTGGCGGTGGCGCTGAGCCGGGTGCTGGGCTGGTAGACCGACTCAAGCTCGAGGCCGCGGACCTCGATGTCGTTGTGGCCGCCGCCGAGGGAAACCTCGGTCCGCTGCTGGTCGAAGGCGGTGGCCGCCGCGAAGAGCTTGTGGTCCAGCAGCGAGAACTTCGCGCCGACCTCGGCGAGGTCGCTGCGGTTGTGGAAGTCGTCGCGGCTCAGCTCGCCGGTGCCGTCGCCGCGGTCGGTCAGGATCAGGCCGCCGCCCGCGAGGCTCCCGCGCACGGAGCGGATCCGCTGGTAGGTCGCGTAGAGCGAGGACTGCGGCGTGGGACGGTAGACCAGGTTCGCGGACGGCGAGAAGGTGCCGGTGCTCAACCGGTCATGCCACGGCACGAAGTTCGGCGGCGGGAGCGCGTCGCGGGCATCGGCGACGTAGAGGTCGCCGCGCACGCCCGCGAGGAGCGAGAGCTTCGAGGTCAGCTTCAAGTCCTGCTGCCAGAAGACGGCCGGGTTCCAGAGCCGGCTGTCGGCGGTCTCGGGACTGCCGAGGGAGGCGGAGAAGAACGGCCGGCCGCCGGGGCCGGCCACGCCCGGGTAATAGGAATTGGGAAACTGCGCCGCCTCGCTGAACACGCGCGAGGGATCGGTGACGTCGAAGTTGTAGATGTACTCGTTGAAATAGTTCTCGTAGCCCACCACCCCGGCGTAGCGCACGGTCACGCCCGCCACCGCGCTCTGCGGCAGCGCGGCCCCGGACCAGTCGAAGTGCAGTTCGGTGCGGTTCTCGAAAGTGTGCTGCGTGACGTACTCGGCGTATTCGAACTGCTGGAAACGCCGGCGGTTCACGTACTCGAACAGCGTGCGGTTCACGAGCGTGAGCGTCGGCGAGAACACGTGGGTCAGGACCGCCTGGGCGCGCACGACGTTCGCGTTGGAGAAATCGCCGCGCGAGAAGAGCGTCGCCTCCCACGGCAGCTTCACGACCCCGGTGGCGGGCACCGGCCCGGGAAAGCCCGGGTTGTCGGCGGAGATGCCGGTGTAATAGAGCCCGTGGTCGATGAGGTCCTGGTTGACGCGGTTGACGCCGAGCGTCTCGGGCGCGTTCTGCCAGAAGAACTGCGCGTTGAACTCGAGCGTCGTGCCGGGCTCCGGCCGCCAGGTCACGGCACCGAAGAAATCCTCGCGGTCGTCGCGGGCGCCGTTCTTGCGGAAAAAGGTGTCGCCGCCCTTCGCCTCGTAGCTCACGCGCCAGGCGAGCCGGTCGCTGACCGGGGCGGTCGTGTCGATCTGCACCGAGCCGTTGGCGAACGACACCTGGCCGGGCGCCCAGGTGCCGACGCGGGTGGTGACAACCGTCTCCGGTCCGGAGAAGCTCGGCTGCTTGGTGACGTAGTTGACGTAGCCGCCGGTGAAATAGCCTGCGCCGAAGACGACCGAGCCCGGACCGCGGACCAGGTCGACGGCCTCGACCCCGTTGAACGACGGGAAGGTGCCGTAGTAATTGTAGCCCAGCCGCTGGCCGTTGAGGTAGGTCTCGGCGATGTCGCCTCGGAGATTGGGCGTGGTGACATTCCCGTACGCGGCGCCGGCATAGGCGCCGGGAGAATAAAGCAGAATCTCCTGCAGCCCGTGGATCTGACGCTCGTTGAAGAGCCCGCTCGTGATCGTGCTGACACCGCGCGGCGTATCGAGCGGCCCGCGATCGTCGCCGGTCACGGCCGCGCTCTCGCGCGTGAGCGGGTTGACCGATTCATCGACCGGCACGCCGGTGACGACGAAGCTGGGCAGCGCCGTGGCGCCGGGCGCGGTCTGGGCCTGGTCGGCGCCGATGGCCAGCGTCGCGGTGGCGAGGCTGAGAAGACAAGGGAGGAGCGGGAGTTTCATGGCAGGTTGAGGCCTGACCCAAGACGGACTCCCGGCGAAAGCGGCGCCGCGCGCCCCACGGCGCTGCAGCGCCTGCTGTTTCCTTCGTCGGCATGATCCGTTTCAGGTTCAAAGGGTCGAGCAGCCGATCGCGCCGCAATCTCAGCCTTCCGCGGAAGACACCCCTACAGGCAAGGCGCACAAAATGGCCGCGCGCCCGCAACGCAAGCGAAAGTTTGAACGAACGGTTTCTCACGAAGCCACGAAGAGCACGAAGTCGGAACCATCCAGCGAGGCAGAGGAGGCATCCAAATCCAAGGATCCGGATGGATCGATCTTCGTGCTCTTCGTGGCTTCGTGAGAAATTTCCGGGATCCCGACCCCGGAAAACACAAGAGCCGTCCCGATGAAGAGACGGCCCGTGTGACCTAACACCAAGCAAACCGTAAGAACTACAAACTTACCGTTCTGCGAACGATAACTGACTACACAGGGAAAGACGCGGGCTGCGGCAAAACGCTCAAAAAAAGCCGGAGGATTTCCGGCGGGGACGAAATATCCTCAAATCGCTAATAACCAGCGACTAGAAAACCACCTCGTCGCCTCTTGCACTACCGGGGCCCCGATTTCACATCTTTTTCCACGTTGCCGTTGAAAATCCGCATGGCCGGCAGCCGCGCCGCGGACGGAGCGCTTTCCCTCAGGCCGCCAGTCCAAAATCCGACACGCGCGCCGCACTCAGAGCAGCGTGGCGGGAACGCTTCCCGGTGTCGCCGCCGGCGCGGTCTGCTTCGGCGTGCTCTTGAGCGGGTAGTGAAAAACGCGGCCCTCGTAATTCCGGAATACCACCTCGTCGTCAGTGATTTTTTCGACGTAGTCGGGATTGATCGGGACCTTTCCCCCGCCGCCCGGCGCGTCGATCGTGTACTGCGGCACTGCGTAGCCGGTGGTGTGGCCGCGGAGCGCCTGGATGATCTCGAGGCCCTTGCGCACATCGACCTTGAAGTGCGCGCCGCCGGTGATCAGGTCCATCTGGTACAGATAATACGGCCGCACCCGCATGCGAAGGAGCCGGTGCACGAGGGCCTTCATGACGTCCACGTCGTCGTTCACGCCCTTGAGCAGCACGCTCTGGTTGCCGAGGGGAACGCCCGCGAAGGACAGGCGCTCGCAGGCGTCCTTCAGCTCCGCCGTGCACTCCTTCGGGTGGTTCACGTGGATGCTCATCCAGATCGGCCCGTACTTTTTGAAGATTTCGCCCAGCGCCGGCGTGATCCGCTGCGGCAGGAAGACCGGGATGCGTGAGCCGATGCGGATGAACTCCACATGCTTGATGGCGCGGAGGCGGCTGAGCAGGTGTTCGAGCTTCTTGTCGGACAGCAGCAGGGGATCGCCGCCCGACAGCAGGACATCGCGCACCTCCGGGTGGGCCTCGATGTAGCGGAGCGCCTGCTCGTGCTCGGGATGGAAGTTGTAGTCCTGGGCGTTGGAAACCAGGCGGCTCCGGGTGCAGTACCGGCAATAGGCGGCGCAGCGGTCGGTCACCAGGAACAGGACGCGGTCCGGATAGCGGTGAACCAGCCCCGGGACCGGCGAATGCTCGTCCTCGTGGAGGGAGTCGAGCTGCTCCTCCTCCGAGACGATCATCTCCCCGGCGCGCGGGATCACCTGCTTGCGAATCGGGCAGTTCGGGTCGTGCCGGTCGATCAGGTTGAAAAAATAGGGGGTGATCGCGAGGGCCAGCTTCTGGTTGGCGAAAGCGCAGCCGGCTTTCTCCTCCGGTGTCAGCGTCATGAAACGCTCCAGCTGCTCGACGGTCGTCAGCCGGTTCTTCAGCTGCCAGGCCCAATCCTGCCAGTCGCTCGCCGGGACATGCTGCCAAAGTCCCTGGCCTTCGAACCAGGCAGAACGGTCTTCCGTGTAGGGCATCGGTGCGGGGACAGTTAGGTGCCCATCCGGCCGCTGTCAAACGGCTGCGCTGGTTTCGCCGATGCGGGCGATCAGGGTAACACCCTGGTTTATCAGCAGTTCGGGGTGGGACGGCATCGGCAAATCTCGCACGAAGCCACGAAGCTCACGAAGCCAAACGGGCGCGGGATTCATGACTCGGCCGTCTGCCTTCCTTCGGGAGCTTCGTGGCTTCGTGTGGGAAATATCGGGTTCAATGCTTGCCGGCCGCTTTGCCCTTGGCACACGCGGTCCGACACCTTTTCGTCAAATTTGATGCCCACGCCCAAGCCCGCAGTCCTCGCGCTCGAAGATGGTTCGGTTTTCCGGGGCCGGGCGTTCGGCGCCGACGCCACGATCGCGGGCGAATGCGTGTTCAACACGTCGATGACGGGCTACCAGGAGATCCTGACGGATCCATCGTATTTCGGCCAGATCGTCACGATGACCGCGGTGCAGATCGGGAACTACGGCGTCAACGACACCGACACCGAGGCCGCCGCGCCGAAGTGCTCCGGCTTCGTCGTGCGCGAGCTTTCGCCCGTCGTCAGCAATTGGCGCAGCCAGATGTCCCTCGACGACTATCTCCGGCGGTACGGCGTCCCCGGCATCAGCGAGATCGACACGCGGGCGCTGACGAAAAAGCTGCGGGTCGACGGCGCCATGCGCTGCTGCCTGAGCACGCTGCCGCTCGACGATGCCGAGGCGGTCCGCCGCGCCCGGGCCTGGCGCAACATGGCCGGCGCCGACTATGTGCGCGACGTCACCTGCACCGCGCCGTTCCTCTGGCGTCCCGACGATCCGGTGAACCACAACGAGCCCTATTTCCCGGTGGGCACCACGATGAATGCGCCCGGCGTGCCCGCGAAGAAGTTCCGCGTCGCCGCCTTCGACTACGGGGCGAAGCGCAGCATCTACCGGAAGCTGGTCAACCACGGCTTCGAGGTGCAGGTCTTCCCCGCGGCCGCCACGGCGGAGCAGGTGCGCGAGCAAAATCCGGATGCCGTGTTCCTGTCCAACGGCCCCGGCGATCCCGCCGCCCTCCCCTACATTCACAAGACGGTCACCGCCCTGCTGCCGGACTATCCGATCTTCGGCATCTGCCTCGGCCACCAGATGATCACCCACGCGCTGGGAGGCACCACCTTCAAGCTGAAGTTCGGCCATCGCGGCGGAAACCAGCCCGTGAAAAACCTCGAGACGGGCCGGGTCTCCATCACCGCGCAGAACCATGGTTTCGCGACCGATCCGAAATCCATCGAGCAGCGCGGCGCCAAGGTCACGGAGATCAATCTCAACGACCAGACGGTCGAGGGTCTGCGCCACAACACCCTTCCCGTCTTCAGCGTCCAGTACCATCCCGAGGCCGCGCCCGGCCCGAACGACGCGGATCCGCTGTTCGTCGATTTCTACCGCTTGATCGAGCAGCGCAAGGCGGGGAAAATCTGAGCGCCGGATTCGTTGTAGGCCACCTCGCTGGAGGTGGCGGCCAGGTCAGCGACCTGGCCTGCAAGTGCCTCAGGCGCGCGCCGTCTTCAGCGCATCGGGCACGCTGCGTTCCACCACCGGCGCCCGGAGCCGGCCCTCGATGAACCGCTGCACGTCCCCGAGCGTCCGGAGCGGCCGGAGGTCCTCGTTGTGGATCGAGATCTGCAGCACATCCTCCGCAAGCAGCACGATTTCCAGCATCGTGAGGGAATCGATGCCGAGGTGGGCGCTCAGCAGCAGGTCGTCGGGACGGCGCTGGAGCCGCTCGATCAGGTCGCGCTTCACATAGCGCTCGATGATCCCGTGGACGAGCACCGGCAAATGGGCCCGGCTGCCGGTCCGCCGGTACTCGCAGGCGGCCTCGATGGTGGCCGGCGAGCATCGCTTGAGCGTCTCGCGGAGGCCGGCCTCCTCTTCGGAAGTGAAACTGTTCATAGGTCGATGATAGCGGGCTTCATGCCAGTGAGGATTGACCCCTATTCCAATCGGCGGTTCGCCGGCGGGGCTCGCTGGAAATGACAATCCACGAAGCCTGATCCGCCATCACGAAGCGGCACCGCAGGAGGCCTCAAATCTCATTCGGAAGCAGGAAGGGGAAATTGTTTCGGAGGTTTCACACGAAGCCACGAAGAGCACGAAGAGAACCTGGGATTCATGTCGAACTTCGTGAGCGTCGTGTGAGCCCTGTCTGAGCGTTCCCTCCGACCCGCACTTCATCCTCCCTCCTTCTTCCTTCCCGCGTCACCTCAGAACGTCGCCGTCAGCGACAGCGAATACACCCGCCCGCGCCAGTCGCCATAGGACTGCACCCCGGTGCCGAGGGAGTCATCGGTGTACTTCGGGGGACCGGCGTTGGAGAGATTGTTCACCCGGATCTGCCCGCGCAGTCCGAACCGGGAACTCTTCCACGGAATCCAGCGGGCGAGGTCGCCCTGCACGTAGGCATCGAACTGGCTGTACGGGGCGATCCGGTCGCTGCCCTGTGCCGGCTGTTCGCCCAGCGGCAGGATGCGAGAATGGAAATAGTGCCCGTCGACGCCGAAGCCGTAATCCTTGCGGGACCAGCTCGCTCCGAAATTGACCCGGTGCCGCAGCAGTCCGAGCGAGGAGCTGTCGGGCTGGCTCAGTTCGTCGACCATCGCGCTCGTCGGCAGCACCTGCACATCGAACCGCTGGAAGCCCAGCCAGCGGCCGTAGATCTCCAGCCGGCCCCCCAGGCACTCCGTCCACGTGTAGTCCGCGGCCGTGCTCCAGTTCTGCGAATGCCGGTAGGCGAGATTGAAGGTGCCCGTCAGCACCGAGGTGATCGGGCCGACGCCGAGCGGATCGCCGGGAGCCGGCGCCGCCCGCGTCACCCGGCCGGGCAGCTGGGCTTCGAGGTCCACGACTTCCTGCGCATCGAGGTTCGCCAGCTCGCCCGACTTGCGGGTGTCGGTGAAATCGACCGACAGCCGGAATTGATGGGTCTGGCCGTGCCGGAACATCGCGCCCGCCGTCCAGGTGACCGCGGCCTCCGGCCGGAGGTTGGAATTGAGCGCGTCGCTGGCCGCCACCTTGTTGTTGCTCTCCCCGCCGCGACGCGGGTCGTTCACGGTGACAAAGGAGATTTCCCCGCCCCCGGCCGCCGTGCCGGCGTTCAGGTTCGCGCTATTACCGCTGAGGTTTGGCGGCGGCAGCCGGTTGGAGGTCGCCACGGTGCCGCGCAGTGAAAATCCGCCGGCGAAGTCGACCTTCAGGCCGCCGGTCGGCGCGAGGTTGGATTCCTGCGAGGAATTGGCGGCGACATAACGCGCCGCGACGTCGGCCTGGATCTCGCGGATCCAGTCGGGCAGCCATCGCACCGGCAGCAGCGGCGCCTGCAGCTCGCCGAAGACGCTCACCCGCTGCAGCGTTCGCCCCGACAGCCGCACGGGCGCGGCGGCCAGCGAGCCGTCGCCGTAACGCTGCTCGCTCGTGTACGGCGCGAGGTGATTGCGGCGGTAATCGCCGCCGAAGTTCACCGCGGCCGTGCCGGTCGGAAACGGCAGCGCGACGTTGGAGAGGCGAAGCGCGGCGTCCAAGGCGTCGTAGTTGCCGAACGTGACGAAGCGACCGCGGCCGCCGTAATAGATCAGCGCGCGATCGTAGAACTCGGCGGGTGCGCCGTGGGTCTGGGTGTCCCGGAGCGGATTGTAGAGGCCCTGGTCGACGAGCTGCTGCCAGCGCGCGGCGTCGATGCCGGCGAGGCCGCGGTAACGCGTGACGCTGTGGCCGTATTGCGTGTCGAGCGACGCCGACCAGTCGCCGACCGGCCGCAGGAGGAGTCCGAGCACAACGGAGGAAAAATCGAGGCGCGCCTGGCTGTAATTTTCGCCGAGGGCGGTGGCGCCCTCGTTGAGCGAGACGTTGAGATCCTGGTGGAACGGATTGAAAGGCGAATCGGCGCCGAGGACCAGGTCGCCCGGAAACACGTTGTAGCCGCGGCTGGCAACGGTGTGGGTGTGGATGCCGTCGATCCCCACCTGCAGCCAGGGAAAGACATCGTAGGTCGCGGAACCGAAGTAACTCTCCCCGCTCTGCCGCTGGCCGTAGGGTTCATCCACACTGTAGGGCGAATTCGCCAGGCCTCCCGGCAAGGCCAGCAGGCCCAGACTCCGGACGCCTTCGCGGCCGGTGAACGCGGCTGCGCCGCCGGCGCCATCCGCGCCGGGAGCGACGGACGTGAAGGCGGCCGTCCCCGGGCCGAACAGGGGCGAGCCCGCCGCACTCTGGACGTTCGGCGTCGCCCGGTAAAGTGACTGCCCCGAGAGCGGCAGGGAAGCGAGGTGCGCTGCAGTATACCCGAGCTCGGCCTCCGTCGCCGGCATCGTCTGCGTGAACGTCGCGTCGAGCCGGATGCGCAGCGCACCGTCGAGCAGGGTCCGTCCATGCTGGAGCGACACGGTCGACTGCGGCGCATCGAAATGCCCGAGGGCATTGGTGTAGGTGGCGTTCACCTCCGTCGCGTCGGCCTCCGGCCGCAGCACGATGTTGATGACACCGCCGACGGCATTGCCGCTGTAGACGGCCGAGGCGGAGATGGGCAGCACCTCCACCCGCTGCACCAGGCTGAGGGGGATGAAGTTCACGTCCGGCTGTTGGGTCGTCGCATTGCTGCTCAGGATTTCCGGGAGCCGCCGGCCGTTCACGAGCACCACAGTCTCGTCGGCGCCGTAGCCGCGCAGGTTAAGGTTGGTGCTGCCGACTTTGAAAAACTTTGTTCCCGTCTGGTTGTTGACCCCGAAATCATCGCCCGGCCGCTGCTCCAGCGGTCGCGTGGACGCGTCGCTGTCGAGCACGTTCTGCTGGATGAATTCGTTGAGGTTCACGACGCCGCTGCGGACGATCTGGTCGCGATCGTAAATATTATAGGGCAGCACGTCGTCCTCACTGCGGCGGAGGTCGAGGTTGCCGGCGGGCGTCGGCGGCACGGTTCCGGCCAGGTTGCCGTCGACGGGCAGCGTGCGGGTGGATCGGCCTTCCACGACAAAGGGCTCGAGTCGCGTGACGTCTTCCGGCCGGCGCATGGTCTGCGCCTCCAGTGTCCGCACGCGGCCGGAATCCACGCGGGCGCCGTTGATCTGCAGCGACTGGTAGCCGCCTCCGGTGACGACCAGCTGGTGCGTTCCGGGCGGGACGGCCGCGAAAATGAATTCGCCGCCGTCATCCGTCACGGTCGCAAGGGAGGAATTGGCGACCGCGACCCGCAGGCCCGCCGCCGCCGTCCCGTCCGGCGCGAGCAGCTGGCCCCGGATCGAGCCTGTCGGCGGCCGGATGGGCACCACGACGAATTTGCCGCGGCCGTTGGCCCGTGAAACGAAGCCCGTCCCGCGCAGCAACCGCGCCAGCGCATCGGCCGGTTCGTAGCGGCCGGTCACTGCGAGGGAATTCACGTCGTGCAGTTCCGCGGACGAAAACAGGAGCTCCACTTTCCCCTGGCGCGCAAAGGCCAGCAGGGCATTGTCGGCCGGCTGCGCCGGCAGGTCGAAATCCGCGGGCTCCGCCCGGACGGCAGGCAGCGGCAACAGGACGGCCGCGCCCAAAAAGATAGTCCGGAAAAGGAGGGACGGGAAACGCACGGGGGACCGGGAGCTAGCCACTTCCCCGAAGAAAAGGCGATGATCGCATGGGCACCGAGGTCCGCCGGGTGATGAATCAGCGCTCCGCCGCGAGCGTCACCTGGACCGGTCCACCTGGCGTGGAGGTCACCCGGATCGGTTGCAGCGCCTCAAACGCCTTGAAGAACTCGTCGGGATCGAGGCCGTAGAGGCCTCCGACCGGGAGGTTGGCTGCGTCGTCGCTCACATGGATCTCCCGGCCCGCATAGTGCGCGATGCGGGCGAGGGCCGTGCGCAGCGGCACGGTGTGGAAGACCACCTTCCCCTTCCGCCACAGCAGCGCCTCGTCGAGCGCATCGTTCGAGAGGGTCCGCTTCACCACCGCGCCATCGGGTCCGATAGAGACGGCATCGTTCGCATGCAGCGACACGGGCTCCGCCGCGGGCGCCCCCGGGATGCCGGGGCGGACGAGCACGGAGCCCTCCACCACGGTCACGTCGAGGCCCACGGAAGGTTCGGTGTGCACGCTGAAGACCGTGCCGGTCACCCGGACGGAGCCGGCCGGCGTCTCGACGATGAAGGGACGGTTCGGATCCTTGCTGACCGTGAAAAAGGCCTCGCCCACGGAGAGCCGCACGTGCCGCTCCGCTCCGCCGATCTCGACGTCCAGACGCGTGCCGGCATCAAGCTCGACGCGGGTGCCGTCCACCAGGGCGATCTCCCGGCGCTGCGCGGCGGCGGTGGCGAAACTGGCCGACTGGTGGGCCGGCCGGGCCCACCACACCACGCCGACGGCGAGCGCGGCCGCGGCCAGCGCCGGACCAAGGATCCAACCGAACTGCCATCCGTGCCGAGCCGCAGGAGCGGCCGGCAACGCGACGCCCCCGGCGGCGGCGAGGAGCAGCAGCCGATCCTCGAGTTCGGACGAAAACCGCCGGTACTGGGCAAGCAGGTCGCGGTGCGCCGGATCCTCCGCCAGCCAGGCGTCGAGCGCCGCCCGGTCCGCCGGCGCGAGCGACGAGCCCTCGAGCCGGGCGGCCCAGAGCGCCGCCTGCTCCTCGGCAGCCGGATTGTGATGCGGGGAAGAAGCGCTCATGAGTGGGACCCTCCCTCGGACGCGGACGATGGCAGGGCAAAACCGCTGGGCAAGGCCTCCCGGAGGAGACGCAGCGCGCGGGCGTGCTGCTTCTCCACCGTGCTGACCGCGATGCCGAGGCGTTCGGCGATCTCGCGGTGGGACAGGAGCTCGATCTTGCGCAGGAGCAGCACCGCGCGACAACCCTCCGGCAAATCGGCGATGGCCTGCTCGAGCAGGCGCAATTCCTGGCGCGCCATCACCTGCTGCGCCACGCCCGGCGTGGACGAGGCGGCAGTCTCGGAATCCAGGGCCTCGCGGGAAAACGGCGCGATGTCGCGGCGCTTGAGGCGGTTGATCGCCAGCCGCCGGGCCGTGACGTACAGCAGCGCCTCCGGCTTTTCCACGTTCTTCTTTTCCACCTCCGGATAAACGCGCAGATACGCGTCGTGGGCGACGTCCTGCGCCTCGGTCGAATTCCCCAGCAGCCGTGCGAGGTAACGCCGCAGGGGCGCGAGCGTGGCGCGATAAAGCGCGGCAAAATCCCGCGGGCTGACCGGGTCGTCAGACATCGGAAGGCATGGCGCCGTATCGAGCCGCCCGGAATGGTCCGGGCCGGCAAATTGGGGAAGAGGCCATGACGGGTTTGGTTTCACGTTCGGCCAGAATGACAGCCGGCCCACTGAAACCCGCCATTCCGGCGGGACGGAAAAAAATCCCGGCCGGCCTCTCACGCCGCCGCCATCCGCAAGATGTTGCCGCTGAATCCTTGAAAAAGACCGGCTTCATGGGCGTCGCCGCGGGGAACCGTCATCCCAGCCACTGCTCGAATTTTTTCGCGTCCTCCGGGGTGTCCACGCCGATCGTCGGGTCGGCGGTGATTCCGACCACGATGTCGTGGCCGTTTTCCAGCACGCGGAGCTGCTCGAGCTTCTCGATCTGCTCGTAGCGGCCCGGCGGCAGCTTCGCGAATTTCTCCAGCAGGTCCGCGTGGTAGGCGTAAAGGCCGAGGTGCTTGTAGCACGGATTTTTCGCCAGCCAGGCGTCGTCGACCGCGGCGCCGAGGTCGCGGGCGAACGGCAGGCGGGAGCGCGAGAAATACAGGGCGCGGCCGTCGGCGCGCATCACGACCTTCACCTGGTTGGGATTGTCGAAATCCGCGGCGCGCTGGAAGGGTGTCGCCAGTGTCGCCATCGGCGCGGGCCCGTCGATCAGCCGCGCCAGCGCCCGGATCTGCGCGGCGGTGACCAGCGGCTCGTCGGCCTGGATGTTGATCACCTGCGCGGCGCAGATCGTGCGGTTGGCCTCCGCGAGGCGGTCGGTGCCGCTGGCATGCGCCGGGGAGGTCATGATGACCTGGAAACCGGCCGCGCGCAGCGGCGCGCCCAGCAGTTCGTCGTCCACGGCGAACCACAGCGGGATTTCCGGCGCCTGGCCCGCGATGCGCTCGGCCACCCAGAGGACGAGCGGCCGGCCCTTGATCCGATGCAAGAGCTTGCGCGGGAAGCGGGTGGACTCGAGCCGGCAGGGGACGACGATCGCGAGCTTGGGCATCGCGCGCATGCTGGCGGCTGGTTTTTGGGTTGCAAGCCGCTCACGAGACCCGGATTTTAACCGGTCTTTCTTTTCACGCGCCATGGACAAAACCGAAGGCACACCTGCCGGCCAGCAGCTCACCCGGGAGCTGGTGGTACAGAACAAGATGGGCATTCACGCCCGTCCCGCCGCCATGATCGTGCGCATCACCAACAAATTCAAGGCGGAGGTCTTCGTCGAAAAGGACGAGGAGCAGGTGAACGGCAAGAGCATCATGGGACTCATGATGCTGGCCGCCGGCAAGGGCTCAAAGGTCAAGTTCATCGCCGCCGGAGACGACGCCGCCGCGATGCTGGGCGAACTCGAGGCGCTCTTCGCCCGCAAGTTCGACGAGGCCTGAGCCATCACCACGAAATACACGAATCACACGAAATGGAGGGCCGGTCTTCGACCGGCTCTTTTGTTTTAGGCCCACCTTTCGTGTGATTCGTGTATTTCGTGGTCACACTCCGAAAAATCTCCGCGCGTTGGCCGTCGTGACGGTCGCGAGTTCGTCGTAGCCGACGGCCAGGACTTCCTTCGCCGCAAATTCAGCGGTGTGCCGGAGAAAGGCCGGCTCGTTCGGCTTGCCGCGGTTCGGCGCGGGTGTGAGCCAGGGCGCGTCGGTCTCGATCATCAGCCGTCCGAGGCCCTGGGCTTTCGCGGCAGCCCGGACATTCTCCGCGTTCTTGTAGGTGAGGATGCCGGTGAACGAACCGAAGCCGCCGCGGCGCGTCAGCTCCGCCATCTCCGCCGGGCCTTCCACGAAACAGTGGAAGACGACCCTGCCCCATTCCACCCCGCTGGCGTCGATCAGCTCGACGCACTCGCGGAACGCGCCGCGCGAATGGATCACCACCGGGCAGCCGAGCCGGCGCGCGATCGCGAGGCCGCGGATGAAGGCCGCGCGCTGCCAGCCGAAAATCTTCTCCGCCTCCGCCGGCTCCTTCGGGAGGTGAAACCGATCGAGCCCGATTTCACCGAGGGCCGTCGGACGCGGCTGCGAGGACCAGAACGCCTCGACCTGGTCCAGCGCGGCCTCCCAGCCCGCGTCGACCGAGCACGGATGCAGCCCGACGCTGTAGTGCACGAATCCCGGATGCTGCCGTGCGAGATCCCGGTAGAGCGACCAGTCATCCGGGGCGGTCCCGATCGTGATCATCGCCTCGAGCCCGGCCGCCCGTGCCCGCGAAAGCACCTCGGGCAGCGTGCCGTCGCGCGCGTAGGAATCGAGATGGGTGTGGGTGTCGATGAGAGCCATGGCGGAAAAGCCCCGAGGAAACGGAAGCTCAACGTTCAACGTCCAACATTCAACGTCCAACTCGGAGGCAACCGAGACCGGCTTCGTTTCCGGACGTTGGATGTTGAGCGTTGAACGTTGAATGTTGGACGTTGAAGCTCGCGTCTCCAACCTCCCCGCCATTCGTCAGGCGCAGGTCATCCCCTCCCCAACAGTCGCTTCAACCCCAGATAGCCTTCTTCATTCATCCATGAAATCTCCCCTCCTCTGTCTTACGACGATGCTGGTGGGCACAAGCCTCGCCTCGGCCCAGCCGGCGGCTCCCGCCCCGGCCGACGCACCGGCCGCCACGCGAAAAGAATCCGCGACACCGGCCCCGGCGGCGGGACGCGCCGGCGGAGCCGGCGGCAACCGCCCTGCCGCGCCCCTGCGCGACCCGCTCACCCCGGGCTACGTCAAGGCCACCGAGCTTCCGGACGGCCAGGTGCCGCCGATGGAGGCCGACGGCAATTTCATCATCGGGCCCACGCACACGCCCGCGCCCGAAATGAGCCCGGTCACCGACGAAGCGATGAAGGGCACGGTCTTCGAATTCTCGCTGGAGTCGGCCGACAGCAAATTCTACCCCGGCGTCGCGCGCGATGAGCCTGCGGCGGGAGCGCCGCGCGGAGGCGGCGGCCCCGTCGGCAACCATCCCCAGCCCTACACCCGCAAGGTGAAGGTCTACGTGCCCAAGCAGTACGTGCCCGGCACGGTGGCGCCGGTGATGATCACCACCGACGGCGACGGACGGGCCTACAATGTCCTCGATCACCTGATCCCGCTGAAGAAGTTGCCGGTCATGATCGTGGTCTCCATTCCCCCGGGCGGACCCGACGGCCTGGGCGGCGAGCGCAACCTGGAGTACGACACGGTCTCCGGCAAATACAGCGACTTCGTCGAGTCCGAGGTCCTGCCGATGGCGGAAAAGGTCGCCAACGTGAAGCTGACCAAGGATCCCGACGGCCGCGCCGTGATGGGCACCAGCTCCGGGGCCGCCGCCAGCATGACCATGGCCTGGTTCCACCCCGAGCGCTACCACCGCGTCCTCACCTTCTCCGGCACCTTCGTCAACCAGCAGTGGCCGGTCGATCCCGCCCTCCCCCACGGCGCCTGGCATTATCACGAGACCCTGATCCCCAACAGCCCGGTCAAGCCGCTCCGCATCTACATGGAGTGCGGCGACCGCGACAACTTCGGCCGCGCCGACGGTTTCCACGACTGGGTGCAGGCCAACGAGAACATGGCCAAGGTGCTCGCCGAAAAAGGCTATCACTACAAATTCGTCTTCGCCCGCAACGCCGGCCACACCGACCGCCCCACGATCTCCGAGCTCTACCCCACCGCCCTGCAATGGGTCTGGCAGGGTTATCCGATCGCCGGGAAGTAATCTCCGTTCCGGGAAAAACCAGAAGCCGGACGAGCCTGCAGCCCGCCCGGCTTTCTTGGGCTATGATACCCCTGTGTCGGGGAATCCTGCTTTCGAAAATGTCGGGGCGTCCCTCGCGGACGCCCGGTTTGTCGATCACCAAGCCGGGCGTCCGCAAGGGACGCCCCTACAGGATCAAGGCAGCGCCTGCACGTGGCCGAGGCAGCGGCATTGCTTCCCATTTTTGGATCACACGCGATACAAGGCGCCGTAGCGCTCGCGCAGATAGCGCAGGAGGGAGCGCGGGGACAGCTCCTCGCCCGTAACTTTCCGGACGAGCTCGAGCAGACTGTATCTCCGGCCCTCGGCGTGGACATGGGTCCGCAGCCAGGCCAGGAGCCGCGAGAAATCCCCGCGGGCAAAATCCTCCTCGAGGCCCGGGAACGCCGACAGCGCGGCGTACCACAGCTGCGCCGCCATCATGTTGCCGAGGCAGTAGCTCGGAAAATAACCGAACGCGCCGCCCGACCAGTGCACGTCCTGCAGCACGCCCTCGGCGTCGTTCGCCGGCTCGAGCCCGATCAGCTCGACCGACGCGGCCCGCCAGGCGGCCGGCAGGTCCCGGACGGCGAGCTCGCCGGAGAACAGCTTCTTTTCCAGTTCGAAGCGGAGGATGATATGGAGGTTGTAGGTCACCTCGTCCGCATCGACCCGGATGAGCGTGGGCGTCACTGCGTTGACCGCGAGATACAGCGTGTCCGATGGCACCGCGGCCGTCTGCGCCGGAAACCGCTCCCGGAGCCGCGGCTCGAAATACCACCAGAACGCCCGGCCGCGCGCCACCTGGTTCTCCCAGAGACGGCTCTGCGATTCGTGGACCGCCATGCCCGCGTGCATTCCGAGCGCGGTGCCGGCAGGGGCGGCGGGGAGCCCCTGCTCGTAAAGGCCGTGGCCGGTCTCGTGGATCGAGCTGAAAAGCGCGTCGAGCGGCTCGTCGACGTCGAAGCGGGTGGTCAGGCGCGTGTCGGCGCCCGGTCCCGAGCAGAACGGATGCAGCGAGACGTCGAGGCGGCCGCGCCGGTAGTCGAAGCCGAGCCGCTCCGTCACCTCGCGCAGGAACGCCCGCTGGCCTTCCACCGGAAAACCACGCAACACGCCCGCCGGCGGTTTCACTTTCGCCGCGAGGACCGCGCGCACGAACGGCACGAGCTCGCGCTTCAGCTCGGCAAAGAGGGCGCCGACGGTCTCGGCCGTGAGGCCCGGGTCGTTCTGGTCGATGAAGTAATCGTAGGGCGCGGCCGCCCGCCCCAGGTACGCCGCCTCGCGTTTCGCCAGCGCGAGATGCCGCTCGAGGAATGGCGCGTAGCCGGCGAAATCGTTCCCGGCCCGCGCCGCGGCCCAGGCGTGGTAGGCCTGGCTGGAGAGCGCGGCCTTCTCGCGCACGAAATCCGCCGGCAGCCGCGTGGCGCGGTCGTAGTCGCGGCGGGCCTGTCGCACCACCGCCCGCTCGTCGCCGGCCAGGGCCGGTTTCGCCGCCTCCAGCTCCGCGAGCCATTCGCCGATCCGCCCGCTGCTCGCCGCCGCGTGCCCGACTTCGGCGAGCACCGCCATCTGCTCCGCCCGGAGCCCGGCGCCTCCCGGGGGAAGGTTCACCTGCTCGTCCCAGCCGAGCAGGTCGGAGACCGTCTGAAGGAGGTAGGTGCGCTGGAGGGCGACGACAAGTTCGGCGTAGGCCATGCGCGAAGAAAGGCCCGCCCGCTTTCCGCCGCAAGCGCCCGGGATGAAAACCGGTGGGATTTACGAAATACGAATCACGATTTTGGATTATCGAATTCGAGCCGCCCTCTCCTCCGCCGCCCGACCAATCGTAAATCCCAACTCGTCCATCGCAAATTCCCGGCGGCGCCTGCGCCGCTGCCCGGTCAGTTGAACGGCGGCACTTCGCCCGTCAGGTTCACATGGCCGCCGCTGGCCCGCGCCTGGATCGGGATGCCGCCGGCATTGATCCGGCCGACCAGAGCGTGGTGGCCCAGCCCGCCGGATTCCGTCGTCAATGGGAGGCCGAACCGGCCGACCGAGGGCATGCGGACCTGACCCCAGACCGACGAGGCCGAAAGGTCGATGTTCGCCGCCGGGTCGATCTTCAGGTTGACGTTGCCGCCATCGGCCCGGAGCAGGGCCCCGCCGGCGAAAAGCCGCGGAATGCCGACCGTGACATCGCCCGCGTCGGCGCGGGCATCGAGGTCGCTGCCGACGGAAAGCAGTTCGATGTCGCCGTTGGTCGTCGACACTTTCGCCCGGCCGCGGATCGGCCCGGTGCGCACCACGCCCTGTCGCGCGTCGAGGTCGACGTCGCCGGTGCAGGACGAGACGATGATGTCGCCGCGGTCGTTCGACGCCTTCAGGTGGCCGTCGATATGCCGGCAGAAGACGGTGCCCGAACCCGTGTGCACGACCACGTCGCCGGTGACGTCGCCGACGCGGATGCCGCCGTCTTCCGATCTCAGGTCGAGCGCGCAGGCTCGGGGAACGCTCACCGTGATGTTCAGGTCGAGCGGGGTGTTGTCCTGCCAGAAAAAGCGCACCCGGGTCTCCGCCGGGTTGGAGGCGGCCAGCGTCAGGGTGTCGCCCTCCTGATGCCAGTCGACCTGCAGCCGCTCGAGGGAGCGGGCCGCCACGCCGTCCCGCTCCGCCGTGCTGGTCGCGGTCACCTTCACGCGCACGACATCCTCGTCGGAGGAGTCGACCGTGATGATGCCGCGATAGGTCGCGATGCGGAGCGAGGCCGGCCCGGTCGGGGAAAACGTCCGCTCCTCAACCCGGTCCCGGCCCAGCGCGGCCGAGGCCGACAAGACAGCCAGGAGAAGGGCGAAATGGAGGCGGCGAAATCCCATGCCCCAAAATCGCCGCGGCCCGCCGATTCCGCAAGGGACACCGCGATGAACTATTACGCACCCGCCACTAAGTAATTTCCCGCCGCGGGCCGCGGCGGAATGTTCAAAATTCAAACTTCAAACGCCAAAACTGAACTCTGGATGTTTGGAGTTTGGAGTTTGGAGTTTGAATTTGCGCGCCTCCGGCGCGCTAGACTTTAGCGCTATTATCGCTCTTGAAATGGGCGTGCGACCGGCGCTGCGTGTGCGCGCGCAGCGCGGCGTCGCGGGCGATGTCGCGGCTTTCGATGAGGAACCGCCGGTTCTCCGCCGCCGGGCCCTCGCCGGCCAGGACCGCCATGCACAGCATGGTCTCCGCCTTCGCCTCGAGGCGGCTCGCCGGGAAGCGGGCGTGCGCCGCCAGCCAGAGCACGGTGGCGCGCAGCGGGTCGGCGGAATCGGGGGTTTTCATGGCGCAGGAGGAACGAGGACCCGCACGGACATGCGTGCCAGCCGCTCGAGGAGCCGGCACTCATCGCGCAACGGCCACCAGTCGTAAAGATAGATTTCCAGCGGCCGCCACATCGCCACCCAGCCGATGATCGTCAGGCCCTCGCGTCCGACGTCCGCGATCGTGCCCGTTGCCAACCGTCCGACGAATCCGCTGAGGAAGAGGCAGCCCGCGAGGAAGCCGAGCCCGATCAGGAGGCTCAGCCGGCCGACGCGGAACAGCCGCTGCAGCTCATGCCGCTTCATCTGGGCGCGGACCGAAAAATAGTGGTGGATCGCCTCCTCCACCCCGGCCAGGCGCTCGGGCGATGGCGGCGTGGCAAGCTGGATCGAGAGCTCGAGTTCACGGTCCCGCGGATGCTCGCGGGCCCAGCTGACGATGAACTCCTCCGCGTCCGCATCGAGGTCGCGGTCAAGGAACGGCGACGGATCCATCGAGTTGAAGAGCTGCGCGAGCTCGCGCAGCCGCAGCTCGATCCGGGCGGTGTCCGGCGTCGGGCTCATGGCCGCGCGAGCGCGGCCGTCCAGGCCGCCTCGTGGAAACCGACCAGCCCGATACCCGGCGCGAGCAGGAACGGGCGCTTCACCAGGTTGCCGTGATGCGTGAGCAGGTCGATCGCCTCCGCCTCCTTCAGCGACGGCAGGCGTTCGCCCAGCTTCATCTCCCGGTAATCGCGGCCCGAGGTGTTGAAGAGCCGGCGGAGATCCCCGCCCTGCGCCGCCAGCATGGTGCGCAGCTCCGCGGCGGTCGGCGGCGTCTCGCGGATCGGGTGCTCGGCGAACGCCAGCCCGCGGGCGCGCAGCCATTTCACGGCCCGGCGGCAGGTGTCGCAGTTGGCGTAGGTGTAGATCTTCAGCACACCCCAAAAGTCGGGGCTCCGCCGGCCCGAGGCAAGTGCGGCCCGCTTGCACCCGACCGCGGTCGGACGTATGACGCGTTCTCGTTCCTCCTTCTCATTCTCGTGCTCTTTCCCGAGAACGAGGAACGAGGAAGAGAACGCGAACGACTCTCCCGAATCATCGGCCAGATTCAGATGACCATCCAGATTCCGCGGATTTGACCCGCGCCGGTTCCTGTCCGCATGCTCGGCGGCCAATGACACCGATCCTCGAGGTTTCCCGGCTGCGGGTGGTGCGCGGGCGCACCGCCATCCTGCGCGGCATCGACTGGCGGGTGCGGACCGGCGAACACTGGGTCATCCTCGGCGCCAACGGCTCCGGGAAGACCTCTCTGCTCAAGTCCCTCACCGGCTTCCTCTCTCCCACCTCGGGCGAGATCACGCTGCTCGGCCGGCGCTACGGCGAGAGCGACTGGCGCGAACTGCGGCGGCAGGTCGGCGTGGTCACCAGCGCGTTCGCCGCGGCCATTCCGCCGGCGGAGGCCGCGCGCGACACGGTCGTGAGCGGGCGCTTCGCGCAGCTCGACCTCTGGCACCGCGTGACGGCCGCGGACCGCCGCGCCGCCGCGGCGCAGCTGCGTTTCGTCGGCCTCGGGCGGATCGCCGACCGCGAATGGGCGTATCTCTCCCAGGGCGAGCGCCAGCGGATCCTGATCGCCCGCGCGCTGATGGCGCGGCCCCGGCTGCTCATCCTCGACGAGCCCTGCGCCGGCCTCGACCCGGTGGCGCGCGAGAAATTCCTGCGGTTCCTCCACCGGCTCGCCCGCGACCGGCGCGCACCGGCGCTGGTCCTGGTGACGCACCACGTCGAGGAGATCATGCCGGGCTTCTCGCACGTCCTGCTGCTGCGCGGCGGGCGCGTCGCGGCGGCGGGGCCGCGCCGGGCCGTCCTCACCTCCGCCAGCCTCTCCGCCACCTTCGGCGCCCGGCTCCGGCTCGACCGCGCCCGCGGCCGGCTCCGGCTGGGCTTCACCGCGGATCGCGCCCGCCCCGCGTGAACCCGCTGCCCGATTTCATCGCGACCCTCGGGCTCACGAGCGTCTGGACCTACCTCGCGCTCTTCCTCGCGGCGTCGCTGCTGATGATCTGGCGCCTCGAGGCGCTGCTCGACCACGGCCTCGAGGGCACGGCCCTCGGCACCCTCGTGATGCCCTACTGCTCGGGGCTCGGGAACCTGCTCTTCGTCGCGATCATCGCCGCCCGGCGCGGGCCCGCGCAGGAGGTTCTCACCAACTGCGTCGTCAACAATGTCACCAACCTCACGCTCGTTCTCGGGCTGCCCGCGATCCTCTGGGGCCTCAATCTCCGTCCCGCCGCGGCCCAGGCCCGGAAGGGCGGCAAGGCCGCCGGCGGAAAAAAGGCCGCCGGGGCCGACACCGCGCAGCGGCTGAGGCGCCACGACCTGCAGCTGACGCTCATCGCCGCGCTTTTCTTCGGCGGCGTCACCTGGGTGCTGGGGCGCGACCGCCAGATCGACCGCAACGACGGGCTCGTGCTCATGGGGTTGTTCTTCTTCTGGCAGTCGTTCCAAGTGGTCGACGTCCTCAAGCACAATGTCCGGGAGCGGCGATCATTCGGGCCCTTATTCTATTTCGACATCCTCGTCGTGCTGGCCGGCGCCTACGGCCTCTACGTGAGCATCGACTGGATTGTGGCCTGGCTCGCCGCTCGACCGGCGGGATTGATCAGCGCCCAGCATCTCGGCTGGGTAACCGGCGGCCTCATGGTGCTGCCCAATGCGCTGCTCGCGTTCTACTACGGCGCGCGCGGGCGCGCCGACATCGTCTACGCCTCGCAGGTCGGCGACGGCCACATCTGCATCCCGCTCTGCCTCGGACTCAGCGCGCTGCTGCAGCCGCTGCCGGTGCCCCCGATCTTCGACCTGAGTTTCGCGATCCTCTGCGGCGCCGCGTTGATCCACCTGCTCAGCATTACTTTCGCCGGCGGACTGCCGCGCTGGATGGGCTGGCCGCTGCTCGCCGCCTGGGCGTGGTTCGCCGGGACCGGACTGCTCGGGTGACGCCAATTCACCGACCCCGACCGTTCGGTTTTGGGGTCGGTGGCTGCTGAAAGGAAATCCCGGCCGACGGCACCGATTCCGCCGCTCGCCACGGACGCGCTCCTTCCCCAAACTCCCTCCCGCTCCCCATGCATGTGATCTCACGTTCGCTTTCCGCCTGCGCCCTGGCCGGCCTGGCGCTGCTGCCCCTGACCGCCCGCGCCCAGGGCGGCATGAATCCGCAGATGATGCTCAACCGCCTCGACAGCCTGGTCCATCTCAGCGGCGACCAGCGGGCCCGGGCCGAGGAGATCCTCAACCAGGAAGCCGACACGCTGAACGCCATCAGTCCGGCGGAGCGCCCCCTCAAGGGCATGGAGACGCGGCAGGCGGCCCAGGACAGCCTCCGCGCGCTCCTCGGGCCGGTGCAGCGGAGGCTCTTCGACCTCACTCCCCAGGTGCAGGGCGGCGGCCTCACGCTGATGTCGCCGGCCAACGAGGTCGCCCGCCTCGACACCCTGGTCCAGCTCACCGCCGAGCAGAAAACCGCCGCGCTGCAGATCTTCACCGACCAGATCGAGGCCCTGATGGACATCCCTTCCGCCGACCGGATCGAAAAAGGCACTCCGATCCGCCAGGGCACCCGGGCGGCGATCCGCGCGCTGCTCACGCCTGAACAGCAACAGACCTACGACGCGACCCCGCAGATCCGCGGCGGCGGCCAGAAGATGAACCCGGTGAACATGGGAGTCCGGCTCGACGGGGTGGTGAACCTGAGCGACGAGCAGATCCGGCAGGTGGCCGTCATCTATATCCAGGAGGCGGCCGACCTGCAGCCGCTCACTCCGGCGGAGCAGCCGACGAAGGGCCGGACGATCCGGCAGGCGGCCGCGGCGCAGATCCGGGAGCTCCTCACGCCGGAGCAGCAGCAGAAGTTCGATGCCAATCCCAACGGGATCGAGGACCTGGAGGAACGGGCCTACGCGCGGGATTTTCTCGAGCATTCCCCCGCCGTCATCGCCCGCGACGGCGCCGTGAAGCGGCTGACGCTCCAGGAAGCCGCCAACGTCTCCGTGAACGGCGCGCGCATCTCCAGCGGCAGCTTCAAGTTCCAGGTGCAGGGCGAAAGCCGCACGGAGGCGCTGAAGATCTACTGGGAGCGGCCCACCCTCAGTGACCCGATCCGGATCGTGAAAATCACCGACGGCGACGGCGCTCCGCTCCCGTAACCCGCAGGCCGCGCGCCCGTCCGCGAACCATCCATGACCGAAGAGGCCCGGCTGCTGCGCCAGTATGTCGATGAACGCTCCGAGGCCGCGTTCACGGAGCTCGTCCGCCGCCATGTCAACCTGGTCTATTTCGCCGCGCTCCGCCGCGTCGGCGGCGACGCCCATCTCGCCGACGACGTCACGCAGAGCGTCTTCTCCGACCTGGCCCGCAAGGCGCCGGCGCTGAAGGACCGCGAGGTGCTCACCGGCTGGCTCCACACCAGCACGCGCTTCGCCGCCGCGCAGGCCGTGCGCACCGAGCGGCGCCGCCGCGTCCGCGAAGAAACCGCCCACCATCTCATGCAAGAGGATTCCGCCAACCCCGAACCGCGATGGGAACGGCTGCGGCCGGTCATCGACGAGGCCCTCGACGAGCTGAACGAGCGCGAACGCGAGGTCCTGCTGCTGCGCTTCTTC
>DASZQN010000008.1:0-33879 GCA_035549635.1 Opitutaceae bacterium
GGCCCCCCCCCCCTACCGGATGCACACCAAGCAGTGAAACATCAGCGCGCCTGGAACTCGCCGTTGCCCTCGTCGAGGTAGCGCACGCCGTTCACCTCGCTGACCTGCAGATATTGCTGCCAGACGCCGTCGGGCAGTTCGCGGCGGGCATTGAGGCGGTTCAGGTTGAAGGATTTCAGGGGCGGGGCCTCGCCGGTGAGGGCTTCGCCGAGCACGCGTCCGTCCATCTTCGCCGCCTCGTCGCGCAGGCCGAGCAGCCAGAGGGCCGTCGGCGCGAGGTCGGTGTTGGCCGACGGCAGCGTATCGCTCACGCCCCGGCGGAAATCGGGGCCGCAGGCGACCAGCGTGTTGAGCATGTCGTAGGCGCTGAGGCTGGCATGGTTGCCGACCTTGGCCGACGAGGGGGCAAGATCGGAGACGTGCAGGCCCGGCGTGCCGTTGGGGCTGCGGTCCCGCGACCAGTGCAGCGAGACGACGAGATCCGGCGCCTGCGGCGAATCGATGTGGGCCTCGGCGAGCGGAAACGTTCCCTCCGCCGGCACCTGCGAGAAGATGACGCCGGTCCAATCCTGCGCCTGCAGTGTCGTCACGAGACGGCGGCACACATCGCCGTCATGTTCGCCGACGTACAAGAGGGTCGTGCCGCCGTTGCTGACGGCGAACACCTCGCCCTTTTTCAGCGTGCCGAGCACGGCGCGCTTGGTGTCGAAGCCCGCCTTCGAGAGCTCCACCGCGACATCCACCTTCCGCCCGATCGTCGAGAAACCGTGGTCGGACACGACAAGCACATCCGTGCTGCCGCGCAGGCCGCGGCGGTCGAGTTCCGCCAGCACCAGGCCGAGATTGGTGTCGCTGCTCTTCACCGCCGCCAGCGACTGCGGGGAGCCGGGCCCGCTCGCGTGCTGCGAGGCGTCGGGCTCGGCGAGCCAGAGGAGCGAGTAGGCCGGCACCGCGTCCCTCCAAAGGGTCCCGAGCAGCGCCTGCGTCGTCCAGGCGTCGCGCGCGGTCTTGTTTTCGTCGGCCGCGATCGGCGGAAAGGCTCCGAGCCCAGCGGTCAGGGTCTTCGCGATCGAAACCGGCAGCGTGTCGCCCTCGTAGAGCACCGGGGAGACGCCCGCGCCCTCCGGTCGCACCGCGCGGTCGTGCAGCAGCGCGACCTGCTTCGAACCGGCGATCACCGTCGCGATCCCGTGGGCCCGCAGGATTTCCGCGACCGTGGGAGCGCCGAGGTAGTGGCCGCCGCTGACTTCGTCGCCCTTGCGGATGATGTCGGGCTTTTCGATGCCGATCGACTTCTGGGGATCGATGGGCGGCCGATAGTCGGTGTTCGCGATCACGAAGCTGTGCGCGGGATAAGCGCCGGTGGCGATCGCGGTGCCGTTCACCTCGGTGGCGCTCAGGTAAACCGGGTGATGGTGGGCGAAAAACACCCCGTCGTTCACCAGCCGCCACAGATTGGGTGTGTTCTCGGCCGAGATGAAGTCGCGGCGCATGCCGTCGAACACCACGATCACCACGTGGTGCTCGGGCGCCGCGGCCGCCGACAGCGGGACGGCGAGCGGAAGGACAGCGGTGGCCAGGGCGAGAAGGCGGGGAATGAAGCGGCAGCTCATGACGGGAGGAAGCCGGCGGAAGGTGCGGACAGGAAGTCCGACCCGGAAATCCGGCCGACGCTCCCAAGCTAGCCGCCGCAGGTCACGGCCCCGTGGCGGGAAAGTGACAAACGGGTGAACCGCGGCGGACGCGGGAAAAATTTGGTTTTGGGGCCGGTAAGCCGGATTCTGTTCCACGCCTTGCGGCGCTTCGGTCGTCATTTCTCTCGGGGCCTCGCGGCCCCGTTCATCAACGCTCGCGTGCGAACACGCCAGCGAGGGCGAATGCGGCATACCCGTGGCTGTAGGACGGGCCACCCAGCCACCTATTTTGCCTTGCACCGGATGGGGTTTTTCGTGCCGCCGTCATTGCTGCCGGCGCGGTGGGCTCTTACCCCACCTTTTCACCCTTGCCTGCCATTGCCCGGCAAGCCGAGCGACAGCGGGCGGTATATTCTCTGTGACACTGTCCGTCACCGCGCCTTGAAACGCGGTGCCCGCGCTTGGCATAACCTTGCGCGGCATCCTGCCCTATGGTGTCCGGACTTTCCTCTCCAAGCTTCTAGCGGGCGCGACATTACCCGCGCCTTGGGATCAAAGAACTCGGAGCGACGACCAGGCCCCAAAACCAAGGGGTGAACCATAGAATCCCGGCAGGCGAAGGCAAGCTCGCCCGCAGGCGGGTGGATTCCCGGTTTCGCCAATTATTCCGAGGCAATCGGTCTCGTTCTCTTACCGTTCCCCGTTCCCGGCTGTTGCCGAAGGAGCACGCGAAAGAGAACGAGGAACGAGAGCGATCAATCTCCCTGCGCGGTCAAATCAGGACACGGCCCGCGAGGTACGCGGGGCCCTTGACGCCCGCGGAACGTCCAGTGGATAGTGACGGCCGCCGCCCATGCCTGCTCCTACCCCGCCTGCCGCGCCGGGCTCCGCCTCGTCCGACTCATGGGCCCAGGCGTGGCTCACGGCCCCGCCCCGCCACAGCCGGGGCCGCTCGATGCTGATCATCGCCGCGCTCATCGGAGTGATCGGATGGATCGACTACCGCACCGGCATCTGGTTTTCGCTGCAGCTTTTCTACCTCATTCCCATCGTGCTCGGCGTGGCCTGGCTCGGGTGGAAGGAAGGCTGCGTGGTCGCCGCGCTCTGCATCGTCGTCCGTCTCGCGGGCGATCTCGCTGCCGGGTACCTGCAGCACGCCGCCCCGCTCGCCATCTTCTGGAACCGCCTGGCCGACGTCGGCATCTCGGGGGTGCTCGTGTGGGTGTTCCACGCGATGATCTCCCTGCACCGGCAGCTCGAGGACCGCGTGCGGCGCCGCACCGCGGCGCTCGAGCAGGCCGGCCGGGCGCGCGAACGCCTCGAGCGCGAGCTCCTCGACATCGCCGCGCGCGAGCGGAATGCGATCGGCCGCGAGCTCCATGACGACCTCTGCCAGCACCTTGTCGGCACCGCGCTCGCCACGAAGGTCCTGGCCGAGTACCTCGGCAGCCGCGACGCGCAGGCCGCGGACGACGCGCAGGCCATCGTGCGCTACGTCGAGGAGGGCATCGCCAAGACCCGGGGCCTCGCGCGCGGGCTGCTGCTGGCCAGCATCGAACCCGCGAATCTCGCCAACGAGCTCGCCCAGCTCGCGGTGAAGGGCGCCGAGGGCGGCGTGACCTGTCATTTCAAGCAGGAGGGCAATCCGGTGATCGAGAGCGCGGGCAGCGCAGCCCAGCTCTTCCGCATCGCGCAGGAAGCGCTGCGCAACGCGCTCCGGCACGCCGAGCCTAGCCAGGTCGACATCGTCTTCACCGGGGATGCGGACGCGGTGGTCCTGATGGTCGAGGACGACGGCGCCGGCCTCCCCCCGCCGGAGGAACGCGGCACGGGCATGGGGCTGCAGATCATGGCTTATCGCGCGGCCTTCATCGGGGGCACGCTCTCCGTGGTCCCGGCCCCCGGCGAGGGGACGCGGGTCATCTGCCATCTGCCGCGAGCCGCCAGTCCCCTCCCGGCATGAGCGCGGAACGCCTCCGCATCTTCATCGTGGACGACCATCCGCTCGTGCGGGACTGGCTGGCCAGCCTGCTGCGCCTGCAGTCCGACCTCGAGGTCTGCGGCGAGGCCGGCGATCCGGTGCGCGCGCTCGCCGCGATGGCGGCCAACCCGCCCGACGTGGCCATCGTCGACCTGTCCTTCAAGTCCGGCTCCGGCCTCGACCTGATCAAGGACCTGCGCAGCCGCCTGCCTTCCACGCGGGTGCTGGTGCTTTCCATGCACGAGGAGATCGGCGATATCGAGCGCGCGCTGCGCGCGGGTGCGCGCGGTTACGTGATGAAGCGCGAGTCCACCAGCCAGATTGTCTCCGCCATCCGGCAGGTCCACGCGGGCAAGATCTACGCCGACCCTGCGGTCCTCGCCGCGCTGGCGGAGCGGATGGTCGGCCGCTCGCCGGACGAGGCGCCGGCCTCCCCGGAAGCGCTCAGCGACCGCGAGCTGGACGTCTTCCGCCGGCTCGGCGAAGGCCATTCCACCCGGCGAATCGCCGACGACCTCAAGATCGGCCTCAAGACCGTGCAGACCTATTACGCGCGCATCCGGGAGAAACTCGGCCTCACCGACGCAGCCGAGCTGGTCCGCGCCGCCGTCCGGTGGAACGAGGGCAAGCGGCCCTGAGCGGCCAGCTGTCAGGCCAAGCCTGACACGCGATTCCAACGGCGGCGGACATACAGCGCCGGGGTGGCGTCGTTAATATCGGGGGTCATGCCACGCCCCCTACCCCTGTCCGTCGCACCCCGCCGCCCTTCCGGCGCCGATGAAAAGATCGGCCCCTCCCCCTCGCATTTCACGGCCACGCTCCACACGCTTCGCGCCTTCGGCCCGGCGGCGGCCGGCGCCCGGGTCGTCCCGATCAGCGCCGTCATCCTGACCAAGAACAGCGCCAGGCATCTCCCGGAGGTGCTGACGGCGCTGGAATGGTGCGAAGAGGTGCTCGTGTTCGACACCGGCTCCACCGACGAGACCATGGCGATCGCGCGGCGCTGGCCCAACGTGCAGCTCTACGGACTCGAGGGCGGCTTCCCCGGCTTCGGCCGGGCCCGGCGCCAGGCCGTGGCGCTCGCGCGGCACGACTGGATCCTTTCCATCGACAGCGACGAGGTGGTGTCCGCGGAGCTGGCCGCCGAGATCGCCGCACTGCCGCTCGACGCGCGCATCGTCTACGCCATGCCGTTCCACAACTACTACAACGGCCGCCTGATCACCTCGTGCGGATGGCATCCCGACCGCCACGAGCGACTCTTCAACCGCCGTGCGACCAACTTCTGCGAGAGCGAGCTCCACGAGCGGGTGCAGTGCGCGGACTTTTTCGTGCGCCAGCTCCGCCATCCCATCCGTCATTACTCGTACGGCTCGGTCGACGACTTCCTCCACAAGACCCGGATCTACAGCCGGCTGTTCGCGGAGCAGCACGCCGGCCGGAGGCGCGCGGGACCGGTGCGCGCCCTGGCGCGCGCCGGCTGGGCTTTCTTCAAGAGCTACGTCCTGCAGCGCGGCTGCCTCCAGGGAGCCGAGGGTTTCGTGATCAGCGCGTTCCAGGGCCAGCTGGTCTTCTGGAAATACCTCCGCCTCGCCGAGGCCAACCGCCGTCCGCCGGCATGACATTGCTGGCGTTGATGTACCATCGGGCGCGGGACGGGGATTTCGGCAACGCCCCCGCGATGCTCGATGCCCACTTCGCCCACATCGCGGCGCACTACGAATGCGTCCTCCCCGGCGAGCCGCTCGCACCGGGCCGGCTGAATGTCTGCCTGACCTTCGACGACGCCTATTTCGATTTCTACGCCGTGGTTTTTCCGCTGCTGCAAAAGCACGGGCTGCGCGCGCTGCTCGCCGTCCCCCCCGTGGTCGTGCGCGAGCAGGTGGATGCCCCCACCGTGAAGCGCCTCCGCGCCAATCCCAGCGTGGAGGCCCGCCATCCCCACGACGGCGGCTTCTGCACCTGGCCGGAACTGCGCGAGATGGCCGACAGCGGCCAGGTCATGATCGCCGCCCACGGGTTCACGCATTGCCGCCTCGATGATCCCCGGGTGGACCTCCAGACGGAGATCGAGGTGCCCCGGCAGCTGCTCTCGGCCCGGCTGGGCCAGCCCGTCGACAGCTTCGTCTTCCCCTACGGCCGGTTCGGACGCGCCGCGCGCGAGCGCGTCCGGCGATGCTACCGGCATGCGTTCCGCATCGGGGGCGCGGACAATGCCGGGTGGGACAGTCATCTTCTTTATCGCGTGGACGCCGACCGCATGGCGGCGCCGGACGCCCTTTTCACGTCCCGCCGGCGGGCCGGCTATCGCGCCCGCTTTTTCTGGAATCGCCTGCGCGGCCGTTGAGATCGCCGCAGGGAAGACCGACTTCAGTTTTCCCAATAGACGATCCGGCCGCACTGATCGCAGGTCGGGATCTTGATGTCGGGATTCTTCCCGCGGGAGGCCGATTCGGCCTCGCTGGAAACCTTCAGGTGGCAGCCGCCGCACTTCCCTCCCTGGATCGGGACACAGACCGGCTGTTTTTGCGCCGCGATGCGATCGTAGGTCCGGAGCGCGGATTCCTCGACCGGACCGCGCGCCGCGGTCACTTCCGCCTGCGCGGCCTTCAGGTTCTCGGCGAGGTTCACCTCGCGTTCCCGCAGCGTGCGGATCCGCGACTCGTGACCCGCGATGTTCTGCTTCAGCACGGCCTCGGCCGCGGCGAACTTCCTCTTCGCCTCGTCGATCGAGTACATGACCTGCAGTTCCTGCTCCTCCAGGCCGCCGATGCCCTCCTGTGTGGTGGCGATCTCGTGGCCGAGCGCCTGGAACTCGTCGTTCTTCCTCACCTGCATCTGCTGGGTCTTGTACTTGGCCAGCTTGTCCTCGGCGGAACCGATCTCGGTCTCGAGGAGCTTTTTTTTCGCCTCGAGCTCCTTCACCTCGGTCCGGGCGGCCTCGATGGCGCCCTTCTCCCCTGCGATCTTCTGCTCCACGGCCGCCACCTCTCGCGGCACCCCCTTGAGCTGGCTCTCCAGCCCGAGGCGCCGGGTGTCGCGGTCCTGGAGGACGAGGAGCTTTTCGATGAGGGGCGTGGGCATGGGAAAAGGCGGTTCAGATGTAGTACATTTCCTCGACCTCGCGGCTCACGAGCATGTCGAGCGTCTGGCGCTTGGTCTCGGCGATCAGGGTGGCCCGGACGACGCGCCAGGCCTGCTGCACCCGGCGGCCGGACTGTCCCTTGGCGTCGCCGCCGAATTCCAGCACGTCGTCCTCGACGAGCGTCAGGATGTCGTAGAGGGAGATATCCTCGGGCGGACGGGCCAGCGCATACCCGCCGGTCTTGCCGCGGCGGCTGGTGATGAGCCCACCCTCGCGCAACTCGCTCAGGATTTGGGCGATGTAATTCGGGGGCACCGCCTCGAGCCGGGCGAGATTCTCCACGTGGGCCAGCTCCCCCGTGCCGTGCATCCGGGCGATCTGGGCGAGGATCCGGCAGGCATAAACGGCTTTGACAGAGAGCTTCACTGAGCGGCGACGGTAGGGCGCCCGGCAAGTCGCGCAAACGAAAACTCCGGGCCGGACGGACCGCTGACCCCCGAGGGGGATCCCGGCTAGCCCCCGGAGGCGTTTATAGGCCAAAAAAAGGGCCTTTTCCGGCCGGTTTTTTCTCAAAAAAACCCTCGCGTGGACAGCGGCTTCGCGACAGGATTTTCCTTTCATATTTCATCCTCGCAAAACCCTTTCATGGCCGACCAATCCGACGAAAAAACCAACGCAACCAGCCCTGCCGGCGCCGAGACCTACGACGCCTCCAAACTGGGCAAACTCGAGGGACTCGAGGCCGTCCGCAAGAAGCCGGGCATGTACATCGGCGGCACCGACGAGCGGGCGCTTCACCACTGCGTGTCGGAGGTGCTGGACAACTCGGTTGACGAGCATCTCGCCGGCCACTGCAGCCGGATCGAAGTGACGATCCACGTCGATGGCTCGATCAGTATCCGGGACAACGGCCGCGGCATTCCGGTCGACATCCACCCGCAGTACAAGATCCCGGGCGTGGAGATGGTGCTGACCACCCTGCATTCCGGCGGCAAATACGGCCAGGGCGGCTACAAGTTCTCCGGCGGCACCCACGGCGTCGGCGCCAAGTGCGTCAACGCCGTCTCCGAGTGGTTCGAGGTCGAGGTCTCCCGCGGCGGCCAGGTCCACCACATGAAGTTCGAGCGCGGCAAGACCGTGCAGAAGCTCGAGGTCATCGGCAAGGCGCGCGGCACCGGCACCTACATCACGTTCAAGCCCGATCCCGAGATCTTCAAGGAAACCACCGTCTTCCAGTCCGGCCGCATCAGCCAGCGCCTGCGCGAGCTCGCGTTCCTCAACTCGGGGCTGGAGATCGTGTTCACCGACGAGCGTCCCGCCGAGTCGAAGCCGGAGACGTACTACTACAAGGACGGCGTCGAGGAGTTCGTGAAGCAGATCAACACCGGCAAGACGCCGCTGCACCCGAAGCCGATCCGCATCGTCAAGGAATCCCACCTGGAACTCGACGGGAAGCCGGCGGAAATCCACGCGGAGATCGTCCTGCAGTACAACGACACCTACAACGACCAGGTCCTCTGCTACACCAACACGATCCACAATCCGGACGGCGGCACCCACCTCTCCGGCTTCCGCAGCGCGCTCACCCGTGCGATCAACCAGTTTTCCAAGGCCAACAACCTGCTCAAGGACAAGGATCCGCAGATCACCGGCGACGACGTCCGCGAAGGGCTCGCCGCGGTCGTGTCCATCAAGCACAGCGATCCGAAGTTCGAATCGCAGACGAAGGTGAAGCTCCTTTCGCCCGAGGTGGAGAGCGTTGTCGGCTCCGCGGCCTACGAAGGCCTGATGCAGTTCTTCGAGATGAACCCGCCGATCGCCAAGCGCATCGTCGACAAGTCGCTCAACGCCGCTCGCGCCCGCGAGGCCGCGCGCAAGGCCCGCGAGACGGTGCGCAAGGGCGCGCTCTCCGGCGGCGGCCTGCCCGGCAAGCTGGCGGACTGCTCCGAGCGGGACCCTGCGCTCACCGAACTCTACATTGTCGAGGGCGACTCCGCCGGCGGGTCCGCCAAGCAGGGCCGCGACCGTCGCTTCCAGGCCATCCTTCCGCTGCGCGGCAAGCTCATCAACACCGAGAAGGCCCGCCTCGACAAGGTGCTCTCCAACGAGGAAATCCGCACTCTCATCACCGCCTGCGGCACCGGCATCGGCGAGGGCGACGAATCCGTCGGCGGCTTCAACGCCGAGAAGGCCCGCTACCACAAGATCATCATCATGACGGACGCCGACGTGGACGGCTCCCACATCCGCACCCTGCTGCTCACGTTCATCTACCGCCAGATGAAGGGCCTGATCGAGCGCGGCTACGTCTACATCGCCCAGCCGCCGCTCTATAAGATCAAGCGCAAGAAGCGGGAGCAGTACGTCGACAATGACGAACAGCTCAACCGCATCCTCCTCGAGCTCGGTTCCGAGGATGTCGTCCTCACCCGTCTCTCCGACCAGCACGTCTACGCTCCCGCGCAGGTCGACAAGATCGTCGAGAACCTCGCCGCCCTGGAGAAGCTCGGCACCGGTGTCACCCGCTACGGCGCCGCCCTCGACGAGTACCTCGACACCCACGACGCCGCGACCCACGCCCTGCCGCGCTACATCATCCGCGTTCGCACGGGCAACCAGGAGAGCCACGAATTCCTGAAGGACGAGGCGGCCCTCGCGAAATACCTGCAGGACAAGAAGCTCAACGCCGACCTCACCGAGCAGTCCGAGGCGCCGTCCGCCGACGGCACGGCGAACCCGATCGTCGAGCGCAAGAACGTCCTCAGCCCGACGCGGCGCACGAAGCACGAGATCTTCGAGAGCACCGAGATGACGAAGCTGCTCAAGGCCATCGCCGCGACCGGCCTCGACATCGCCCGTTTCACCGCCACGGAGGAGTCCCGCTTCACGCTGACCGAAAACGCCGGCCAGAAGTCCGAGAACAAAATCGAACTGCGCGGCCCGCTCGACATCGTCACCCAGATCCGCGCCAACGGCCGCAAGGGCCTGAGCATCCAGCGCTACAAGGGTCTCGGCGAAATGAACCCGAAGCAGCTCTTCGAGACCACGATGGACCCCGACAAGCGCCGCCTCCTCAAGGTGAACATCGAGGACGCCGCCAAGGCCGACGCCCTCTTCACCCTCCTGATGGGCGATGAGGTCCCGCCGCGCCGCCAGTTCATCGAGGACAATGCCCTCAACGTGCAGTTCCTGGACGTTTGAGTAGCGAGTAGTGGGTAGCGAGTAGCGAGCATGACAGGGAAATCACAGTCGTTCCGGGATGTCACCGTGTGGCAGAAGGCACACGCGTTCGCCCTTGCGATCTACCGCTGCACCGAGGCGTTCCCGAAGCACGAGCTATTTGCCCTTACCAGCCAGCTTCGCCGCGCCGCTGCCAGTATTCCTTCGAATTTCGTCGAAGGTTTCCGCAAGCGCACCACTCCCGACAAGCTTCGCTTCTACAATATCGCCCAGGGTTCCGCCGACGAATGCCTCTATCAACTGATCCTCGCTCACGACCTGGATTATACTGACACCGTCGCGCTTCATGCGGACCTCGAGGAGGTCTCCCGGCTGCTTCAAGGCTACATCAACGGTCTTCAACGCCGCGGATCATAACTGCTCACTCCGCACCTACTCGCTACTCACTACCTTTCCAGAATGTACACTGCTTCCGAAAAACTCTCCTCGGCCAACATCACCGACATCATGCAGACGGCCTACATCGAGTACTCGATGTCGGTCATCATCTCGCGCGCCCTGCCCGACGCGCGCGATGGCCTGAAGCCCGTCCAGCGCCGCGTGCTTTACGCGATGCTGCGTGAAGGCCTGCTGCACAACCGCGCCTTCGACAAGTGCGCGGGTGTCGTCGGCGAGGTGCTCAAGAATTACCACCCCCATGGCGACTCTTCGGTCTACGACACCCTCGTCCGCCTCGCCCAGCCATGGGTCATGCGCTATCCGCTGATCGATCCGCAGGGCAACTTCGGCTCCGTGGACGGCGATCCGCCGGCCGCCTACCGTTACACCGAGGCGCGGCTCAAGGAGATCGCGGAGGACCTGCTGAAGGACATCGAGGAGGACACCGTCGACTTCGTTCCCAACTACAAGGAGTCGACCACCGAGCCGACCGTCCTTCCCGCTGCGCTGCCGAACCTGCTGATGAACGGCTCGACCGGCATCGCCGTCGGCATGACGACGAACATCCCGCCGCACAATCTCGACGAGATCATCGACGCCACGTTCGCCATCATCGACAACCCGCGCATCTCCGTCGACGAGCTCTGCAACATCGTCAAGGGCCCCGACTATCCGACCGGCGGCGTCATCTCCGGCCGCGAGGGCATCCTCAGCTACCTGAAGACCGGCAAGGGCATCGTCCGCACCCGCGGCAAGGCCCACACCGAGGAGCTCAAGGGCGGCATGGAGCAGATCGTCATCACCGAGATCCCCTACAACGTTAACCGCAACACGCTCGTCCTCCGGATCGCCGAGCTCGTGGGCGAAAAGCAGATCGACGGCATCCGCGATCTCCGCGACGAGTCCGACGAGAACACCCGCATCGTCATCGAGCTGAAGCGCGGCGAGCAGGCGAAGGTCGTCATCAACCAGCTCTTCCAGAAGACCGCCCTCGAGTCCTCCTTCGGCGTCACCCTGCTCGCCCTCGACAAGAAGCGGCCGAAGCAGATGAACATCAAGGAGCTCATCGAGTGCTACATCGAGCATCGCCGCGATGTCGTCACGCGCCGCACGAAGTTCCGCCTCAAGGAGGCCGAGGACCGCGCCCACATCCTCGAGGGCTACATCATCGCCCTCGATAACCTCGACGACTTCGTGAAGATCATCCGCGCCTCCGCGAACCGCGACGAGGCCAAGGTGAAGCTGATGGCGAAGTACCCGCTCTCCGAGCGCCAGACCGACGCCATCCTCGAGCTCCGCCTCTACCAGCTCACCGGCCTCGAGCGCGGCAAGATCGAGGCCGAGTACCTCGCGCTCGAGCAGCTCATCCTCGAGCTGCGCGGCATCCTTGAGTCGGAAGCCAAGCTGATGGCGCTGATCAAGAAGGAGCTCGGCGAGATGAAGGCCAAGTACACGTCTCCCCGCCGCACCGAGATCGTCGGCGACGCCAGCGAATTCCGCATGGAGGACGTCATCCCGAACGAGGGCTGCGTCATCACCGTCTCCCATCTCGGCTTCATCAAGCGCACCCGCGTCGCCGACTACCGCTCGCAGAAACGCGGCGGCAAGGGCGTGATCGGCGCCGAGACCTACGAGGAGGACTTCGTCGAGAACCTCTTCACGGCCTCGACCCACGATTACATCCTCTTCCTCACCAGTACCGGCCAGTGCCACGCGAAGAAGGTCTACGACGTCCCCGAGGGCACCCGCACGTCGAAGGGCAAGTCGGTGTCGTCCTTCCTCCGCCTCGCCGAGGCGGAAAAGATCGCGGCGATGCTCTGCGTGAAGGACTTCGAGCCGGGCCAGTTCCTCGTCATGGTCACCCGCCAGGGCATCACGAAAAAGACGAGCCTGACCGACTACGCCAACACCACCCGCGAGGGCGGCCTCATCGGCATCAACCTCGAGGAGGGCGACGCCCTTGTCGGCTGTGTGCTGACGAACGGCGAGAACGAGATCATCCTCATCAGCCACAAGGGCCAGGCCGTGCGCTTCAACGAGAGCGACCTCCGCGACCAGGGCCGCGCCACCGTCGGCGTCACCGGGATGCGCTTCAAGTACGAAGGCGACTTCGTCAAGGCCATCGAGGTCTGCGATCCCGCTGCGCGACTGCTCGTCGCCCGCGAGGACGGCATCGGCAAGCGCACGCCGTTCGAGGACTACCGCCTCACGAGCCGCGGCGGCTCGGGCGTCATCGCGATCGACCTGCCCGACGACGCGTCCGTCAGCGTCGCCGGCGCGCTCAGCGTCCACGATTCCGACGAGGTGATGCTCCTCACCGCCAAGGGCCAGAGCATCCGCACCCGGGTCAGCGAAATCCGCGAGACCGGCCGCGGCGCCAAGGGCGTCAAGCTCGTCACGCTGGCCGAGGGCGACAAGCTCCTCGGCATCGCCCGCATCGTGGAGACCGAGGAGGAGACCGGCAGCGAACCGCCCTTCGCCCCGCCCGCCGCTCCCGCCGAGCCCGCGGCCGGCTGAGGAGTACTCCCGGAGTCCAACGCAGTTATCTGAGGCGGCGGCCTGCTGGTCGCCGCCTCATTCGTTGTAGGCCACCTCGGTGAGGTGGCCCGCCAGGTCATCAACCTGGCCTACAACATTCAGCCGTGCCGACGGACTCAGATCCCGCGGCCTTCCTTGAAGCCCGCGGCCTGGTAGTGCACCCAGCCGGACGGGCAGGTGCCGGCCTTCACGGCCGCCTTCACGTCGGGATACCGGTCGAGGTACTCCTGCTCGGGAAAAACCCGCCCGTCCGTGAAGGCCTCGGGCGGAACGGTCACCGGCTGGCGCAGGCGGCGCATCCAGTAGCCGCGGTCGAGCGGCGCCAGGTCGCAGTGCAGCTTCCGGCAGTCGGCCTCGCCATAATAATGGCAGACGAGCGAATTGCGCGTGCGGTTCTGGTCGTTGATCCTGCCGCCGCCGTGCAGCAGGTCGGAGTGCCAGATGAAGAGGTCGCCCTTGTTCGCGAGGAAGATCTTCTCCGGGATGTTGCGCTCCTTCAGCTGCGCCTCGATGTAGGCGTTCCAGGCCGGCATCTCCTCGGGGCTGGCGTGGTGCGTGCCGTCCTTGAAGCGGTAAAGCGGGATCAGGTGGCTGCCGGGATAATACACCAGCGGTCCGGAGTCTGGATGCGCGTCCTCGAACGCCGTCCAGGTGGCGATCAGCGCCTGCGGCGTCTGCGGCGTCATGTAGAGCGAGTCGATGTGCTTCGGCTGGTTGCTCCCCTTCTGGAAGTTGAGGCTGTTGCACAGCACCGCCGGCTCCCCCAGCAGCGCGGCCAGCAGGTCCGACAGGCCGCGGCCGAGGGCGAGCTGCCGGACGTCCTCGCTGATCAGGTAAAAGTCGTTGAACTTGAACCGCCGCGTCTCGCGGCCGTCCGCCTCCGACCAGAACGTGCGCCTCCCGGTGGCCAGGCTGTCCACCACCACCTCGCCCGGACGCTCCTCGATCAGCCGGGCGATCGCGGCGAGGACCTGGTCGATGCGCTCGGTGGAGAAATAGCCCCGCAGCGCCAGGTATCCGTCCCGCTGGAACTGCTCCCGGAGCGCGGCCGTATTGGAAAAACTGGGGGAAGCCATGACGGCCCAACGTTCAACATCCACCGTCCAACGTTCAACGTTCAATTTCGGAACCGCGGATGCGAACGGCTGCACCACCTTGGACGTTGAGTTCCTCCGCCTTTAGCCCTTGCCAATAATTTCCACGACGGCTCAGTTTTCCCCGAGCCCCTCGCCCCGCGGTTTTCCATGGCCGGCCGAATTTCCCACCTCCTCGACCCCGCGCGCATTGCCCTGCACCTGCGCGCCGCGAAGCGCACGGCCGCGCTGCACGAGGTCGCGGAATTGCTGGCCGGGCATCCGGACGTCCTGAACTTCGACAATTTCTACGCGGAGCTGCTCGCGCGCGACCGCCTCGACACGACCTGCCTCGGCCACGAGATCGCCCTCCCGCACGCGCGCACCGAATACGTGAAGGACATGGTGCTGGCGGTGGGCCGGAGCGACGCCGGCATCCTGTTCGAGAACAGCAACGAGAACGTCCGCCTGCTGTTCATGCTCGGCACGCCCAAGACGAGGCCGGGCGACTATCTGCAGGTCGTCAGTTCCCTCTGCAAGCTGCTCAAGGATCCCGCCAACCGCGAGGCGTTCCTGACTGCATCGACGCCGGAGGATTTCATCAAGGCCGTCGTCGCCGCGGAGGAAAAGCTGCTCGCGCCGGCCTAAAGTTCGCCCGCCGGGAGTTTCCACGGCAGCAGCTTCCCTGCCTCCTCGGGCGTGAATTTTTTGGCCACCTGAGCCAGGGCCTTGGCTAGCGCCGGATCGCTTCTTCGGGCCATGTCGGCCCCCGTGGGAATCAGCGGCAGATCCGGGGCCACCCCGCCGTCAAGCGTCTGGCCGTCGCGCATGACCATCCTCGCGGTCGTCACCGCCATGGCAAACGGCACCCCGTTCGTGCCGACCATGGAGATCACGAACTTGCCGGACCGGAGGTCACCCGCCGTGCGATCGCCCACGACCACCCCGCGGTCTTCCAGCTGGAGCATCCGGGCGCAGATTTCCGCGGCCGCCCCGGTCTGGGCGTCGACCACCGCGATCACCATGCCGCGAAAAGGCCGGGCGGCCGGCGCGGCCGCGAGCGGGGCCTCCTTGCCCCGCGTGCGGATCGTCCCCACCTGGACGGGATGATCGAAGATCAGCGCCAGCATCTCCAGCAGCTTTTCCTTCGAACCGCCGTCGTTGCCGCGCAGGTCCAGCACGAGCGACTTCGCCTTGGCCAGGCGGCCGGCGCCCTCGTTTAGCGACGCCGGATCATTGTCAAATCGCCGGAGCCGCCAGACCAGCACGTCGTCCACCCAGGCAAACTGGTCGTCCCAGCGATCGATATCCGCCTCGGCCCGCAGCACCAGCTGCCAATACTCCGCGCTGTTCGGATCAAGGACCCGCGCGCGGGGTTTGACCTCCGCCTGCAGGTCGAGTTGCCGGCGCTCTCCCGCGGGCGATACCGCGACCACCCGCAATCCGCCCTGCGGGTCCAGGCTGTTGAACAGATATGCCAGAATCGGCCAGGTCTGCCGGTTGGCCGCCAGTCCGTTGACCGACTCGATCCGGTCGCCGAAGGCCAGGCCCTTTTTCACCGCGTCGCTCTTCGCCACCAGGCGGTAAACGTAGCAGCCATCGCCCACGGTCACCGCCTGCCAGCCGTAGTCGACCCGCGCGGCCCGCGGCGGAGCGATGAAGCGGGTATGGGGATCGCCGAGGTTCAGGAAAACCTCCGCGACGATGCGGAAAATCGCGGCGTTGTCCGCCGCGGTGGCGATGCGCTTCTCGGCCTCTTGGCAGCGTCCCTCCAGATCAAAGCCTCCCAGGGTCGGGTCGTAGTACTCGTCCTGCAGCATCGTCTTGCAGCGGCGCAGCATGGTCATGCCGAGGTCCTTCTGGGCCGGCGTCGCTTCCGCCCAGCCTCTCGTCCCCGTCAAGGCCAGTCCCCCGATGATCAGCAATCTTCCCCAGAGGCGTCGCTTCATGGGCGCCGAGCACAATTCTTGCGCCCGATCTTGGCAATCCCATGCTGCTGCGCAGCCTTATCCAGCCATGATCCACTCGTTCGTCCTCAGTGAAGGCAAGCTGGCCGGGCGCGACCTCGAGCTGGAGGCGCTGCGGCTCGTCCGGGCCGACAAGGGGCTGGTGGTGTGGATCGACCTCGACAATCCCACCGACGAGGAGGCGAGGCGAATCCTCGAGGGCGTCTTTCAGTTCCATCCGGTGGCGATCGAGGACTGCCTGACGCCGAGCTCGCTGCCGAAGATCGAGGACTACGACGACTACCTGTTCATCGTCGTGCACGGCGTGGATTTCACCCGGCAGGAAAAGTTCAACACCACCGAGCTCGATCTCTTCCTCGGCAAGGACTACCTCGTGACCTTTCACCGCGCGCCGCTCAAGTCCGTCCAGGCCACGCTCGACCGCATCGGCAAGAGCACCGGCGTGGTCGCGCGCGGGCCGGATCGCCTGGCGCATTTCATCCTCGATCAGATCGTGGACAACTATCAGCCGGCGATGGACGAGCTGCGCGGCGAATTGGAGGAGATCGAGGAGACGGTCCTTTCCCAGGCGTCCTCGAAGGAGTTCATTGCCGAGATCATCAAGGTGCGCACCGATTTCTCCAGGCTCCGCCAGATCGTGCGTCCCCAGCGCGACGTCATCGACCGCCTCGCACGGGGCGAGGGCAAGCTGATCCGGCCGCTGATGCTCCCCTATTTCCGCAACCTGCGCGAGAACCTCGCCCGCCTCGAGGAATCCGCCACGAGCTACCACGAGCGCCTGATGATGGCCTTCGATATCTATCTCAACAAGGCGGCGTTCGAGGCCAACGAGGGCATCAAGTTCCTCACGGCGGTCACGGCCGTCACGCTTCCCGCCGTCCTGATCGGCGGCTGGTACGGGATGAACTTCGAGAACATGCCCGAGCTCAAGTGGCCCCACGGCTACCTCTTTGCGTGGGCCCTCATGCTTGGCAGCACGCTGCTGATGACGATCTACCTGAAGCGGAAAAAGTGGTTCTGAAACGCTTTCGGCAGGTTCGCACAGAGGTCGATCAGATCGGGTGTCTCTGTGAGCTCGGTGCCTCTGTGCGAAATCTTCGGATTACTTTTCCGCGTACGCGTCCCGCAGGACCTGCATCGTGTGACGCACCCGCAGCGCCGATCCCTGTTTTCCGAGGTGCGCCTGCAGCTGCGTGAGGCAACCGATGTTGCCGGAGGCGACGACGCTGGCGCCGGTCGCGGCCACGGCCCGGGCCTTCTGGGCGCCAAGCGACGCCGCAATCTCCGGCTGGTCAAGATTGTAGGTGCCGGCGCTGCCGCAGCAGAGGTGCGCCTCGGCGATCTCGCACAACTCCACGCCGGGGATCGACCGCAGCAGGTCCCGCGGCTGGCGGCGGACTTCCTGCGCGTTGGCGAGATGACAGGCGTCGTGATAGGCGACCCGCACTTTCGCACCTGCCGCCGGCGGCGTCTCGCGCAGGCCGAGCCGGGCCAGGTAAACGCTGACATCCATCACGCGCTTCCGCAGCGCCTCCGCCCGCGCCTCGTCCGGCGTGCCGCGCAGGATCAGGTGGTACTCGTGCATCGCCGAGCCGCAGCCGGCGGCGTTGGTGACGATCGCATCGACGTCACCCGGGAACGCGTCGAGGTTCCGCCGCGCAAAATCCTGGGCGGCGCGCAGGTCTCCCGTGTGCCAGGCGAGGCCGCCGCAACAACCCTGGTCCGGCGGCACGACGACCTCGACGCCGTTCCGCGTCAGCACGTCGATCGTCGCCACATTGATGTCGGGATCCAGCACCTGCTGGGCGCACCCGGCCAGCAGCGCCACCCGCCCGCGCCGCACTCCCTTGGCGGGATAAACTCGGTCGAGCGTCACCGCAGGCGGCACCGCCGCCGGCGCGAGGTCCAGCATGGGCCGCAGGACTCCCGGCACGAGCGGACGAAACAGCTTCCCGAGCCTTGCCCCCAGCAGCGCGAGCCGGAAGCGCGACGGAAAGGGAATGGTCTGCGAAGCCAGCCAGCGCCGGAGCTTTTCTCCCGGCGTGCGCCGGAAATGGGGCTGCGCCACCGCCCGGAACGGGCTCACGAGGTCGCGGTACGGCACGCCGCTGGGACACGCCGGCTCGCAGGCGAGGCAGCCGAGGCAGCGGTCGACGTGCGGCTGCGCCGCCGTCCAGTCCAGGCCGCCCTCCAGCACCTGCTTCATCAGCACGATCCGCCCGCGCGGGGTGTCCATCTCCTGGCCGAGCTCCTTGTAAGTGGGGCAGGCCGCGAGGCAGAACCCGCAGTGCACGCAGGATTGGACGGCATGCGCCATCGGTTCGCCCAGCGGGCCGTGTTCGTCGGTCTTGATCGCGTGGAGCATCTGGCAGATAGATTTTTTCGGCAGCCTCCCCGGATCGTGTAACCCAATAGGTTACCTGCCGCAGGGGCGAAATTGGGTTGGAAACGATTATTCGAGAGACGGGAAACGGCCGGCGGGATCGAGGGCGGACTTCACGGCGCGCGCGATTGCGGGTTCGGCGTGCGTCCCGGGGAACAGCGGGGCGGCGCCCCGGAGCGTGAGCGCGGGAAAGGCTCCCGCGCGCAGGCGGTGGCCGAGCGCCTCGTCCGCAGCGGCGCCCGGGAGCGCGAGGTAGCCGAGGTTGCCGCCGTTGCCGACCCAGCCCCGGGCGCCGGGAAATTCGCGCAGCAGCGCCGCAAAGTCGGCGACGCGCGCGGGGGTCAGCGTCAGCTTGAACAGGGATTCCGCGCCGTCCGCCCAGCGGAACTCCAGCACCTCGCTCCAGCGTTTCGCGGCGGCATCCGCCGCCAGCTTTTCCCCGGGCCAGCGCGCCAGGATTTCGCCCGCCAGGGTCGCGATCGCCGCCGTGGGGCCGGCCAGGCGGATCAGGACGTCGCCGCTCGCCGGATCGGCCTCCAGCGCATCGATCTCCCAGCGCGCGGTCGCGGCCGCCGTGAAAATCCGGCTGATCGCCACCGCGTCGCCGGCCGGCAGGCGGAGCGTGAGGCTGTCGGTCCGGACCGGGAAAACCTTGAACGTGATCTCCGCGAGCACGCCGAGCCGTCCCAGGCTGCCGACAAAGAACTTCGGCAGGTCGAATCCGGCGGCGTTTTTCACCACCTTGCCGCCCATGCGCAGCAGCCGCCCCTCGCCGTCGACGAAGCGGACCCCGAGGATGAAATCGCGGACCCCGCCAAAACGAAACCGGCCCGGGCCATTCAAGCCCGCCGCCACGGTTCCTCCCAGCGTCGCTCCCGCGGCGGCGAAGGGCGGGTCGAAGGGAAGATACTGTCCCTTCGCTTTCAGCGCCGCGATGATCTCCTGCAGCGGCGTCCCGGCCAGGGCCGTGAACGTGTATTCGTCGGGCTCGTATTCCGTGATTCCCCGCAGGCCGGTCATCGACAGCCGGGTCACGCCCTCAATCGCCGAAAGCCGGGGTTTTGTCCCGCCACCCACGGCCAGCACGGGGCCACGGGCGGTCTTGATCGCTTCGACCAATTCGGAGCTGGAAGTTGGAACGATCACGGGGTGGAAAACCCAAATCCCAAAATTCCAAACGCCAAGATCGGCGCGCGGGCAAAGAGCCGGGAATCATTCTCCCTCCCCGCCCCCATTGGTCTGAAATATTCTTTGGCGTTTGGCATCTGGTGTTTGGGATTTCTCCGCTTACTCGCGTGAGATCACCCCGGATTTCTCCAGCGGATGCAGTCCATGCTGCGTCAACGCCGGCGCCCCCGCGGAGGGAAACATTTTCCCCGGATTCGCGATGCCCAGCGGATCGAACGCCGCCGCCAGCCGCTTCAGGCAGTCGATTTCGTCCGGGTTGAACATGTCGGGCATGTAGTCCCGCTTCTCCACGCCCACGCCGTGCTCGCCCGTGATCGAGCCGCCCATCTCGACGCACATGCGCAGGATGCGGCCCGCGAGAGCCTCGGCGCGCGCCAGGCCGCCGGGCTGGCGGCCGTCGTAGAGGATGAGCGGATGGAGGTTGCCGTCGCCGGCGTGAAAGACATTCGCCACCCGCAGCCCCGTTTCGCGCGACCATTCGGCGATCCGGCGCAGCGCCTCGCCGAGGCGCCGGCGTGGCACGACGCCGTCCTGCACGATGAAATCGGGCGAGAGCCGTCCCACCGCGCTGAACGCGCTCTTGCGGCCCTTCCAGATCGCGAGGCGTTCGGCCGCGTCCCGGGCCGGGCGCACCTCGACCGCGCCGCTGGCGGCGATCACCTCGTCGAGCCGCACGCGTTCCGCCGCGACGGTTTCGCGCGGCCCCTCGAGCTCGACGATCAGCACCGCCTCGCAACCCGGCGGATAATCCGCATGCACCGCCGCCACCGCCGCCTCCAGCGCCAGGGCGTCCATGATCTCGATCGCCCCGGGCAGCAGGCCGCTCGCGACGATCGCCGAGACCGCGTTCCCCGCCTCCTCCAGCGAACGATAGCCCGCGAGGACGGTGTGAAAGGATTCCGATCTCGGCAGCAGCTGCAGCGTGATCTCGAGCGCGATTCCGAACAGCCCCTCGTTGCCGACGAACAATCCGCACCAGTCCGGGCCCACCTGCTCGCGGCTCGCCCCGCCCCATTCCACCACCTCGCCGGTGGCGAGGACCGCCTTGAGGCCGAGCACGTGGTTCGAGGTCATCCCGTGCTTGAGGCAGTGCGCCCCGCCCGAGTTGAAGGCGATGTTGCCGCCGATCGTGCAGATCGACTGGCTCGAGGGATCCGGCGCGTAGTGCAGCCCGTGCGGCGCGGCCGCCAGCGTCACCTGGGTGTTGATCACCCCCGGCTCGACGACCGCGAACCGCTGCTCCGGATCGAGCCGCAGGATCCGGTTGAGCCGGTTGAGCGCGATCACGATGCCCTCCTTCACCGGCAGGGAACCGCCCGAGAGGCTCGTCCCGCTGCCGCGCGCGACAAACGGCAGCTTCTCCGCATGGCAGAAGCGCACGAGCGCGATGACCTCGTCCGCCGTCTCCGGCACCGCGACCGCCAGCGGCCGCGCCTGGAAGGCCGTGAGGCCGTCGCTCTCGTAGGATGCCAGCTGCGCCGGCTCCGCCAGCAGGCGCCCCGGCGGCAGCAGCGCCGCCAGCCGCTGCATCACGGCGGAGGATGAGGACGGGGAAATCATGGGCGAGTCGGATTTCATTGAATGCAACCCTCCTCCATCCTGTCGAGGACGCAGCAGCGCGAACGCGCTGCAAGTAGCAAGGGCCAGGTGGGAAGTAACAGGGGAGTCCGCGCTTCGCGCCGAGGGCAGATTGATTTTCTCACTCAGGGATTCCGATCGTCGTTTGACACTTGGCACCTGACACTTGGTCCTTATCACCCACCATGATCCGTGGCCTCGTTTTCGACTTTGACGGTCTGATCCTCGACACCGAGTCGGCGCTGATCCGCGCCTATGCCGATGTCCACGCCAGTCACGGCGTGCCGTTTGACGAGGCCACCTTCCTTCGCTCGGTCGGGCACGCCGACTATTCCTTCGATCCGTGGCATGCCTTCGGGAAGCGGGCCGACCGCGTGACGCTCGAGACCGAGCGCCGGCGCCGCAACGTCGAGCGGAACCTGCAGCTGCCGATCCTCCCCGGAGTCGTGCCCCTGCTGGACGCCGCGCGGGATGCCGGGCTGCCGGTCGCGCTCGCTTCGAACTCGCAGCACGAGCACTGCGACGGCCACCTCGCCCGCCTCGGCCTGATCGACCGCTTTTCCTTTCTCGCCTGCCGCGAGGATGTCGCCTCGCCGAAACCCGAGCCGGATCTCTACAAGCTGGTGCTGAATCATCTCGGCCTGCGCGGACGGGAAATGATCGCCTTCGAGGATTCGCACACCGGCACGCTCGCGGCCAAGCGCGCGGGCCTGTGGTGCGTGGCGGCGCCGAACGTGTCGACCCTCCATCACGATTTCCGCCACGTCGATCTCAAGGTCGCCTCGCTGGCCGAGTGCGCCCTGCCCGACCTGGTCGCGCGGTTCGGCGCGTGAGGCGCCTCACGGATCGTACTGGATCGTCTGCCCCGTCGACGGCAGGCGCACTTGCAGCGGGCGGCCCTGCTGGAAGCGGATCGAGCGGTAATCCTCCCCCGCCACGGAATTGATCACCTTGATGTACTTCGTCGGGCCCACCAGGTCCGAATACTTGGCGGAGGACTCACCGCTCTCGAGATAGTACTGGTCCGCGGCGGCGCCCAGCTGCCGCAGGTTGTTCAGCACCGCCTTCTCCTGCGACGCGGCCCGCACCTTTTGGAAGGCGGGAATGGCCATCGCCGCGATCACGCCGATCGTGACCGGGTTATAGATGCTGATCAGGGCGACATCCTGCTTGAGGGAGCGGTCCCAATACGAACGCACGAGGATGCCGTCGGGGAGATTGGTGCGAACCGTCACGAGCGGCTGCGTTGGCGCCGGCAGGCGCGCCATCACGAGGTGGATATTGGACCGCACCGCCTCCGGCAGGTATGGATTGAGCGTCTCGATCTGGCGGAGCCGCTGGAAGAGATGCGGACTGAAATAGCCCAGCCCGTTCCCCTCGGCGCCGACGCGCGCGAGGGACTGCCGGAACACGGGCGTGTCCTTGAGGCCCGACTTCAACGTGCGGCATTCGGTCAGGAACCCAGGGGTGGTGGCGAAGTACAGCGTGGTCCCGTCCACCGCGAGCACCGGCTCGAAGCCCCCGACCGGCAGGGGTTTCATCCGGTAAAGATGGAGGCTGCCGTCGTCGGAACGGGCGAGCGCCGGATTGGCCATCAGGGCCGGCTCGATCGCGGGTCCCACGCCGTCGACACAAACCAGCACGGAGAAGGCCGGCAGGTTGACCACGGGCAGCGGCAGCGTCTTGTCGCCGTCGAAGCGCATCACCACCGCCGCCCGGCCCTTCATCCCGTTGATGAGGTTGAGCAGGGAAATCTTCGACGCCTCGCTGCCCTTTTTCAGGCCTTCCTCCAGCTGATTCTTCGCCATCTCCCCGCCCACCCGTCCGACGACATCCTGGATCGCATGATAAACCGCCGGCAGGTCGATCTCGGACTCGCCGTAGATATCCGTGTCCGCCGGGGCGAGGTTCACATGCGTGAAGGGCACGGACTTTCCGCCCAATCCCGCCAGCAGGCCGTGCCGCTGGTCCGGCGTGTAGAAAAAGGCGCGGTTGCGGAAAAATCCGGTGCCGTCCGGCACCGAGCTCACGCCGACCGCCTTGATGTCCGTCAGCCCGAGCGTGCCGAACAGCGCGGCATAGTCCTGGTTCACGAACGGCGCGAGGGCGGGCTGGGCCGCCGCCACCTGCGTCAGGGTGTCATGGAGCGTGCCCGCCAGCTTCAGCACATCGCCATCGACGTCGGCATAGCCGTAGAGCGTGCCGCCCAGTTCCAGCTGGCGGTTCACCGCGAGGAAGTGCCGGCTTTGCTCCTGCGCCTTGACGATCTCGACCGACGGCGGCTTCGGCGGCGCCACCACCGGCGGGGCTTCCGCCTGTTTCTGGCAACCCGTCGACGCAAGGAGGGCGGCCGCAGCCGCGAGGCAGCAAAACTTGGGGCTCATGCCCGGAGCCTGCGGCAGCCAGGACGCCGCCGCAAATCTTTCCCGGCCGTCATTCGCCGCCGCGGCCGCCGACCCGAGAAAGGCGCCCCCCGGGCGGTGTCACGTAATACGTGACACCGCTTTTTGTCCCGTGGCGCTTATGGGCTTCTGGGGGGACGGGTGGAGAAGGAGGGCAACCAAGAGGAAACGGACGGACCGGAAGGAGTCCGGCACACTTGCCTCTCCGTCCGCCGGCCGGCAGCGTGAGCCGATGCCTCCGGCCTCCGTTCCCCGCTACAACGTGCTCGGCGTTGGGGTATCCGCGCTCACGTTCACGCAGGCGCGCGACCTGGTGCTCGGCGCCCGCGGTGCGCGCCCATCGGGCTACGTCTGCCTGGCGACGGCGCATGGCGTGACGGAGGCACGGGCGGACCCGGCGCTGCGGAAAATCTACAATGACTCCTGGCTCACCACGCCCGACGGCATGCCGCTGGTGTGGCTGGGACCGCCGGGGGTCGAGCGGGTCTACGGCCCGGACCTGATGCTGGCGGTGTGCGACGCAGGACGGGCGACCGGCCTGCGGCATTATTTTTTCGGCGGCGCGCCCGGCGTAGCGGAGGCGCTGCGGGAGCGTCTCACCGCGCGCTTTCCCGGGCTCGCGGTCGTCGGCACGTTCACCCCCCCGTTCCGCCCGCTGGATGCCGGCGAGGCGGCCGACCTGCGCGCCGACGTCGCGCGCCGCCGACCCGACATCGTCTGGGTCGGCCTGGGCACGCCGAAACAGGAACGCTTCATGGCGGAATACGCGCCGTCCCTGGACACGGGCCTGCTCATCGGCGTCGGCGCGGCCTTTGACTTCCACTCCGGCCGCGTGCGCCAGGCGCCGCGCTGGATCCAGCGCAGCGGCGCGGAATGGCTGTTCCGCCTCTGCACGGAACCCCGCCGGCTCGGGTCCCGCTATCTCCGCACCAATCCGCTCTTCGTGCTCCGCGTGCTGGCGCAGCGCAGCGGGTTGAAAAAATATCCGCTGGAGTGAGGGCCGGCGGCTTCCGGGCGCCGCCCCTCCAGGATGGTCCGGCCGTCCGGGCATCCCATCATCCGGCAACCCGCTACTGGATTTCGTAGACCTCGATGATCGCCACTCCCGGCGGGCTCGAGCCATAGGGGACAACGAGCGTCGTGTACAAACCCGGTGCGAGATCGACCAGAAGGCAGGGCTCGCGGGCGCTGCCCGGCGCCAGGCCGGTGGCGGCGATCTGCTGCTCGCTGGTCAGGCCCTGGCCCGTGGTCCAGTCGTTGTTGACCATGAGCAGCGTGCTGTCCGAGTTGTAGAGCGCCAGGCCCGGATCGAGCAACGGGTTGTTGAGTCCGAACTGGGCGAGCGACGGGCCGCGGGCGCGGATGAGGATGCGCTTGGTGGTGCCGGGATCACCCTGCACGACGAAGCCCCCGAAGATCTCATTCCCGTTCGCGCAGTAGGCGCGCGTCGAGAGGTTGACGATCTTGTTGCCGTTCCGGTCGACCTCGTAGGCCTCGACGATGGCCACCCCGGTCTTGCCACTGACGCTCTCGACATTCGCGGTGTAGTTGCCCGGCGGCAGGGTGACGAGCAGGGCCGCATCCTTGCTGCCGTGGGCGAAGGCGAACGCTCCCGGCACCGCATTGACGATGTCGGTCGCGGTGGTGCCGTTGTTCTGGGTCTCCCAGCCGGTGGCGTTCACCGCGATCGGATTCCCGGTGGTGATGTCGGTGCGGTTGATGGTCAGCTTGGGGTCGGGCAGCGTGCCCGTGACCCCGAAGGGAATCAGCGCCGGACCCGCCGCGCGGATGAGCATCTTCTTCGGCTGCGTGCCGGAGATGATGAAGCCGGCAATCAGCTGCTGGTCGCCGAGGCCGGCAAAGGCCCGCGTCGCGACGTTCACCAGGGTTCCGGCGCTGGCCACCGTCTGCGTCTGCAGGCGGAAGGTCGAGACCTCGAACGAACCCTCGTCGATGGTCAGCGCGTTGTCAGCCTCGCCAGTGGAACCAGGCGCGATGCCGATGGCGGCACCCGTGCTGGCCCCGAGTGAGTTCAAAGGAACGACGTCGGGGTTGGAAAAATAGGATAGCCGGGTGTAGGTGGTGAGGAACGTGGGGTTGTCGATGTCGTAGGCCATGATGTCGCGATAGCGGCTGCCGTTGGTGCCGGTGAACCGATAACCGTAGCTGTACGAATAGGAGCCGGCGCTCGTGGTGTTCTCCCGATTGTGCGCGCAGCCGAAATTGTGCCCGAGTTCATGGGACATCGAGTGCTGGGTCCCCGACGCATCCGAAACCACGGAAAATCCATAGAGCGGGTTGATCGCCGCGCTGGGCACATTGATCAGATATCCGATCCCGGCGCTGGTGGTATCCTGCCGATGCTGCACCAGGCAGACCAAGTCCGCCCCGACTTGGTCGCGCAGCGCGTGGATCTCGTTCATTGCGCTCGGGCCGGTGTCGGTCGTGCCGCGCAAGGCATCCAGCATGTCGCTCTGCCAATTGGCCGCCGCGGTGGACGACTCATCGCCGACGTAGGTGGTCTGGGCCATCTTCACCAGTTTCACCCGCGCGGAGATCTTGCTGCGGGCAAAATCGTCGTTCACCTGCGTGATGTCGGCGTCAGCGTCGCTCTGGAGCGCCGCCGTGCGACCGGGCTCCGCCTGGCCGAATCTCACTCCCTGGGTGAAAAGCACCATCACGTGCACCACGACATTGGTGCCCGCCGAGTAGGCCTCCACCGGCGGAGTCGCCGCGACGCTGCCGTCCTGCTGGTCCATGGCCACGCCGAGTCCGACCGACGCACTGGGATGCGCCGTCGCACGGGCCGCCAGCGTTGCCGCAGCATCGGCATCCAGAACAGGGATTTTCTCACCGCCGCAGCCGGGAATCATGGAGGGATCGACATGATAAAACTGCTCCATGCCGTCGGTCAGGGCCGCACGCAGCTCATAACTGCCGAGATCGACGTCCTCGACCTCGGCGTGGACGTACCCCTCGTTATAGGCCAGGATCGCGCGACTGTTCGGCCGCCCTTGGATCGTCCCCGTGCTGGTGAAGCGCTGCGCCCCCAGCGTTTCACTACTGTGAATCACGACGGTCAGCACGCTGCCATCCGGCAGCGGCAGCGAGACGCGGCCCTGGTCCGGTCCCTGCCAGAATGGCGACTGGCTCCCCCAAAAGAGATCCTGGTCGAGCTTCACGTAGAAAACCTTCTGAGCGGGCGCCCGCATCGCGGCATCCATCTCTTCCGTGTTGTCCGGGTGAAGATAGCTGAAGAGCGCAGGAGCCGGCGCAGCCGGAAGGGCCGCCGCGGCCGGAGCCGGCTCCGGCTTCGCGTCCGTCACCACGGCCGCAGTGACGGCGGGAGCGGGAAGCGGGGCCCGGGAGGCAATCCTGGGGGCCGCGCCCGAGGAGGAAACGGGACCGCGCGGTTTGAGCAGCAGGGTGATTCCCGCCAGGACCAGCAACGTCAGGGCCAGCCGGCGGACATAGGGGCGACGCTTGGGGAACATAGAAAGCCGTGACAGACTGGACGCGGAAAACCGCTATTCCAGCCAAAACCCTCCCTCCTGGCCCAGTTCCGGTGACAATGCGGTGACGCGCGGAAACAAATCCGCGATCAGGCGAACCGGGCCGGTCTTTCTTAAGACCGGCCCGGCAAGTCTCACGCCGGCTGGGGCTTGCCCAAGTGCGCCGCGTAGTTCCGGGTCAGCGCCGACAGTTCCCTGCAGACCGAGGCATACGCCGGATCGTTGGCCAGATTCTTCAGCTCCAGCGGATCCGCCTTGGGGTCGAGCAGCATCGCTCCGTTCACGCCCTCGGGACCATATTCCGCATAGCGGAATTTTTCCGTGCGGACCGCGACGCCGTGCAGCGTCCTGCTGTCCTCGCTCCAGACGCTGTACGCGGGCTTGTCCCACGCGGCCTCGGGGTTCCGGAGCAGGGAGGTCAGGCTGACGCCCTCGCCGCCCGGAGGCGTCTCCAGGCCGCACAGTTCCGTGAGTGTGGAATAGAGGTCGATCGACTGGACGATGCGATAGCAGCTGCGGCCGTTGCCGGCCATGCCCGGCGCGGCGATCATGAGCGGCACGCGGCAGCCCGGCTCGAAGAGCGAGCCGGCCTTCGACCACTTGCCCTTCTCGCCCAGCTGGTAGCCGTGGTCCACGATGAAGACGATGATCGTGTTGTCGCGAAGGCCAAGGCGGTCGAGTTCCGCCACCACCCGGCCCAGGTTCCAGTCCGCGAAGCCGATCGAGGCAATGTAGTGACGGATCGTCATCTTCGCCTCCTCCTCCGTCGCCCCGCGGCCGATGAAGAGATCGGCGTTGTGCCGGCGGATCGCCGCGCTCGGGAAACCGGGCGGCACGGTCGGCCAGGGCGCGAAGTCCGGCGTCAGCTGGATCTTGTCCAGCGGGTACATGTCCAGGAACTTCTGCGTCGCGCAGAGCGGGCTGTGGGGCTTCACGAAACCGCAGCCGATGAAGAACGGCTCATCCTTGTGCTCGTTCAGGTATTTGATCGCGGTGGTCGCCGTGTGATAGTCGGGATGCCCTTCGCCCTCGCCATCGAGGACGATGAGCTGGTCGGACTCCGCCGCGCGGCTCACGTCGCCAGCCAGGGCGGGCAACACGTACTGTGTGGCGTGATCGGCCGAGCGGTAGTCCGGCTCGTTCGCCTTGGAGGCGTCCACGATCCGCATCTTGTCGGAAGGCTCGGAATGCGGCGTGCCGGACGGGGGCCGCGGCACGTCCATGCGCTTGCCGCCGCCGCCGCCGGGGCCGGCGGGCTCCTCATGTCCCTGGCCCCAGGCCTTGGGATCGTCCATGCCGCCGTGGAAAATCTTGCCCGTCCGCGCCGTGGCATAGCCGTTGGCCCGAAAAAGCTGCGGCAGGCTGATCAGATCGGGATTCGTGTTGCGGAAATTCGTGTTGTTGCCGAGGACTCGCGTCGTAGTCGGATGCCGGTTCGTCAGCAGCGACGTCCGCGACGGATTGCAGATGGGATACTGGCAGTAGTTGCGGTCGAAGCGGACGCCCGCCCGCGCGAGCGCATCGAGGTTGGGCGTCTTGGCGCCGAACAGGCTGTTGTAGCAGCCGATTTCCACGCGCATGTCGTCGGACATGAAGAACAGCACGTTCGGCTTGCGGCCGGTCTTCGCCGTCTGCGCGCGGATGATCTGGGGAAGCGAGGCGACGGCCGCCGCTCCGGCCATCTGGCCGAGGAAACCGCGACGGGTGAGATCGGACTTTTTGGAAGCAGGGGTTTTCATGGGTGGGTAAGAGGGGAGACGAACCGGGGGCTCGTAGGTGACGCGCGCCGGCGGGCGGCGGTGGGGAGGACGACAGTTTTGCCTTCGGCTGCAAGGTGTCCAACCCGATTTCCAGTGGTTCGCGTCTTAGCAGGGACACGGGCTCGGATTGATTCACACGAAGCCACGAACCGCACGAGGTCTGACGCAGCGCGGTCCCGAAATCTTCGCGGCTTCGTGTGAAACCCGTTCCGGCGGCAAACCTTCGGGAACGGAAAGAAGGCGGGAGCGTGAACCGTGCGCCTCCGTGCCTTTGGACGAAAGCTCTCTTTTCACTTAAGGTTTGCACCGACGCGGGCCCTTTTGATTTTTCCGTGGCGCATGGCGTCAGCGACTTCCGCTCCCGCGCCGGGCATCCGTCGGACCGGCCCCATCGATCTGCTTTTGGGCGCCGTGCTGTTCGCCGCGGTTTTTCTCGCGTACCTGCCGGCGCTCGACGGCGGCCGGATCCTCGACGACGACCTCCACATCACGCGCCCCGAGCTGCAGTCGGTCCGCGGCCTGGGACGCATCTGGTTCGAAATCGGGGCGACGCAGCAGTATTACCCCGTGCTGCATTCCGCCTTCTGGCTGGAACACCGGCTGTGGGGCGACGCGGTGGCCGGCTACCACCTCGCCAACGTCGCGCTCCACGCGCTCGCCTCCCTGCTCGTCGTCGCACTCATGCGGCGCCTGCGCCTGCCGGGCGCGTGGCTGGGGGGATTTCTTTTCGCCCTGCACCCGGTGGCCGTCGAGTCCGTGGCCTGGATCGCGGAGCAGAAGAACACGCTCTCGACCGTCTTCGCGCTCGGCGCCGCGACGGCGTACCTGCGGTTCGAGGAGCACCGGCGCCGTCCGTCGTTCTGGACCGCGCTCGGGCTGTTTGCGCTCGCCCTGCTCAGCAAAACCGCGGTCGTCACCCTCCCCGCCGCCCTGCTGGTGATCGTCTGGTGGCGGCGCGGGCGTCTCGAGTGGCGGCGTGACTTCGCGCCGCTGCTCCCCTGGTTCGGCCTGGCCGCCGTGATCGGAGTCGTCACAGTGATCGTCGAGCGAAGGCTCCTCGCGGGCATCGCCGCCGACCTGGCACTGACCCCGGTCCAGCGCGTGCTGGTGGCGGGACGGGCGCTGTGGTTCTACGCCGGCAAACTGGCGTGGCCCGCCGGCCTGACATTTTTTTATCCGCGCTGGAACGTGGACCCGACGGCAGCGGCCTGGTACCTGTACCTGCTCGCCACGCTCGCGACCGCCGGGGGGCTGGGAGGGTTGGCTTGGGCGCGCGGACGGCGCGGGCCGCTCGCGGCCTTTCTCTGCTTCGCGGGAACGATGGCCCCGGTGCTGGGCTTCCTCAACGTGGAGTGGTTCGTCTTCTCCTTCGTCGCGGATCACCTGCAGTATCTCTCGAGCGTGGCGCTGCTCGTCCCCGCCGCCGCGCTGGCCGCGACGCAGGCCGAGCGCCTGCCCCGCGAGTGGATCCGCCTCGCGCCTGCCGCGGCGGCCCTCGCGCCTGCCGTGCTGGGCTGGCTCACCTGGCAGCAGTGCGGACGCTACCGCGATCCCGTCACATTCTATCGGACGGCCGCGGAACTCAGCCCCGCCTCGGCCATCGCCCACAATCACTACGGCGCGGCGCTCGCCGTGACGCCGGGCCGACTGCCGGAGGCGATCGCGGAGTTCGAGCAGGCCCTGCGGCTCAGTCCCGGCTTTGCGGAAATCCACGAGAACCTCGGCACCGCGCTGCTGCGCGATCCGGCGCACAGGGAGGACGGCCTGCGGGAACTTGCGATGGCCGCCCGCCTCCGGCCCGACCGGAAATCGGCCCACGACAAGCTCGCGTTCGCCCTCGCCGAAATCCCCGGCCGCCTGCCGGAGACGATCGCGGAGCTCCGCGCGTCACTGCGCATCGATCCCGCCGACCCGCTCGTCCACGATGCCCTCGGCTTCGCCCTGCTGCAGGATCCCGCGCAGGCCGAGGCCGCCGCCGCCGAGTTCCATGAGGCGCTGCGCCTCAACCCCGACCTGGCGGAGGCCCACGCGCACCTGGGAAAGATCCTGGCCGCCACCCCGGGCGGGGCCGGCGCCGCGCTCGCCGAGTACGAGACCGCCCTGCGGCTGCAGCCGGGCTTCGCCGACGCGCATTACAGCCTCGGCAACCTGCTCCTCCGCCTGCCCGGCCGCGCAGCGGAGGGGCGCACCCAGCTCGCCGAGGCGATCCGCCTCCGGCCCGATTTTGCGGAGGCGCACACCAACCTGGGCATCGCCCTGCTCGACCTGGCCGGCGGCGGCCCGGAGGCGATCGCGCATTTCGAGGCCGCGCTGCGCGCCCGCCCGGATTTCGCGCCCGCCGAAAACAGCCTTGGCATCGCGCTCGCCCAAAGTGGCCGCCTCGCCGAGGCCGCCGCCCACTTCGCCGCCGCGGTGCGCCTCGATCCGAACTTCACCCAAGCCCGCGCAAACCTAGGGAATGCCCAACAGCTCCTCCAGGAGAATTCTGGGCCAAGACACTGAAGCGAAATTCCAAACGCCAAAAGGCCAAACGCCAAAAAAACCCACGCCGGACTGATTTCTGATTTTTCCCAGAGATTATTTGGGATTTCCCTGGGATTTGGACGTTTGGAATTTTGGGATTTCGTCGACCCGGAATCGACGTCGGGGTCAAAAAAAATTGGCCTAGAGGGCATCCCGTGCGTCATGCTAACCGCATGAAACCCCTCCTACCCCTCTTCGCTCTCGTCCTCGGCTCCGGCATCGTGAGGGGTGCCAGTGTCGAGGCGGAAGTCGACGCCAGCAGCCCGCCCCAACCGCCGCTCTTCAGCGAGAACTGCTCCGACTGCCACGGCGGGGACGGCCGCGGCTCCGAGCGCGGCGCCACCCTCGTCAATCCCGGGCACTTTCTCACGCTGTCGGACGCGGACCTCGCCGGCATCATCGAGAAGGGCAAGGGCAAGATGCCGTCGTTCCCCTCGTCGCCCGAGGAAATGAAGGTTTTCATCGGCTACATCCGGGCCCTCAACGCGACCGGCGGGGGCGGCCCGCACGTGGGCGATGCCGCCGCCGGCGAACGCCTTTTCTTCGGCGCCGCCCAGTGCGCCACCTGCCACGTGGCCGCGGGCCGCGGCGGTTCCAGCGGCCCGAATCTCTCCAACGTGGGCCTGCGCCTGAAGGACGCGGACCTGCGCGAGGCGCTGCTCAACCCCAGCGCGGTGCTGACGGAAGGCTACGCGACCGTGACCGTCGAGCTCAACGACCGCAGCAAGCTCCGGGGTTTCGCCCGCGTGGTCGGCAGCCACGAAGTGGTGGTCCAGACCGACGACGGCCACCTGCGTCCGATCCTGGACACCGAGTACCGCACGCTGACGTTCGAAAAGACCTCGGCGATGCCGGCGTTCAAGGGCACGGACGCCGAACAGCAGGACCTGCTCGCCTTTCTCGGAAAGCTCCACGGCGCAGGGGTCGGCGCGCTAACCGAGCCGCAGGCGGCGGTGACGCCGGCGGAGATCGACGCCATCAAGCATCCGAAGCGCGGCGAATGGCCGACGTACAACGGCAACGTGAACGGCAACCGCCACAGCGAGCTCGACCAGCTCAACCAGCGGAACGTCTCCCGGCTGCAGGCGCAGTGGAGTTTCTCCATCCCCTTCGCCGGCCTCGAGGTGACGCCGCTCGTGGTGGACGGCATCATGTACGTCACCGGCAACAACCAGGTCTACGCCCTGAGCGCAAAGAGCGGCGCGCAGATCTGGAAGTTCGAGCGCCCGAAGAGCAACCCCGCGCTCCTCTCGAGCGACGCGCGCATCGGCGTGAACCGCGGGGTCGCGATCCTCGGCGACCGTGTCTTCTACTGCACGGACAACGCGCACATGGTCGCGCTCGACCGGCTGACCGGCGCGATCCTCTGGGAGGTGGTCATGCCCGACCCGCAGTTTCCCGGCCTCTACGGCTGCACCGGTGCGCCGCTGATCGTGAACGATCTCGTGGTCGCCGGCGTGGGCGGCGCGGACGACGGCATCCGCGGTTTTCTCGCCGCGTACAAGCCGACCACGGGCGAGCTCGCCTGGCGGTTCTGGACGATCCCAAAGGTCGGCGACACCGGCCCGATCGCGGACACCTGGAAGGGCTCGGCGCTCAAGACCGGCGGCGGCTCGACCTGGCTGACCGGCAGCTTCGACATCGAGGCGAACGTCCTCTACAAGCAGATCGGCAATCCGTTTCCCGACACGGTCGGCGACGACCGTCTCGGCAACAACCTCTATACCGACTGCGACCTCGCGATGGAGCCGGCCACCGGCAAGCTGATCTGGCACTACCAGTACACGCCCCACGACATCCATGACTGGGATTGCGACCAGCCGCTGGTCCTCGTGGACACCAAGTACCGCGGCCAGAACCGGAAGCTCCTGCTGCACGCCAACCGCAACGGCTTCCTCTACGTCCTCGACCGCACGACCGGCCAGCCGCTGCTGGCGACGCAGATGGTGGACAAGCTCACCTGGGCGACCGGGATCAACCAGCAGACCTGGAAGCCCGATCTGCTCCCGGGCAACGAGGTCACGCTGGAAGGCGTGAAGACGGGACCCGCCGTCCGCGGCGCGACGAACTGGTACTCCACGGCGTGGAATCCAAACACCCGCCTTTATTATGTGATGACCGTCGAGGACTACACCATCTTCCGCAAGGCGGTGCGCGGCGGCTTCGGCAAATACGTCAACCCGGCGGATCCGGCGCAAAAGGTCCTTCGCGCCTTCGACATCGAGACCGGCAAGGTCGTCTGGAAGATCGTCATGCCGGGCGTGGCGGAGAACAACTATTCGGGCGTCCTCTCGACCGCCACCAACCTCCTCTTCTTCGGCGAAAGCAGCGGCGGCTTCGCCGCCGTCGATGCCCGCAACGGGAAATACCTCTGGCACTTCGAGACCCACGCGACGCCGTTCAAGGGCTCGCCGATGACGTATCTCATCGGCAAGAAACAGTACGTCGCGATCGCCGCCGGCTCGAACATCCTGACGTTCGCCCTGCCCGACAATCCCTAGGTGTGAAGTTTCAGGAGGTTGTCCCTCCGAGTCCTGCCTGAGAGAGATGGGTGTGAAGAAAAAACATCCAACCCAGGAGGACTCGAAAGGACATGCATGCCAATGCCCGGACTACTCCGCGTAGTCGAGCGGACAT
>DASZQN010000009.1:0-17347 GCA_035549635.1 Opitutaceae bacterium
GCCAACGGCCTCGCTGCCGATGCCGCCGTGCCGGCCGACGCGGTCACGTCTTCCGGCAGCGGGCTCGATCCCCACATCAGCGTGTCCAACGCCCGTCTGCAGGCGGCGCGCGTGGCCCGGGCCCGCCATCTTCCCCTCGAACGTGTGCAGGCGTTGGTCGCCGCCCGCACCGAGGACCGGGATCTCGGCCTGTTCGGCGAGCCGCGCGTCAATGTGCTCGAGCTCAACCTCGCGCTCGCCCGGCTCGCCGCCGCGCCCTGACGTCCGTCAGTCCGGATCGAATGGCCGGAGCGATCGGACCCGAAGCCCTGACTTCCCGCCGCGAACCATGAAGCCTCCCGCCGCCGATCCCCGCCGCTTCACGTTTTTTGTGGCCCGCCTCGAGACTTCGGTGGAGGTCGAGGACACCGCGGATGGCGTGCTCATCCGCGCGTCCCGCGCCACCTTTTCGGCGGAGCGCAAAGCCGTTTTCATCCGCGAGCTCGCGGCCGAGGGTTTCATCGACTCCAGCTATCGGTGGGTGGCCGCGCCCGGCTCGAAGGAGGTGCGCTGGCTCGTCGACGCGGCCTGGTTCCTCCCCGGTCCGGCCTGCGTCGCGGAAACCCGCCGCTTCATGCCCCGGCTCCTGCTCGGCGCCGCCTTCCCGTGGCTCCTCCCCATGGGCGCGCTGCTCCTCCGTCCGCGCGGGGAGGCTGGCTTGCCCCCGCCGCGCGCCGTCCCCATCCTGCCCCCGGCCCATGCCTGAACAACGTCCCGATCCTGACGCCCTGCTCGCCGCGTTGCAGCGCGAGGAGAAGCGAACGCGGCGCGGGCAGCTCAAGGTGTTCTTCGGCATGAGTCCCGGCGTCGGCAAGACTTACGCCATGCTCCGGGCCGCCCAACAGGAGCTGCGCGACGGGACCAATGTGGTCGTCGGCGTCGTGGAGACGCATGGCCGGCCCGAGACCGAAGCGCTCCTCGCCGGGCTGCCGGTCATTCCGCGCCGGCAGGTCGAATACCGCGGCGCCTTCCTGGCCGAGATGGATCTCGAGGCCGTCCTCGACCGCCGGCCCCGGCTCGTCCTCGTCGACGAGTTCGCCCACACCAACGCCCCGGGCTCCCGTCACCCGAAGCGCTATCAGGACGTGATCGAGCTGCTCGATGCCGGGCTCGACGTCTACACCACGCTCAACGTCCAGCATCTCGAGAGCCGCGCCGACGCGGTCCGCCAGATCACCGGCGCCGCCGTGCACGAGACCGTGCCCGATTCCGTCTTCGAGCTCGCCGACCAGATCGAACTGATCGACCTGCCGCCCGAAACCCTGCTCGAGCGCCTGAAGGAGGGCAAAGTCTACCTCGGCGAGCGCGCCGAGGCGGCCGCCGCCGGTTTTTTCAAGGACACCAATCTCACCGCCCTGCGCGAGCTGGCGCTGCGCTTCGTCGCCGAGCGGGTGGACAAGCGCCTTCGTGAGCTCCGCGCCCTCGGCCCGTCGCAGGCGGTCTGGCGCTCTGGCGAACGGCTACTGGTGGCGGTCGGGCCCAGCCCGTCGTCCACGCAGCTGGTCCGCTGGACCCGCCGGATGGCCGCCGCCCAGGGTGCCGCCTGGATCGCCGTCAGCGTCGAGTCGTCGCGGCCGCTCGACCCCGCCGCGCAGCGCCGACTTGAGGAGAATCTTGCCCTGGCCCGGGAACTGGGTGCGGAGGTCGTCGTCACCCACGACGACGATGTCGCCGGCGCCCTGATCCGCACCGCCCTGCAATACAACGCCACCCAGATCGTTGTCGGCCAGTCGCGCAGCCCCCGCTGGCTCGACCGCCTGCGCGGCGGAAACCTGGTCGACCGCCTGCTCCGCCGCAGCGGCCCGATCGACATCTACGTGGTGCCGGCGGAGCGGGCGGCCGGAACCCCCGGGCTGTGGCTGAACCTGCGGCCAATGACCAGCTCGCCTGCCCGCGAATATGGCGAGACCGCGGCGGTCCTCGCCATCCTCACGCTCGTGGGCTGGTTCCTCGCGCCTCACTCGGGTTACCTGACCGTGGGTCTCCTCTACCTCCTGGCGGTGATCGCCCTCAGCCTCCGCGTCGGCCGTGGTCCCGTGGTCGCGGCCGGCGTGCTCAGCGCCCTCGCGTGGAACTTCCTCTTCATCCCGCCGCTGTTCACGTTCGTCATCGGGAAATTCGAGGACGGCATGATGTTCGGCACCTACTTCGTGGTCGCGCTCATCGCCGGCCAGCTCACGGCCCGCATCCGTGCGCAGGAGCGCAACGAACGCCTGCGGGAGGAGCGCGCCACGGCGCTCTTCCACCTGACCCAGGCGCTCAGCTCCGCGCGCACCCTCGACGACGCGGTTTTCGCCGCCCTGCGCCAGGCGGACCGGATTTTCTCCGCCCGGACCTCCCTGCTTCTCGACCAGGACGGCGGCGGCGCGCTCACGCCGCATTTCGCGGGGTCGTTCACCCTGTCGGAAAAGGAGCGGAGCGTCGCCGACTGGGCCTGGCGCCACCGGAGGAGCGCCGGCCGATTCACCGACACCCTGCCCGCCTCCGAAGGTTTCCACGTGCCCCTGGTTCGGGAGGAACAGGCCCTCGGCGTCTTCGTGGTGGGCGTGCCGGCCGGGGCGGAGCTCACGCTGGCGCAGCGCGACCTCGTCGGGAGCTTCGCCAGCCAGCTCGCCCTCGTGGTCGAGCGCGAACAGCTCCGCGCCGCCGGGGAGCGGGAAAAGCTCCTCGCCGAATCCGAGCGGCTGCATCGCGCGCTGCTCGACGGCGTCTCGCACGAGCTGAAAACGCCGCTCGCCGTGCTCGCCGCCGCCGCCGAGAACCTCGCCGCGGCGGATGCGCCGACCCGCGCCAGTCTCGCGGCGGAAATCCGCACCGCCACCCGGCGCCTTCTCCGGCTGGTCAACAACCTCCTCGATCAGACGCGGCTCGAGTCGGGCGCGCTGCGGCCGAAGCTCGACTGGTGCGACGCGCATGACGTCGTCAACGCCGCGCTCGACGGCGTCCGGGATTCGCTCGAGCCCCATCCGCTCGAGGTGGCCGTGCCGGACGACCTGCCCCTCTTCCGGGCCGACGCCGCCCTGATGGAGCAGGTCGTTGCCAATCTCCTGCTCAACGCCGCCCATCACACGCCGGAGCACACGCCCATTTTCCTGGCCGCCGGCCGGGACCAGACCCGCGACCGCCTCTTCTTCACCGTGGCTGATCGCGGCCCGGGACTGCCGCCGGCGATGCGCGACCGGCTGTTCCAGAAGTTCCAGCGCGGCGACGCGGCGCGCGCCGGCGGGCTCGGGCTGGGGCTTTCCATCATCCGCGGTTTTGTCACGGCCCAGGGCGGCGAAATCGTCGTGGGCGAGAATCCCGGCGGTGGGGCGGTTTTTACCGTTTACCTGCCGGTCACGCCCCACGGTAGTGTTCCCGGAGAATGACCGCCGGCGGCACCCCACCCGAGATCCTGATCATCGACGACGAGGTGCAGATCCGTCGCCTGCTGCGGATCACGCTCGAGGCCGCCGGCTATCGCGTCCGCGAGGCGGAAACGGGCGGCCTCGGGCTGAACGAGGCGGCGGTGCGGCGCCCCGACGCGGTCATCCTCGACCTGAGCCTGCCCGACCTGAACGGCCTCGAGGTCCTCCGCCGCCTGCGGGAGTGGAGCCGGCTGCCGGTCCTCATTCTGTCCGTGCGCGGAGAGGAAAACGAGAAGGTCGCCGCGCTGGACGCGGGGGCCGATGACTATCTCACCAAGCCTTTCGGCGGCAATGAACTGCTGGCCAGGCTCCGCGTGCTGCTGCGGCGGACCCAGCCGGTCGGCGAGGCCAGCATCGTCCGCTTCGGCCAGGTCGAGGTCGATTTCAACCGGCGCACCGTGCTCCGGGCGGGCGTGGACGCCCATCTGACGACCAAGGAGTATGCGCTGCTCCGCCTGCTGCTGCAGCATCGGGGCAAGGTCGTCACCCATCGCCAGATCCTGCGCGAAATCTGGGGACCGCGCCACGAGGAGGACACGCACTATCTCCGCGTCCACATGGCCAACCTGCGCAAGAAGCTCGAGCTCTCCGCCGGACAGCCGGCGTTCCTCAAGACCGAGTCCGGGATCGGCTACCGGTTTGCCGACGCCGGCTGACGGAGGTCGGTCCGGGCCGTGTCCTAATTTGACCGACGGGTCTGAAATATATCGTTCTCGTTCCCTAACTTTTACTCGTTCTCGGCTATTTCTCCGGAGGGAGAATGGGAAGGAAGAACGAGAATGATTGGTCCGGATCTCGCCAAATTAGGACACGACCCGGGGCCGCGGAGGGTTGATTTTTGGACACGTGTCCGCAAAGTCTTTGCGCCGGCTCCGCCTTCCCACCCCGGCCGGCTTCAACCCGTCTTTCCCATGCGCCTTCCCGTCCTCGCTTTCCTCGCGGCCCTGCCGGCCGCGGCCCTCGCCGGCGCCGCCCCCGCGGCTTCCGCTCCCCAGCCGGATCTCGTCGTCGCCGCCGACGGCAGCGGCGACTTCAAGACCATCCAGGCTGCCGTCGCCTCGATCCCGCGCGACAACCGCGAGCGGAGGATCGTGTTCATCAAGGACGGCACCTACCACGAGAAGGTCCGGGTGGATGCGGCGTTCGTCACGCTCCATGGCCAGAGCCGGACGGGCACGCGCCTCGAGTTTCCCCAGGCCGCCGCCGATCCCGGCGCGCGCGACGGGCTCGGGCAGGCTGTCCTCAACATCAATGGCGACGACTGCGTCGTCTCGAATCTCACGATCGAAAACACGCACGGCGTGATCGGCGTCCACGCCTTCGCCGTCTACGGCCGCGGCGACCGCACGGTGATCACCGACGCCAACATCTGGAGCCAGGGCAACGACACGCTCTCGCTCTGGCGCACGGGCAACGGCGAGGGCGCGCGGGCGAATCCCGCGGGTTCGACCGCCCCCGCCACCAGCCCGAACGGGCGTTACTACCATGCGCGCCTCGACGTGCGCGGCTCCGTCGACTTCATCTGCCCCCGCGGCTGGTGCTACCTGACCGACAGCGTCATGCACGAGGTCAACCCGAACGCCGAGGCCGCGATGTGGCACGACGGCAGCCGCGACCAGGACATGAAGTTCGTCATCCGCAACTGCCGGTTCGACGGCGTCGAGGGCTGGCGCTTCGCCCGCCACCATCACGACGCGATGATCTTCGTCCTCGACTCGACCTTCTCCCGCTCCATGCGGGACGTGCAGCCGAAGCGCGTCATCTACCCGATCAACGGCGGCCCCGCCACCGCGGCCGACACCAAGAAGAACACCGACGCCGATCCCACGAACATCTGGGGCGAGCGCTTCTACTACTACAACACGCACCGCGAGGGCGGAGACTTCGCGTGGCACGCCGACAACCTGGCCTCCGCTCCCGGCGCGCCGCGGCCCGAACAGGTCACCGCCAAGTGGACCTTCGCCGGCAAGTGGGATCCGGAGAACACCGCCGGGCCGACGGTCGTGAAGGTCGCGCCCGCGGACGGGCGCGTCGCGGTGACCTTTTCCGAAAACGTCACCGTGAAGGGCCGGCCGCGCCTCGCGTTGCGCTCCGGCGCCTTCGCGGACTATGCGGCCGGCAGCGGCAGCGACACCCTGGTCTTCAACCCGCCGGCCGGCGCCGCGTCGACGGCGAAGGGCATCGATCTCCAGGGGGGCGCCATCCTCGCCTGCGAGGCTTCCGCGGCGCTGCGTTTCGCCGACCTCAAACTCCACTGACATGAAATACCCCTCTCTCCTCCTCGCGGCCCTCGTCGCGTCCTTTCTCCCCATGCCTGTCTCCGCCGCGGAGGCTCCGATCTCCCCGGAGGTCCAGGCGGTGATCGATGCCGTCGGGCCGAAGGCCGCCTTTCCCGGCGCCGAGGGCTTCGGCGCGAACACGCCCGGCGGACGCGGCGGGCGCGTCATCGTCGTCACCACCCTCGACGACTCCGGACCCGGCAGCTTCCGCGCGGCCTGCGAAGCCGATGGGCCGCGGATCGTCACCTTCGAGGTCGGCGGCAACATCGTGCTGAAAAGCAGGATCACCGTCACGCATCCCTACCTCACCATCGCCGGCCAGACCGCCCTCGGGGACGGCATCTGTCTTCGCGACTACACCTTTGGCGTCGCCACCCACGACGTCATCGTCCGCTACCTGCGCTCGCGGCTCGGCGATGTCACCGCGCAGGAGGACGACTGCATCGACGTCCTCAACGGCGCCCACGACGTGATCATCGACCACTGCTCCGCCACCTGGTCGATCGACGAGTGCCTGTCCATCTCGGGCAACGACGCGAACATCACCGTGCAGTGGTGCCTCATCGGCGAGTCGCTCAACCAGAGCAAGCACAGCAAGGGCGCGCACGGCTACGGCTCGCTCTCCCGCGCCAACGGGCCCGTGAGCTGGCACCACAATCTCTGGATCCACAACGACGCCCGCAACCCGCGCCTCGGCGACAACTACGACCGCGGCCCGACCTTCCCGGTCTTCGACGTGCGCAACAACGTCATCTACGACTACGGCGCCACCGCCTCCGGGCTCACGCAGGGCAACCTCAAGGTCAACTACGTCGCCAACTACGTGCGTCCCGGCCCGAGCAGCAAGGCGCTCACGCCGATCCATATCGGCAACAAGCCGAAGGACTCGAACATCGCGTTCTACATCCGCGAGAATGTCTTCGAGGGGAACGACGCCCTCACCGCCGACAACACGAAGTTCATCGATCTCTACGAGATCGAGGGCAAGCCGCAGGCGCGGACCATCGGCACGCCGTTCGCGGCGCCGGTGATCAAGACCGTCCCCGCCAGGGAGGCCCTCGACCTCGTGCTCGCTACGGTCGGCGCCTCCTGGCCCGTGCGCGACTCCGTCGACGCCCGGCTGATCGAGGAGGTCCGCACCCACGGGGGGCACATCATCAATTCCCAGGCGGAAGTCGGTGGCTGGCCCGAGCTGAAGGGCGGCGCGCCGCGCGCCGACACCGACAAGGACGGCATGCCCGACGAGTGGGAGAAGCTCCACAAGCAGAACCCCGCCGACCCCGCCGACGCCAACCGCGTCGGCCGCACCGGCTACACCCACATCGAGGACTACCTCAACCGGATCTGATCCAAAGCCTCTCGCGCAGAGACGCAGAGACGCTGAGTACGATCCGACCGGAAAAGGAGACGACAACTGAGCCGACCGTTTGAGGGTATTACTCCGCGCCTCTGCGCCTCTGCGCGAAACCTGCTGAAGTCCGGTTATCGCAGCTGCAGCGTCTCGCCTTCGAAGGTGAGGTCCAGCGACGGAACGGTCACGGCCTTGCGCGCGCCCTCCTTCTTCACGCGGCCCGCAAGCCAGGCGTCGTAGCCGGTGGCGCGCGCCGCGGCCAGGGTGGCGTCGGCCTGCGCCGGATCGACGTAGGCCGCGAAGCCCACGCCCATGTTGTACGTCGCGTACATCTCGCGCACGTCCACCGGGCCGCTCCGCTGGATGAAGTCGAACAGCACCCCCGGCGCGCGCGGGTGCGCGATCTCGTAGACGAACGGCTCCTCCAGCCGCATGAGCTTGCGCCAGCCGTGGCCCGTGACGTGCGCCACGTAGTTGAGCTTGATCCCGCGCCGCTGGCACTGGCGCACGAAGGCGACGTAGATGACCGACGGCGCCAGCAGGGCCTCGCCGAAGGTCCGCCCGCCGCCGATCGATGTCTGGTAGCCCTGCGGCAGCTTGTCCGCGATCTTCCGGCAGAGCGTCAGGCCGTTGGTCTGCACGCCGGAGGAGGCGAGGAAAATCATTGCGTCACCCGCGCGGACGTCGCCCGTGATCCGGCGCGGCTTGGGCGAGATCTTCCCGATGGCCGAGCCCGCGAGCACGATCGTGCCCGGGTCCACCACGCCGCGGAGCGTCGGCGTCTCGCCGCCGCCCCAGACCGCGCCCGCCTGGCGGCAGCCCTCCGCGAAGCCCTCGACGAGGCCGTTCGTCCGCTGCTCGTCGGCAAACCACGCCGAGTCGCCCACCGCCGCGTGCATCGCCACCGCGATCGGCAGGGCGCCGCAGGTGATCAGGTCGTTTACGATCGTCGCCACGAGGTCGATGCCGATCTCGCGGTAGAAATTGCGCTTCGTTGCCGCGTAGACCGCGTCGGCCACGAGATTCTTCGTCCCGAGCCCCTCCTCGACGTGCGCGAGGTAATGGTCCGCCGCCTCGATCAGGTACGCGCTCTCGCCCCGCGTCGCCGCCGGCTCCGCATAGCCGTGCTCGCGCAGCAGGCCCGCGGTGGAGCGCGCCGCCTGCTGGCACGCCCGCTTGAACGCATCGAGCTGGTCGTAGCGGACGCCGGAGGATTCGTAGGACAGGGACATCAGGTGTGACGTGGGAGATGTGACGTGGGACAAGCAATGCGTGTCTCGCGGTAAAATACCAATATCGCTGAATCCATCCCAAATTTGTCACATGTCACGCGCCACATGTCACATCAGTAAGACCGCCCCGCGTTCTGCTCAAAATAGTTCACGTAGGCCTGGTTCACCACGCGGTAGCCGCCGGGCGTCGGATACTTGCCGGTGAAATACCAGTCGCCGGTGTGGCCCGGGACCGCGGCGTGGAGGTTTTCGATCGTCTGGAAGATGATCTCCACCTCGCCCTTCCAGTCGCCGTTCTTCGGGCGCACGCGCTCGACGATCTTGGCGGAGATCTCCTCGGGCGTGAAGGGCTCGTAGATCCGGCGGACGTGGTTGGCCGAGCCGCCCTTCCGCACCTCGTCGAGGCAGAGGCGGTACACTTCCTCGAGCAGCGCCGCCTGTCCGCGCTCCTTCAGCAGCTCGACGGCCGCCTCGAACGCCACGAACTTGCCCAGTTCCGACATGTCGATGCCGTAGCAGTCCGGGTAGCGGATCTGGGGCGCGGTCGAGACGATCACGATCTTGCGCGGGTTCAGCCGCGAGAGGATGCGGAGGATCGACTTGCGCAGCGTCGTGCCGCGCACGATCGAGTCGTCGACGCAGACGAGGTTGTCGCCCGGCTTCACCGAGCCGTAGGTGATGTCGTAGACGTGGCTCGCGAGCTGGTTGCGCATGCTCTCCTGCCCGATGAACGTGCGGAGCTTGATGTCCTTGCTCACCACCTTCTCGCCCCGCGGCCAGTTGCGCAGGATGAGGTCGTCGAGCAGGCCCTCGGTCAGCTTGCCGTCCCTGCTGGCCTGGAGGATCGCCGCCTTCACCTCGTCGCGGCGCCGGGTGCGCAGCGCCGACATCAGGCCGTAGTAGGCGACCTCGGCGGTGTTCGGGATGAAGCTGAAGACGGTGTTCGCCCAGTCGTGGCCGATCGACTTGATCACCTGGTCCGCGAGCCCGCCGCCGAGCGCCTGCCGCTCGCGGTAGATGTCGACGTCGTTGCCCCGCGAGAAATAGATCCGCTCGAACGAGCACGAGGTCCGCGGCAGCGGCGCGGTGAAGGCCTCCTCGGTGATCGTGCCGCGGCGCTTGATCACCACGGCGTGGCCGGGCTTCACCTCCCGCACGTCGTCGACGCCGAGGTCGAACACGGTCATCAGCGGCGCGCGCTCCGAGGCGAAGGCCGCGACCTCGTCGTTCTGGAACCAGAAGCACGGCCGGATGCCCGACGGGTCCCGCGCCACGAATGCGTCGCCGTTGCCGATCATGCCGCAGAGCGTGTAGCCGCCGTCCCATTTCTGCGCCGCGCGCGTGATCACGCGGGTGACGTTCAGGTCCTCGCTGATGCTGCGCGACAGCTGCTCGCCGGCCAGGTCCCGCTTGCGCAGGAAGCGGTAGATGTCCTCGTGCTCCTCATCGAGGAAGAAGCCGATCTTCTCCAGGATCGCCTGGGTGTCGGTCGCGAAGATCGGGTGCTGGCCCATCGCCGTCAGCGACTCGTTCAGCTCGGTGGTGTTCGTGAGGTTGAAGTTGCCGCAGAGCGCCAGGTTGCGCGTCGGCCAGGGGCTGCGCCGGAAGTACGGGTGGCAGGAGCTGAGGCTGTAGCCGCCGCTCGTGCCGTAGCGGAGGTGGCCGAGGAGCAGCTCGCCGCCGAAGTCGAAGTGCTTCTTCACCGTGTCGGCGAACTCCGGGTGGATCGTTCCCGCCCCGACCTTCTCGTTGTACTGCGAGAGCAGCGCCTTGAAGATCTTGTCGAGCGGGTTCGACTTCACGTTGCGCTCGCGGAACATGAACGGCTCGCCCGCCGCCACGTCGAGCTTCACGCACGCCACGCCCGCGCCGTCCTGGCCGCGGTTGTGCTGCTTCTCCATCAGCAGGAAAAGCTTCGTGAAGCCCCACAGCGGCGTGCCGTATTTCTCCTGATAGTAGGAGAGCGGCTTCAGCAGCCGGACCAGCGCGATGCCGCATTCGTGGGTGATCCGGTCGCTCATGCGCGGAAGGCGTGAGGCGTGAGGCCCGGGGCCTGAGGCGGGACGCCGGAGGCCGGAGGCCGCAGGACCGCCGGAGAGCCGCCGGGGGAGGCTGGCCTCCGGCTTCTGGCGTCCGGCATCTGATTTTTGATCCTCACGCGGCGGTGGAAAGGTGCGATTTCGATGACTCGTCCGGAATGGTCAACGGCTTTCTCCAAAAAGCAAGCGACCCGCCGCCGGCGCAGGCGGGAAGCGCCAATGTTCAATGCTCAAAACCCAAAATTTCACCGGCCGGAGCCGGCGCCGTCATTTGGAACTTGGCACTTGGAGTTTGACCCTTCCCGCGCTCGCGCGCCCCGGCGCGCGTGCGCGGGTTCTTGACCTGCCGGCCAGCTTCGGGAGCATCGCTGCTCCACTCATGCTGATCCTGCGCGGCTCTCCTGCCCTCTCCTCGTTCCGGCTCCAGAAGCTCCTCGAGGGGATCGCCGCCGCCGGGCTCCCGGTCCGGGCCGTCCAGGCGGAGTTCGTCCATGTCGTCGAGACTTCCGCCGAGCTGGCCGCCCCCGAGCGCGCGATCCTCGACCGCCTTCTCACCTACGGACCCCGCCGCGCCGCCGCGCCCGTCGCCGGACTGCTCCAGGTGGTGGCGCCCCGCCCCGGCACGATCTCGCCCTGGTCCTCCAAGGCCACCGACATCGCCCACATCTGCGGGCTCGCCGCCGTCCGGCGGATCGAGCGGGTCGTCGCCTACACGCTGGCTTTTGAGTCCGGCTACGCCCTGCCAGCCGAGCTCGCCCCGGCGCTCGCCGCCCGGCTTCACGACCGCATGACGCAGGTCGTCCTTCCCGATCTCGCCGGCTGCGAGGTCCTCTTCCGCCACGCCGCGCCGCGGCCGATGACCAGCGTGCCCGTCCTCGCCGAGGGCCGCGCCGCCCTCGTCGCCGCCAACCGCTCCCTCGGGCTCGCGCTCGCCGAGGACGAGATCGACTACCTCGTGAATGCCTTCAAAGCGCTCGGCCGCGACCCGCACGACGTCGAGCTGATGATGTTCGCGCAGGCGAACTCCGAGCATTGCCGGCACAAGATCTTCAACGCCACCTGGGAAATCGACGGCGACCGGCGCGAGCACTCGCTGTTCCAGATGATCCGGAACACCCACCAGCTGCACAGCGAGGGCATCCTGTCCGCCTACAAGGACAATGCCGCCGTCCTCGCCGGCACGCGCGGCGGACGCTTCTACGTCGATCCCGCCACCGGCGAATACGCCGCGCACCCGGAGGACATCCACCTGCTCTGCAAGGTCGAGACGCACAACCACCCGACCGCGATCTCCCCGTTCCCCGGCGCGTCCACCGGCGCCGGCGGCGAGATCCGCGACGAGGGCGCCACCGGCCGCGGCGCCAAGCCCAAGGCCGGCCTCACCGGCTTCACCGTGTCGAACCTCCGCCTCCCCGGCGCCGTGCAGCCCTGGGAAAAGGACCACGGCAAGCCCGGCCGCATCGTCTCCGCCCTCGACATCATGATCGAGGGCCCGCTCGGCGGCGCCGCCTTCAACAACGAGTTCGGCCGCCCGAACATCGCCGGCTACTTCCGCACCTATGAGCAGGAAGTCCCGGCCGCGGAGCCGCCGGGACCAGTGCCAAGTGACAAGGACCAAGTTCCAAGAAAGGCGAACTTGGCAGCGCAGGAGACAGGAGACCGGGGACAGGAGACCGGAAAACAATCCGCAACCCGCAATCCGAAATCCGCGATCGAAGCCGCCGCGGCGTCTCCTCAATCCAAAATCCAAAATCCAAAATCCAAAATCAGCCAAGAGCTGCGGGGCTACCACAAGCCGATCATGCTCGCCGGCGGGCTGGGCAACATCCGGCCTGATCACGTCCGGAAGGGCGCGATCGAGCCGGGGGACAAGCTCGTCGTCCTCGGCGGGCCGGCCATGCTCATCGGGCTCGGCGGCGGCGCGGCGAGTTCCATGGGCAGCGGCACGGGCAGCGAGGATCTCGATTTCGCCAGCGTCCAGCGCGACAACGCCGAGATGGAGCGCCGCTGCCAGGAGGTCATCGACCGCTGCTGGGCCCTCGGCGACGCCAACCCGATCTCCTTCATCCACGATGTCGGCGCCGGCGGGATCTCCAACGCCCTGCCCGAGCTGGTGAACGACGGCGGCCGCGGCGGGAAATTCGACCTCCGCGCCGTGCCCAACGACGAGCCCGGCATGAGCCCGCTGGAGATCTGGTGCAACGAGTCGCAGGAACGCTACGTCCTCGCCGTGCCCGCCGCCCGCCTCGAGGTCTTCCAGCAGCTCTGCGCGCGCGAGCGCTGTCCGTTCGCCGTCGTCGGCGAGGCCACCGCGGACCGCCGGCTGGTGCTCGACGACCCGCATTTCCGCAACACGCCGATCGATCTCCCGCTCGACGTCCTCCTCGGCAAGCCCCCGCGGATGCATCGCCGCGACGCCACGCTCTCGCGGCCCCTGCTCCCCCTCGATGTCTCCCCCCTCACGCCTCGCGCCTCGAGCCTCACGCCTTCCTCCGGCCTCGCCGAGGCCGTGCGCCGCGTCCTCGGCCATCCCGCCGTCGCGGACAAGACGTTCCTCATCTCGATCGGCGACCGTTCCGTCGGCGGCCTCACCTGCCGCGACCAGATGGTCGGTCCCTGGCAGGTGCCCGTCGCCGACTGCGGGGTGACCGCCGCCGCCTTCGACGTCTTCACCGGCGAGGCGATGGCGCTCGGCGAACGCACGCCCGTCGCGATCAACAGCGCCGCGGCCTCCGCCCGGCTCGCCGTCGGCGAGGCGCTCACCAATCTCGCCGCCGCCCAGGTCGGCGATCTCGGCAAGGTCAACCTTTCCGCCAACTGGATGGCCGCGCCCGCCCGGCCCGGCGACGGCGCCGACCTCTACGCCGCCGTCGAGGCCGTCGGCCTCGATCTCTGCCCCGCCCTCGGGATCACGATTCCCGTCGGCAAGGACTCGATGAGCATGAGCACCGCCTGGAAGGACGGCGACCGCGACCGGGTCATGACCGCGCCGGTCTCGCTCATCGTCTCCGCCTTCGCCCCCGTCGCCGACATCCGCCTCACGCTGACACCGCAGCTCCAAACCGGAGAAGTTTCGCCCAGAGGCACAGAGACCACAGAGGCCGGAACAAAATCCGGATCCGATCTCTCCGCCGTCTCTGCGCCTCTGCGCGAGACCATCCTGCTTTTGATCGATCTCGGTCGCGGCAAGAACCGCCTCGGCGGCTCGATCCTCGCGCAGGTGCTGTCGCAGCCCGGCGATGTCCCGCCCGACGTCGACAGCGCCGCCGACCTGAAAGGCTTCTGGAATGCGATCCAGCAGCTCGGCCGCGAGCGGAGGCTGCTCGCCTACCACGATCGCTCCGACGGCGGCCTCCTCGCCACCGTCGCCGAGATGGCCTTCGCCGGCCACGTCGGCGTCGACCTCGACCTGCCGGTCGCTCCGATCCCCGCCTCGGCCGACGCCCGGAAGCAGGGCGCAGCCGCCGCCAACACGCCGCTCGCCCAGCTCTTCAGCGAGGAGCTCGGCGCCGTCATCCAGATCCGCGCCGAGGACCTCGATGACGTCTCCCTCGTCTTCCGCCAGCACGGCCTGAAGGGCTGCGTCACCCGCATCGGGACGACCAACTCCGACCTCGCCCTCCGCATCCGCCGCGGCGGCGAAACGCTGTTCGACGAGAGCCTCGCCGCCCTGCGCGCGATCTGGTCCGACGTCACCCGCCGCATCGCTTCCCTCCGCGACAACCCCCGCTGCGTCGAGGAGGAATTCCAGGCCAAGCTCGACCCCACCGACCCCGGCATCACGCCGCTCATAACTTTCGGGGAAAAGGGCCAAGTATCAGGTAACAAGTCGCAGGAGGCTGCTTCCGGACCTGTCACTTGGCACTTGTCACCTGTCACTTCGCGCAGCCGGCCCCCCGTGGCCGTGCTGCGCGAGCAGGGTGTCAACGGCCAGGTCGAGATGGCCGCGGCGTTCACGCGCGCCGGCTTCAAGGCGGTCGATGTCCACATGACCGACATCCTCGGCGGCCGGGTCTCGCTGCGGGACTTCCGCGGCCTCGCGGCCTGCGGCGGCTTCAGCTACGGCGACGTCCTCGGCGCGGGCGAGGGCTGGGCCAAGAGCATCCTCTTCAATCCGCGGGCCCGCGCCGAATTCGAGGCGTTCTTCGCCCGCGAGGACGCCTTCGCGCTCGGCGTCTGCAACGGCTGCCAGATGATGAGCAACCTGCATGCGATCATCCCCGGCGCCGGCCACTGGCCGCGCTTCGTGCAGAACCAGTCCGAACGCTTCGAGGCGCGCTACGCCTCGCTCCACATCGAGCAGAGCCCGAGCCTCTTCTTCGCCGGCATGGAGGGCAGCGTCATCCCCATTGCCGTCTCCCACGGCGAAGGCTACGCCGAGTTCGCCGATCCCGCGGCGGCGCAAAAATGCTCCGCCTCCGGCCTCGTCGCCGCGCGTTACATCAGTAACCACCAGGCGCTCACGCTCGCCGGTGCCCACGTAGGGGCGTCCCTTGCGGACGCCCGCTCCGGCCGGACCGAGCCCTCTCGATCGCAAGACCCCCTCTACACCGAGAAATACCCGCAGAACCCCAACGGCTCCCCGCTCGGCATGACCGCCTTCACCACCACGACCGGCCGGGTCACGATCATGATGCCGCACCCCGAGCGCGTGCACCGTTCCGTCTGCATGAGCTGGGCTCCCGCCGACTGGCCCGAGGATTCGCCGTGGATGCGGATGTTCTACAACGCCCGCGAATGGGCCGATTGATTGCGGATTTTGGGTTGCGGATTGTGGATTGGGATCCGGATCGATCCGCAATCACCGGTAGGGCGCGGACTCCGCTCCGCGCCGGGGATGGCGCTGGGCACCGTCAAGAGGCCGAACCACGCGGAACGATTCCATCGCCATCCGGTCGCAAACCACCGATGAGGATGATCGTGACGCCCCGCCCCCTCTTCCTCGCGCCAGCGTTCGTGCTGGGGCTTTGGACTGGCTACGCCGAAGAACCGGTGGGCGCGAATCCTCCCTCGCTGCCGCCGAGCTCGACCATCGCGCCGCCCGAGGCCAATCCGCCGAAGCGCGCGCCCTTTCTCACGGACCAAAGTGGGCAAAAACCTTCGCCCGTTTCGCCGCTCTCGTCCGACAAACCTGGGCCGCAGCTTCACCGCCCCGCCGAAAAATCCGCGTCCGTTCCCGCGAGCGCAGGCATCTCGGCGGCGATCAAGCGCGCCTTCCCTTACGCGCCGCCGGCCGCGAACCCGGACATCGACGCCGCCGCGGACGCCGTGATCGCCGGAGACGGCGTCGTGAAAATGAAGACCGTCCAGGTCACGGGAGACCGCCTGGGCCCGGGCCCGATGATGGAGGAGCGGGAGCGGAGGCTGAAAGCCCAGGTCTTCAATTTCACCGACGGCGGCCGGATCCTGAAACTCAGCCGCGACCCGGACCGTCCCGCCGAACTGAAATTCAAGTACGACGCCCAGCACAAAGGCTGGGACATCCTCAATATCCCCTGGTAGAATCGGATGGCCGGATGATCGGAGGGTCGGAAACGACCGGTAGTCATCTCCCCTCTAAAAAGAGGGGTGGCGCAACGCGACGGGGTGTGTCGGCGACGCCGTAGTGGCATTCACCGCAAAGAATCCATCCTGCACACAGCATCGGAATGTCTCATGCGAAGCCGCGAAGAGCGCGAAGCACGGAACCGATCCGCCCTAAGCCTTCGCGTTCTTCGCGGCTTCGCGTGAGATTCTCTGATTCAGCGTCGCGAGCAATTTCGGAAAAGCGTCCCGCACCGGCGAATCTTCCAGGAATTTCTCCGCCGCCGCCTTTTCCCCGCGCGCCCTCAGCCCGGCATAGACGTGGAGCTCGAACTGCAGCTGCAGCCGCCGGTGCTCCTCGGCGAGACCCAGCGCGGCCAGCAGGCCGAGCAGCGCCTCGATCGTGGAATGCTTGCCCGCGCCCTGCTGGTCGCGGAGCAGGTAGCGGCTCGGCCCGGGCAGCGGCAGGCTGACCAGGCGGCCCCAGGACTCGGCGCCGTGCATCATCCGCGCCGCCTCGCGCCAGCTGCCGTCGAACAGCAGCACCTGCAGGTCCGCCGGCGCCGTTTCCGCCGGCAGTGCCTCGCCCAGCGGATGCAGGATCCACAGCGTCCGGCCCGGCTGCACGATCGCCGCCCGGTTCAGCGGCAGGTCGTGGCGGAAGACGTGTCCCCGCGACGCCGGCATCACGCGGTTGATCAAACGCCCCGTGCTCGTCGGCCGCCAGAACTCCCGGTGATGGATGAGCACGTCCACCTGCAGCGGGCAGGCGACCGCCTCGAATCCCTCGCAGATGCACCAGCGGTGCGCATACCGGCACCGCTCGCACCGCGGGGCGCTCTCGCGCACGACGCTTCTCGACATGCCGTCATCCGGCGCGCCAACGCACCTCAGGTCAACCACACACGCAAAGGAGGCCTTCCCTCTTCAACCCGTCCAAGGCTTGAACAATCCGCAATCCAAAATCCAAAATCCGCAATCAGCTCGGACGGTCGCATCCCTACTTTAGTTTGGCCCGGGCGCATGGCGGATGAAAGAGGCCGCTGGCGCTCCCGCCGTTGACCGAGGACAAGCGCTACGAGGCGGGCAAGGCGTTGGGGTGTTCAGTCAGACGTAGGCGAAGTTGACTCCGTCTCAGGAGGGTTCGTCGCCGAGAAGCCGCTCAAGCCACCTATTTTTTGGCACGCTGGTCTTCACCGTGCTTTGGTTGGCTTGTTCGGTTCACTTCCAGATTGCGCACGCCCACCGCGGTGAGTTGCCGGTGGAGCACGTAGCCGAACGGTCCCGCCTCGTAGCAACTGTGCACCGCCTCCGCCCGGCCCAACTGCCGCCGCACAAAGGCGGCGAACTGCTCGGGCGTGAACCGCTGCGCCGGTTGCGCCACCTGCGCGTCGATCTGCCGCACCACCACAATCGAGCTGGCATGCACGTCCAACCCGAGCTTGATTACTCCGGCGCGAGCGCCGGTCTCTGTCTG
>DASZQN010000010.1:0-126221 GCA_035549635.1 Opitutaceae bacterium
GCCAAAGGACGATCCCGGCGCCGAGCGGAGTCGTCGCCCTACCAGATACTCGATTTTCCGAGGCCGGGTGGCCGCGTGGATGCCCTGAATGAGCGCCACGCCCATCATCGCCTTCGGCCAGCAGCCCTGCGGGTTTTTCCCGCGGCGCTTCCTCTACGCGAAGATCGTCACCGCCCGGCGGCTGCAGGCGGAGCTGGGTGGCGAGATCGTCTTCTTCTGGCACGACAGCGACCACGACCCGCGCGAGACGCAGACGATCCTGCGTCATCGCAAGACGGGCGAGCCGGCGGTGCTGAACTTCGCGTTCGAGAACCGGCTGCAGCGAAAGTTCTCGCCGCTCTACCTCAAGCGCATCCCGGCGGGCTGGGCGGCGAACACCGCCCGGCAGCTCGGCGCCTACGTCGAGCCGCGCGCGGTCGAGGCCTTCAAGGCGACGGCGGCCCGCGCCGACACCGTCGGAGACTTCTGCCTCGAGATGTACCGTCGCCTGGGCCTGCTCGACGGCATCCGGATCGTGCGCTCGGCCGATCCCGCGGTGCGGGCCGCGGCGTGCGCGGTGGGGGAATGCTTCGTCGACGTGCCGCACCAGGGCGAGACCGTGCGCGCCCGCCTGGTGGACGGCGCACTGAAGCTGCACGAGGGCGGCGACGTGTACACGGCCCTGCCGGCGATGCCGTTTGCGAAGGAACAGGTCAGTCCGACGCGCGACTCGCGCTTGCGCTGGATGCAATCGGTGTTGCACTGCACCCACTACATCGCCGGCGCCGGCGAGCAGGCCTATCTCAACCGGGCCGACGCGCCGGACATCACCTTTGTCAACCGCGACCCGATCGACCGCTCCGATGAAGCCTACACGGACCTCCCGGCCTGAACCCCTGCCGCTGCTGGCCTTCGGCGCACATCCCGACGACATCGAGTTCGGCTGCGGCGGCGTGATCGCGGGCGAGACCCGGGCCGGCCGCGCGGCGCATTTCGTCATTTGCTCGCGCGGGGAGGCCGCCACGCGCGGCACGCCGGCGCAGCGCGTCCGCGAGGCGAAACGCGCCGCGGCGCTGCTGGGGGCGACGGCGGAATTCCTCGGGCTCGACGGCGACGCCCATCTCGAGATCCGGGCGCGGCACGCGATCAAGCTGGCGGCGGTCATCCGCCGCCTGCGGCCCGGCGTCGTGCTGGCGCCGAGCCTGGTGGAAAACCAGCATCCGGACCATGCGAAGCTCGGGCGCCTCGTGCGCGACGCCGTGCGGCTCGCCCGCTACGGCGGGCTGAAGGAGCTGCGGGCGCGCCGGCCGCATGCGACCGGCCAGCTGTTTTTCTACGCCGTCTCCCCGGACGCCGAGCCGGCCGACCTGGGCCGGGTGCTGATCGACGTCTCGCCGCCGGAAATCGTGGCCGCCTGGAAGGCCGCGATGGAGGCGCACGCCTCGCAGATGGCGACGCGCAACTACGTCGAGCTCCAGCTCGCGCGCGCCCGGGTGCACGGACTGCGCGCCGGGGTGGGGCACGCCATTCCGCTCTTCGCGAACGATGCCCCGGTCTTCGATTCGCTCGCGACTTTGGGCCGCGCCGCGCGTCAGTTCTGACCGATGAGACGGTCCGTCGATCTCCCCGCCCCGCAGCCCGGCTGCGGCCGGGCCCAGTGTCACGTATTACGTGACACCATGCCTGGAGCCGGAGGTAAGGGGGTGGCCGGATGAACGCGCAAGCCGGCGGGAGTCTGAAGGTCGGCATCACTTGCTATCCCTCGGTTGGCGGCAGCGGGATCCTGGCGTCGGCCTTGGGCGAGGAGCTTGCCCGGCGCGGGCACGAGGTGCACTTCATCAGCTACGAGCGGCCCTTTCGGATCCCGGCGGACGGGACGCGGCTGTTTTTCCATCCCGTCGTCATCAATGACTACGGACTGTTCAAGTACCCCGACTACACGCTCCCGCTCTCGGTGAAGATGGCCGAGGTGGCGCGCGATCACGGTCTGGACGTGCTGCACGTGCACTACGCGGTGCCGCACGCGACCGCGGCGATCCTCGCGCGCTCGATGCTGCCGCCGGCGCAGCAGCCGCGGGTGGTCACCACGCTGCACGGCACGGACACCACGCTGCTGGGCCGCGACGCCGGCTACGGTCCGGCGATCAGGCATGCGCTGGCGCAGTCGGACGCCGTCACGACCGTCTCCGCCTACCTCGAGCGCGAGACCCGCGAGCTGCTCGGCACGGAACAGCCGATCGAGGTCATCCACAATTTCTTCGCCCCGCGGACCCCAAAGCGCGCGCGGGAGGAAGTGAGGCGCGAGCTCGGCCTCGCCGCCGGCGAGACGCTGGTGCTGCACCTCTCGAATCTCCGTCCGCCGAAGCGCATCGACCTGCTGCTGCGGACCGCGGCGGCGCTCCAGCCGCGCGAACGCTTCCGGCTGGTCATCCTTGCGGGTGCGGACTTCGGGCCGTTCGAGGAGGACGTGCGGCGCCTCGGGATCGGCGACCGGGTGATCGTCCGGGAGAAGGTCGTCGACATCGAGGACTACCTGGCGGCGGCCGACGTCGGCCTGTTCACTTCGGAGATGGAGAGCTTCTGCCTGAGCATCCTCGAGGCGATGTGCTTCGGCTGCCCGAGCGTGGCGCCCGCCGTGGGCGGCATCCCCGAGGTGATCGAGGATGGCGTGAGCGGCCTGCTGCGGCCGTTCGGCGACACCGCCGCGATGGCCCGCGCGGTCGAGGCGCTGGCGGCGGATCCGGCGCGTCGCGCGGCCCTCGGAAAAGCGGCGCGGGAGCGGGCGAAGGCCCGGTTTTCCGCCGACGCGATCGTCCCCCGCTACGAAGCGCTTTACCGGCGCGTGTGCGCTGCCCGCGGCTGATTTTTGCTCGCCGGGCCTCCGGCCCGCGCGCAGTCTTTTCGTCCCCAATCCCCATTATCCCATGCGCAAATTCATCCCCCTCCTCCTCGCCCTCGCCACGCTCGCGCCCGGCCGCAGCCCGGCCGCGGATGCCAAGGTCGCCTCGAGCGGCGGCATCAGCCCGCACGAAACCATCAGCGCCGTGATCGGCGGCCGCGGCGGTCCGCGCGTGACGATCACCTACGGCCGTCCCTTCTCGAAGGATCCCAAGAGCGGTGCGATCCGCAAGGTCTGGGGCACGCTCGTCCCGTGGGAGAAGGCCTGGCGCCTGGGCTCGGACGAGGCCACGACGATCATTTCCGAGCAGCCGCTCGACCTCGGTGGCCTCACGATCCAGGGCGGCGTCGCCTACACGCTCTACATGGTGCCGTCGGAAAACGGGACCTCGAAGCTCGCGGTCAGCACCCGCATCGGCAAGTGGGGCATCCCGGTGGACGAGACCAAGGACCTCGGCCGCGTCGACCTGAAGAAGGACGCGCTGCCGAGCCAGCTCGACGAGCTCACCCTCGCGATCGAGAACGTTCCGGCCGGCGGCGGCGTGCTGAAGATCATGTGGGAGAACACGCAGTTCTCCCTGCCGTTCACGGTTAAGAAGTGAGATAGTTTCCCTCACCCTTCCGCCGCGTCCGCCGCACGTTCACCCGCGGCGAACGCCCGGAGCCAGCTCGGCCCCCGCCGACCAACGATGAAGCGTTTTCTCCTTTGCGCCGCCGCCGGGCTGGGCCTCTGGGCGGCGCCGCTCCGCGCCATGACCGTGGACGAGCGGCGCGATTACCTGGACTGGATGCTGAAGAACCTGCCGGACAATCCCCCGTGGACCGAATGGCAGAAGAAGAGCGGGGAGCTGCCGCCGGATTTCGACGCCTTTCCGCGGCACAACGCGCTCCCGGAGCCGCTGCAGTTCGCCGACGGCCGAGCGGTCAAGACCGCCGCGGACTGGCCCGCGCGCCGCGCGGAGATCCGCCAGCTGTTCGAGAAGTACGACCTGGGCTCGTTGCCCCCGAAGCCGCCGCTCGACCGCGCGGTGGTGCTGGACGAGACACGGGGCGAGGGCTATCTCACGCGCAACGTGCGCCTCGAGTTCGGCCCGCAGGGGAAGGCGACCATGCGGGTGCAGGTCACGATCCCGGACGGCAACGGCGTGCGGCCGGTGCTGATCAGCCCGAATCTTCCCGGCTGGGGTCCGTCGCTGGTGCGGCGCGGCTATATCTCCGCGGGGTACGCGGGCAACGACGGGATGGATGACGCGGACGCGCTGAAGGATCTTTATCCCGACTACGACTTCGCCGCGCTCCCGCGGCGCGCCTGGGCGGTGCAGCTGGTCCTGGACTATCTCCAGACCCTGCCGCAGGTGGACATGAAGCACGTCGCGCTCTTCGGCTACTCGCGCGACGGCAAGATGGCGACGATTGCGGCCGCGCTGGACGAGCGCATCTCGGCGCTCATCGCGGGCAGCACCGGCGTGGGCGGCATCCTTTCCTGGCGGCAGGGCAGCGAGCGCAATTCCGGCGAGAGCATCGAGACGACCACACGGATGTTCCCGACCTGGTTCGTGCCGCGCCTGCGCTTCTTCGCCGGCCACGAGGACCGGCTGCCGATCGACGGCAACCTGCTGGTGGCGCTGGTCGCGCCGCGCGCGGTCCTGATCGAATACGGCCTGAATGACGAAGTCTCGAACACCTGGGGCAGCGAGCAGACCTATCACTCGGCGGAAAAAGTCTACCGCCTGCTGGGGCAGCCCGACCGCCTCAACCTTCTGCGCGTGCCGGGATTCCACGGCGCCAACGACCAGGAGGCGTGCCTCGACTGGCTCGACCAGCAGTTCGGGCGCGCGCCGAGGAGCTGGAACAACAATCTTCTCTTCCCCTGGAGCCTCGCCCAGTGGCGCGAGCGCAGCGGGGAAAAATTCGATCCCGCGCGTTATCCGGTGCAGCCCCCGGCCGGCGCGCTCGCCGCCGCACCGACGTCGGTCGCGGAGTGGGAGGGCAAGGCCGCGGAGATCCGGCGCTCGGTTAACTGGATGCTGGGCGAGGAGCCGATCCGGATGCCGGCCGCCGCGGCGCCTCGGGGATTTCCCGGACGCGGCCCGGCGCCGGGACCGACGGTCGTCGCGAAGGGAGCGACGGGCAATCCCGGCCAGCTGCTGCCCGACGTCCCGGCCTGGGTGATCTCGCGCGGCGGCCTGGAATTCGGCTGGCTCGAGCCGGAGAAGAACCAGGTGGAGTCGCGCAAGTTCCGCTTCGGCTACAACGTCACGGGCGACCTCTATTACCCGGCGAACCTCCCGCCGAATTCGCATCTGCCGGTGGTGATCTGGCTGCATGGCTACAGCTATCCGCTCGGCTACATGTGGGTTTACCGGCGGGACCTGCACCCGATCCTCGCGCTCGCGAAGGCGGGCTATGCGGTGCTGGCGTACGACCAGTGCGGCTTCGGCAGCCGCATGAACGAGAGCGGCCCCTTCTACGAGCGCTACCCGCACTGGTCGCAGCTCGGCCGCATGGTCGAGGACGTGCGGGCGGCGGTGGACGCGCTGGGCCAGGACAGCCTCGTCGATCCGCAGCGGATCTACGCCTTCGGTTTTTCGCTGGGCGGCTCGGTCGCGCTGCACGCCGCGGCGCTGGAGTCCCGGCTTGCCGGCGTCGTCTCGGTCGCGGGCTTCACCCCGATGCGCACGGACACCGCCGACCGCGGCCTCGGCGGCATCGCGCGCTACAGCGAGGAACGCGGACTGCTGCCGCGGCTCGGCTTCTTCATCGGACAGGAGGCGCGGATCCCCTACGATTATCCCGAACTGCTGGCCGCGATCGCGCCGCGCCCGGTGCTGGTGATGCAGCCATCGATGGACCGCGACGCCACGCCGGCGGACGTGCATGCCGCCGTCGAGCAGGCGCGGAAGATTTATTCGCTCTACGGCGCGGCCGCCAAACTCGCGCTCGACGAGCCCCGCGACTACGCCCGGCTCCCGACCGCGGGCCAGGACCGGATCATCCAATGGATGCAAGCGAACTTGTCCGCCCCGGCCCCCGCCAAGGAGAAAGCCCCATGAAAACATTCCGTCTCGCCCCCGCCCTGAGCCTGTTCGCCCTCGCGCTCCTGCCCCTGTCTCCGGACGCGCGCGCCGCCGCCGCCGGATCGGCGGTGACGGTGCAGGAGGACGCCACCGCCTACACGCTCGACAACGGCATCGTGACCGCGCGCGTGGACAAGGGCTCGGGCGACCTCGTTTCGCTGCGTTACCGCGGCACGGAAATCCTCGCGACGATCCTCGGTCCCGACGGCCTGCCGGACCTGAAGGCCGACCCCCCGGGCGCGAATTCCCGCGGATTCGGGCCGTTCACCGATCACCAGTACGGTTTCTGGTCCCACGACGCGATGGGGCCGCGCGACTCCGAGCCGGCGGTCGCGCGGGTGACGATCGACCCGAAGGCCAACGGCGGCGAGCGCGGCGAAGTCTCGGTCAAGGGCATATCCCACGGACGCAAGATGGGGACCGGCCCGGGCTCGAACGCCGGGGGGCAGTTCGTCTCCGACATCGAGATCCGCTACGCGCTCGGGCGGGGCGATTCGGGCGTCTACACTTATTCGATCTTCGAGCACCAGCCCGACTATGCGGCCTCGTCCCTCGGCGAGGCGCGTTTCTGCGCGAAGCTGGCGGACTTCTTCGACTGGATGACGGTCGGCGCGAAGTGGAGCAAGCCGTACCCGAAGGAGGAGCCGGGCAAGCACGAGGACAAGTACGACTTCACCACGGTGCAGTCGGAGAATCCGGCGTTCGGCTGGTCGAGCACGACCAAGAACGTGAGCTTCTGGCTGGTGAACCCGACCGTCGAGTACCTGAGCGGCGGCCCGACCAAGGTGGAATTTCTCGGCCATCGCGACACCAACGCGGTCGCCGCGCCCTGCGTCCTGAACTACTGGCGGAGCAGCCACTACGGCGGCGCGGTGGTGGACGTCGCCCAGGGCGAACACTGGACGAAGGTCGTGGGCCCGTTTTTCCTCTACGTGAACACCGGCCGAGATCCGCAGGCGATGTTCCAGGACGCGCAGGCCCAGCAGTTGAAGGAGAGCCGCAAGTGGCCTTACGACTGGGTCCAGGGCGTCGATTATCCGCACAAGGACGAGCGCAGCACGGTCTCGGGGCGGCTGGTGCTGTCGGATCCCATGACGACCAACGCCCGCATTTCCCGGTTGCAGGTCGGCCTGACCCATCCCGCCTACAGCGTGCCGCGGCCGGCGGCGCAGAATGCGCCGAGCCAGGTGGACTGGCAGACGGACGCGAAGTTCTACGAGTTCTGGGTGAAGGGCGACGGCCAGGGCCGCTTCTCGATCCCCAACGTCCGGGCCGGCACCTACACGCTGCACGCGTTTGCCGACGGCGTGCTCGGCGAGTTCGCGCAGGCGGACGTCGTCGTCGCCCCGGGCAAGTCCGTCGATCTCGGCCGGCTCACGTGGGTGCCGGTGCGCCGCGGCCGCCAGCTCTGGGACATCGGCGTGCCCAACCGCACGGGCGGCGAATTCTTCAAGGGCGACGACTACGCCCACGACGGCATGCCGCTGCAGTACGCGAAGCTGTTCCCGAATGACGTGAGCTATGTCGTGGGGAAGAGCGACTATTCCAGGGACTGGTACTACGAACAGGTGCCGCACACCCAGGACTTGAACGGACCGGCTAACGGCATCCGCGGTGGTGGCGGCACCGGCCGCGCCACGCCCTATACAATCTCCTTCGACCTGCCCTCGGCGCCGCACGGCAAGGCGACGCTGCGCGTGGCCTTCAGCACCGCGGGCACGCGCACGCTGGACGTCGAGGTCAACGGACGTCCCGCGGGCAAGTTCGAGCGCCTGCCGACGGACTCCGCCATCGGCCGCAACGGCATCCTCGGCGTGTGGTTCGAACGCGAGCTCCCCTTTGACGCCGCGCTGCTGAAGGCCGGCACGAACACCCTGAAGCTCACGGTGCCGGCCGGACTGGTGACCGCGGGCATCATCTACGATTATCTCCGCCTCGAGCTCGACGAGTCGGCCGCCCCGCCGGCGACGACCGCCGGGCTCTGATCTTCCGCGCCCTTTTTCCGCTCCTGTTCCTCGCGCCTCTTTCAGCCTGAGGCATTTCCCACCGCCTGCCGCCGGCTGGTTCCGCGGCAACCTTTTCCCCATCATGCCCACGATCCTCCGCCGCCTCCTCCCGGCCTGCGTCCTTCTGTTCAGCGGTCTGCTGCACGCGCAGGCTGTTTCCCCGGTCCGCCTCGCCGAGCTCACCACCGAGCATCTGCACAACCCGATCGGCCTCGGCGTGGCGCAGCCGCGGCTGTCATGGAAACTCGTTTCCACCCGGGACGGCGAAAAGCAGACCGCCTACGAGGTCCGCGCCGCGGCGACGGCGGCGGCGCTGACGGGCGGCCAGTCCGCGCTCTGGAATTCCGGCAAGGTCGCGTCCGACCAGTCGGTGCTCGTGCCCTGGGGCGGGACGGCGCTCGGCTCGCGGTCGCAGGTTTTCTGGCAGGTGCGGATCTGGGACAAGGACGGGGCGCCCACCGCGTGGAGCGAGCCGGCGAGCTTTGAACTCGGCCTGCTGGATTCGGCCAGCGAGTGGAAGGGACATTGGATCACCGCCGACCTGCCGCGTTACGACATCGAGCAGCCGGCCCTGGGTGGCGCTTCGTGGATCAGCGGCGGCTCGGCCGCGAACCAGGCCGCAGCGATCCGCCTCGCGCTGGACCTGCCGGCGGACGCGAAGGTGCTCGGCGCGACGATCGACGCGGCGGCCGACGGATTGATCGCGCTCTACGTCAACGGCCAGCCGACGCGCCAGGGCAGCACCAGCCACACGGCGCCGTTCCACGCGGACTTCGGCGTCCAACTCAAGGCCGGCCGGAACATCATCGCGCTCGAGTCCGGGGCGGTGCGCGGCGCGCGCGGCGGCCCGCGCAACGCGCTGGCGGCCCACGGCGACATCGAGCTCCAGGGCGGCCGGCACATCGCGTTCAACACGGACGGGTCCTGGAAAGCCGCGGCGGCGCCCGGCGCGGGCTGGTTTGCGGCGGCCTTCGACGATTCCGCATGGCCGGCGGCCACGGTGCTCGGCGCCTACCACGCGCAGGATTTGTCCGAGAATGCCGGGGGGACCATCGGGCCCGGCCGCTACCTCCGCCGGAGTTTCACCGTCAAGGGCCCGGTGGCGCGCGCGCGGCTCTACGCGACGGCGCTCGGCGTCTACGAGGCGTCGATCAACGGCCAGCGGGTCAACGACCACCAGCTCGATCCCGGTTTCACCGATTACAACAAGCGCGTGATGGTGCAGACGACGGACGTCACCGCCCTGCTCAAGCCCGGCGCGAACGTCGTGGGAGCGCTGCTCAGCGACGGCTGGTTCGCCGGTCGGCTCGGCTGGATGGGCCTCGCGCAGTACGCCAAGATCAGCTCGCGGCCGCTGTTTGGCGCACAGCTGGAAATCACCTACGCCGACGGCTCCCGCGACGTGATCGCGACGGACGCTTCCTGGAAGGGCGGTGCGGGCGAAGTCGTCGGTGCCGACGAGCAGGTGGGCGAGGTGATCGATGCGCGCCGGACGGCGGCGTGGGACCAGCCGGCCTTCGACGACTCCCGGTGGGCCGCGGTGGCGGTCGAGAGCCACGACGGCATCGCGCTCGACCCGCAGCGGGGACCGCCGGTGCGCCGGCTGATGGAGCTCGCGCCGAAGAAAATCACGCATCGCGGCAACGCCTGGGTGGTCGATCTCGGCCAGAACATGGTCGGCCACGTCCGCCTCTCCGCGCGCGGGCCGGCGGGCACGACCGTGACCGTCACGCACGCCGAGATGATCAACGCCGACGGCACCCTCTACGCGGAGAACCTCCGCACGGCGCTGTCCATCGACACCTTCACGCTCGGCGGCCGCGGCCGTGAGACCTTCGAGCCGCACTTCACCTTCCATGGCTTCCGCTACGTCGAGATCGCGGGCTATCCTGGCGAGCTGAAGGCGGACGACATCCGCGGCATCGTGGTCGGCTCGGACAACCCCGCGACCGGCGCGTGGGAGAGTTCGGACAAGGATCTCAACCAGCTCTTCTCGAACATCACCTGGGGCCAGCGGAGCAATTTCCTGAGCGTGCCCACCGACTGCCCCCAGCGCGACGAGCGCCTGGGCTGGATGGGAGACGCGCAGGTCTTCTCGCCGACGGCGGTGCGCAACGCCGACGTCGCGGGCTTCTTCACGAAATGGCTGGTCGACGTGAACGACGCGCAGGGTCCGAACGGGGAGTTCTCCACCGTCTCGCCGCGCGCGAACCAGAACAACTCCTGGCCGGTCTGGGGCGACGCGGGCGTCATCATCCCGTGGGTCGCGTACACCGCGTACGGCGACAAGGCCTTCCTCGCCGACAACTACGACCACATGGCGCGCTGGGTGGACTACTGCCGGAAATCCTCGAACAACCTGATCCTCACCGGCGGGGTGGGCGACCACCTCGCACCGATGACCACGCCGACCAACATCGTGGACACGGCCTTCTTCGCGAAATCGGCGCGCATCGTCGCGCGGGCGGCGGCGATCCTCGGCAAGACGGAGGACGCGGCGAAATACGAGAAACTGCGGCAGGACATCATCGCGGCGTTCAATGCCGCGTTTGTCGGCGCCGACGGCTCGATCACCGCGGCGGGGGGAATGCGCGGGCCGCGGGGAGGCGCGGCCCCGGCGGCGGGCGGAGGCGATGCCGGAGCGCGCGCGGGCAACACGCAGACCGCCTACATGCTCGCGTTGAAATTCGACCTGCTGCCGCAGGAACTGCGCCCGGTCGTCGCAAAGCGGCTGGCGGACGACGTCGCGCAGAACGGCCATCTCACGACGGGCTTCGTGGGCGTGGGGCTCATCTGCCCGATGCTGACCGAGATCGGCCGCTCGGACCTCGCGTGGCAGCTCGTGTTCACCGACAGCTACCCTTCCTGGCTTTTCTCGGTGCGGAACGGCGCGACCACGATCTGGGAGCGCTGGGACGGCTGGACGCCGGAGAAGGGCTTCCAGGCGTCGTCGATGAACTCCTTCAATCACTATTCGCTCGGTTCCGTCGGCGCGTGGCTCTACACGGGCGCCGCCGGCATCGGCCTCGACGAGGCGCAGCCCGGCTACAAGCACTTCACGCTGGCCCCGCAGTTCACGTCGCGCCTCGCGCACGTGAAGGCCTCGCTCGACACGCCCTACGGCGTCATCGGCTCGTACTGGCACGCCGAGAAGGACCAGATGGTCTACGACGTGATCGTGCCGCCGAACACCACGGCGGAGCTCGAGCTGCCGGTCGCGGCGCGTGACGTGCGCGAAGGAGGCCAGGCGGTCTCCGGCGCGACCGGTGACACGACCAAGCTGGCACTGGCCGCAGGTGTCCACCGGTTCTCGTTTCCGCGTTCGGCGCTGAAGTAGAAGCCACAGCGCAATCTCGCGCAGAGACGCTGAGACACAGAGGACAAGACGGATCGGATTGAAATTCCGGTCTTTGCGCCTCTGCGCCTCCGCGCGAGCTGCTTCCGGGTCGTGTCACGCTTCCTTATATGCGCCCGGGGAATGTTTCCTTTCCGTGGATAGGGTTGAAGTTTCATGGGGATGGCTAGAGTGTGTCCCTCCCTCATGTCTCCCCGTGTTGTCCGCCTGGTGCTCGTCCTGCTGCCGCTGTGCGTGGCCGCCTGCCGCGATCCCAAGGTGGCTTCGTACCGCGTGCCGAAGGAGAAGGACCCGGTGATGACGATGCCGCCCGCGGTTGCGGGCTCTGCGCCCGGGCCGTTTGCCGGCGCGGCTGGCGCGAACATGGCGGCGACCGCGGTCCCGACGGCGGAAGGTCCGGGCCTGGCCTGGACGGCGCCGGCGAACTGGCAATCCAAGCCGGCCTCGGCGATGCGCAAGGCCACCTACGCCGTGCCGAATGCGGGCGGGGCCGAGGGCGATCTTTCGATCACGGCTTTCCCGAGCGACACCGGCGGCGAACTTGCGAACGTCAACCGCTGGCGCGGCCAGGTGCAGCTCCCGCCGCTGGCGGAAGGCGACCTGGGCGGCGCGGTCACTCGTCTCGAGGTCGGCGGCCTGCACGTCGCCTACGTCGATTTCGGCGGCGGCAAGGGACCCGAGTCCCCGCGGATGCTGGGGGCGATCGTTCCCTTCAATGGCGGCACCTGGTTCTTCAAGCTGTCGGGTCCCGACGCGCTGATCGCGAAGGAAAAGCCCGCGTTCGAGCAGTTCCTCCAGACCCTCAAGCCGGCCGCGACGCCATGAACGCGACCCTCCGTCAGTTCCGCGACTTCTTCGTCTCGCTCCGGCTGACGGTCGTCCTGCTGGCGCTGTCGATCGTCCTGATCTTCGCCGCGACGATCGCCCAGGTGGACATCGGCGTGCTCGGCGTGCAGCAGCGCTATTTTCGGACCTTCTTCGTGCTGTGGAAAATCGGCGAGGTGCCCGTGCCGGTCTTCCCCGGCGGCTATTTCCTCGGCGGACTCCTCTTCTGCAACCTGATCGCCGCGCACCTTTACCGCTTCAAGATGACCTGGCGGAAGACCGGGATTTTCCTGACCCATCTCGGCCTGATCCTCCTGCTCGTCGGCGAACTGCTCAGCGGGTTGCTGCAGGATGACTCGAACATGCGGCTCGAGGAGGGCGAGACGAAGAACTACTCGGAAAGCTACCAGTACTACGAGCTGGCCATCACCGACACGACCAGCCCGGACTACGACGACGTCGTGGTCATCCCCGAGAAGCTCCTGGCCAAGGGCGACGTGATCCAGCACCCGAAGCTGCCCTTCCGGGTCGTGCCGAAGGCGTACTTCACGAACGTCGACCTCCAGCGCCGGACGGACGCCCCGAACGCGCCGCCGTCTCCCGCGACCACCGGCTTCGGTCCCAACTTCATCGCCACGCCGGCGCCCTTCGACTACAAGCCCGACGCGCTGAACGTGCCCGCGGCCTATATCGAGCTCGCGGGGGCCGAGGGTCCCATCGGCACCTGGCTGACCACCTACCTTCCGCCGCAGTTCATGACGCTGCCGCCGCAGACGTTTTCCTATGGCGGCCGGTCCTGGAAGATCGCGCTGCGTCCGGAGCGCAGCTACAAGCCGTTCGCGGTCACCTTGCTGAAGTTCAGCCACGACATCTACCCCGGGACGGACATTCCCAAGAATTTCTCGAGCCGGGTGAAGATCACCACCCCGGACGGACGCGACGACCGCGAGGTGCTGATCTACATGAACAATCCGCTGCGGTACGCGGGCCTCACCTTTTTCCAGGCGAGCTTCGATCCCAACAATGACAAGGCGACCATCCTGCAGGTCGTCCGGAACCCCGGCTGGCGCTTGCCCTACGTGGCGTGCGTGATGATGGCCGTGGGCCTCCTCGTGCAGTTCGGCATCCATCTCATCGGATTCTTCCGCAAGCGCCGTGCGACGGCCGTCCCCGCATGAAAAAATTCCTGCCCCTGCTCACGCTGGTCCTGGCCCTCGGTTACGTCGGCGCCGTGCTCGTGCCGCCGCACAACACCGGGGCGTTCGACCTCGTGGGCTTCGGTCGCCTGCCGGTGCTGGTCAACGGCCGCATCAAGCCGCTCGACACCGTTGCGCGCACCTCGCTGCTGATCATGCAGGGCCGCCAGGCGGTCAGCGACCCGACGCTGCCGGAGCCGATGGTGGCCTCGCCGACCGAGTGGCTCGCCGACGTGCTCTTCGCGCCGGCCAAGGCGGACGACTATCCGACGTTTCGCGTCAGCAGCGCCCAGTCGCCCGAACTGGTGGAGCTGATGGGCCTGACGGAGGAGCAGACGAAGATTTCCTACAAGGACGCCTCGGCGCGCGTGATGGCGGTCGCGGACTTCCTGCCGCGCACCCGCACCCGGTTTTCCTTCAACCAGCTCGCACCCAAGCTGGCCGAGCTCGACAAGCAGTACCAGCTGGCGGAGCCGGTCGACGCGGCGAAGCGCACGCCCTTCCAGCGCGAAGTGCTGCATCTGCACGAGAGCCTCGTGCTCTACCAGCGGCTGCAGCACAGCCTCGTCCCCCCGGGGGAGGACGGTTTCCTCGCCGACCTGTTGAATTTCCAGAAGCAGCTGCCGCAGGGCATCGACGCGCTGCGGGCGAAGCAGGAAAATCGACCCCACGACGAGGCGCTGGAGAAGCAGATGATCGAGATCGGAAACCAGTTCATGACCCTGGACCGTTACGCCTACGTGCGCGCCGTGCCCCCGGCCCCGGATGCGAAGGACCAGACGGCCTGGAGCACCACCGGCGCCGCCCTGCTCGAGGCCTATGGCACCGGCCAGGTCGACCCGACGGCGCTGGTTTACGCCGCGCTCGCCCAGACCTGGCGCCAGCACCAGCCGGAGCAGTTCAACCATCTGGTGGAGGAGAGCAGGAAGCAGCTGGAGAAGCGTTTCGCGTCGCAGCTGGCCAAGAGCGATTTCGAGACGAAGTTCAACGCCGCCGAGCCGTTCTACCGCAGCACGGTTCTGTACGCGTTCGCGTTTTTTGTCGCGATCTTCTCCTGGCTCAAATGGCCGGACGTCCTTGGCCGATGCGCCTTCTACCTCGTGCTGGTCGCCTTCCTGACCGCCACCGCCGGCATCGCCACGCGGATGTGGCTCGAGGGCCGGCCGCCGGTCACCAACCTTTATTCCTCGGCGCTCTTCGTCGGCTGGGGGGCGGCGGGCCTGTGCCTGATCCTGGAGCAGATCTACCGCAACGGCATCGGCTCGGCGGCCGCCGGCGTCGTCGGCTTCCTCACGCTGCTGATCGCCCATCACCTGTCGCTCAGCGGAGACACGCTCGAGATGATGCGCGCCGTGCTGGACACGAACCTCTGGCTGGCGACGCACGTGGTGATCGTGGTGTCGGGCTACGCGGCGACATTCCTCTCGGGCTTCCTCGCGCTCATCTACATCTTTCGCGGCCTGTTCACCCGGTCGCTGGACAAGGCGACCGCCGACACGCTGGCCCGGATGGTCTACGGCATCGTCTGCTTCGCCACGCTCTGCAGCCTGATCGGCACGATCCTGGGCGGCATCTGGGCGGACCAGTCCTGGGGCCGCTTCTGGGGCTGGGATCCGAAGGAGAACGGCGCGCTCATCATCGTGATCTGGAACGCGATCATCCTGCACGCGCGCTGGGGCGGCATGGTCAAGCAGCGCGGCCTGATGTGCCTCGCCGTGTTCGGCAACATCGTCACGAGCTGGAGCTGGTTTGGGGTGAACATGCTGGGCATCGGCCTGCACAGCTATGGTTTCATGGACGAGGCCTTCGCCTGGCTGGTGGCGTTCGTCGTCAGCCAGCTGGCAATCATCGGCCTGGCGAACCTGCCGCTGGAAAAGTGGCGCAGCTTCAAGGCCGTCGTGCCGCGGGCGGCGGCGCCGGTGGCGGTACGCTAGCTAAAGCGGAAAACTGCAGCGACCGAGAGGGACGATTTTCTCGCGCAGAGGACGCGGAGAACGCAGAGCAGGGAGCTTTCCCCTTCTGAAATCTCTGCGTTCCCCGCGTCCCCTGCGTGAACCTCGGCTACACTGGACCGAATCCTAGCTCCTCACCCCGAGACCGCTACACGCGGTCGCTGATTAGGTCGATACGCCGAGCAGGCCGCGGGTCAGTTGGAAATCCGTGAAGCCCTGCGACAGCGCGGCCGGCGTGCGCTCGCGCTGGGCGATCGCGACGAGCAGGTGCTGCAGCGCCGCGGTATCGTCCGCGGCCTGGCCGGAAAGGAAGGCATCGATGTCGTCGGCGGGCAGCTTTCCACGCTGGTCCGCCTCGGCCACCTGGATCACGGGCACGAGGGGATGCCCTTGCCGGGCGTGGTCGCGCACCACCGTGAGGAAGAGGTGCGCGCCGCAGCCGCCGAGGCCGGTGAGATTCTCCACCCAATGGTCGCTTTCGGTCGCCACGATGTGCAGGCCCGGCTGGGTGACCGGCTGTCCGTAGGCCAGCGTGGCGTGCGGTGGCGTAAGGCCGAGCAGGGCGGAGCGGAACGTCTCGTTGGCCAGGAGCGGATCGCCCTCGGGCAGCAGCACCGAGCCGCCGGCGCTGACGATCCCGCGCGCGAGCGCGGCAAAGGCCGTCGCCGTGGAGGTGGAAACCGGCGCGGCCGAGAGGAGTCCTAAGGTGAGCGCGCCGAGGTCCGCCGCGGTGGCGGGCGCGGGCGGGAGCGAATCGAAACGTTCACGGAACCAGGCCTCGACCTTGGCGAGGGCCTTCTCGATCCCGCCGTCGAGCTGCACGCTCGCCCAGCCGAACCGGTCGAGCGGCACATCGGCCTGCTCGAGCTGGCGGCGCATCATGTCGTTCGGGACCTTTTCGCAGCCGTGCTCCAGCAGGAGCGCCGCGGCGACGTTCGGATGGGTGATGTAGCCGCGGTAGGTCCGGTGCAGCAGCTTGTGCATCGACTCGCCGCCGAAGCCGCAGCCCTCGGTATGCGCCAGCCCGACAAACCGCGAAATGCCCTGCGCGCGGCCGAGGCCTTTCTCGTTCATCCGGTCGGCGGCGAGCCGGGCGATCTGCGCCGCGCACAGGCTCGTCGGCAGCACGAGGCCGACACGCTCGGTGGCCCAGTGATCCGAATGCGGCAGCTGCAGCAGGGCCGTGACCGCGGGAGCCGCGGGGGAAGAAAGCGCGAGCGGTGCGCCGTCGGGCGCGCGGCGGGCCTGCAGGGTTTCGACCTGCGAGCGGTCGGTCTGCCGCCAGTTGCGCCAGAGCGAAACCTGGGAGTGTCCCGCGTGCTCGCCCTTCGTGCGCCTCCCCGAGGCCGTGGCGAGCAGGAGCTCGAACGACTCGGCGGTGAGCGATTCCATGCTCTCGCCGTCGAGGTAGCGGCCGGCGTTGATGTCCATCTCGTGGACCAGCAGCTCATGCCGGCGGGTGGTGGTCGTGATCTTGAGCGTCGGGACGAAGGGAAAGTTCGTGATCGAGCCGTTGCCGGTGACGAATACGAGCAGGTTGCAGCCGGCGCCGATCTGCCCGGCGATGCCCTCGAGATCGTTGCCCGGGCTGTTCATGAAATAAAACCCGGGCGCGGTCATGGGCTCGGCGTAATCGATCACGGCGTCGACGCGGGTGCGCGGATCCTTCTTGTGCGCGGCGCCGAGCGACTTGAGCACGATGTTGTAGAGGCCGCGCAGCTTGTTGCCGCCGGAGGGATTGCTTTCCGGCGTGACGCCGTGCCAGCCGAGGCGCTCCTTGAAGCCCTCGATCTTCGCGAGCAGCGCACGCGCGGTCGGGAGATCCTTCACGCGGGAGAGGACGTAGGATTCCGCCCCGACGAGCTCGTCCGTCTCGCACAAGTTGGCCGAGCCGCCCTGGCGGATGACCTCGTGGATCATGGCGCCGGCGAGCGGATTGCCCGAGATGCCGGAGAACGCGTCGGACCCGCCGCACTGCAGCGCGATGCGAAGGCCGCTCAGCGGCTCCGGGGTGCGACGCAGGGCGTTCACCGCGGGCAGCCAGCTGCGGACGATGCGCTCGCCCTCGGCGAGGCCGGCCGCGAGGCCGCCGCGCAGGGTCAGGAACTGGTGCGGCACATCCTCCAGGACGTCGCCGCGGGCGCGCATGAATTTCTGCAACTCCGCGTTGTTGACTGGCTCGACGCCGTAGTCGACCGCGAGCACGGCGCCGACATTCGGGTGGAGCATGAAGCCGCCGAGCGAGCGGAGGATTTCCGTGACGTTGTTGGGCCGGCCGGGACCGTCGCCCTCGGTGTGCGCAATGGCCACGATGCCGTCGATGCCGGGATGAAGCCGCGCGAGCGGCTGCAGGCGCGCGGCCAGCTGACGGGCGTAACTGGCGGTGCGGGAGGTCGTGCCGAGGATGACGACGAAGTTGCGCGTCCCCACGCCGCGCCGTCCGGGGCGGCGGTAACCGTCGAAGGTGCGGCGCTCGCGGGCCAGCTCCGTGGCGGCGGCGGGGTGGAACGCCTTTTCGTCGAGGCGGAAGGGTTCCATGCGGTCGGCGAAATTCGGCCTGGCGGGCAGTTGCGCTCCCGTCTGCCGGATCGCGAGGGCGTCGAGGACGGACTGGTTCGACACGTAGTCACCGATGGCGATGTCGGTCGTCGCGATCCCGAAGGGCAGTCCCCACGAGAGCAGGGGCTCGCCGGCGCGGATCGCCTGCACGGCGAAGCGGTGGCCCTCCAGCACGGTGTGCGCGAGCGTCCGCGGCGCGCCATGGATGAGCAGCACGGTCCCGGCCTCCAGCCGGCGGATGGCGATCGCGACATTGTCCCCGGGCGCGGGCAGGCGGCCGACGGCGGAGAAATCGAGGGGGACGGAGGGCATGGGGAAATTGAAAACCTTCAACCGGGCATGTCGAGCGAGCGAACGCTTTTACCGGAAATGCTCGAGGAGAGGCTTGTCGGCGGCCGCCAGGTCGATTTCAGGCAGTTTGTCCCCCGAAATCCACTGGATGGCCACGTGTTCCAGTGCGCGCGGCTCGGGGCTCCCGGAGGCGAGCCGGCAGACGAACGGGATCATCTCGATGACGACGGCATATGCGTGCGTGAAGCGGGGTAGCGGTCGCGCCACCGCGATCTCGCAGCCGAGCTCCTCGCGGATTTCGCGGACGACGGCGGCCTCCGGCGATTCGCCCGGTTCCACCTTGCCGCCGGGAAACTCCCATTTCAGCGGGAGATGTTTGTGGGCGGGCCGCTGGGCGATGAGGACGCACCCGTCCCGCTCGATGAGGGCGCAGACGACCGGAATGGGCGCGGAGGCATCCATGGCACACACAGAGCACACGAGAGTGAAAAAGGCGCAAGCGCCCTCGCGAACAGGCCGAGCTTGTTGGTGGAAAAGATGGAACGCGTTGGCTCAACGTGCCGGGGTTGTGATCACAGTTTTGAGGCTGACGGAGCCAAACAACGCGTTGGAGTCAACGCGTTCCACCCTCGGGACTCGTTCGCGTGTGGCGCTTAACTGGAAAAATGAGGCGGGCGATTTTTCAGTACTTCGAGCTGGCGGCGGACACGGTTCCGGCTTCGCTCGACCGGAATGACAGGCGAACTTCCCCCGCGCGTGGTCGCGGGCATCAGCTTCATCGGCCGCGCCGGCGGCCAGGTGAAGGCGCTGGGCGGCTTCCGGAAGGGCCATCACACGCTGCCGGACGCGGCCAATGCGACGACAAATGCATTCCTCGGGAAAATCTGTGCCGCCGAGCTCGCCGAGCGGGCCGAGGCGCTGTTTCAGCGCGTGCGGACGGAACTGGGTTACAAGCGCAAGGACGTGTCGCTGGGCCTCGCCAGCCCCGTGGCCGTGCTCACGGCGCGGGATTTCACGGTGGAGATCGCCTATGCCCTCGAGGAGAAAAATCCCGCGGGCTACGAAATCACCTCGGTGCTTCGCCACCTGCGCAGCGCCGAGCTGGCCCGCACCGCGGAATTCTCGCGGATCTTCGCGCGGGCCTTCGGCGAGATTTCGTTCGCCTTGACGAGCGGCGCGCGGGTCGAGGCGGTGATCGACGCGATCGAGGCGCTGAAGCCGAACCGCGGCCTGACCGCGTCCTATCCTTCGGATTGCCGGGAATGCAGCATCGGCGTCGCCGGGCTGGATGCGCAGGTCCGTTTCACGGGCGCGACCCTGGACCTCGTCTTTGCCCAGCCCGGTTCTCCATCGGAGCTCATGGAGGGGTTTGCGGCGGTGCGGACAGCGTTCGCCGTGAGCCCGGAACTGGCCGGCCTTCTCGGCTAGACAAAAAAACGGCGCCCCGAAGGCGCCGTGAAAAAGGAAACAGCCGGAAGGAATCAGCCGAGCAGCTCGGTGACCATCGCGCGCTCGTCGGCGAGCTCCTTGTTGGTCGCGGCGACTTTCGACTTGGCGAAGTCGTCCATCGCATAGCCGGTGATGACTTCGTAGCTGCCGGGCGTCGTGGTCCGGACGGGCATGCCGGCCCAGACGTTGGCGTCGAAGCCGTACTGGCCGTTCGACTTCACCGCCACGGAATGGATCGCGCCGGGCGTCACCAGGCTGCGCACGTGGTCGACGAGGGCGTTGGCGGCCGAGGCCGCGGACGAGGCGCCGCGTGCGGCGATGATCGCGGCGCCGCGCTTGCCGACGGTCTCGCAGAAGGGGCCCTGCAGCCAGGCAGCGTCGTTGATCACGGCCGGCGCCGGCTTGCCGCCGATCGTCGCGTGGGCGAACGCCGGGAACATGGTCGGGCTGTGATTGCCGTAGATGAAGATGTTCTGGACGGCGGTGAGATCGACGCCGGCCTTTTTCGCCAGCTGCGTCTGGGCGCGGTTCTGGTCCAGCCGCACCATGGCGGTGAAACGCTCGGCCGGCAGCCGCCGGGCGTGGCTGGCGGCGATCATGCAGTTCGTGTTGGCAGGATTGCCCACCACGGCCACGCGGGCGTCGTTGGCCGCGACGGCGTCGATGATCTTGCCCTGCGCGGTGAAGATCTTGCCGTTGTCCTTGAGAAGATCCGCGCGCTCCATGCCGGGGCCGCGGGGCTTGGCGCCGACGAGCAGGCACCAGTTGGCGTCCTTGAAGCCGACATTGGCGTCGTCCGTGAGCACCATTCCCTTGAGCAGCGGGAAGGCGCAGTCATCGAGCTCCATGGCCACGCCTTCGAGCGCCTTCATGGCCTTCTCGATGGGGGCCTCGATGAGCTGGAGGATGACCGGCTGCTCGGGGCCGAACATCGCGCCGGACGCGATGCGAAAAAGGAGGGAATAGCCGATCTGGCCGGCGGCACCGGTGACTGCGACGCGGATGGGGTTTTTCATAGGAGCGTGGTTCTTAGCAGAGGGACGGCGAAGGGCACGGCGGAAATGGACCGGCCGGCGAAATTAAGGCGGGACGCGGTTTTGGCGCAGCAAAGTTAATGGCCGCGGGCGGGCGCTTCAGGCGAAGCGCGGCGCGAGCGCCGCATGGATCTCGCGGACGAGCTTTTCCGTCGTCGGCCAGTCGATGCAGGCGTCGGTGATCGAGACGCCGTAGCGGAGCTTGTCCTTCGGCTGGGGGAAGGGCTGGTTGCCGGCGGCGAGGTTGCTCTCGATCATGGCGCCCATGATCGAGGCGTTGCCGGCGGCGATCTGCGCGAGCAGGGCGCGCATGACCTCTGGCTGCCGTTCGGGCTGTTTCGCGGAATTGTCGTGCGAGCAGTCCACCAGGATGGACTTGAGCAGGCCGGCCTTGGTGAGCAGCTGCTCGGTCTGCGCGATGTGGGCGGGCGAATAGTTGGGACCGCCGGCGCCCCCGCGCAGGACGACATGGCAGTTGGGGTTGCCGCGTGTGACGATGGCGGCGGCCTGACCTTCGAGGTCGATCCCGAGAAAAGTCTGGGGCTGGGCGGCTGCCTTGATCGCGTTGATCGCGGTCGTGATGGAGCCGTCGGTCCCGTTCTTGAACCCGAGCGGCATGGAAAGGCCCGAGGCCATCTGCCGATGCGTCTGGGACTCGGCGGTCCGGGCACCGATGGCGGACCAGCAGATGAGGTCCGCGATGTACTGGGGCGTGATCGGATCGAGCAGCTCGGTGGCCGTGGGCAGTCCGAGGTCCAGGATGTCGCGCAGGAAGGCGCGGGCGAGGCGCAGGCCGGCGGTGATGTCGTGCGATCCATCCAGATGCGGATCCATGATCAGGCCCTTCCAGCCGACGGTGGTGCGCGGTTTCTCAAAATAGACGCGCATCACGATCATCACCCGGTCGGACACCTCGCGTGCGAGGGCGGCCAGCCGGCGGGCGTAGTCGCGGCCGGCCTCGATATCGTGGATCGAGCACGGCCCGACGATGAGCAGGAAGCGTTTGTCGTCGGTGAAGATGATGCGATGGATTTCCTCGCGGCCGCGGCTGACGAATTCCGCTTCCTTTTCCGTCTTTGGCATCTCGGCCAGCAGCGCGGCGGGCGAGGGCAGGGCACGCGTTTCGACGACATTGATGTCGGAGGTTTTTTGCACGGCCGGCCAACCTGCGGCTCCAAACGGTGGCAATCAAGCCTCGACGTTGGGCGCTCCGGCCCTTGTTTTTGGGCAAAAATAAGGCGGGCCGCCTACCCCTAAGCGGCCCGCCATTGCTTTCTTAGTTACCCCAAAACTCCCGCTAGGCGGGAGAAGTGAGAAATTTGATACGTGAAGAGATACGTGCTCTTTTCGTCTCGTCAAATAAAAGTTCTCAAAATCTCTCACATTTTTTCGCAAACATCTGTAATATAGACGGATGAATATTGTAATTTCATGACAATTGGAAGCGTACCCATGATCCATCGCTGGCGGCCCGGCGCCTGGCTGCGAGTGACGGGGCCGGACGCCTTTGCTTTCCTGCAGGGCCAGCTGACCAACGATCTTAAACTGCTGACTGCGCAGCCTGCCGTTTATGGGCTGTGGCTGAATCAGAAAGGGCGTGTCCTTGGCGACAGTTTCGTCGTGGCCGGCGCGACGGCGGGGGAATTCTGGGTCGGCAGTTATTTTTGCCCGGCAGCCGAACTTCGCGAACGACTGGAAAACTACATCATCGCCGACGATGTCACGGTTGCGGACGAAACCTCGGAGTGGTCGGGCGTCACATTGGTGGGCGAAACGCTGATGGGCGAAATTCGCGCGAGCCGGCGCGGGCTGTTTTTTCCGGGACGGCGGGGAGTGGGAGCGCATCTGGAATGGCTGGCGCGGACGCCGCAGGAAATTCCCGGCGACCCTGCGGTGCTGACCCCCGAGCAGATGGAACGCAGCCGCATCGAGGCGGCGATTCCCGCGATTCCGTTCGACATCGGCCCCGGCGAGCTTCCGTACGAGGGTGGATTGGAGGTGGACGCCATTTCGTTCACCAAGGGCTGCTACCTCGGCCAGGAAATCGTCGCGCGGCTGAAATCGATGGGCCAGGTCCGGCGCCGGCTGCTCCCGGTGGTGGGAGTGGGGCCACGGCCTGCCTGCCCGGCGAAATTATACCAGGGCGGACGGCAGGTCGGCGAACTCCGTTCCACCGCAGCGGCAGACGACGGCGTGGCCGGCCTCGCGCTGCTGACCTTGCTGCACCTGGATCGGAGTCAGCCGCTGAGCCTTGCGCCCGGGGCTCAGCCCTCGTTCCGGCTGGCCGTTGCGCCATGACGGAGCTCGAACAGCTCATCGAGCTTTGCGGGCGGCTCGGTGCCGCACCGGCTCAGGCGGCGACGATGGCGGCGCAATTGCAAAAGCGGGCAAGCCAGATGGCGCAGGATCGCGGCGTCACGCGGGAGGCGGCGATGAAATATCTGCTGGAAGTTCTGGTGAAAGGACGGCATGGCGAGATTTCCCCTGATTCCATGCCGGACCGTCCCGCTCCCTCGCTGCGTGAAAACCTGCTGGCGCTCTTCCAGCGCACTTATGCCCGCTCGCCGGAAATCGTGGCGCGCGCGCCCGGCCGCATCGAATTCATCGGCAACCACACCGACTACAACGGCGGACCGGTGCTGGGCGCGGCCATCGACCGCGGCCTCTGGGTGGGGCTGGCGCGGCGGAGCGACGGCCGGCGCTGTTTTATCAGCGACCACGACCGGCAGCCGGTCGCGCTTTCCTCCGGGGAGCCGTTGAAGAAACACTCCGGAGCGGAGGCCTGGATCAACTATCCGCTCGGTGTCCTCGCGTCGCTGCCCGAATTCGGCCTGCGTGCTCCCGACGGTTTCGACTATGCGGCGGTCTCGGACCTGCCGGTGGGTGCGGGCTTGAGCAGCAGCGCGGCCATCGAACTTGCCTCCGCCCTGGCGTTTCTCGATGCGACCGGGGAACGTCCCGCCCGCGAGACGGTGGTGAACGTAGGCAAGCACGCGGAAAACAATTTCGTCGGCGTGCCCTGCGGCATCCTCGACCAGGGCGTGTCCGGGTTCGGCCGGAAGGACCATCTGGTTTACATCGATTGTCGCGGTCCGCGCTTTGTCCCCGTGCCGCTGCCGGCCGGAGCGCACTTCTGGATTTTCAACACGCACACGAAGCACGCGCTGGTGGATGGTCTTTACGCCGACCGCCACCGGGAGTGCATGGAGGCGGCGAAGGCCCTCGGGGTGTCCCTGCTGGTGGATGTCGCGCCGGCTGCGCTCGCCGCGGCGGAGCCGAAGCTGCCGCCGCTGATCTTTCGCCGCGCACGGCATGTGGTCGAGGAGATCGCCCGCGTGGAGGCGACCCTGCAGGCGCTGCAGGCGGGCGACCTGCCGGCCGTTGGTCGGCTCCTGACGGCGTCGCATCGCAGCTCGCAGCGATTGTTCGAGAACAGCACGGCGGAACTGGATTTTCTGGTCGATGCGTTGACGGCGGTGCCGCAGGTCTACGGCGCCCGGCTGACCGGCGGTGGCTTTGGTGGCGCGGTGATGGCCCTGACGCAGGCGACCTTCGGCCAGAACGAGGCCGCGGCGCTGGCGGCGGACTACGAGAAGAAATTCGGCCGCCGGCTGGATATCCTGCACGCCCTCACGGGCGAAGGCGCGGGCATGGTGGCGGCCTGAGGCGCTATTCGAGGGTGAGCAGCGACGCGGTCTGCTGGAAGTAGGCGTCGACCCAGCGGTGGAGGAACAGGAAATACAGGGCCCCGGCGATCGCCAGCATGGGGCCGAAGGGCACATGGACGCCGAGGCCGATTTCCGCCGGTTCGCCCTCGGGCGTTTCGCCGCGGGGGGAGAGCGCGGCCTTCGTGCCGAACAGCTTTTTCCAAAGCAGCGCCAGGCCCACCCAAATCGTCCCGACGAAAGCTCCGCCGAAGACGGCGAACACCGCACCAGGCCAGCCGGTGAAGGCGCCGATGGCGCCGACGAACTTCACGTCGCCGAAGCCCATCGCCTCCTTTTTCAGCACCGCCTCGGCCAGCAGCGCGATCCAGAGGACCAGGCCGGAGCCGATGAGCAGACCGATGAGAGCGTCCACGCCGGAGTGCAGGCTAGCGACGATGAAAATCCCGCTGGATTCGCCATGCAGCGCCGGCACGGCGAAAGAGATGAGCACGCCTGCCATGCCGAGGCCGATGGTGAACACATCGGGAATGATCATGTGATCGAGGTCGATGAACGTCCCGCCGACCAGCGCGCTGAGAAAAAGCATTCCGCACAGCGCCTTGGCGTGGCTGGGAAACAGCAGCCAGCAGGCGACGAACAGCAGGGCGGTCAGGAGCTCCACCGCCGGATAGCGGAAGGAAAAAGGCCGGCCGCAGCAGCGCGCACGGCCGCGGAGCACGAGCCAGGAAAGGATCGGAATATTGTCATGCCACGCGATGGACTGGCCGCAGCCGCAGTGGGAGCCGGGAGTGACGACCGACTTGCCGGCCGGGATCCGGTAGATGCAGACGTTGAGGAAGCTTCCGACGCAGGCACCGAAGACGAACACGACGATCGGGAAAAACCACGGGAAGGCGGCGGAGATTTCAGCGACTTCGGACGAATTCATGCGGACCCCGGGAGGCGACGGTGACGTTCACCAACGGACGGCGCCCGTGCAAGCATCCTCCTAGCCGCCGAGAGCGGCACGGGCCGCCGCCTGCATGGCAGGAGCCGTGCGGGCCGCAGGCTGTCCGCTCCAGATTTCGAGGGACTTGGCGCCCTGGTGCACCAGCATGCCCAGGCCATTGGCGCACCTCAGCCCGAGTGCCTCCGCCTGGCGGAGCAGCGCCGTGCGCGCGGGATTGTAGATCATGTCGAAGACGGCCGCGGGCCGCGGGAGCCGTGAAAGATCGAGCGGCGGCCCGTCTTCCGCGCGCAGGCCGGCGCTCGTCGAATTGATCACCAGCGCGCTCCCGGGCAGATCGGGCGGCGGGGCGTCGGGCAAAAAGCCGCGAAGCGCGACGCCGGACGCGAGAGGATGAAGACGGGACAGCAGCGCCTCGAGGTTTTCCGCCGTGCGATTGGCGATCCAGAGCGAGGCGCAGCGGCGCTGGAGGCACTCGACGGCGGCGCCGCGGGCCGCACCGCCTGCGCCCAGCAGCACCACGTCCGCGCCCGCCAACTCGCAGCCGAGGGTTTCACGCACGGCGGTGTTCAGGCCATAGCCGTCCGTGTTGAAGCCGTGCCACCCACGGCCGCCGCGGCGCAGGGTATTCACCGCGCCAACGGGGCGCGCGGCGGCGTCGACCTCGTCGACGCGGTCGAAGGCGATCACCTTGTGCGGCACGGTCAGATTGAGCCCGTGAAAACCCTTGGCGTATGCGGCGTCCAGCGCGCGCGGCAGCTCCTCGGGAGTGATCTCGAACCGAAAATATTTCCAGTCGGCAAAGCGGGTATCGCCGCGGGCGAGTTCCGCCAGGGCCGCGTTGTGCATGGGCGGACTCAGGGAATGCCCGATCGGGTGGCCGAACACGGCGAGCGCGGTACCGGAGAACGACCAGGCCTCGAGGTCGCGCAGCGTGGGAACGGAACCGGTGGAACTCATGCCGGTGTCACAGGGCAGCGGACAACGCCGGCCGCAAGGCGAATGATCTCACGGCTCGACGTGCCGGGTGTAGGTCGCCTCGAATTCCTCGACGAAGCCGGCGAAAAGCCGGGCATGGGTCTCGTTGCCGGCGGCCTGGTAATGGTTCACCAGGTTGCGGCAGCTGCGGCAGAGCACCTCGCGCACGGGCGTCGGGGCCAGGTCGGTGACCTTGGGGACGATGTGGTTTGCCCGCAGCGCCGAAAAGATCTCGTCCGTGGTGCGGAAAACGCCGCCGTCGAACGTGTCGACGAAGAAGGGCGTGCCATCGAGATAGCAGCCGACCACGAAATGCCCGGGCAGCCCGACCGGCTCGAGCGCGAGGCCGACGCGCTCGGCCACGAGCAGGTAGACGACGCTGAGGGAAATGGGGATGCCGGTCCGGCGCTCGAGGACCTGGTCGAGGAAGCTGTTGCGCGGATCGGTGTAGTGCTCGACGTTGCCGTGGAATCCCCCCTCGTGAAAGAGGACGCGGTTGAGCACCCGGCATTTCTCGCGGGCGGAACTGGGCTCGACCATGAGTTCGCGGCAGCGGCCGGCCAGGCCGTCGAGCGCCTGGCAGCACGCGGCGACATCCAGGTCGGGCGACACCGTGCGGCTCAGCAGCAGCGCGCCGGTCTCGAGCTCGTAGTTGAGGGAGCGGATGAAGCTGCGGAATTCCGCGACCGGATCCGCGAACCGGAGCTCGTCGAGGAACCAGCGCGCATGCCAGGCGAGGATGCGATGCGGACTGCGCGCGGTCTCCTGGAGGAACTGGACGGCGGCGGATCCCTGCTGCGCAAAATGGGCGAGAAGCGCCTTGCGGACCGGATCGCTCATGTCGTCGAGGAGGCTCAGGAGGGCATCGCGCTGTCCGTCACTGAGTCTTTCCGGTGGCACGTCCATGAGCGAAAAAGGTTTCGCCCTGCTGGCAATCAGGAAACGGGCCAGCGTCGAAAAAATCCCGCGAAATTTTTCTCGCCGCGGAGAAGCCTGAAGCCGCGGCGAGGATCACTCGCGCGCGCCGAAGAGCGCCGTCCCCACGCGCACGAGCGTGCTGCCGGCGGCGACGGCCTCGGCCAGGTCGCCGCTCATTCCCATCGAGAGCTCCCGCAGTGGCGCGCCGAACGGCGCGGCCAGTTCGTCCCGCAGCGTCCGCAGGGTGGCGAACGTGCGCCGGGCGACGTCCGGATCGCTGGAGAGCGGGGCGATCGTCATGAAACCGTCGACGCGCAGGCTCTTCGCGGCGAGCGCGGCCTCGAGCAGCCGCGGCGCCTCGGCTGGATCGACGCCGTGCTTCGCCGGATCGTTGCCGGCGTTCACCTGCAGCAGCACGGGCAGCACCTTTCCCAGTTCGGCCGCGGCGCGGTCAAGCGCGTGGACCAGCTTGGGGCTGTCCACGCTCTGCACCCGGTCGAAATGCGCGGCGGCCAGCCGGGCCTTGTTGGATTGGAGATGGCCGATCAGCTCCCACGCGATCTTCGTCTTCGTCTCCGACCGCTTCTCGACCGCTTCCTGCACCCGGTTTTCCCCCACGGCGCGCAAACCGTAGCGCGACACATAGCCAATGGCTTCCGCGGGTTGGGTTTTCGTCACGGCCATGAGCTCGACCTCGTGCGGATCCCTTCCCGCCAGCACGCTCGCCCGCGCGAGCTGGACGCGCACCGCATCGCAGCGGCGGACGAATTCCTCATAGGGAAGGAGCATGGCGGGACTTTAGATAATCTAATTAAGCATTTACGGCGGCTCGCCTTCTTTATTCTATGGGCGAGAACGTGGGCTAATCATGCAAATTGAAAACTTCAAAATCTTCGCCGACCTGGTCGAGACGAAGAGCTTCTCGAAATCCGCCAAGCTGAACGGCATCACCCAGTCGGCCGTCAGCCAGCAGGCGCGGGCGATGGAGCGCCACTTCAAGACTCTCCTGATCGACCGGAGCCAGAAACAGTTCCAGCTCACCCGGGAAGGCCTGCGAGTGTACGACTCGGCGAAGGAGATGCTGCACACCTACGACAAGCTCCTCTGCGAGCTGCAGGAGATGAAGAAGGTGATCAGCGGCACGATCCGCATCTCGACCATCTATTCGATCGGGCTCCACGAGCTGCCCCCGTACATCAAGAAGTTCCTCCACGACTATCCCTCGGTCAACGTGCGGGTCGAGTACCGGCGCTCGAACCTCGTGTACGAGGACATCCTCCACAACTCGGTCGATTTTGGCCTGGTCGCCTTTCCCATCAAGCAGCGGCAGATCGACGTGCTCGCCTTCCGCAACGACCATCTCGTCCTCATCACGCATCCCCATCATCCGCTGGCCAAGCGCGAGGAGATCGACCTCAAGGACCTCGCGGAGCAGAAGTTCATCGGCTTCGACCCCGACATCCCGACGCGGAAGGCCGTCGACCAGATTTTCCGGGAGAACAAGATCGAGAGCGAACCGGTGATGGAGTTCGACAACATCGAGACCGTGAAACGGGCGGTGGAGATCGACCACGGCATCGCCATCGTGCCGCAGGCGACCGTCCAGCAGGAGGCGAAGGCCGGCACGCTCGCCGTGCTCCATTTCAAGGGCAAGGAGTTCACCCGGCCGCTTGCGATCCTGCACCGCAAGGGCCGCGTGCTCACCCCGGCGATGAAGAAATTCATCGAGACGCTCGGCCTCGACCTGCCGGAGGCGCGCAACACCTGATCAGAACCGCCTGGCGAAACTGCCGGGCGGATTTGCGCGGAAATCCCTCCTTGGTTAGCATCCTCGACCTATGACGGTCCGCTTTCACCGCCTTTTCCTCGTCCCGCTCCTGCTGGCGCTCGGGCTGGCCCTGAGTTCCTGCCAGCCCGTCAAGCTGCCCATGCTCGGACAGGCTCCCGCGTGGAAATTCAAGGATCTTGACGGGAAGGAAATCCCGTCCGAGCAATTCCGCGGTAAGGTAGTGATGCTCGATTTCTGGGCGACGTGGTGCGTGCCGTGCGTCGAGGAAATCCCCCGCCACATCCAGCTGCAGCAGAAATACGGTGCGGACGGCCTCGTCATCGTCGGAGTGTCCCTCGATGAGACGGGCGCGGAGCATGTCCGGCAGTTCGCGAAGACGAAGGGCCTGAATTATCAGGTCGTGATGGCAAAGCTGGATGAGGTGGAGGCGGTTTTCGGCGGGATGGAGGCGATGCCCACCAAGCTGCTCGTGGACCGCACCGGCCAGATCCGAGACCGCCAGGTCGGGCCCAGCCCGGACGACTACGAGAAGAAAGTGAAGTCCCTCCTGCGCTGAGAGCGCCGACCGCCGGACGGGCAAAAAGAAGGGCCCGCCGGTAACCCCTAACGGCGGGCCCACTTTTTTTCTTTGTCCGCCTGGCGCGGACATCCATGTCTCCGTGAAACCCTGCCGAGGGCAGTGTCTCGCAGAATAAATCCATTTCAGCATCGCCCATGCCAACGGACCCGCAGCGGCCGTCGCATGCAGGGGTTTCATGATCCCGGCCGGGACTAGAAAAACGGCGAGCGGGTTTCCGAGGTGAAGCGCGTGAGGTTGAGCAGTTCGTCGGCGATTTTCCGGTCGCTCCGGCAGCGAGGCATCTTGTTCTGGCCGCCCCATTTTCCATGCTGGCGCATCCAGTGCTCGAAAACGCCGGGAATCACGAGGCGGACCACCGGCTGCTCGAGTCCGCCGCCGCGGCGCTTGGCCTCGTAGTCCTCGTTGACCCGCTGCAGGCCGGCATCGAGCTCCGCCGCCATGACGGGTCCCGTCGGCGTTTCGGCGGTGCCGGGCCGGAGTTCGACCCACCACTCGTGCCGGCCACGCTTCTGGCCGGTGAGCGAGCTCGCGAACACCGGCGCGACGTGGAAGTTCACGATCTGCCAGCCATGGCGCTGGCACACCGCGAACAGCACGTCGGTGAGTTCCTTCTCGATCACATGTTCGCCAAACGCGCTGAGCTGGAGGTGGGTCCGGCCGACGTAGATGAGTCGCGGCGGTTCGAGGGAGGTGAACCGGACGACGTCGCCGATGACGTACCGGGAGAGGCCGGCCGGCGTGGTCAGGAGCAGGGCGTAGTCGACCCCGGCGCGCACTTCCTCCAGCGGGACGACTTTGTTTCCGAGATGGGAGAGCTTCGCCTCGTCATAGTCCTTCAGCGGCAGAAACTCGAAGAAGATGCCGGCATCGATCATCAGGCGGAGGCCGAGGGCGCTGTCGGCGTCCTGCGCGGCGATGAACGCCTCGGACGCGGGATAGACCTCATGGAAATTCACGCCCGGCCCGAGCGCCGCGCGCAGTTCGTCCGCGAAGGGCGTGATCGGCACGCCGCCGTGCACGAGGCACTCGAGGTTGGGCCAGAGCTCCTGCAGGTGGACGAGCCGCGTCTGCCCGCTGTCCACGCGCTGGCGCATCTGCTCCGCGAGAATGAGGATCCAGCTGGGAATGCCCGCCACCATGGTGATGTTGCGGTTCCAGGTCCGCTCGACGATCGCATCGATCTTGGCGGGCCAGTCCGACATCTGCGCGATCTGCGTGCCGGGCTCGTAGAGATGATGCTCCACCCACGAGGGAAGATTGAGCGCCGCGAGTCCGCTCAGGTCGCCGCCGTAGGCCACGAACGGGGCCGACTCGGGCAGCGGCGCGAGCGTCGTCGATCCGCCGAGGAAAAGATGCCGCCCGCGAAACAGGCCGCCGTGGCCGACCCTCGCGGTATAGTACAGCAGGGAATCGAGGCCGGTCTGGCGGAAATGCTCCAGCATCTCGGCGGTGATCGGCAGGTACTTGGTGCGGCCCGCGGTGGTGCCGGAGGAGACGGCGTAGTAGGAGCACTGGCCGGGCCACAGCACGTCGGCCTCGCCCCGCTTCATGCGCTCGATGTGCGGAGCGAACTGCTCGTAGGTCTGCGGGGGAATCCGCTCGCGGAAGGCCGCGTAGCTCATGCCGCGTTCAAGCCCCGCCTTGCGGCCGTACGTCGTGGCGGCCATGCGGGCGACGAGGCGCCGCCAGATGCGGTGCTGGACGGCGGCCGGCCGCGGCGGATGCCGCAGGCGGCGGGCGGCGCGGGCGGTCAGGAAGTCGGCGCCAAGATAAAAAAGGCTTTTGGGCAGGGCCGGCATGGGCGGGTGCGCCGCGCCGGCGCCGGACCAAGGCAGCGCGGGCCGCGCTGGAGCGGCAAGCGAATTCAGGAGGCCCTGCCGGCCTTACTCTTTTTTAGCCTCCGATAGAACGCCCGGATGGGCGGCAGGAAGTTAAAAACATGGAAAATCAGCGAGGCGTGCTGCACCGGCGTGCCGCGCGGGTTGGTGACCACGCTCAGCGTCCCCCGCGAAAAATAAGCGCCCGTGGCGCGCTCGAAGGCAAAGCGTGTCGGGGATTTCTCCGCCAGGGCCGAGGCCTCCTTTTCCGCGTAGAGGATGAGGGTCGGCGCATCCGAGAGCGGCAGCGATTCAGGCCGGAAGTAGGCCGCGGGCGAGGGCATGCCCTTCAACGCCTGGACGCGCTCACAGGCGCCGGCGGCATCGATGTTGCAGATCGCGTCGAGGACGCGGGTCCGCAGGCGCTCGAGTTCGCCCCGGGTCATCAGGGTGTGGAGGGATTCCTTGTTCTGCGCCCCGGCCTCGAACATTTTCCGAAAAACCGCCCGGGACTTCTCGATGCCCTCGTCGCTCATCGTTCCCTTGGCCTCGAAGTAGGGCTTGAGGGCGCGGCCGACGAGCGTCGTGGGCTTGTGCGTGCCCGGCTCGAGCAGGTCCTCCACGCAGGTGACCGGACTGACGAGGATCATTCCGCCTAGGACCGGAGGCCGGCCGGCGACGCGGCGGCGGCGCAGCCACTCGAGGAGCAGGCCGCAGCCGAAGCTGACGGTGAAGATCACGGGCTGCTGGCCATGGAGCGTCCCCAGCTCCTCCACGAGGTCGTCCAGCTGCGCGCAGAAGAGATCGACCGAGAATCCGTGGCGGGAATAATTGAAGTAGTAGAGGCTGCCGAACTTCAGCAGGCGCCCGCGGAGCAGATAGACCTGCTCGGTGGCGTCCGGCACGAAGCCGCCCATGACGATCGTCGGCACGCCCCCGCGCCTCTGCTCATGGAGCACGGTCGACTTCTGGCGCGGGACCGCGAGGCCCTGCTCGAGCACCGCTTCCTGCGCGTGGCGCACCGTGGGCGAGAAGGGCAGGGGCCGCGGCGGGCGCAGCTTGTAGCCTGCGGTCCGGAACAGCGTCCGGATCGAGAGGGCAGGCGGGAGCTGGCTCACTTGAGCCCACAGATCTGGCGCGGGAGATAAACTGAGCTCGGGCATGGGGTTGACGGAGCAGGCTGGTTATTGGAGACTCACGCGGGCAAAGGCAAACCATGGCTGTCACAGAAATTTCACGGCCGCGGCACGCGCGTGTGACTTTTGCCTTTGCCTGCAGTTCCCTTCCGGCTGACAAAGGCCGCTGCGCATGCCACTTCCACCGGTGATCCACGAGGATGCCGCCCTCGTCGCCTTCGACAAGCCGAGCGGGATGCTGGTGGCGCCCGACCGCTGGGACAAGGCGCGGGAGAACCTTATGGGCCTGGTGCATGCCCGCCTGGGCCAGAATGTGGCCAACGTCCACCGGCTCGATGCGGACACCAGCGGCCTGCTGCTCTGCGCGAAGACGAAGCCGGCGCTGGATTTCCTGAGCGGGCAGTTCCAGGCAAAGACGGTCCGGAAAAAATATCATGCGCTCGTGGTCGTGCTGGCCGTGGAGGACGCGATGAAGGTCGTCACGCCGATCCGGACGCCGGAGGGCGCGCTGCCCGACACCTTCGCCGTGGATTTGGCGCTGGGCGAGGACGAGCGGCAGCCGGGACGGATGCGGGTCTTCCGCAAACGCGGCGGCAAGGCCAGCCTGACGGAATTCCGCGTGCTCGAGCGCCACGGGCGCTTCGCCTTTGTCGAATGCCATCCGGTGACCGGCCGCACTCACCAGATCCGTGTGCACCTCGCCGCCGCCGGCGCGCCGGTGCTGAACGATCCCTTCTACGGCGATCCGGAGGTCCGGCTGCTTCTCTCCGAGCTGAAGCGCCGCTACAAGGGCCGGGACGAGGAGAAGCCCCTGATCTCGAGGCTGGCGCTCCACGCGAGCGAGCTGGTTTTTTCGCATCCCGACACCCGCGAGCCGATGACGCTCCAGGCGCCTCTGCCGCATGAGTTCGAGATTGCGTTGAAGTATCTGCGCAAATTCGGCCGCGGTCCGGCCGCGGCGTTCAATCGGTGATCCCGGCGAGCGCCGCGCGTGCCCGCGCCTTTGCGGCCTCGTCGTGTTTTTCCCGCGAGGGCATGGCGAGACCATGCTCGAGGCTCGCGCGCGCCTCGGGTTTTCGTCCGGCCGCAAGATAGGCGAGGCCGAGTTCGAGGTGGTGCTCGAGCTGGCCGGGTTCCAGGGCCACCGCGCGCTGAAGATGGTCGATTCCCTGCTGCAGCGTGGCCTCCGGCAATCCTCCGTAGAAGAAGCGCACGAAAACCCGGGTGCCCGCGCCGAGCGCGGCCGCTTCGCAGTTCCAGCGTCCGAGGACGTGATGCGCCCAGGCGTAGCCGGGATCGAGCGCCAAGGCGCGGTCGGCCTCCTCTTTCACCAGCCGGGAGTAGAACACCTTGTCCCGGGCGCCGCTGATCTCCGCGAGCTTCCCGTGGCAGACCGCAAGGGAGAGGACGCTCACCGCATCCTTGGGGTCGATTTCCACGGCGTGCTGCGCGTAACGGAGCGCGTTGTCGAGCGACTGACGCTTTTCCAGGTCGCTGCCGAGATCGACGACGAGATCGGAATACTGGCGGGCGATCTTCTGCAGGATGAAGACGTTGTCCGGACGCGCCCGCCCGGCGGCGAGAAACAGCTGCAGGGCGGCGCGCGAGTCCAATCGCGCCTCGGCCGCCAGCGCGTCCCGGATCAGTGCGTCGGCGTCAGCCGCGGCGGCCGCGCAGGGCAGGCCGACCAGGAGCAACGCGAGAAAGCGCTTCATCCCGGTGGGTCACGCCGCCGGCCTCTGGAAGAGATAGTGGCTCACCTGCCATTCCTCCCCGTTCCGATAACCCCAGAGCTCGGCGCAGCTGAGGTAGAAAATTCGCCAGTACGCCCACCACTTCACCGCCTGGTCGGATCCATAGGCCGTGGCGAAGAGCGGCAGGATTTCCGCACGGCGTGCGTCCATGTTTTCCAGCCAGTGCTCGGCGGTCCGCTGGTAGTGGCGGCCGTTGACCTTCCAGTCGGAGACCAGCTTCAGGTCGTCCTGGAACTGCGGCAGCAGGTCATGGGCGGGCATTTGCCCGCCCGTGAAGAAATACCGGCTCATCCAGTCGGCGGGACCCTCCGCGACAAAGTGGTAGGAGAAGTGGCGATGGGTGAAGATGTGGGTGAAGAGCAGGCCGCCGGGCTTCAGCCAGCGCGCAATCCGGGCGAAGAGGAGCTGGTAATTCTTGAGATGCTCGAACATCTCGACGGAAACGACGCGGTCGAACGCGGCGGGATCGGCGGTGAATACGTTGATGTCGCAGGTGATGACGCGGAGGTTCGTGAGGCCGCGCCGCCGGGCCTCGTCGTCGATGTGCTCCTTCTGGGTGCGTGAGTTCGAGACGGCTGTGATCCGGGCACGGGGGAATTTTTCCGCGTTGTACAGCGCCAGCGAACCCCAGCCGCAGCCGAGCTCGAGAATCTCCTGGCCGTCGGCCAGCTGGGCGCGTTCGGTGTACAGCGCGAGCATGTGCTCCTCCGCCTGGTCGAGCGTCTCCTTTCCTGTCGGATAAAGGCAGCCCGAATATTTGAGCCGCCGGCCCAGGCAGCATTGATAGAAGGGAGTGGGGACCTCGTAGTGCTGCTCGTTTGCCGCCGCGGTCTGCTCGGCCAGCGGGCGGGTGCGCAGGTCCGCGACGTAGGCGCCGCGCTCATAGCGCGCGGCCTCGTCCCGCAGGCGCTGCGCCAGCAGCCGGCGGATGCCGCGGCGGATGAGCCAGTCCGGCAGCAGGTCCTTCTCGAGCAAAGCGTCGATCATGCGCGCGGCCTCCGGGGGAACCACGGCACGAAGGCGCTCGTCGTCTGCTGATAGCGGCGGTAGGCGTCGCCCCGGCTGCGCAGGCTCTGTTCCTCGGTCATGGGTATGCCTGTTACGCGCAGCAGCAGGTAAAGGATGCCGGCGGGGCCGATGATGGCGGTCCATCCCCAGGGCGAAGCGAGCGCGAAGACAAAGTAGGCGACCCAGATGAGCCATTCGAAGAAATAATTGGGATGCCGGCTGTAGCGCCAGAGTCCGACGTCGCACACCTGCCCGCCCCGGGCGGCGCGGCGCCGGAAGGCGGCGAGCTGCGCGTCCGCCAGCGATTCGCCGCTGATCGCCAGGAGCCAGAGCGCCGCACCGGCGAGCTCGAGCGGATGCAATTGGGGCGACGGATTCAGGCACGAAACGAGGAACGCGGCTCCGAGCAGGACGACTGAGACCGCCTGCAGCTGGAAGAAGCCGAACATCCGGCGGGAAAAATCCGCGGCCCAGTCCTGGCGCAGCTGCCGGTAGCGTCCGTCCTCGACCGGATGGTGCCGGAGGACGCGCACGGCGAGATGAGTCCCGAGTCGCAGGCTCCACAGCAGGGCGAGGGTGGCGATGAGCGCGCGGCGCACGGCCCAGCCAGGGGCCGCCAGCGCGTAGCAGAGGGCGAGCAGCCCGAACGCGTAGGACCAGGCGATGTCGACGATGCCGTAATTGTCCATGCGCCGAGCCACCAGATACAGGCCGGCGAAGGCCGCGCCGAGGAACCCGAGGGCGCCGAGGAGCAGCACGGTGGCGCTCATGGCACCGGGTGCACGGGCGGATCCTGCGGATCGTCGCCGGCGGCCGCCTCGCACCGGAGCCGCGCCAGTTCGCGCAGCAGCGGCAGCGTGGCGTAGTAGACGGCGGCGGTGTAGACCGGCGCCAGCAACGCCCACGCGACAATGGCGTAGAGGGCGGTCAGGCCGAAGCGGTGGAAGAACATCGTGTGATCCTGCCAGAAGAGAGAATTCATGTACGGGATGCTGAACTTCAGGTGGGGCGCGCCGTACAGCGTCTCGCCGAGCCGGACGTAGATGAAGATCGCCCAGAAATGCACCGGCCAGAGCGCCTGGTTGAGCAGCTGGATGATCGGCTGGTTCAACCGGAGGGCGATGCCGACCAGAAAGCACAGCACGGAGGTGACCCCGAGGATCGGAAACAGCGCGAGACAGCTGCCCACCGCCAGAGTCTGCGCGATTTTCTCCGGCGTCATTCCCTGGGTGAGCTGCGCGACGATGGGATCGCGGACGCGGCGCTGCCAGAAGGTGCGAGTGGCGGGAGAAAGGGAGACGGCGGATTCGGACACGAAGGGCCATCCTACAACGCCGGCCGGTGCCGGCACAAGCCGCGTTGCGTTCATGAGTGGATTTAGCCGAGGGCGACGACTGCGGTGCCCAGGACGGCCAGCGTCCAGCCGAGGGCGCCGGGACCTTCGCGGCGGGCGGTGAGGATATCGGCGAGCCGGCCGGTGCGCGGCGTCCGGAAAAGCTCATCGAGACAGTAGAGGGACATCGCGATGTTGCCGAGGAGCACGATCGCCAGGAACCAGGCGACACGGGCGGCGCCCGAGGTCTGTTTCGCGCACACCCAGACGAAGAAGGTGATGAAGCCCCAGTATGCGTCGAACATCGTCGCGATGAACCAGGGGTGCGTGAACACCTCGCGCGGGACGGCGAAAAGCGGGCACTGCCGGCTGGCCCAGCCGGTGACCGCGAGCATCGAAACCAGGACGACGAGGAAGAGTCCGCGCAGGAAAAGGAGCATGATCAGAAACGCAGGTTGTTCGCCCGGGTGTGCAGGGTCTGCACGACCGAGATGTTGCGCAGCGCGAATGCCGCCTCGCAGTAGCCGAGATAGTAGGTCCACTTGCGGATGAAGCGCTCGTCGAACCCCAGCGCCTGCACCTGGCCCAGCCGCGCGCGGAAGTTGTCGTGCCAGATCCGGAGGGTGCGGGCGTAGTCCTGGCCGAAGTCATCGACCTCGAGGACCGAGAAGCCGCCGGCGCGCGCGAGCAGGTCGTTCACCCGGTTGAGCGACAGCAGGAGCGAGCCGGGAAAGATGTGCTTCTGGATGAAATCGACGCCGTGGCGGAACTGGTGGTAGCGCACGTCGGGGCAGGTGATGAACTGCAGCGCCAGCAGGCCGTCGCGCCGCAACACGCGGTCGAGCACCGCGCAGAATCCCGGGAGGTAGTGATGGCCGACGGCTTCCATCATCTCGATCGACACGACCTTGTCGAATTGGCCTTCGAGATCCCGATAGTCGCGGAACTGCACATCCACGCGATCGGCGAGGCCGGCCGCCGCGACCCGCCGGCGGGCGAGATCGTGCTGCTCGCGGGAGATCGTCACGGTCGTCACCCGGCAGCCGTAGGTCGCGGCGGCGTGCAGCGACCAGCCGCCCCAGCCGGTGCCGATCTCGAGCACGCGATCCGACGCCTGGAGCCGGAGCCGCCGGCAGAGCGCGTCGTTTTTCTCGCGCTGCGCGTCCTCGAGGCTGAGGTCCGGCCGCGTCCACTTCGCGGCGGAGTACATCATCGAGGGATCGAGGAAGAGGGCGAAGAAGTCGTTGGAGAGATCGTAGTGCTCGCGGATGTTGCGTTGCGCATGTCCGCGGGAGTTGGGTCGGAGGAGATGACCGAGCCGGTTGGCGAAGCGCATGCCGTTCAAGGCAAACGAGAGCGCCTTCCGGGAGCCCGACAGCGTCGGGGCATCCTCGAGGTTGAGGACGAACCAGGAGATGACGGCCGTGAGATTGGCCGTTTCCCAGTCGCCATCGATGAACGACTCGGCGAAGCCGATGTCCCCCGCCAGGGCGCACTTTCGGAAAAAGGCCTCGCGCCGCACCCGGATGTACGCCGCCGCGGGAATGCCCAGCGGAAGATGGAGGGCCTGCGCGGCGCCGTGGTCGCCAAAGTTGCGACCGCCACCCTCGGGCAGCTCGAGATGAAGATGCCCGCGCTTCATGTCGGCGAAGGCCCGGAGGGTGGCTTCGCGGAAGAAGGACGGACGGTTGCGCTCGGCAAAGGCCGGCGCGGTGGTCGTGGAACCGGGAGAGGAGGAACTCATGGAAGTCAGGACCTTTCCATCTTGGCCGCCGCCGCCGGGGATTCGGCGGTGACGAGGGACGGCCCATGGACGATGGAGACGTGGGGCCGGTGCAGCGCCCGCTGGTCGCGCGGCCGTGCGGCTTTCCCGAACCAGGGCACACGCTTGGCCCAGAGGAGCAGCGCGTGCCAGTGGATCAGGGAGATGATGCGCAGGCTCACGAGGGGATATTTCAGGGTGAACCACGCGAGGCGCGCATCGGTCAGCTCGCGTCGCGAGCCGGACAGGGTGCTCGTGAGGAGTCGGGCCGGGCCGGCGTAGTCGTCGATTTGCGCCCCGAGGCGCTCGTCCGGCGGGCGCAGGGCGAAGTCGAATTCCACGTCCACGTCGGAATACGGCGAGACGTAGAAATACTTCGGCACGCGCAGACGAAAGGCGCCGTCACGAGGGGCGCTTCCCTCTCCGCCAACGAGGCATTCGGGCCCCAGCAGGTAGGGCTTCATTTCCTTGAAGGTGTTTGTCACCTCGGCGAGCGCCGCCAGCGGTGCGCCGCTGCGATCGTAGCAGAAATAGAAGGAAACCGGATTGAAGAGATAGCCGGCGACCCGCGGGAGAGTGACGAGGACCACGCGCCCTCCGGCCAGGTCGACTCCCCGTTCGCGGAGAAAGGCGACGACGCGCTCCTTCAGGTTGGCCGGCGTCGCGGGCGGGATCCCCGCTGCGGACGGACGGGTGCCGTTGTGCAGCAGCTCGCCAGTCGGGAGGTAGTCGCCGTCGCGAAAGGCGTAGAGGGCCCGCCCCCGGGTGGAGAAGAGTTTAAGCCGCCGGTCCAGCTCGCCGAGTTCGTCGAGGTCGAAGGCAAAAAGGAAGATGCGGTACAGGAACCGATGCGGTTTCGGAGCGAAACGCCGGTGCATGACGTGACATTCATAGAGGCAGGATTGCATGCAGGCGGAAGGTTGACGCCCATGTTACGGGTCCGGGCTGCGTCCGGATGCGCGATTCCGCCGTGAAAGCGCGGGCCGAGATGAACGTGAAGCGGCCTGCCGGCCGGGGAACGGTCACCGAACTCAGCGCGACCGGCCGGAACCGGTCCGCCCACGCGGCTTGTCTCCTGCCGGCGGATCTTCCGCCGCCATCAATTCGCCTGCATCCCGTTCCTTGAAAACGATGGGATCGCGTGCGTGCAGGTCCTTCTCGATGCACTTCTGCACGTAGGTGCTGAACGGCAGCCCCAGCCGCTCGGCCCGCTGCTTGGCCCGGCCGAGGAGGTCGGGATGGAACGAGATGCTTTGCGTGACGAAGGTGCGGCCTTTTTCGGAGGGCATGAGGAGCGGCTGAACCCTGTCCACTAACGCGGAGGATGAAAAGTAGGAACAAAACGTTGACAGATAACAACGGATAACATCATTCGCCCTTTCGTGAACCCGAAGCGTGTCATCAAGCGCGTGAAACTGCCCTTGAAGACCTGCGCCCGGCTCAGGCGTGAGGCCCGCGGGCGCAGCTGCTCGATCAGCGCGCTGGTCGCCGCGGCGGTCCGCCGGGATCTCGAGGAAAAGCGCGAACTGCAGGCGCGGGGAGGCAAGACTTCATGAACGGTCTGGCGTGGTGGGGGGCGGTGGCGATCCTGCCGGCGGCCCTGCTGATCGCGGGCTTCCTGCTCTGGAGCCCGCGCCGCCGCGGCCGGAAGCGGGCGGCGCTGCTGGTGCGCAGCGAGGCGGCCGCCGCGCTGGATGCGAAGGTCGGCGTCTTCCGCGAGCTGCTGCATTGCCGTCTGGCGTCGAAGGGGCTGGCGACGCCGCTCGCACTTCGGCCGGTGACCGGTGGCGCTCCCGAGGTTGAAACCGGTGACCATGCCGCGGCCCTGGCGTGCGGGCGGTCGTTGAATGCGGATTACGTTCTGGTCGTCTCGATGGACGACCTCAATTGCGAGGTCGACGAGACCCAGCCCATCGATCTTGAGTCGATGCGGGTGAACACGACCTTGTGCGTTGCGTACGAAGTGCTGGAAATGGTTTCGGGGCGGTCGGTCGCCGGCCGCAGCCTCGCTCTCTGCCGCAACACCTCGCCGATCGTGAGCGGCACCAGCGTCGGCAGCGACACTCTGGACGGATTGCTGCAGGAGGCGGCGGACAGCATCGGCGAGCAGATCGGGGCGCTGCGTCTCGCCGGCCTGGCGGGCATCGGCTGATCATTCCCAAGGGTCGTGGCCGAGCAGCAGTTCGCTGACGCGCACGGCGCTGAGCAGGCCGTCCTCGTGGAATCCGTGGCGCTGCCAGGCGCCGGCAAAATACGTCTCGGTCGTTCCGCACGCAGCGGCATTGAGGCCGGGCACGCCGGCCTGGGCGCGAATGGCACCGAGACTGAAGAGCGGGTGCTCGTAGCGGATCCGCCGCAGGACCTTCTCCGGGGCGATGGACTCGGGGCGATTGATGGTGACGAAATAGTTCTCCCGATCCGACACGCCCTGCAGCGAATTCATCCAATAGTGGGTGGCGGTCGAGACGCCGCCGTCCGGAGTGGGGACGATCTCGTAGTTCCAGCTCGACCAGGCGAGGCGCGTGCGCGGCATGACCGACGAGTCGGTGTGCAGCGTGGCGACGTTCGGCTGGTAGTTGAATTCGCGCAGGAGGCGGGCCTCTTCGTTCGTTGGGTTCGCCAACAGCCGCAGCGCCTGGTCTCCATGGCACGCGAGGATTGCACGGTCGAAGTTCTGCGCGACGCCGGCGGAGGTCGTCACCGTGACGCCCTTCGGGCTCCGCACGACCGCGGTGGCGGCCTGGCCCAGACGCAGCCGGTCGCGCCAGGGGGCGGAGATTTTTTCCACGTAGGTTTTGGCGCCGCCATCCACTGTCCACCACGGATGCTGGGTGTCGAGGCCGAGGAAGCCGTGATTGTGGAAGAACCGGAGCAGCGAGGCGGCGGGAAACGAGAGCATCAGCTCCGGCGGCGTGCTCCAGACGGCGGAGCTCATCGGAATGAGGTAGAGGTTGAAGAAATCCTCGCCGTAGCGTCGGCGCCGCACGTAGTCGCCCAGCGTTTCGTCCGCGAGCGCCGGGTCGTCCAGGGCGGCGACGGCCTCGCGGTTGAAGCGGTTCACCGCGGCGAGCATCCGATGGAAGCGCGGGCGGAAAAGATTCCGCCGCTGGGCAAAGAGATGGTTGAGCGACGAGCCACAGAATTCCAGGCCGCTGCCGGCGTGTCGCACGCTGAACGACATCGCCGCCGGCTTGGTGGGCACCTGCAGCTGGGCGAACAGCCGCGTCAGCAGCGGGTAGGTGACGCGATTGAACACCATGAAGCCGGTGTCGATCGGCAGGCGCCGGCCGGTCCCGGGCTCGGTCGCGGTGACGGTGTTCGTATGGCCGCCGGCGTAGTCGTTCTGCTCGAAGAGCGTGACGTCGAAATGCCGGTGGAGGAAATGGGCGCAGCCGAGGCCGGCGATGCCGGTGCCGATGATCGCGAGACGGGACATGCGGAGAGTAGCGGACGGAAGCGCACGGGCGGAAGGCCCGTGGATCCCGCCTTAACTACGCTCCGGGCTGCGAATCGGATGCCGGCCGCGCCGGCGAGGCGGGATTCTGCCGCGAAAGCTCGTGCGCGAGTTCGGTCATGTCCCGGTGGATCGCGGGATCGTCGGCCTTCTTCGGCACGGTGACCTGCGCGGCATTCACGGTCGCGACGGCGATCGCCGCGGCCGCGGGCACGACGCGGCGCAGGGAGGAATATTCCGGGTGGACCAGTGCGGCCCGGCGGGCGGCGGCGACGGAGGCGACATGATCGGCGCGCGCGGCCTCCTCGATGATCGAGGCCGGCACCGGCTTCAGCCCATGGATGAGGCCGGTGTACGAAAGCGCCTTCAGGCAGTAGTAAGTGATGTCGATTTCCCACCAGTAGAAGCCCTGGCGCGTGGCGCTCATGTAGCGGTGGTGGTTGTTGTGCCAGCCTTCGCCCATCGTGATGAGGGCGAGGATGAAGCTGTTGCGCGAATCATCCTCCGTCTGGAAACGGCGCCGGCCCATGAGGTGGGCCATCGAGTTGATGCACGAGGTGCCGTGAAAGAGGGCGGTGGTGCTGATGAAGAAACCCCAGGTCAGCATCTGCCACTTGGTGGTGTGCAGGCTGGGAAACCACGCCTCGAGCACCCAGCCGGCGCCAAACACGGCCACGGCGAAGAGGATGGGGATGAGCGTGTCGAAGCGGTTGAGGAACACGAGCTCGGGAAACTTCGCGAGATCCTTCACCTTCGAGTAGTCCGTCGGAAAGTTGCGCTTGCTCGTGATCCAGCCGATGTGGGACCACCAGAAGCCGTGCACGTGCGGCGAATGCGCGTCCTCGGGATCGTCCGAATGCTGGTGATGGTGGCGATGATGGTAGGCCCACCAGAGCGGGCCGCGCTGCACCGTCGTGCCGCCCCAGACCGCGAGCAGGAACTGGCCGAACCGGGACGTGCCGTAGGTCTTGTGGGAAAAGTAGCGGTGGTAGATCCCCGTGACGGCGAACATGCGCACGAAATAGAGCGCGACCGCGGTCCAGACCGCGACCGGGCTCCAGCCTACCCAGATGACGGCGAGGCAGCCGGCGTGGAGGATGATGAACGGGATGCAGCGCATCCAGTCCACGCGATCGGGCGCGGCGCGCATCTTCTCGGCTCCCTCGGGAATGTAATCCGCGTCAAACCATTGGACCAGGGCGGCGACGCGACGGCGGAGGATGCTAAGCACAGGTGAAAAAATAGGGACGAGGGTTAATTAAGGGGTCAACGCAATGCGTTTGCGGGCGGCACGGCAAGCAGCGTTTCCGGAAAGTTTTTCATTCAGGTTAATCCCATGATACGCATGGGTACTGGCGAAGGGATGCGGCGGCGGCGGCGGCAGGAAACGGCTTTCCGCTCCGTCCCGGGGGGTTGCGGCATTTTCCCTTCGCGAAAAGATCGGAAAAGGCCGCCGGCATCGGGTGCGGAGGATGACGCTTGTAACATTCGTGTGCCGGAGTGCTCCGTCGCTTGACCCGCGGCGGCATGTCGCCTGCTTTTCTCTCGTGCGGCGCCTGGCGCCGCGTGGCTTTCAAGGGACCCCAATGTTCTTTGATCCGCTTCGGCCGGAATCACCCGGCGAAGCCTGTTGAATTTCGGACGGCGCACCGGCGAGTGGCGCGTCGTCCGGCCTTGGTCCCCAAGACGAAGTTTGGCCGCGGGGTCCAGTTCGGCCTCCGCGGTCAAAAACGCCCGGACGTCGCCCGCACCTTGTGCGGGCGGTGCGAGGGTGCTTAACCCAGAGACAAAGAAGCCAAACTCTCCGCCTCGCGCGGAGTTTATAAACATGAAAACAGCAGCCAAACTCGCCGTCCTGCTCAGCCTGGGCGTGCTCGCGGTGCCCTTCGCCTCGGCGAAGACGCCCGAGCAGGCCTACCTCGAGACGTGCCGCAAGGATCCAGGTGTGCCGGTTCCGTTGACCGTGGTCAGTCCCATGGTTTCCGGACAGTACATCGGGACCGCGGTGCAGCTCGAGTTCGTCGTGGATGCGACGGGCAAGCCGGTTGATGTCAGTGTCACGTCCCCCGTGGACGGTGCGCTGGCCTCGGCCGTCGTGGATGCCGTGAAGCAGTGGCGGTTCAAGCCGGCGATGCGTGATGGTGCCCCGGTGGCGGCGAAAGTCGTCCTCCCGGTCAAGATCATCGACGACACGTCGGCGACGAGCGCCTATGCGATGAAGTAAGAAAACAACCAAGGGCGTCCCTGCTTCGGCGGGGACGCCCTTGTTAATTTATGCGCGCCGCCTCACTGGCGCCAGACCCGCAGCCGGCCATCGACGAGATAGACCGCCAGGACGTGGTCGTCGGACGTCAGGGCCAGGTTGTCGACCGCATTGTTGCCGGAGCGCGTGCCATCGTCGGCCGTCAAGGTGGTGATCTCGCGCCAGTCATCGGTGGCGAAAATCTGCAGCGCGCTGTTCGGCCCCGCGCAGATCAGGCGGCTGCCGTCGTGCGAGAAGATCACGCTGCCCGCGTGGGCGGCGGCCGTTTTCAGGATCCGCGGGGCCGCCCCGGAATCGAGCGGGAACAGGCCCACCGATCCGTCGTCCAGCCCGATCGCGAGGCTGCGCTTGTCCGGCGAGAAATTGACGCTCAGCGGCGTGCCGGGCAGCTGCAGGGTCGTGCCCAGCCGGCCCGTGGGGATCTCCCAGAACTTAGCCTTCCGGTCGTCGCCAATGCTCACCAGCGATTTTCCGTCGGGGGAAAAGGCCAGGCCCAGGCTGAGGAACGGATGCGCGCGTCCCTCGAACAGCAGTTTTCGCTCCTGCCAGTCCCAAGCCTGGATGTGTCCGTCGTGGTCGCTCGTCGCCAGCCAGCGGGTGTCCGGAGACAGCGCGGCATGGTTGACGGTCCCGTCGCTGAAGGGGGAAAGCTCGGAGAGGGGAACCAGTGGATCGAGCTGCCACTCCTGCAGCTTCCTCTCCCGGGTCAGGACGAGCAGCGAGCGGTCGTCATCGGTGAAGCCGATCGGCTGAAGGATATCGGGAATGCTGGCGCGAACGGAGAGGGTGGCGGCGTCGAGCACTTCCACGCGCTCGCCATAGCGGGAAACGGCGAGCGACTGGCCGTCGCGGCTGGTGCGAACGGCGCCGTAGGCGGTGTCGAGGGGAGGGGGGCGCTCGTTTTTGATCAGCTTGGGATTGGAGATGAAAGGCTCGCGCCACAGGCGGACATCGCCGGTGTTGCTCCCGGAACAGAGGGCGCGGCCATCCGGCGACCAGGCGAGATGCATCACGACGCCTTTCTGGCCGCGCAGGATGGCCAGCGGTTCGCCGGTCGCCGTGTCCAGGATATGCACGATCGAGCTGCGGCCCGCCATCGCCAGCTTCGTGCCGTCGGGAGAGAAGGAGAGGGTTTCCGGGCTGCCGGTGTCGAAGGATTTCCGCCACAGCCAGGTTTGCGTCGAGAGGTCGCGCATCTGCACCTCCACGGTATCGCCCCAGCCGATCGCGAGCCGGCTTGCATCCGGCGAAAGCGCCAGGGTGCTGGGGCGGTGCATCACCGGCCCCGACCAGATTTTTTTCCCGACGTTGAGATCGATGATCTGTAGCTGCCAGCGGGCTTCGTTGCCCTGCCCGGCGAGCAGGGCGAGGGCGCAGACCCGGCTGTCGGCGGAGAGCGCGGTGCGATAGAAGTCCCACCGCTCGCCGTCGACCCGGGCGGGGACCGGCAGGCTCATGATCTCGGCGTGGCGGCCGAAATCCCACGTGCGCAGGAAGTGGGGCTGCACGCCGTCGAAGGTGTCCGTGAAGCAGACACCGCCGTCGCCGGCGGCGAGCGCGGAGATCGGACGGTTGATGCCGGTGGCGGGCTCGGCATCGGGCCGTCCCGTCTCCACGGACCACCGCTGGAAGCGGCCCATGGGATCCGTGCCGATCACCCATTTTCCGTCGGCGGAAAAATTGGCCAGATTGTAGATCTCCCGGATGGTCCGGAGGGATTTGCCGTCGACGAGGTCCCAGAGCGTGACGGTCAGGTCCGCATTCTGCCAGGCAAGGGTGCTTCCGTCGGACGAAAAACTCACCCGGCTGACGATGGGTCCCTGGTCCTGCAGGATCACCGCCGGGTCGCCTGCGGCCTCGTTTCTCAGCATGTACCATTCGAAGCCGCGGGGATCGGGTTCGCCTTTTTTCGGCAGGACGGCATCGAGCTGGTCGCGCGCCTGCCCGAAATTCCCGAGTTCGATCGCCAGCTGGGCCCGCGTCAGGGCGGCCGAATAGATGGTCTTGCGGGCGAGATCGTCGCGCTCGGTCTCTGCGGCGCGACGCAGGGTGTTTTCGTGCTGGGCCCGCTGGCGTTCCAGGAAAATGCCCGTGCCCGCGGTCGCGGCGACCAGGCCCAGGGCCGCGCCGACCCGGATCGCCCGGTTCAGGCTTCGCTCGGCGGTGCGCAGGCGGCGCATGGAGCGTCCGGCCTGCAGCAGGAGCAGGTCCTCGAGCATGGCGGAGGCGTCGCCATAACGCCGGGCGGGCACCGCATCGCAGGCGCGAATCAGGATCTCGTTGAGCTCGAGGAGCTGTTTCCGGTCGCTCAGGTCACCGAGGTTCGAGGGAAGGCGGGGATATTCATGGCGGTCGAGGCCGGTGGAGATCTCGTACAGCAGCTTGCCGAGGCTGTAAACGTCCGCCGCCGGGGTGCCCGGTCCCTCCGGCGGCACAAAACCCTCGGTGCCGACGAACGTCTGCGCGGAGGTGGCGACGGCGACGAGCCCGATGTCGGCCAGTTTCGGCACGCCGCTCACGAAGATGACATTCGACGGCTTGACGTCGCGATGCACCAACCCCCGGGCGTGCAGGCCGGCGAGGGCGCGGGCGAGATCCGCCGCAAGGGCGATGACCTGCGAGGCAGGGACGCGCCCGCGCTGCTCCCGCACGAATTTCAGGGTGTGCGGGACGTACGTCGCCGGATCGATATCGCTGCGGCCGGCCGCGTCGTCGGCCAGCTCCATGATGTAATAGAAAAATCCGGCGTCGTCGTTGCGGCCGACATGGAGGAGGGCGAGCTGACGGGCCTCGGTGAGCGACACGGAGGCGAATTCACGCAGGCCCTTGAATTCGCGCTCGTAGGGTCCCCGGTCGTCGAAACGCTCCCGCCAGACGATTTTGACCGCGCGGTAAAGCCCGGTGATGCCCCGCGCCAGCCAGACGTCGCCATAGCTTCCGCGGCCGACGAGACGAAGCAGCTCGTAGTCGGGAATGATGGGCGGTGGGGTCATCGCCTCCGAAATCACGCGCGCGAGCGAGCCAGAGCCGGCCGGGACCGTCCAATTTTAAATCGGGCCGGGGATGGGGGAGCGGACGGGAAACCGGGTCTCATGCGCGGGTCCGGCTAGCCGAGCTGGGCTTTCAGCTGCGCGACTTCCGTCTTCAGCTGCTTGGTCAGCCGATGGCTGATCAGGTAGATGGAGGCGGGATTGATCCCCAGTTCGCGGGAGACCTTCAGGACCGGCCAGTTCTGGCAGGCATAGAGGTCGAACGCCTGGAATTTCTTCGCCGGCACCTTGCGCGCGAGCCGCCCGAGAGCGAGGTCGAGCACGTTGCGCTGCCATTCGTTCTCCCAGAGCGCCTCGTCGCTGGTCAACGGGTCCGGGATGCGTTCGATCACGCCGGCGGCAAGGGTGCCGGCCGGATCCTTGATCGCCACCATCTGCCGGTCCTCGGGCCGGCGCGCCCGGAATTTGTCGGCGATCCGCCAGCGGGTCAGGTTCATCAGCCAACCCCGGAAACTGCCGCGCTGGGGATCCGATTCGAAATTGTGGATCGTCTCGGCCACGCGCTTGAAGACGTCCTGCGTCACCTCCTCCGACTCCGTGTGGTCGAGCCCGGAGCGGCGGGCCAGCCCGTAGACCAGCTTGCGGTAGAGCCGGTAAAATTCCTCCCAGCTGGCGGAATCCTTCCAGTCGCGCAGGCGGAAGAGGAGACTGGCGCGCGTAAGCAGCGAGTGGGATTGCTCCAGTGACATGTGGGGTGGCACCTCCTGAAACGGTCCGGACCGGGCAAATCTTGCAAAAAAATGGAGAAGACGGACAAGCCGGCCCGCGACGGCAGGAAATTTGATCTTTTTTGAAAGATTGGCCCCGAGAACCGCGTTTCAGGAGGGCGACGTGAAATGGCCTCCTGGGGGCTTCGGGCCGGGGCTGACACGATTTGCAGGGCGCGGTTCTACGGGGGTAGGGCCGTAAGGGTGGGTGAACACCCGGCCCTGCAAATCTTGCCAGCCCCGACGGCGTCAGCCGGCGACGTGGCGATCACGATGGGCCGGCTGCCGCTCCAGCCACGCGAGGGCGCCGCTTTCGTCGGCAAAGGCGCCATCCAGTTGCGCCTCGAACGCGGCGTCCAGGATGGATTTGAACTGCGGCCCGGGCTGCAGCCCGCGGGCGATCAGGTGGCGCCCGAGCAGGATCGGCCGTGGGGCCGTCCGCTGGAGGTCGAGCGTGCGGGCCTTCTCCCGCAACTGCTCGATCAGGGCGAGGGTCTCCGCCGAGGGCAGGGGAGGGCGGCCAAGGGAGTCGGCGACCATGACGAGGGCCAGGTCATCGATCGTGGCCGGTGCGAGCTTGCGGGCCAGGCGCCGGACCTGGGTGTCGCTGAAGCTGCCCTGGTTGCCGTGGTGGTGCGCGAGGTGATTCATCACGAGCGCGCCCACGGGGACGTCGAGCTCGAGCGGCGCGCCGATCCGCCGCAGAAAAGCGGCGGCGAGCGGTCCGCCGGCGGCTTCGTGGCCCGGGCTGATCCACCGCAGGCGTCCCCGGCGCTCGGCATGCGCGGTCGTGGACGGTTTTCCGAAGTCATGGGCCAGCACCGCGAACGTCAGCAGGCGGCGGCGGTCGGCGGCGGCGGACCGCCAGCCTTCGAGCGAGGCCAAGGCATCGAGGCAATGCTGGGTGTGCGTGAAGACGTCGCCTTCGGGATGCCACTCGGGATCCTGCGGCGTGCCGCGCAACGCGGCGACTTCGGGAAAGTGGCGCAGCCAGCCGGTCTCCTCCAGCACGGCCAGCCCCCGCGAGGGCCGCGCCGCCTTGGTCGCCCACTTTTCCCATTCGCCCCAGACGCGCTCGACCGGCAGCTCGGCAAAGGTCCCGCTGATGGAGCGGCAGAGCTCGGCGGTTTCCGGGACGAGCACCAGGTCGAAGCGGGCCGCGAGCTGGAACGCGCGCAGCACCCGCAGGGGATCCTCGACAAAGGCCGCGCTCGTGTGCCGCAGGCGGCGGGCGCGCAGGTCGGCCTCGCCGCCGTGCGGGTCGATCACCTGCCCCGCGACGGGATCGTAGGCGATGGCGTTGATCGTGAAATCGCGGCGCGCGGCGGCCTCCGCATCACTCAGCGCGGGGTCGGGGGCGACGGCAAATCCGCGGTGGCCGGCGCCGGTCTTCGATTCGCGGCGGGGCAGGCTGAAGTCGTATTCGCGATCGCCCAGCCGCAGCTTGATCACGCCGAAGCTGCGGCCGACGACATCCGTGGCGCCGAACGGCGCCAGCACGCGCTGGAGGGTTTCGAAATCGACCCCGCCCACCTCGATGTCGAAATCCTTCGGCTCGAGCCCGAGCAGCCAGTCGCGCACGCAGCCGCCCACGAGCCGGGGTCGTCCCACCCGTCCCACCGCCGCCAGCACGCCGCGCAGATTTTCCGGTAGCCGCATCAGGATCCTGATTCAGGGGGGGGCGGCCGCAGCGCCTGGACGATGACGCAGCCCCAGCCCGCGAGCAGCGCCAGGCCGCCGAGCGGCGTGACCGGCCAGAGGTATTTCACGGGCGCCCCCAACGCGAGGGCGTAGAGAGAGCCGGAAAAAAAGAGCACACCCACTGCCCAGCAGCGCGCCGCCCAGTCCCGGGCCACCGACGGCGTGCGCTCGTTCCAGACGGCAGCGGCAAGAAGGGCGGCGGCGTGCACCAGATGATAGGTCACCCCCGTTTCCCAGAGGTCGCGGGTTCCCCGGGACAGGAGCGTCTCTTTCAGCGCGTGCGCGCCAAAAGCGCCCAGTCCCACGCCCGTCGCGCCGGCGAGGCCGGCGATAAATAAAATATTTACGCGCTTTCTCATCTAATTTTCCGGGATGAAAGTTAATGCTTGGAACGCGGGCGTGTTTCGGCAGTCAAGTTACGGTTGTGTGCCGAGATCCTTCCCGGCGCACGACATTAAACCAAACCCAACAAACAGAACATCATCCATGAAAAACATCATCTACGCGATCGCCGCCCTGAGCGCGGCGGCGGGCCTGCGAGCGGAGGAGCCGAAGTCGGACTACTCCATCACCGCAGACTTCACCTATGCCTCGGAATACATCTTCCGCGGCGTGGAGAATGCGCAGAACTCGTTCCAGCCGTCCGTGGAGTTCACGAAGGGCGACTTCAACCTCGACCTGTGGACCAACCAGCCCGTGACCCGGCATGAGAACAACGAAATCGACCTCAGCGGGAGTTACGGCTACAAGGTCAGCAACGCGCTGAAGCTCGAGGGCGTCGTGACGTCCTACAACTATCCGGAAGCCGGCCGCGGCGCGACCAAGGACAGCATCGAGGGCGGCCTCGGTGCGACCTACACCATCGCGGGTCTCTCCCCGAGCCTGTACTACTACCACGATTTCCGCCTCAACTCGGACACCGTGCAGGGTGCAGTCGGCTACAGCCTGCCGCTCGAGGCGATCGGCGCCTCGGTCGACACGAGCATCTACGCGGGCACGGTCAACACCCGTGACACCGCGCCGGATTCGTCCGCCGCGGCGGTGCAGGACGCGTACAACTACTACGGCGTCGACGTCAGCGTTCCCTACAAGCTGAACAAGAACGCCACGTGGACGGTCGCGGTGCACTACGCCGAGAACCAGAATCTCGCGGGCGTCGGCGGGCCGTTTGGCACGCTGGGCCGCCGGAACCTCTGGGTCACGACCGGCATCACGATCGGCTTCTAAGGCCGGCGGGCGTTCCGCCCGTCAAGATCCCTTGCGAGTCCGCCCCGCTGCCCGCGGGGCGGACTTTTCTTTTCGAGGGCGACGCCCGACGGTGGAACGCGTTGACCCCAACGCGTCGTTTCGCTCCGCCGGCTTTGGGCAGATGTAGGCGCGTCCCTTGTGGACGACCAGGTTTGCGAGCCTCAAGCCGGGTGTCCGCAAGGGACGCCCCTACGCCTTCCCGGCAGAGGGAGAAAGCACCCTCCCAACTAAGCGGTTGACACTCCCTCCCGGAGCCCTAGCTGTTGACCCCTTTTCCCATGAAAACCTTCCTTGCCAAAAAGGAGACCGTGCAGCCCAAGTGGTATCTCATCGATGCCGAGGGCCAGGTCCTTGGCCGCCTGGCGGTGAAAGCCGCCAACATCATCCGCGGCCGCAACAAGCCCACCTACACCGCCAACGTCGACACCGGCGACTTCGTCGTGATCATCAATGCCGCGAAGGTCGTCCTGACCGGCAAGAAGGAGGAAAAGAACGAGTACATGTTCTTCTCCGGTTTCGTCGGCGGCGAGAGCTACCGGAAGCTCGCCCTCATGCGCGAGCGGCACCCGGAGTTCATCATCGAGCACGCCGTCAAGGGCATGCTGCCCAAGAACCGCATCGCCGCGAAGATGCTCACCAAGCTGCGCGTCTTCGCCGGTCCGACGCACACCCACGAGTCGCAGAATCCCGTCAAGCTTTCCGCCTGAACCGGCCTGACCTGTCCATGAGCACCACCACCAACGTCTTCATCGCCACCGGCCGCCGCAAGACCGCGACCGCGCGCGTCCGCCTCACCGAGGGCAGCGGCAAGCTGACCGTCAACGGCCGCGAGTTCGACCGCTACTTCTCGCACGAGAATTTCTCCAAGCAGGCGTATGCGCCGCTCCTCACCGTCGAGCTGCGCGAGAAGGTCGACGTCTCCGCGAATGTCGTCGGCGGCGGCGTCGCCGGCCAGGCCGGGGCGGTGGCGCACGGCATCGCCCGCGCCCTGCAGAAGATGAACACCGAGCTCCGCCCGGCGCTGAAGAAGGCCGGACACATCACGCGCGACCCGCGCGAGAAGGAGCGCAAGAAGGCCGGCCAGCCGGGCGCCCGCAAGCGTTTCCAGTTCTCCAAGCGCTGACGCTTCCCTGTCTCTTTTTTCCAAAAGGCGGAGCGCGCGGCGCCCCGCCTTTTTTGTGCCTGCAAATTTCGCTGAATTCCGTCTGTTCACTGTTCCTCCCAACCTCTTTTCCTTTTCGCCATGAAAGTCGGTATCGTCGGTGCCTCCGGTTACGCGGGTGAAGTGCTGGTCAAGCTCCTCCTCGCCCATCCCCACGTCGAGCTGGCGGCGGTCACGTCGCGGCAGCATGCGGGCAAGCCGCTCGCGCAGGTGATTCCCGGCGTGCGCGGCGCCGACCGGGGCCTGAAGTTCAGCGACTCCGACTCCGCGGCGCTCGCGGCGAGCGACATCCCGCTCTTCTTCCTCGCGGTCCCGCACGGCGCCGCGGCGGAGATCGCCAAGGTGCTGATCCCCGCCGGCAAGCGGGTCATCGACCTGAGCGCGGACTTCCGCGTCGCGGACCTGGCGACCTACGAGAAATACTACGGCAAGCACCACGCGCCGGAGTTGCTGGCGAAGGCCCGCTTTGTCCTGCCCGAGCTCACGGCGTCTTCCTGGAAAACCGAGGCGAGGCTCGTGGCCTGCCCGGGCTGCTATCCGACGAGCATCCTCGTGCCACTTGCACCGCTGCTGCGGGACGGCGTCGTTTCGCGCGAGCACATCGTGGTGAACTCCTTCAGCGGCGTCAGCGGCGCCGGCCGGAAGGTCGAGGAAACCTACCTTTACGTCGAGCGGGCCGAGAGCGCGAAGGCCTACGGCCTCGTCAAGCACCGGCACCTGTCGGAGATCGAGGAACAGCTGGCGCTGATCAGCGGGATGAAGACGATGGTCCAGTTCAACCCGCACCTCGCCCCGATGCGGCGCGGCATCGCGACCACGATCACGCTGCCCGCGGTTTCCGGCGCCACGATCGAGACGCTCTACGCCTGCTGGCGGAAGACCTACGCGAACGCTCCGTTCGTGCAGATTCTGCCGTCCGGCGAGACGCCCGACACGGCGCACGTCACCGGCACCAACCGCCTGGACATGTCCGCGGTGCACGATCCGCGCACCGGGAACTTCATCCTCACGTCGGCCGAGGACAACCTCGTCAAGGGCACCAGCGGCCAGGCGGTGCAGGTCATGAACCTCTGGTTCGGATTTCCCGAGACTGCGGGCCTCCCGATCGCGAACGGCTGAGCTCTGTTCGGCGCGCCGGGGCGTCCCTGGCGGACGCCCATGGGGCGATTGTCGGACTCACTCAAGGCCTGGCTCACACGAAGCCACGAAGCTCACGAAGCGGGTGAGCGGACGGCCGGTTTCTTCGCGTTCTTCGTGGCTTCGTGTGGCCCTGCCGGGATTCCGCCGTCCCCACCCGGGTTTCAGAGCGCCCAAGCGAGCAATCCGCGCTTGACCCCATCTATATCCGTAACGGATATAGATGAATCCGCCGCCCATGGCCGCCGCCAAGACCGCCCCCCAGGATCCGGAAGCCGAACTGCCGCTGAGCCCGGCGGTGTTCAACATCCTGCTGGCACTGGCCGACGGCGAAAAGCACGGTTATGCGATCATGCAGGAAGTGGAGGAGGCGACCGAGGGACGGACGCGCCTCGGTCCCGGCACCCTGTATGGCTCCCTCGATCGCATGCTGAAGGCGGGCTACATCACCGAGTCCGACCGGCGTCCGGCGGCGGATGCGGACGACGAGCGCCGCCGCTACTACCGGCTCAGCTCTTTCGGCCGGCGCGTGCTGCAGGCGGAGGTGGCGCGGCTGGCGCAGGCGGTCAGCCATGCGCGCCTCAAAAAAATCTTCACGCCGACATGAATCGCGATTCCCAGGCAGGAGCGCCTCGGCTTCCGGCGATCGTCTATCGCGCGGTACTGCGGCTCTATCCCGGCGCCTTTCGCCGGCGCTACCAGGATGAAATGCTCGACGCCTTCCTGCAGGAATGGACCGCAGCCCGCGAAAAGGGAGTTGTCGGGGCGGCGATTTATGTCGCGCACGTTGGCTGGGATGTTGTTCGCACGGTGCCGAGCGAATGGCTGGCCGCGTTCTCGCGGACAGCCGTGCTGGCAATTTTGGCAGTCGGACTGGGGCTCACCTATTGCTCCATTGGCTCCACGCCGCTGGTGTTCAAGGTGCTGGGCTGCGCCGCCCTCTCCGGCGCGATCGGGCTCAGGGCCGTGGGATTCGATGACCGCCGCTGGCGCACGCATCTCCGGATGCTGGGGTTCGGCTTGGTGGCGGGATTTTTGCTGGCGACGGCCGTAGACCTCAAACCTCGGCTCGCTTCGCCACCGACTGGCCCGCTCGTTCCCGCGACGGATCCCGCCCTGACCGGCCCGGAGATTCACCGCCGCATGGCTGCGGTGTACCGTGAGGCCAACAGCTACGCGGATACCGGCGAGATTCAGACGACCTTCCGTCTTCCTTTTCGCCGGACGAGCATCAAGACCTTCTCGACGGCATTCGTGCGGGGCCGCGGATTTCGTTTCGAATTCAAGGATCAGTTCCAGCGGCTGGACCCCTGGAACGAATATGCCGTCTGGCTGGACGGCGCGGCGGCCCGCTCATGGTGGACGATTGAACCGCAGGTGGTGACCCGGAAAGACCTCGCCTACGCGCTCGCCGGTCCTGCGGGGATCTCCAGCAACGCCTCGACCAATGTTCCCGGCCTGCTCTTCCCCGGCTCGCGGATCGGCCTGTTCGACGGCGACGCCCGCTATTTCGAGCTCCTGGGCATGGAGCGGGTGGATGGCAGTGAAACCTACAAGCTGCGTTATGATCGGAAGCTGGGCTGGTCGTATGATCTTTGGGTCGATGCGCACACCTATCTGATCGCCCGGGTCGCCACGCGCCACGTGCTATCGTGGGCCCCGGGCGCGTCGACCGACGAATTGCTCATCTATCATCCGCGGCTCAACGGGCCGGTCGATCCGGCCGCATTGATGTTCCAACCTGGTCCGGCCCGGCCCATTCTTTGGCGGACGCTGGAGAGCGGACAGATGTATGTGCTCCTTTTCGGGATCGGCGTGAGCCTGGTCGTGACCCTGCTGAATTTCGCCCATCGCCGGGCTCTGCGCGGAACCCTGCGGCGGAAAAAGGAGGTCTGGCTGGGGCCGCTGACGCGGCGCTTCGCCGCCGGCCATCTCGGCGCTTTCGGCGCCAGCGTCGGACTATGGCTGGGCGGGGTCGAACTCGACCTGGCCATGACCAATTGGCTGCTCGCGCTTTTCATGATGCAGGGCGGCTTCGGCCTCTACGTGATGCACCGTCGCACGCGCGGGCATGCGCGGTTCGCCGCCGTGGCGTAGAAGCGCGGTTGCGCCGTCACGTGATCGTCACGCGGCGCTTCGGCGCGTCCGGAAAACTTCTTGTCAGCCGAATTGGTTTCAAACACTTCTCGTGCTCCAGAAATTGCGAACGGCGCGGAAAAAACAAAACCGGACAACCTGTCCGGACCGACGTTCACCCAAGGCCAAAGCGAGAGTCCCATGATCGAATTCAAAAACAAAATCCTCTTCGTCGGTTACGGCGCGGTCGCCGAGTGCACGCTGCCGATCCTGTTCAAGCACCTCAAGGTGCCGGCGAGGAACGTCACGGTCATGGATTTCGAGAACCGCGCGGCGAAGCTGAAGCCGTGGACCGCCAAGGGCGTCCGCTTCGTCCGCGACCGCGTGACCGAGGACAACATGGGCCGCCTGCTCGCGAAGCATGTCGGGCCCGGCGACCTCCTGATCGACCTCGCCTGGAACATCGACGCGCTCGAGATCCTGCAGTGGTGCCGCGACCACGGGGTGATGTACATCAACACGTCGACCGAGCTCTGGGATCCGTACAAGAGCGGCGCGCACCCGACCGAGAAGACCCTTTACTGGCGCCACATGAATCTGCGCCGCATGACGGCGAAGTGGAAGGGCAAGGGCGCCACCGCCGTGATCGAGCACGGCGCCAACCCCGGCCTCATCTCCCATTTCGTCAAGCAGGGCCTGATCGACATCGGCCGGAAGCTCATCGCCGACAAGAAGGCCAGGGGCCGCGCCGCCGAGAACATCGCCGAGCTCAGCCGCACCGGCCAGTTCAACCACCTCGCCCGCGCCCTGGGCGTGAAGGTCATCCACTGCTCGGAGCGCGACACACAGATCACCGACCAGCCGAAGCGCGTCGACGAGTTCGTCAACACCTGGAGCATCGAGGGCTTCCGCGAGGAGGGCACGACCACGGCCGAGATGGGCTGGGGCACGCACGAGAAGACGCTGCCGAAGTACGCCTTCCGGCACCCGAACGGACCGAAGAACCAGATCTGCATCGCACGCATGGGCATCAACACCTGGGTCCGCTCCTGGGTGCCGAACTGGAACATCCTCGGCATGGTCGTCCGGCACGGCGAGGCCTTCACGATTTCCGACAAGCTCACCGTCTGGAAGAACGGCAAGGCCGTCTACCGCCCGACGATGCACTACGCCTACTGCCCGTGCGACGAGGCGATCTCCTCGCTCAACGAGCTCCGCGGCTACAACTACAAGCTGAACGTCAACCAGCGGATCATGAACGACGAGATCACGAGCGGCGCGGACGTGCTCGGCGCGCTGATCATGGGTCATCCGTACAACTCGTGGTGGGTCGGCAGCGACCTCAGCATCGAGGAGTCCCGCCGCCTGGTGCCGCACCAGAACGCGACGACGATGCAGGTCGCGATCTCGGTCGTGGCCGCCTCGATGTGGATGATCCGGAACCCGCTCGAGAGCGTGCGCGTGCCGGACGAGCTGCCGCACGATTTCATCCTGAAGGTTTCCAAGCCGTATCTCGGCAAGTGGATCTCGAAGCCGTACGACTGGACGCCGCTGAAGAACCGCGACACGACCTTCGACGCCTACGCGAAGCCCGATCTCGACCGGAAGGATCCCTGGCAGTTCAAGAACTTCCTCGTCACCGACGCCGGGTAATCGGAAGTATCACCACGAAATACACGAAACCCACTAAAGTCGGAAGCAGGGTTGTCAGGCCACTCTCCAAAAATGTCTTCGTGTATCTAGTGTATTTCGTGGTTTCTCCTTCCTGATTCGATGATTTCAAAATCCCTCCTGCAGAAACTGGCGCGGAAGCACGGCACGCCGCTTTTCGTCATCGATCACGACGAGCTGCGGAAGAACTACCGCCAGTTCCGGAAATACCTGCCGCGGGTGCAGGTCTACTTCGCGGTCAAGGCCAACTCGGATCCGGCGATCGTCCGCACGCTGTTCAAGGAGGGCTCGAGCTTCGACGTCGCGTCGATGCCCGAGTTCAAGATCGTCCACGAGAACATCAAGCATCTGCCCGCCAAGCAGCGGCAGGAGTGGATCTGGGACAAGATCATCTACGCCAATCCCACGAAGCCGGTGGAGACGCTGGAGGAGCTCAACCAGTACAAGCCGCTCGTCACCTTCGACAACTTCGAGGAGATCCGGAAGATCAAGCGGCACGCGCCCAACGCCGGCCTGGCACTGCGCCTGCAGGTGCCGAACACCGGCGCGATGGTGGAGCTCTCGTCGAAGTTCGGCGCCGCGCCCGGCGAGGCGGTCGACATGATTCTGGCGGCCGACAAGGCCGGGCTCGTGGTCGAGGGCATCAGCTTCCACGTCGGCAGCCAGACGACCAACTTCCAGAATTACGTCCAGGCCCTCAGCCTGACAGCCGGCATCTTCAAGGAGGCGCGCGATCGCGGCTACACCAAGATGAACCTGGTGGACATCGGCGGCGGGTTCCCGGCGCCCTACGATTCGAGCGTTCGTCCCTTCCGCGAGCTCGCCAAGGTGATCAACACCGAGATCGAGCGCCTTTTCCCGCCCGACATCCAGATCCTCGCGGAGCCCGGCCGTTTCCTCGTCGCCTCCGCCGGCTACGCAGTGTCGAAGGTCATCGGCAAGGCCGTGCGCGGCGGCAAGACCTGCTACTACATCAACGACGGCGTGTACCACACGTACTCGGGCGTGATCTTCGACCACTGCAAATACCCGATCAAGGCCTTCAAGAAGGGCCCGACGGAAATCTGCTCCGTCTTCGGGCCCACCTGCGACGCGCTCGACGTGGTCTCGATGGCGGAGAACCTGCCCGACCTCGAGCGCGACGATTTCGTGTACAGCGAGAACATCGGCGCCTACAGCCACGCCTCCGCCACGTACTTCAACGGCTTCCCGCCGGCGACCGTGGTGCATGTGAATCGCTAGAGGCGGCGGTGCCCGCCGACACACCCCGCCCGTTGGGGGCCCCTCTCTAGAGGGGAGCTCGATCTAAGCACGCTCCCCTCTAAGAAGAGGGGTGGCGCAACGCGCCGGGGTGTGTCGTTCCACTCCGGAATCCCGCTCACAATTTATCCGTGACCTTTTCCGGCCGGGAAACCGTCTCCGGCGACTTGATCGGGATCTTCGGCGACCACTTCAGCCAGTCCTTGTCGGCCTCCGTGGTCAGCGTGAAGACGGCGCCGTCCTCCGCCGGGGCGGCGAGCGGGTTGGTGTCGGGCGTGGCGAAGGCGACGCCGCCGGCGACCAGCGACTCGAGTGACGTGTTCTTCAACTCGGCGCCGAGCAGGCCGATCTTGAAGGAGAAGCCGCCGGCGTTCCAGAACCGGGTGTTCGTGCGCACGAGGTCGACATACGCGGACTCGATATGGATCCGGACCAGCACGAGGGTGGCGTCGTCCGCGAGCCGGCTGGTCTCCACTTCGCCGACTTTCATCTCCCGGTAGAAGACCGGTGCGCCGGTGGTCAGGGACGCGAGCTTCTCGCTCTGCAGGATGAACGTTCGACCCTTTTTCGGGACTTCGGGCGGCGGAGTTCTCTCGAGGCCCGTGAATTCCGTCGCCGGCGGGCCTTTGCCCGGCCGCACGTTCAGGCGCGCGCCGGTGAGCAGCGTGTCGAGGCCGTGCACGCCGCTCAGGCCGATCTCGGGATGCACGATCCAGAACTGCGCGCCGCCGGCGGCGAGACTCGCGGCGCTCTTGTTGAGCCGCAGCCGCACGGTCACGCCATTCAGGTCGGGATTCAGCTCCACCGCGGTGACGATCCCCACCGACACGCCCTTGTGCTCGAGGACGGTCTTGTCCGCCTCGACGCCGGAGCCGTCCGCGAAATGGATCGTGATTTCCGGGCCCCGGTCGTGAAACTCGCGGAAGATCATCCAGCCGCCGACCGCGACGGCGATCAGCGGGACGATCCACACCAGCGGCAGCCGGAAGCCGCGCGTGACCTTGGGAGTGGCGGGCGCGTTCATGGGGAGGTCGCGGGAGGCTGAGGTTCACGCCACAGCACGCGCGGATCGAAAGCCTGCGTGGCCAGCACGGTGAAGACCACGGCGACCGCGAACGCCACGATGCCGGGGCGCGGCTCGACGGACGAAAGCGCGCCGAATTGCACCAGGCCCGAGAGGAAGGCGACGAGGAACACGTCGAGCATCGACCAGCGGCCGATGAAATCGAGCGCCGCGTAGAGCTGGGTGAGCCGGCGCGCGTTCCGGATGCGCCGGCGCCGGGCGACAAGAATCAGCCAGGCCAGACCGAGCAGCTTGAGCATCGGGATGAGGATGCTGGCGGTGAAGACGATGATGGCGATCGCACCCAGCCCGCTCCGCCAGAGCTGGACCGTGCCCGAGAAGATCGTGTCGGTCCGGTTCTGCCCGGGCTGGCGGGTGGTGAGGACCGGCAGCAGGTTCGCGGGCACGAGCATGACCGCGGCCGCGGCGGCCAGGGCCGACGCGTTGGCGAGGTTCTCCGAGCGCAGGCGGGGAAGGCGGCGCTTCATGACGGGGAGGCCGGGACGTCGGCCGTTTCCTCCGGCGGCGTGTTCGCGAACGTGACTTCGAAGCTGTGCCAGGCGCAGAGCAGCGCCAGGGTCATGGCGACGTAGCACCAGAAGCCGGGACCGATGGCCACGTCGACCAGCTTGCCCAGCTTCATCAACGCAACGAGCACGGCGAGCACCTGGACCTCCGGCATCGCCCAGTGCCCGAAGGCATGCGCCGCCTGCCAGAGCATCCGCGGCCGGAGCGGCTGGCGTCCGAGGCGGGGCGGCAGCAGCAGCCCGGCGAGCGTGACGAGCAGGGCGGCCGGCACCGCGCCTCCGCACAGGCAGACCCAGATCGCGAGCAGATGCATGCCCTGGTCCCAGAGAGCCTCGACGCCCGTGAACAGCAGGGCGGCCCGGTCGTGCCCGAGCTTGGCCGCGCTGACGAACGGCAGCAGCATCGCCGGCGGCGCCAGCAGCAGGCCGGTGAGGGCGAACGCAACCGGCGCATCCGGCCCAAGGCGCGGGCGGCTGGCCAGCACCGTGTCGCAGCGGGCGCAGACGGCGCGATCCCCCGGCGCCAAGGAAACGGGCCGGTGCTCCTGACCGCATAGGCGGCAAACCAGAGGCGTCGAGCTGGAGGACATCGGGAATCTACCGCCCGAGCGACCCGCTGCGGACCAGTCAGTTCCAACACCCCTCCGTGAAACGCCCCGGGGTGATCACCCCCTGAAGATTGCGGATTTTGGGTTTTGGATTGCGGATTGTCAGCCCGGTAGGGCGCGGACTCCGCTCCGCGCCCAGTTCAAGGATGGGATAAGGCCGGAGCCGCGCGGTATGCCCGGCGCGGACGGAGTCCGCGCCCTACCGGCAATCCGCAATCCAAAACCCAAAATCCAAAATTGGCTCAGCTGCGGTAGTCCGCGTTCTCGCTGACGTACTCGTGCGTGAGATCGCCGCCGATCACCGTGGCGCTGGCGGCGCCCTGGCCGAGGTCGACCTCGATTTCCACGCAGCGTTCGTGCGGAGGATAGTCGACCGCGGCGGTGAAGACGCCGTCCTTCGGCGGGGCGCTGGCGTAAAGCTCGGCGCCGCGCAGGTGCCCGACCAGCGCGGTCTCCTTGGCCGGGTTCAGCTGGAAGACGCCGCCGGAGAAGATCTCGATGCCGCCGAGTTTCAGCTGCAGCCGCGACAGGTTCACTCCCGGGGCGTGGGTCCCGACGTGCTTGCCGATCGCCTGGACGAGCCGGCCGACATTCGGGTCGTTGCCGGCCACGGCACACTTGAAGAGCGGAGCGTTGACGATCGCCTTGCCCAGCGCGCGGGCGAGCGCGGTGTCGCCCGCGTTCTTCACGCCGACCCGGATCACGTGGCGAACGCCTTCGCCGTTGCGCACGACGTCCTCGGCCAGGTCGCGGCAGACGCCCGTCAGTGCGTGTTCGAAGGCGGCGAGATCGGGGCACGGCACGCGGCCGGACGAGACCAGGGCGACGGTGTCCGACGTGCTCGTGTCGCTGTCGACACTGATCAGGTTGAAGCTCGCATCCGCGGCGCGCGCGAGGATTTCGCGCAGCCGGGCGCGCGGCACGGCGAGGTCGGTCAGCAGGTAGACCAGCATCGTGGCGAGGTTGGGCTCGATCATGCCGGCGCCCTTGGCGATGCCGACGATGCTGCCGGCGCCGACCGCGGCGCGGCGGATCTTCGGATAGAGGTCGGTGGTCACGATGCCCTCGGCGGCGGGCAGGACGGAGCCGGCGGCGAGGGCCTGCACGGCCTGCGGGAGCGCGCCGACCATTGCGTCGACGGGCAGGCCCCAGCCGATGACGCCGGTGGAGCAGGGGAGAACCTCGCCCGCCGCGAAGCCGAGCAGCCGCGCGGTCGCCGCGCTCACGCGCTCCGCCGTCTCCACGCCACCGGAGGCGCAGACGTTGGAAACCTTGTTGTTCACGATGATCGCACCGAGCGCCGCGCCGTTGAGCCGCTGCCGGCCGACCAGCACCGGCGCGCCGGGCAGCGCGTTGCGCGTGAAGACCGCGGCGAAATCCGGCGTCGGCCGGTCGAGCGCGATCAGCGTGAGGGTCATCTTCGCCGGCTTCGGCGCCTCACGCGGAACGAAATCGAAGCGGGTGGTCCCGACGCGGAAGCCCGCGGGCAGCGCGGCCTGGCTGGCGAGCCACGCACGGTGGGCGGCGCGGGAGGAAAAGTTGAGGTTCGTGCTGGGCACGCGAGAGAAGTGAGCGGCGGAGGGCGCGGAGTGAAGCTGATTTTGGGCGTAACCCATTCGTCACGCGGATCGGCTCCGGCGGTTCCGGGGAATTATTTTTGTGCCGGGCGAAATTGTGATGGAAATGCGCAGCCCGGGTGCGCTAAGCATTCCCTCACCTTTGCACACCGTGCGTGTCTGTTTCTGTCCTCTCCTTCGCTCCGCGGCCGCCGGCCGCGTGCCTTGACGTGAAATGAACGTCGCCGACGTCACCGCCAAGGCGAAGGTCCTCCTCGAGGCGCTGCCCTACATCCAGGATTTCCGCGGCTCCACGTTCGTCGTCAAATACGGCGGGAGCTTCATGGACGACCCCGACCCGGCCAGCCACAACCGCGTCGCCTACGACATCGCGTTCCTCGCGGCCGTCGGCATCAACGTCGTCGTGGTCCACGGCGGCGGCAAGGCGATCACCAGGGCGATGGAAGGCTCGGGGCTCGCGGCCAAGTTCATCGCGGGCATGCGCGTGACCGACGAGGCGACCATCGCGATCGTGAAGAAGACGCTCGACGAGATCGTGAACAAGGACGTCTGCGACGCGATCGGCAGCGCCAAGGGCCGCCCGAAGGGCCTGCCCGGCGACACCGTGCTCGTGTGCGAGAAGCTCACCACGGACGACGACGGCCGGGCGATCGACCTCGGCTATGTCGGCGAAGTGACCGAGGTGAAGATCAAGCTGATCAAAAAGGAAATCGCGGACGGCTTCATCCCCGTCATCTCGCCGGTGGCCGAGGGCCACGACGGCAAGCCCTACAACGTCAACGCCGACCTCGTCGCCGGCCGCGTCGCGAGCGCACTGCGCGCCCGCCGGCTGGTCTACATGAGCGACGTCCCCGGATTGCTGGGCGATCCGACGGATCCCTCCTCGTTGATCTCCACCCTGAAGATCAGCCAGGTGGAGGAGCTCAAGAAGAAGGGGGTGATCGACAAGGGCATGCGGCCGAAGGTCGCGAGCGCCGTGCGCGCCCTCGAGGACGGCGTGCAGCGCGTGCACTTCATCGACGGCCGCCTCGCGCATTCGCTGCTGCTCGAGATCTTCACCGATCGCGGCATCGGGACCGAAATTGTGCAGGGGTGAAATCGGACCCGGAGTGCTGGTTGCGGACTGCGGAATAATTGTGAGCCTCCGCCAATCCTGACGTCCTTGCTCCGGACCATTCCGCAACCCGCAACCCGCAATCCGCAACCCGCAATGAATCCCCCGTCCGTCGTCCGCACCAGCACCGCCGATCTCTACGACTCGTACGTGATGAAGAATTACGCGCGCGCGCCGCTGACGCTGGTGCGCGGGCAGGGCACACGGGTCTGGGACGACCAGGGGAACTCCTACCTCGACTTCACGTCCGGCATAGCGGTGAGCGCGCTCGGTCACTGCCATCCGCACTGGGTGGCGGCGGTGCAGCGGCAGGCGGCGGAGCTGATCCACACGAGCAATCTCTTCCGGCACCCGAACCAGGCGGAGCTCGCGCGCCGCCTGGTCGGCTACGCCGGCCCCGGCCGGGTGTTTTTCTGCAACAGCGGCGCCGAGGCCGACGAGGCGTTGATCAAGCTCGCGCGCCTGCACGGCATGCGGAAGGCCGGCGAGGAGGCGAAGTGCTACAAGATCATCGCCGCGAAGCAGGCCTTCCACGGCCGGATGTTCGGCGGGATGAGCGCCACGCCGCAGGAGAAGATCCAGAAGGGCTTCCGCCCGCTGGTGCCGGGCTTCGCCTTCGGCGAGCTGAACAACCTCCAGAGCTTCGCGGACCTGGTCGACGCCGGGACCGCGGCGATCCTCGTCGAGACGATCCAGGGCGAGAGCGGGATCAATCCCTGCACGACGGAATTCCTCACCGGCCTGCGGCGGCTCTGCGACCAGCACAACCTGCTGCTGATGGTCGACGAGGTGCAGTGCGGCATCGGGCGCACCGGGAAATTCTATGCGATCGAGCACACCGGCGTACGGCCGGATGCCATCGCCATGGCCAAGGGGCTCGGTGGCGGCTTCCCGATCGGCGCGATCTGGACCGGCGAGAAGGCGGCCGACCTGTTCCAGCCCGGCTCGCACGGCACGACCTTCGGCGGCACGCCGCTGGCCTGCGCCGCAGCGCTGGCGGTGCTCGACGTCATCGAGCGGGAGCAGCTGCTCGCGCATGTCACGCGCACCAGCGGCCCCTGGCACGCCGCGCTCGCCGCGGTGGCGAAGGACCATCCCGCGCACGTGTCGGCCGTGCGCGGCCGCGGCTTCCTCGTCGGCCTGCAGATGACCGGCGACCCAGCGCCGTACGTCGCGGCGTTCCGGGAGCGCGGACTGCTGACGACGCCGACGGGCAACAACGTCATCCGTCTGCTTCCGCCGCTCAACACCACCGCCGAAGACCTCGCGAAGTCGGTCGAGATCGTCCGTGCCACCCTCGCCGCCAGGGGATGAGCCGCCGGCCACGTCGGTTTGGCCACCAGGAGGCACTGAATGACACGATAAGAAACTTGCGAATGGTTTGGGATCGGACCCCCGAACTCTCCGAATTTTCGTGTCATTTCGTGCCTTTTCGCGGCCAAAAATTCCGCAACGCCGATCCTGATTTTTCACTCGTGCGGGGCGGTCCGGAAGGTTTAACGTCTTCCTTTTCCATGAAACACTTCCTCAAGGAGAGCGACTTCAGCGCATCCGAATTGGCGGAGGTGTTTGCGCGCGCGCGGGCGTTCAAGCGGTCCCGGGGCCGGCCCGCGACGGAGCTGGCGGGCCAGACGTGGGCGATGATCTTTTCGAAATCGAGCACCCGGACGCGGGTCTCGTTCGAGGTCGGCATCCACGAGCTCGGCGGCCACGCGCTGTTCCTCAACCGCAACGACATCCAGCTCGGACGGGGGGAATCGATCGAGGACACCGCGCGGGTGCTGTCGCGCTTCGTGCACGGCCTGATCGTGCGGGCCCACGACCACGCGGACCTCGTCCGGCTGGCCGCCGCCAGCACCGTGCCGGTGATCAACGGCCTGACCGATTTCCTCCACCCCTGCCAGATCCTGTCCGACGCCTTCACCGCCGCGGAGCGCTGGGCCGGCCCGAAGGGCGACCTCCTTGGCGCGCTCAAGGGCCGCAAGATCGCCTACCTCGGCGACACCTGCTTCAACATGGCGAATTCCTGGATCCTCGGCGCGAGCCTGTTCGGGATGAAGATCGCGCTGGCCGGCCCGAAGGGCTTCGAGCCGGGCGAGGAGATCCGGGCCCAGCTCAAGGCCGAGGGCCGCAAGGCGGATTTCCAGTTCACCACCGACCCGATGGAGGCGGTCGCCGGTGCGGACCTCGTCTACACCGACGTCTGGACCAGCATGGGCCAGGAGGAGGAGGAGAAACGGCGCGTGAAGCAGATGCGGCCCTACGCGGTCACCGCGAAACTCTTCGCCGCCGCCAAGCCCGACGCGCTCTTCATGCACTGCCTGCCGGCGCACCCGGGCGAGGAGGTCGAGCAGGCCGTCCTCGACAATCCGCGCTGCGTGATCTTCGACGAGGCGGAAAACCGGCTGCACGTCCAGAAGGCGATCATGGCGCTGCTGGCGGAGTCGGCGCGGAAGTAGTTTTTATCGGTGGTGGTCGATTACCGTCCGGACGGGGCTTCCCGCTCGGCGTCCATGTCCGCGATATTTTGCGCGTTAAGGGCGTCGAGCGCGGCCGCGTACGATTGCTCGTCGGAAAAGGGAAAAACCCGGATGAGCCTGCCATCGACGGCGAATGTATAGCCGGAAGGAATCAGCACCTTCTGGAAAATTCGCTCCAATGACGCATTGGTCACACGCAGCGAGGTCTTTCCACGGAGGGAGTCGGGCAGCACGAGCTCGAACCGGTACAGTGCGGCGATGTTGCGCAGGATGGTGGCGGAGTCTTCGTTCGGAAAATCGATCGAGAGCCGCTCGGTCCGCAGGTCGGGTAGCGGATTCTTGGGCTCGGGCGCGGCTATCGGGACGGGCGCCGGTGGAGGAGGCACGACGGGCGCAGTCTGCGGGGCCTCGACCAGAAGTGGCGCGGGGTCCGATGGCACTGCCGGTTGGATGGATCGCTCCACCGGCGGCGGGTTGGAGAGCGCGGGCGAAGGGATCGGAGGGTCTTTCCGGATCAACGCGATACCGGCCAGACCCAACGCGATCGCGACGACGACACTCGCGACCTTCTGGGTCGTCGCCATGATCCTTGCCCCGGCTCCGGCGTATTCGACCGTGGCTCGACCAACCTGAGCTGCCAGACCGGCCGGCGCCGCGACGACGGCGCGGGTGGAGATAAGTGTCGCCACCGCGCCCGTGGACCCAAGTCCGCGCCGGATGAGCAGGCTCTCGAGGCGGCCGAGGCCGCGGGTCACTCGCTTGCGCGCAGCCTCCTCGCTCAGTTCCAGCGCCTGCCCGATCTCGGCGAACGGACGATTTTCGAAGAAACGCAGCAGGATCGCGGTCCGTTCCGGCTCGTCCAATTCACCCATGGCGTCGTCGAGCACGGTCCGCAGGCGCTGCCATTCGGCGTCGGCGCCGGCCTCGTCGTTCAGTTCTTGCATCATAAAAGCCTGCTGCTCCCGCACCCGGCGTCGGCGTTCCGCCCGGGCGGTCTGGTCGGCGGCGTACCGGGTGCTCGTGTAAAGCCAGCCCGTGAGCACCGGGTGGTGGGAGAGGCTTCCGGCTTTGCGCGCGACGTCGATGAAGACGCCTTGGGTGACATCGGCGGCGCCATGCGGGTCGCCTCCGAGACGGCGCAGGGCGACGGAATAGACGAGATTGAGATGTCGACGGACGAGTTCCGCGAAGGCCGGCTGCGAGCCTTCCCGGGAAAACCGGCGCAACAATTCTGCATCGTTCGGGATCATGATGCCGACAAACAGCCGCCCACAGGCGAAACCGGACAAGAAAGCTGCGGCATCCCGCGGGGCGGTGCCAACCTCAAGAACGATTCGCGAAAGGCGGGAAACTGGACCGCTCCGATCGTTCGACTACTGTGGGCGGCTAGGAGCGAGGAAATCCGTTGCACGCCGGTTGGGGTTGGTGCCACGCTGCAGGAGATCATGAAAATCGTCCTCGCCTACTCGGGCGGCCTCGACACGTCCGTCATCGTCAAGTGGCTCCGCGAAACCTACGACGCGGAGATCATCACCTTCGCCGCCGACATCGGCCAGGAGGAGGAGCTGAAGGGCCTGCCGCAGAAGGCGCGCCGCACCGGCGCGGCGAAGCACTACACGCTCGACCTGGTCGAGGAGTTCGCGCGCGACTTCATCTACCCGATGATCCGGGCCAACGCGATCTACGAGGGCCAGTACTACCTCGGCACCTCGATCGCCCGGCCGCTGATCGCGAAGGCGCAGATCGAGATCGCCCGGCGGGAGAAGGCGGACACGGTGGCGCACGGCGCCACCGGCAAGGGCAACGACCAGTGCCGCTTCGAGCTGACCTACATGGCGCTGGCGCCGAAGCTGGCGATCCTCGCGCCCTGGAAGATCGACACGTTCCGTGAGGAATTCCCGGGCCGCGCGGAGATGATCGCGTACTGCCGGCAGCACAAGATCCCGGTCGAGGCCTCGCTGAAGAAGCCGTATTCGATGGACCGGAACCTCCTGCACATCTCCTACGAAGCGGGCATCCTGGAGGATCCGTGGTTCGACCCGACGACGAAGGCCAACAAGGGCATGTTCAAGCTCTCGGTCTCGCCCGAGGACGCGCCGGACAAGGCGGAATACGTCGAGCTCGATTTCGTGAAGGGCAACTGCGTGGCGGTGAACGGCCGGAAGCTCACCCCGGCCGGCGTGCTCAAGACGCTCAACCAGCTCGGCGGCAGGCACGGCATCGGCCGCGTCGACCTGGTCGAGAACCGTTTTGTCGGCATGAAGTCGCGCGGCGTGTACGAGACGCCCGGCGGCACGATCCTGATGCAGGCCCACCGGCAGGTGGAGTCGCTCACGATGGACCGCGAGGTCATGCACCTGCGCGACTCGCTCATCCCGAAGTACGCCGAGCTCGTGTATTACGGCTTCTGGTTCGCCCCGGAACGCGAGGCCCTGCAGGCGCTGGTCGACGAGAGCCAGAAGTTCGTGACCGGCACCGTGCGGCTGAAGCTCTACAAGGGCAACATCATCACCTGCGGCCGCAAGTCGCGGTACTCGCTCTACGATCCCCACATCGCCTCCATGGAGGGCGTGAAGAGCTGGTACAACCAGAGCGACGCCACCGGCTTCATCCGGCTCAACGGCCTCCGCCTGCGCGCGCGCAACATCGCGCAGGGCGCGCCGAAGACCTGAGCGGGCGTCCCTTCGCGGGCTGAGGTGGCGACGCACCCCGCCCGTTGGGCACCCCTTTTTCTAGAGGGGAACCTGACCGGATCGAGCTCCCCTCTAGAAAGAGGGGTGCCCGACAGGGCGGGGTGTGTCGGCTCGCGCCGGAGAGCGCAGCCTTCTTCGGGCGCGAGCACCGGCTGGACAACCACGCGTCCGCCCGCAACTCTGCCGTTTCCCCTGCGTCCTTCACCCGATCCGCTTTCGTTCCCCTCATGAAAAAGGTCCGCCTCGGCATCATCGGTCTCGGCAACATGGGCTCGGTTCACGCCGCCAGCATCCAGGGCGGCAAGGTTCCGCGCCTCGAACTCGCCGCGGTGGCGGACGCCGACCCGGCGAAGCATGCCCGTGCGCCCGGCGCCCGGGCGTTCACCTCGCCGGACGAACTGCTGGCCTCGGGCCTGATCGACGCGGTGCTGATCGCGACGCCGCATTACGATCACACGACGCTCGGCATCAAGGCGCTGCAGGCGGGCCTGCACGTGATGGTCGAGAAGCCGGTGTCGGTGCACAAGGCCGACGCCCAGCGGCTGATCGCCGCATACACCAACAAGCGGCAGGTCTTCGCGGCGATGTTCAACCAGCGGACGGACGACTATTATCTCAAGATCCGCCAGCTGGTGCGCGACGGCGGGCTCGGCGAGATCCGCCGGGTGAACTGGATCATCACGAACTGGTTCCGGACGGAGCACTATTACGCGTCGGGCAGCTGGCGGGCGACGTGGAAGGGCGAGGGCGGCGGCGTGCTGCTCAACCAGTGCCCGCACAATCTCGACCTTTTCCAGTGGATGATCGGCATGCCGAAGCGCGTGCGCGCCACCTGCGGATTCGGGAAGTACCACGACATCGAGGTGGAGGACGACGTGACGGCCTACTTCGAGTTTCCCAACGGCGCGACGGGCGTGTTCATCACCTCGACGGGCGAGGCCCCCGGCACCAACCGGCTCGAGATCGCCGGCGAGCGCGGCCGGCTCGTGTATGAGGACGACAAGATCAGCTTCATCCGCAACGAGAGGCCGATGACGGAGTTCTCGCGCACCGTGCCGGAGGCCTTCGGCCGGCCGAAGACGGAGAACGTCGAGATCACGGCCCGCGGCCACGGCGGCCAGCACAACGAGATCCTGGCGAACTTCACCGACGCCATCCTCGACGGCGCCCCGCTGATCTCGCCGGCGGTCGAGGGCATCCATTCGGTCGAGCTGGCCAACGCCATGCTGATGTCCGCCTGGACCGGCGAGACGATCGAGCTCCCGCTCGACGCGGAGCGCTACGAGCGGCTGCTGCAGGAGAAGATCGCCAATTCCAAGGTGAAGAAAAAGAAGAAGGTGGCGGTCGGCGGCGACGATTTCGCGAAGTCTTTTGGACGGTAACGACGCGGCCACCTCAGCGAGGTGGCCTGCAGCGATCCGCCAACGGTCGTGAATCTTTCCCAGGTTGCGGCTCAGCTTTACACGGTCCGCGACCATTGCCGGTCGGCGCTCGAACTGGCGGTCACGGCGCGGAAGATCCGCGCCATCGGCTACCCGGCGGTGCAGTTGAGCGGGCTTGGCCCGATCGATGACCGCGAGATTGTCGCGATCATGCGGGGCGAGGGGCTGGCGATCTGCGCGACGCACGAACCGGCGGCGGACATCCTCGAGCGGCCGGAGAAGGTGATCGACCGCCTGCAGCGGCTGGGTTGCCGGCTCACCGCTTATCCCTATCCGCAGGGCGTGGACTTGGCCGACCCCGTCCAAGTCGACCGGCTCATCCGCCAGCTCGACGCGGCGGGTGCCAGGCTTCGCGCCGCCGGCTGCATGCTCGGCTATCACCATCATGCGCTCGAGTTCGCGTCGCTGGACGGGACGTTGATCCTCGATCGCATCCTCGCGGGCGCCCGCCCGGAGAACCTTGTGGCGGAGCTGGACGTTTATTGGGTGCGCTGCGGCGGCGGCGATCCCGTTGACTGGTGCCGGCGGCTGCGCGGCCGCCTGCCGTTCATCCACCTGAAGGACCATCACCTGGCGGCGGACAACCGGCCGGAGCCCTGCGAGCTCGGTGCCGGGTCGCTGCCGTTCCGGGAGATCGTGGCCGCGGCGGAGGCGGCGGGCTGCGAGTGGTTCATCGTCGAGCAGGACACCTGCCCGGGCGACCCGTTCGATTCCCTCAAAATCAGCTTCGACTACCTTGCCGCCGAGCTTATTGCCTAGAGCATTCCTTTCCTCTCATGGCCGACTCCACGTTCCTCCCGGACCACTACCTGCTGAACAACGCCTGGGCGCGCCGGCTCTACACCGACCACGCCGCGCCGCAGCCGATCTTCGACTACCATTGCCACCTGCCGCCGCAGGAGATCGCGGCCAACCGGCAGTTCGAGAACCTCGCGAAGATCTGGCTGGGCGGAGACCACTACAAGTGGCGCGCGCTGCGGGCCGCGGGCGTGCCGGAGCGGCTGATCACCGGCGATGCCCCGGACTATGAGAAGTTCCTCGTCTTCGCCCGCACCGTCCCGCAGCTCGTGCGCAACCCGCTGCATCACTGGTCGCACCTCGAGCTGCGCCGTTACTTCGGGATCGACCTGCTGATCAACGAGGCCAACGCGCCCAAGATCTGGGAACAGGCCAACGCCGCGCTCGCGAAGCCGGAGCTTTCCGTCCACGGCATCCTGAAAAAGTTCAAGGTCCGCGTCGTGTGCACGACGGACGACCCGGCGGACGACCTCGCGCACCACATCGCCATCGCGAAGAGCGGGCTGGGCACGAAGGTCTATCCGACCTTCCGTCCCGACAAGGCGCTGCTGGTCAACGATCCCGCGACGTTCAACGCCTGGTGCGGCCAGCTTGGCGCCCGTGCGAACATCGAGGTGAAGGATTTCGCGGCGTTCCAGTCCGCGGTGAAGCAGCGGCACGATTTCTTCCATTCGCTCGGCGGCCGGGTCTCGGACCACGGCATGGAGTACGTGCCGGCGGAGGAGTGCACCGAGACCGAGGCGGCGGCGATCTTCGCCCAGGCCCGCGGCGGCCGCGCGGCGACTCCCGAGCAGTGGGCGAAGTTCGCCTCGTACATGATGCTCTTCTTCGGCCGGCTCGACGCCGCGCGGGGCTGGACCAAGCAGCTCCACCTCGGCGCCATCCGCAACAACAACAGCCGGCTGCTCAAGCTCCTCGGCGCCGACGCCGGCGTGGACTCGATCGGCGATTTCCCGCAGGCCCGCTCGCTCTCGCGCTACCTCGGCACCCTCGACGCGGAGAACCAGCTGCCGCGGATCGTGCTCTACAACCTCAATCCCGCGGACAACTACGTCTTCGCGACGATGTGCGGGAACTTCGGCGACGGCTCGATCGCGGGCAAGCTGCAGTTCGGATCCGGCTGGTGGTTCCTCGACCAGAAGGAGGCGATGGAGTGGCAGATGAACGCGCTGTCGCAGCTCGGGCTGCTCAGCCGTTTCGTCGGCATGCTCACCGATTCGCGCAGCTTCCTGAGCTACGTCCGCCACGAATACTTCCGCCGCATCCTCTGCAACCTCATCGGCTCGGATGTCGAGGCGGGGCTGATCCCCGCCGACCCCAAGGCGCTCGGCGACCTGGTCGAGAACATCTGCTACCGGAACGCCGCGGGCTTCTTCGGCCTCGAGGCGGGAAAGTGATTTTCACGATGCCCCGCCTTCCTTCGCGTGCGCCCGCGGCCGCCGTTCTCTAGGCGGAGGGCACCGCGCTGCGAAGAGAGATTTTACCCCAACCCCATGCAACTCGGACTCTGCGCGCACCCGGAGGATCTCGCGGCCTTCACGGAACTGCCCTTCGACTTCATCGAGGGCCATGTCCAGAACTTCCTCAAGCCGGAGGCTCCGGCCCCGGAGTTCGCGGCGAACGCCGCCGCGATGCGGACCAGCCCGCGCCCGATGCCCTCGGCGAATTGCTTCCTGCCGGCCAGCCTGAAGGTCACGGGCCCGTCGGTCGATGCGCAGCGGCTGGCGACGTATGCCGAGACGGCCTTCGCCCGCGCCCGCTCGATCGGGCTTTCAGTCGTCGTGTTCGGCTCGGCCGGTGCCCGGCAGGTGCCGGAGGGATGGTCGCCCGCCCGCGGATTCGAGCAGTACGTCGAGGCGCTGAAGATCGTGGGACCCATCGCCGTGAAGCACGGAGTCACCGTCGTGGTCGAGCCGCTGAACCGCGGGGAATGCAATCTCGTCAACACGATCGACGAGGGCGCGGAGGCCGTGCGGCGCTGCGGCCACGCCGGCGTGCGCCTGCTCGTCGACCTCTTTCACATGCTGCGGAACGGCGAGGCGCCCGACGCGATCGCGCGCCACGCCGATCTCGTCGTCCACTCGCATGTGGCCGAGAACGAAAACCGGGCCGCCCCGGGGACGCGCAACGAGGATTTCCGCCCGTTCCTTCGCGCGTTGAAGAAGGCGGTGCGCTGCCAGCGCCTCGCGATCGAGTGCGTCTGGACCGAGCCGATGGCCGCCGCGGCCCCGGCGGCCTTCGCTGCGCTTCGCCGGCAGCTGGCGGAAGCGGGATACTAGGGCCGGCGGCGCGGTGGGAGTTGTGCAACGACGGCGACACACCCCGCCCGTTGGGCATCAGCCTTCGCTGAAGCTACGGCTGACAGGCCCCTCTCAAGAGGGGAGCTCGATCCGTTCAGGCTCCCCTATAAAAAGAGGGGTGGCGCAGCGCGCCGGGGTGTGTGGTTCGACTACTTCACACCCCAAACCTCATACCTCACACCGCTTCTTAGAACAATGACTTGGCCACCACGCCGAGCGCGTTGATCGGCCCGGCGTCGTCGAGGCCGTCGAGGGCACGGTCGGCCTTCTTCAGCGTGCCCTGGGCGTCGCGGAAGAGGCTGTCGTCGTTGATGAGCTTGCCGAGCGTGCCTTCGCCGCGCGCGATCTTGTCGGAGACGTCGCGGACATTCTTGACGCTGGCCTTGATGTCGTTGGCGGTCGCGTCGTCGTAGACCAGCGCGCCCAGCGCGCCGTGTCCGGACTTCACCTGGTCGACGATCCCCTCGGCATTGCCCATCATGGTCTTCGCCTCGGTGGCGGCGGCCTTGATCTCACCGACGGTGGCGAGGAGGTCGTCGTGCAACTTGGAGTCGTTGACCAGCTTGCCGAGCGTGCCTTCGCCCTTGTTGATCTTGGCCGAGACCTCCTGGAGGTTGGCGACGGTGGCGGTGATCTTCTCGCTGTTCTGGCCGACGAGGGTGTCGAGGCGCTGGAAGAGCCCGGGCTGGCCGTCCTTGCCCTTGAGCGCGTCGCCGATGGAGCCGAGCGCGCCGTCGAGCTTGGAGCCGAGGTTGCCGAGCTGGCTCATGATGGAGTTGAGGTCGGGGGTGACGGTCGTGTGGATCTCGGCGCCGGGCGGGAGCGGGGCCGCGCCGCGGGTGCCGAGGTCGATGCTGATGTAGTTGTTCCCGATGAGGCCCGACATCGCGATGGTGGCGTTGGCGTCGCCGGCGATCTGCACGCCGGGATCGATGCGCAGCACCGCCTCGGCCCGGCGGCCGGTCAGACGGGTGAGCTCGACGGAGCCGATCTTCACGCCGGCCATGCGCACCTCGTCGCCGAGCTTGAGTTCCTTGAGGTCCTCGAAGCCGGCGATCACGGTGTAGCCGCGGTCCTTGAAGATCTTGCCGTCGCTGAGCGTCTCGAAGGTCACCCACACCAGGGCGAGTCCGAGGAGAAAGAAAAGCCCGACACGGGCGGTCTGCTGTGCGTTGTTCATGGTGGTTCTGCGGTTGAAAGGGGGGAGGGGATCAGGTGGCGAATTTCTTGAAGCGCGGATTCTTCAGGTCGATTTTCGGGTTCAGGAAGCCGGTGATGCGCGGGTCCTGCGAGGCGCGCAGGTCGGCGGGCGTGCCGACGTGGATCAGCTCGCCCTCGAGCAGCAGCCCGATGCGGTCGGCGATGCCGAAGGCGAGGTCGCGGTCGTGGGACACGACGATGGTGGTGACGTGGTACTGGTCCTTCAGCGTCGCGATGATCTCGCTGATCGTGGCGCTCGTCACCGGGTCGAGCTCGCTCGTCGGCTCGTCGTAGAGCATGAGCTGGGGCTCCATCACGAGCGCGCGCGCCATGGCGACGCGCTTCTTCATGCCGCCCGAGAGCTCGGAGGGAAACTTGTCCGCGGTCTCGTCGAGCGAGATGATCTGGAGCGCCCGCATCACCTTCTCCCGGATTTCGGCCTCGCTCGCGACCTGGTGCTCGCGCGGGTAGAGCGCGAGGTTGTCGTAGACCGAGAGGGAGTTGAAGAGCGCGCCCGACTGGAAGACGAGGGCCATGCGGACGTTCTCGCGGGTGACCGGGTCGGTGGCGTCGCGGTTGTCGACCAGCACGCGCCCGGAGGTGGGTGCCTCGAGGCCGACGATGTGCTTCAGGAGGACGCTCTTGCCGGAGCCGCTCGGGCCCATCAGCACGAAGATCTCGCCCGGCTGGACGGAGAAGCTCACGCCCTTCAGCACCTCGTGCGTGCCGAAGCTCTTGGACAGATTTTCCACGGCCACGCCGACCGCGGGCGTCTCGGCGGCGGTGAAGGGATTGCGGGTGCTGGAGGCGGGGGACGGAGGCATGGCGGAAATCACATCAGGACCTTCGTTACGAAGTAATCGACCACGAGGATGAGGATCAGCGACACGACGACGGCCTTGGTCACGGAGGCGCCGACCTCGCGGGGGCCCCCGCGGGTGTTGAGGCCGATGTCGCAGCTGACGAGCACGACGCCGAAGCCGAAGATTTCGGCCTTGATCAGGCCGTTCAGGACGTCCTTGAACTGCATGAACCGCCGCAGCGCCGCGAAATACGCCTCGGGACCGATCGCGATCGAGTGGGTGTACTTGGAGATGATCGCGCCGCCGAACCAGCCGACGAGATCGGCGATGATCGCGAGCACGGGCATCATGAAGAGGATCCCGGCGAGCCGCGGCAGCACGAGCATGCGCGCGGGGGGGATGTTCATCGTCTCCAGGACGTCGATCTCCTGGTAGACCCGCATCGATCCGAGCTCGGCGGCGATGGCCGAGCCGACGCGCCCGGCGACGAGGATCGCGACCATCACGGGGCCGAGCTCGCGCGCCATCGAGAGCCCGACCAGCGTGCCGATGAACTGCTTGGCGCCGAAGTTCTCCATCGAGTAGCCGGCCTGGAGGGCGAGCACGCTGCCGATGAAAAAGCTCAGGATCGCGACGATCGGCAGCGTGGTGTAGCCGATGAGGTAGCATTGCTCGACGAAGCGCTGCCATTGCCGGGGCAGCGTTCCCGCGTACGAAAGCGCGCGCACCATCAGCAGCACGGTGCTGCCGAAGCCCTCGAGGATGGCGTTGATTTGCTTCATGGTGGTGGAAGTAGGACCGCGGAAACGGTTGTCAGTCCCGCGCGGAAAAATCGAACCAGAAGGGTCGCCAGCGGGAACCGGCCGCGGAACGGTTGAAACCCAGCAGGCCCCCGAACAGGGTGATCCGTCCGCTGGCGGCGGTGGAAACCACGCGGACGATGGGGCCGAGGTGAAATTCGTGCCGTTCGGGCTCGCGCCGCCACGTCACCAGGTCGAACAGCACCGACTGGCGGACGGTCCCGGGCGCGCTCCGGTCGTAACGGTACAGGGCGAAGAGCGGCGACCAGAGCACCCGCATGTTGTCGTTGTGGGGAAAAAAGACCTCGATCGGGCTGAGCACCTGCAGCTGCCGACGCCCGGCGCCGTTGTCCCAGATGCTGACGAACGGCCAGACGTGCGTCTTCGACGCAGGGGCGACTTCGGGATGGTTCGCCCGGCGCTGGACCAGCGACCAGTAGAGGAAGAAGAAAAACTGGGTGCGGGTCTGCACAATGTTCTCCTCGGCCCAGGTCTGCTGACGGAAGAGCGGCCAGATCACCCAGGTCTTGTCGACGCCGTTGACGATGGAATGGGTGTAGAACGGCGCCCAGCGGTTGTAGTAGCGGTCGCCGCGGCCCTGCAGGAACAGCGGCCAGAAATAGCGGGTTTCGTCGTAGTGGTACGGCGCGGTCCGATGTTCGTAGCCGAAGAACGGCCAGACATAGGTTTCGCCGACGGCGTCCGCACTGTGCTCGCTCGCGTAGAAGGGCAGCACGCCGAACGAGTGCTTCGGCACCGGCTCGTCGAGATGGGTGACGCTGTTATAGATGAGCGGCCACAGATAGTATTCGCTGCGATCGCTGCCGGGTTTCGACCTCCAGCCGAAGAGCGGCCAGAGCGCGAAGCCCGAATTGCCGTCGCCATGGATCGTGCGGAGGAACGGCCACGGATAGAAGCTGGAGACGACGCCCCGCCTCTCCGTCCGGAAGTACGCGGGGAACAGCACCCAGGAGATGCGATCGTTGAACAGCCGTTGCTTCATCGTCCCAAAGACCGGGAAAAGCGCGTGATACGTGGTCTCGGGCGAATCGGTCCGGCGCGAGAAGTAGAATGGCCACACGTCGAAGCCGGCGTCGTTGCGCTCGGTGGGGGCTCCCTCCTTCGGGTGGGTGAAGTTGATGAGCTGGACCACGCTCCAGCGGTAGGATTCGCCGTCGGCGCGATAGACGAAAACAGGATAAAGGAAGCTGGTCTCCGTCAACGCCCCGGATCCGTCGCGCTTGCGCAGGTAGAACGGACGGAAGCCGTCGCCGGTCACCCCGTCTTCCATCGGCTGCCGAAAAATCAGCGGACCCGCACCCTGCCACGACAGGGTCGCGCCGGAGGCATCCAGCTGCGAGACCCGCACCGGCCAGAGGTTGTGCTCGCGCTCGGCCTGCGCCCGCGCCGGAGCGGCCAAGGCGGCGGCGAAGCCGAGGCAGGCGAAAGCCAGGCGCAGGAGGAGGTTTGATTGGCAGCTGGACACGGAGAACTGCAGCTCTCTTTCCATGACAAGTCGGCGGTCACGGGAAGGAACTGTAGTTAGGGGCCTAATCAAATGACTTTGCCGGAACGTGTAAATGCAATGTGGGCACGGGCCAACCCTCGTAACCCGTATTCCCCGGCGAAGTTCCGAAACGACAAATATTTGCGTCAATCGACTGACGGGACATTTCGAGGCGCCGCCACGCTCTCTCCCGGCGCCAACACGCGAAACTCGTTGGCGCTCATGCCCGCAGTCGACCGCGCAATCTCCAGCGCACGGGGCGGGTCGTCGCGGCCTTCGTCCGTCAGGTGCCAGCATCCCCAATGCATCGCGACGCTCAGCCGGGCGCCGAGGTCGCGGTGAACCTGCACGGATTCGGCCGGATTCATGTGGGCCGTGCGCATGAACCAACGGGGTTCATAGGCGCCGATCGGGATCATTGCCAGGTCAGGCGCTCCCAGGCGCTCGCGGATCGAGCGAAAAAGGGCCGGATCGTAGGCCGAGTCGCCGGCGAAATGGACCTTCGTCTCCAGGCCGTGCAGGAAAAATCCTCCCCAGAGGCGATGGTTGGTCTGGCCCGGCCGGCGCCGGCACCAGTGGCGCGCGGGCGTAAGGGTGACCGAAAAATCCTCCGCCCACGCGTGCTGCTGCCACCAGTCGAGCTCGGCCACCTGGGAAAGGCCGGCCGACTCCAGCAGCGATCGATGCCCCAGCGGCGCGATCACGCGGGGCCGGTGCGAGGCGGCGAGCCGGCGAAGGGTGGGCACGTCGCAATGATCGTAGTGGTCATGGCTGAGCAGCACGCCGTCGATCGCGGGCAGCGCATCGAAGTCGATCCCCGGTGCATGCACCCGGCGCGGGCCGATCCAGCTGACGGGACTCGTGCGCTCGGAAAAAACCGGGTCGGTCAGGAAATTTCCCCGCGGCGTCTGCAGCAGGAAGGTCGCGTGGTTGATCCACGTGACGGTCACGGTGTTTCCCGGCGCTCGTGCCGGTGGCTTCGCCGGCACGGTCTCCACCCACCGCGGCCAAGGCACCCGGGAGCCTCGCTGGAATTGCCAGCGCAGCAGGTCGCCGAGGCCGCGCTCGGCGGACACGCCGGGATTGAAAAAGGTTTTCCCGTTGCAGTGGTCGGAGAGCGGGAATGACATCCGCCAAGCTATGAGGGCCCCTGGAGTCTCGGCGCAAACTTTCCGCGCCTCCGCGCAAAACCAGCCCGGCGGGCTGGACGTTGGGAAAGGCGGCCCGTGCGCATAAGCGGCGGCGAGGCGCGGGGCATTCCGCTGCAGGTGCCGAAGGGCGATGCGGTGCGTCCGGCCACGGACGGGATGCGCCAGGCCGTTTTCTCCAGCATCGCTGGGCGCCTCGGCGGAGCGCGCTTCCTCGATCTGTTCGCGGGCAGCGGCGCCTACGGGCTCGAGGCCCTCAGCCGCGGCGCGGCCGGCGGCGTCTTCGTCGAAAAAAATCCGAAGGCGGCCGGCTGCCTTCGCCACAACCTGGCCGCCGTCTGCAAGAGCCTCGGCCGCGGACTGGAAAACCTCGAGATCCGGCAGGCGGATGCGCTCACGGCGCCGCTCGACGTCGATGGCTCCGCACCCGCCCTGGTTTTCGTCGATCCGCCGTACGAAATCATCACGGACATCGCACCGCGGCTGTTCGCGCGCCTTGACCTGCTGCTGGCGGCGCAGCCGGAGGCGCTCGTGGTCTTCGAGATGCCCGGCGAGATCACCCTCGAGCCGCCGGGATGGACCTGCGTGAAGCGCCTCGGAAAAGGCGCCCGCCAGCCGACGGTTGGTTTTTTCCGAAAATCATGAGAGACTGACTCCACCCCATGAGCTCGAGAATTTCTCCCCGCCGGCTGTTCGCGTTGTGCCTTCTGGTTCTTCTTTCGGCGGCTGCGCTGGCCGCCACGGATCCGGCGCTCCCGAAGTCGTGGATCGATGCCACCACGGGCCGGCGTGTCATCCGGCTGACCGATACCCCGGGTTCCGCGACCCTTTATTTCAACGACGGCTGCTTCACGCCTGACGGGCACGAGGTGGTTTACACCGTCACCTCCGACAAGAGCTGTCACATCCTGGACCTGCGGACCGGCGAGACGCGTCTCGTGGCGGCCGGTCCGGTGAAGACGATCTGCATGGGCCGGAAAACGCCCAGCGCCTACTACGTGAAGCGGGAAGGGGACGTGCAGGTCCTGTATTCCACCAACGTGGACACCGGCGAGACCAGGCGCCGGGCCGTGCTGCCGGGACGTGGGGCACTTTACACGGTCAATGCCGACGAGACGCTGGTGGCGGGCACCTATGTCCCGGGCGATCCTCCGACCTTCGGGGGCAGGGCGGGGTTCGGTTTTCCCGACAGCCCGCAGGTGGACCCGCTGGAGCAGGATCCGAAGAAGGGCACGCTGATGGCCGACCGCTTCGCCGCCCACCTGCCGATCGTGCTCTACCTGACCGATCTCGCGACGGGCGAGAGCCGGACTCTGATGAACAGCACGGACTGGCTGAACCACCTGCAGTTTTCCCCGACGGATCCGAACCTGCTGATGTATTGCCACGAGGGCCCCTGGCAGCTCGTGGACCGCATCTGGACCGTGCGCACCGACGGCTCGCGCAATCACCTCGTGCACCAGCGGACGATGGAGATGGAAATCGCGGGACACGAATGGTGGAGCGAATCCGGCGACGCCATCTGGTACCAGCTGCACTATCCGCCCGCGCTCGGGATCAACTTCATCGCCTCCGAGAACGTGAACACGGGCGCGCGCGTGCGCTATCTCTACAATCCCGACGCCGCCTCGATCCACCACAACCTCTCGCCGGACGGGACCTTCTTCTGCGGCGACGGCACGAAGGGCAACCCGTGGATCGTCATTTGCCGGCCCGTGCTATCGCCGGACCAGAACACGCACGGCACGAACCTCACCCGGACGGGCACGCTCAAGGTTGATCGCCTGGTCGACATGTCGAAGCACAACTACGCGCTGGAGCCCAACCCGATCTTCACCCCCGACCAGAAACTCGTGCTCTTCCGCTCCAACATGCTCGGTGAAACCTATGTGTTCGCCGTCGAGATCGCGAAGGCGGTGCCGTGAGATTTTGGGTTTTGGATTGTGGATTGCCCAATCCAAACTCCAAACCCCAAAATCCAAAATTGAAAAAGGGGGCCAATTTTCGCGAATCAATCCCTTGCGCCCGCCGTCATTCCACGGCGAACCCCGCATGAGAATGAGAATACCCCTGATCGCCCTGCTCTTGGCTGCGGCCTTGCCCACGTCCCTCCGTGCCGCCGCGCCCGTCCGGGCGGGCGTCGTCGTGCTGGACGCGACGCAATTCCTCGGCGAACTGCCCGACGGCGACACCGCGATGAACGGACGCCAGGGCGGCGGCGGGGGCGGCCGCCGCGGGGCGGCGCCGGCGGCGCGTCCCGCGCCGGCCTTCATCTTCGAGAACTTTGCGATCAACCTCCTGGCGCCGACCCCGTTCAGCGCCAAGGCCGACATCCCCCGCGCCGGGACCTGGCACCTGTATGTGCGCTCGCGCAGCGTCACCGATGGCAGCTCGTTCAAGGTTTCGGTCGGCGGCAACGCGAGCCCGGAGACCTTCGGCGATGCCGCCGCCGGAGCGTTCCAGTCCGGCGGAAGCTTCGAGCTGCCGGCGGGGCCGCTCAAGGTCACGCTCACGGATATCCACCCCGGCAGCGCCTTCGACGTCGTCCTCCTCTCGCCGCGCGCCGACCTGAAGGAGTCCGACCTCGCGCCGCTGGAGTATCCCGAGGACATCGTCCTGCTGAAGGAGTATCCGCTGCCGGTCGTCATCGACGGCGTCAAATTCGGCGATCTCAACGGCGACGGCAAAACCGACCTGGTGGTGCTCACGCCGAACTACTCGACCTACGCGTACGACAACAGCGGCAAGGAGCTGTGGCACTGGGACGCCCCTCTGGCCGGCAGCCCCGACCGCAGCCAGTTCGAGGCGCCGGGGAGCGTCTGGGATTTCGACCAGGACGGAAAGGCGGAGGTGGTCGCCTGGCGGCTGATCGACGGCAAGGAGTTCCTCGTGATGTACGACGGCGCGACCGGCGCGATCAAGCACCAGGTCGAGTGGCCGACGCAGTCGCTGCCGCACGTCTACAACAATTTCCGCACGGCCGTCGCCAAGCTGCATCCCGGCTATCCCGACAGCCTCCTCGTCTACACCGACTCCGGCGGGATCGTCTCGCTCAACGCCTATGGCCCGAACCTCAACCTGCTGTGGTCCTACAGCCATCCACGGCTCAAGGACTACCACGGTCACTACATCTACCCCGTGGACATCAACGGCGACGGCATCGACGAGGTCTACATCTCGCACGTGATGCTCGATGCCCACGGCCACGAGATCTGGAACAACTACAGCCTGTTTCCCGACAACCACGACCACGTCGACTCGGCGCGCTTCATCGATTTCAACGGCGACGGCAAACTCGAGCTGGTGGCCGGCCAGTCCGACGTCGGCACGGTGATGTACGATGCGATGACCGGGAAGCTCCTGTGGCAGCGCTTCGCGAATCACAACCAGAAGATCGAGGGCGGCTATTACCGCGCGGACATCCCCGGGCAGGTGGTGGTGGCGAGCTCCCGCTTCTATGTCGGTGGGCTCGGTGCGCTGCTCCGGTGGTACGATCCGGCGGGCAACCGCCTCGGCATCTGGCCGCACAATCCCGTTCCGGGAAATCCCAACTTCGTGAAGGGTGATTTCCGCGGTGACGGCCGGAACCAGCTTTTCTGGCAGCGGTTCCGGATCGAGTCCGACGGCACGGGCACGCTGGCGTTCCCCGACGAGGTTTTTCACATGTTCGACTTCATGGGCACGGGGAACGACCAGGTCGTCACCGTCGGACGCAACGGCATGGTCCGCATCTATGGCGCGAAAAACGCGAAGACGAATCCCGCCGACGAAAAACGCGACGACGTCTACCGGGCGCACTCCGTCTCCAACCACACGCATTACTGATCCGACCACGCCATGACGACGCTCACTGCCAACCTGATGCAGAAATCGACGCGGCCCCGCTCACCTGCCCGGCTTTGGACGGTGCTTGCCTGCTCCGCACTGCTCGGCGCAGCGGTCGTCCGCGCCGGCGTGTTTTATCCCGATGGCGCCACGACGATGCATTTTGCCTTCGAGGGCAGCCCCAATGGCGACCGGCCCATCGTCCGCCCGCCGGCGGTCTACCATGCGGACGACGGCTTCGGCTTCGTCGATTCGCCGGGGCTCATCGGCACGGCGCGCGGCGTCACCGCGCCGAAGCATTTCCGCTTCGATGTCAATCTACCGGCCGGCACGTATGAGATTTCCGTGACGCTCGGCGGCACAGCGGGTGAGTCGGTCACCAGCGTCAAGGCCGAGAACCAGCAGCCGATGGTGCCGGAGGTGCGCGTGGCACCCGGGCAGAGCGCGACGAAGACTTTTGTCGTCACCGTCAAGGCCGGGCCGGCCGGAGCCACCGCACTCGAAAGCGACGGACGACTCAATCTCGAGTTCGACGGCACCAATCCATCGCTCATGAAACTCGACATCAAGCCGGCCCCGTCCGCGGCGGCGAAATGATTGATTTGGGCGCTCTGCGGAACGCCTACTGTTGTGGGCCACCTCGCGGAGGTGGCCGCCAGGTCATCGACCTGGCCTAGACCGGACGACGTTTAGCGGAAGAGGCCGAGTTCGGCTTTTGCCAGGGTCACGGCCGCGACCACGGCTGTCTCGGTCCGGAGGACGCGCCGCCCGAGGTGGACGAGAGTGAATCCTCTGCCCCGGAGCAGGTCGCGTTCGCGCGCTGACCAGCCGCGCTCGGGTCCGAGGGCGAGCACGACGGGCGCGGTCATGGCCGTCGCGCTGAGCGGACCGGACGCCTCGTAGTTGTCGAGGGCCAGTCGCGTGCCGCCGGCGGGAAGCGCGGCGAGGACCTCCGCGAGCGGAAGCCGGAAGGTGACCTCCGGCAGCCGCGTATCGAAGGCCTGCTCGGCTCCGGCGATGAGATGCCGGCGCCACTCGCCCGAGGACCAGAGCGTACTCTGCGCGTAATCGGGCTCACCCTTCTCCGCGGCGAAGAAATCCAGCGTGCCCACGCCGAGTGCCGCGGCTTCCTGCAGGATTTTTCGGGCGGTCTGCGGCCGCGGCAGGCCGAGCACCAGCGTGATGGGATCGAGCGGCGGCGGGAGTTCGCCCCAGGTGAAACGCAGCGTGAGCGCTTGCTCGCCGATTTCAACGAGCGCGCCCTTGCCGCGGTGGCCGTTGACCAGGCCGGCATCGAACGTTCCCCCCACCGGACGCCGGAGGATGTCGAGGATGTGCCGCGCGCGGGGATCGCTCCGCGGGAGCGGAACTTCCGTCTCGGCGGCTTCGAACAGAATCAGGTTCAAGGCGGGTCCCTCAGCCCAGGATCCGGTCGATCTGGGCAAGCTCGGCCGCGCTGAACGGGAGATTTTTCAGCGCCCCGAGGTTGTCCTCGATCTGGCTGACGCGGCTGGCGCCGATCAATGCCGAGGTGACCGCGGGCTGGCGCAGGACCCACGCCAGCGCCATCTGGGCGAGAGACTGGCCGCGCGCGCGGGCGAGGGAATCGAGCTGGCGGATCTGCGCGACCTTCGCCTCGGTGATGTGCTCGGGCTTCAGGAAGCGCGGATCGTGCGCGGCGCGCGAGTCGGCGGGGATGCCGGCGAGGTAGCGGTTCGTGAGCAGCCCCTGCGCGAGCGGACAAAAGGGAATGCAGCCGATGCCCTCGCGCTCGAGCACGGCGAGCAGGCCCTGCTCGGGCGTGCGCTCGAACATGTGGTACTTCGGCTGATGGATCAGGCACGGTGTGCCCAGCCCGCGGAGAATTTCCGCGGCGCGCGCGGTCTGCTCCGGATTGTAGTTGGAGAGCCCGACGTAGAGCGCCTTCCCGCTGCGCACGGCGTGGTCGAGCGCGCCCATCGTTTCCTCGATCGGAGTCGCGGGATCGGGCCGGTGGGAATAGAAGATGTCGACGTACTCGAGCCCCAGCCGCCGGAGGCTCTGGTCGAGCGAGGCGAGCAGGTTCTTCCGCGAGCCCCAGTCGCCGTACGGCCCCTCCCACATGGGATAGCCGGCCTTGGACGAGAGGATGAGCTCGTCGCGATGGGCGGCGAGGTCGGCGTGCAGGATGCGGCCGAAATTGCGCTCGGCCGAGCCCGGAGGCGGACCGTAGTTGTTGGCCAGGTCAAAATGCGTGATGCCGAGATCGAAGGCCCGGAGGACGAGCGCGCGGCTGTTGGCAAAATCGTCGACGTCCCCGAAATTGTGCCACAGTCCGAGCGAGATCCGCGGCAGCTTCAGTCCGCTCCGGCCGCAGGCACGGTAAAGCGCCGGGGTGGCGTAGCGCGTGGAGGCGGGCGTGTGCATCGGGGAAGGCAGCTAGGTTGCGGGTTGGCGGCGGGCCGACAAGAGCGAAGCCGGCGGATCTCGCACGGAGACGCAGAGGGCGATGGCGAAGCATCCCCGCCAAAGACGTTGACCCGGTCCTTCCCGAAAAGAAATGTGCGGGTCATGGACGATCCCGCGCTGCCGCCCTTGCCGCCGCCTACCGGCGCGGAGTTTCGCGTGGACCCGCCGAAGCCGTCGCTCGGGCAGAGAATCAAGAAAGCCCTCGGACCGGTCGGCGTCGCGATCGTCGCGCTTTTCGGCAAACTGAAACTGGTGATCGTGCCGATCATCAAGTTCCTGCCCGTTTTCCTCAAGACGGGAGGCACGATGATTCTGTCGACCTGGGTTTATGCCATGGCCTTCGGCTGGCCATTTGCGGCTGGACTGGTGCTGCTGATCTTCGTCCACGAATGCGGGCACCTGCTGGCTGCGAAGCTATTCGGGCTCAAGGTCAGCGCCCCGATGTTCATTCCGTTCATGGGCGCCTTCATCGCGCTCAAGGAGGCGCCGCGCGACGCCTGGATGGAGGCGTGCGTGGGGATCGGCGGCCCGATCCTCGGGACGATCGGAGCCTGTGCCAGCCAGGGCCTGTACCTGCTGACGGGCAATCCGCTGTTCGAGGCGCTCGCTTATGTCGCCTTCCTTCTGAACTTGTTCAACCTCGTGCCGATCGGATTCCTCGACGGCGGCCGCATCGCGACCGCGCTGTCGCCGTGGATGTGGGTCGGTGGCGTGATCATCATGGGTGCGATGGCCTGGATCCATCCGACGATGATGCGGATCCTGATTCTCGTCCTGTCGTTGCCGCGGCTGCTCTTCCTGTTCCGGAGGAAAACCGAGGAGGAAAAGCGCTACTTCGAGGTGACGCCAGCGCGGCGCTGGACGATGGCCGTGATGTATTTCGGCCTGGTCGCTTTTCTCTTCGTCAGCATGCGCGCCACCTATCACGTGCCGATGGCGCAGTGAGCCGGCCCGGTCAGGGCAGCATGCCAATTTCCTTCATCCATGCGGCCGCGAGGTCCGGCCAGCGCGTCACGGGGCCCTTCGCGTCGCGGATGCCGAATCCGTGGCCGCCGTGGAGGAAGACGTGCATCTCCGTCGGCGTCCCGTTCTGCTTGAGCGCGAGGTAGATCGTCGCGGCGTCCTGCGGGTTCACGGTGGGATCGTCGTCGGCCTGAAGGATGAAGGTCGGCGGGTATTTCACGCCGGGGGTCGGCTCGATCCTGTACTGCCACATCAGCTGGGCCTGGGGCGTGAGGCCGTCGAGCGAGGCCGGCCGGACGCCCCTGGAGCCGGCGACGGCGTAGCCGAGCAGGGAGAAGTCGGGCCGCGCGCTGAGCTGGTCCGCCGAATCCACGGCGGCATAGACGCGACGGTCGAAGAAGAACGTCAGCGAGGCCGCGAGGTGCCCGCCGGCCGAGTAGCCGAGGAAGCCGACCCGGGAGGGATTGAGCCCCCATTCGGCGGCGTGCGCCCGGATGACGCGGACCGCGCGCTGCGCGTCCTGCAGCGCCACGTCGCGCCCGTTCTCGTGGCCCTCGTTCGGCAGGCGGTATTTCAGCACGAACGCCGTCACGCCGATCCGGTTGAGCCAGGCGGAGGAATCGGGGCCCTCCTTGTCGATCACGATCCGCGTGTACCCGCCGCCGGGCGCGACGATCACCGCGACCCCGTTGGGCTTTTCCGGGCGATGCACCTCCATCGAGGGCGTGACGATCTGGGTGTAGATCCGGTCGTGCTTCGCGGGGTCCGTGCTGCGCTCCGTGATCTTTTCCGTGATGGTCAGCTTTTCCGAGCCGGGGGCGGCGCCCGGCCAGAGCGGAACGAGGGCCGGAATCTCCGCGGCGGTGGCGGTGACGGTGAGAACGGCGGCCAACAGCAGGATGGCGCCGCCCGGGGGCAGGAGGGGTTTCATCGCGGGAAACCTAGGCGGACGCGACGGCGGCTCAACCCGGGAGTTTTGTAATTGGGGGTGGGTTGAGAACCCCATCCCGAAAAAGGGACGCCGCGCTATAGTTGCGGTCCAAAGCGGCAACCCTCCGCCCTCGCCATCATGCATCCCTCCAATTTGTCGGAATTTCCCTCTCCAGAACGCGTCGTCTTCTCGGTCGACGACGACCCGAACGATCGTCTCCTCCTGTCGCATCTGCTGGAGCGTCCGGGCCTCGACTACACCTGCCGCTTTTTCCCGGGCGGCGGGGAGGTCATGGACGCGCTGATCAAGGTTCTGCGCGGGGCGCCGGCCCCGCTGGCCTGCTTCCTCGATCTCAACATGGGCCGGATGTCCGGCTTCGACGTGCTGCGGTGGATCCGGTGCCAGGACGCGCTCGATGCGGTCCCCGTGATCATGATGTCCTCCTGCGAGGATCCCCAGAAGCTGCATGAGGCCCGCGAGATGGGAGCCCAGTGCTACGTGAAGAAATTCCCGAGCGCGGAGGAACTGCACCACATCATCGAGGAGGCGCAGCATTACGCGACGGACCGGTCGATGCCCATGGCCTTCCATCTCCCCTACAATCTTCTCCTCAACGCCGTGCCGCACATGGCGGTGGCCTGAGGAGCGGGTCTGCATTCGCAGAGGAAAACAAAAACCCGGGCTTGGCGGCCCGGGTTTTTTGTTTCCGATGACGGAAGTCCCGTTCAGCGCACCACGCGGGCGCTGCCGCCCTTCATGAGCTTCTCGACTTCCTTCTGGGTGGCCATCGAGGTGTCGCCCGGGGTGGTCGAGGCAAAGGCGCCGTGGGCGGCGCCGTAGTCGACGGCGGCCTGCGGATCGTTCTTCGCGAGGAAGCCGAACTGGAGCCCGGAGGCGAAACTGTCGCCGCCGCCGACGCGGTCGAGGATCTCGAGGCGCGGATACGGCCGGCTTTCGTGGAATTTGCCGTCGTGCCAGAGGATCGCGCTCCAGTCGTTGACCGTCGCGGTGTGGACGTGGCGCAGCGTGGTGGCCGCGACCTTGAAATTCGGGAATTCCTTCACCGCGGTCTCGATCATCGCCTTGAAGGCGCCGGTCTCGATGTGCTTGAGATCCTCCGCGCCCTTGACGGCAAAGCCGAGCGACGCCGTGAAGTCCTCCTCGTTGCCGATCATCACGTCGACGTACTTGGCGATCTCGCGGTTGACCTCCTGCGCCTTCTTCAGGCCGCCGATGGTCTTCCAGAGCGAGGGGCGGTAGTTCAGGTCGTAGCTGACGATCGTGCCGTGCTTGTTGGCGGCCTTGACCGCCTCGACCGTGAGCTGGGCCGTGCTCTCGGAGAGGGCGGCGAAGATACCGCCGGTGTGGAACCAGCGCACGCCGAGCTTGCCGAAGATGTGCTCCCAGTCGAAGTCGCCGGGCTTGAGCTGCGAGGCGGCGGTGTTGCCGCGGTCGGGCACGCCGACGGCGCCCCGGATGCCGAAGCCGCGCTCGGTGAAGTTGAGGCCGTTGCGCACGGTCCGGCCGATGCCGTCATCCTCGCGCCACTTCAGGAAGTCGGTCGCGACGCCGCCCTGCATGATGAAGTCCTCGACCAGGTGGCCGACCTCGTTGTCGACGAACGCCGTGCAGACCGCGGTGCGCAGGCCGAAGCATTTGCGGAGGCCGCGGGAGGTGTTGTACTCGCCGCCGCCCTCCCAGACCTTGAACTCGCGGGCGGTGCGGACGCGGGTCTCGCCGGGATCGAGGCGCAGCATCACCTCGCCGAGCGAGATCTGATCGTACTTACAGTCGGAGGCGGATTTGATTTTGAGGCTCATGAAATGACAGGAAAATTAGAGGGAGGGAGGCCCACGGAACACACAGAATACACGGAAGAATTCCGGAAAGTGGGCTTTGATGGTGAGTGATCCGGGGGCAGGAAGTTTCTGTGTATTCCGTGTGTTCGGTGGGCGAGCCTTACTCAGCGACCTTGAGGTCGCTGAGTTTCCAGGCGCGCTTGCGGGCCTCGGCGGCGAGTTCGTTGAACGCGTTGATCTCGGCCTCGGAGAACAGGAGCCCGCCGTTCTTCGCGCTGCGCGCGGCGGCCTGGGCCTCGAGCTGGCCGGGGAGCATGCAGCTTTCGTTGCCATGGCCGAGGATGTCGGCGAGGACCGCCTTGACGTTCTCGCTCTGGCTGCGGCCCTTGGCGAAGGCGCCGGCGTTCATCGCGTCGGGGTGCCAGACCTGGAAGAAGAAGGCGCAGGTGCCCTTGTCGTCGCCGACCTGGTCCCAGCGGTTGCGGATCGTCGGCAGCGAGCCGCCGATGAAGGCGCCGATGATCTCGTTCATCAGCGAAAGGCCGTAGCCCTTGTGCGCGCCGAAGGGGAGCAGGTACTTGGCCTTCGTCGGATCGGTCGTCGGCGTGCCGTTCTCGTCCACGGCGGCGCCGGGCGGCAGCGTCTTGCCCTCGCGGGCGAGCTGCTGGACGCGGCCCATCGCGACGACCGATGTCGCCCAGTCGATGACGATCGGGTAGCCGATGGCGCTGGTGGTCGGAAAACCCCACGAATGCGGGTTGGTGCCAAGCGTCGGATATTTCCCGCCGAACGGGACGACCTCGGCGAGCGCGGCCGTGCAGTTCGTGTAGGCGATGTAACCGCGCTTGGCGGCATCCATCACGTAGCCGCCGCCCCAGAGATAGTGGAAGGCATTGTCGACCGAGACCATCCCGACGCCGTATTTGTCGGCGAGCTTGATGGCGGCCTCGATCGCGGCGTAGCCGGTCGCCTGCCCGAGCTTGCGATTGGCATTCCAGACGGCGGCGCCGCGAAAACGCGTCTTCACCTTCTCGATCTTCGCCTTCGGCTGGCAGCCGCCGGCGCCGGAACCGAAGAGATGGTCGAGGTGCAGGGCCTTCAGCGCGTTGTGCGTGCGGATGCCATGGCGGGTGGCCTCGGCGCAGAAGCGGGCGCCCGCCGCGGCTTCCTGGCCGGAATAGCCGCGCTTCTTGTAGGCGGCTTCGACCAGGGCGTTGTGCTGCTCTTCGGGAACGACGTAGAAGGTTTCGGACATGGCGGAAATTACGATTTGCGGGTTACGATTTACGAAGGGAGGTGCGAGCGGCGGGCCTATGAGTTACGAAGCAAGAGCGGCAGGGGTGGAAATCGTAAATCGTAGTTCTGAATTTCGTCTTCCAGCCGATCAGACCACCTTCTTGACCGGCACCTCGGGATTGACCTGCGCGAGGGGCTTCTCGCCGTTCATGGCGAGGATCAGGTTGCGGACGGCGGTGGTCGCCTGGCGCACGACGCTCTCGTAGGTCCGGGAGGCGACGTGCGGAGTGACGACGACGTTGGGCAGCTTGAGCATCGGGTGATCGGCCGCGGGCGGCTCCTGGTCGAGCACATCGGTGCCGTAGCCGCCAACCTGGCCGGACTTGAGCGCCGCCACCATGTCGGCGGTATTGACGACCTCGCCGCGGGCGCAGTTGAGGATCAGCACGCCCTTTTTCATCTTGGGAAAGGACTTGGCCCCGATCATGTCGCGGGTCTCGGGCGTAAGATTGGTATGGAGCGACAGGTAGTCGGAGACCGCGTAGATCTCGTCGAGCGTGGCGGCGCGCTTCACCTGGTGGGCGGCGGCGAACTTCTCGTCCCAGTAGACGTCGTACCCGACGACGTTCATCCCGAAGGCGCGGGCGCGGATCGCGACTTCCTTGCCGATGCGGCCGAGGCCGATGATGCCGATCGTCTTTTCCAGCAGCTCATGGCCGGTCTTGCGCTTCCAGCCGCCGGCGCGGGTCGAATCGGTGTGGAAGAGGAGGTTCTTCTCCAGGGCGAGCAGCAGCAGGAACGTGTGCTCGGCCACCGTGGTGTGGTTGACGCCCGGGGTGAAAAGCAGCGGGATCCCGAACTCGGTGCAGGTTTTCACGTCGATCTTGTCGACGCCGATGCCGTACTTGCTGATGACCTTGAGACGCGGACGCGCCTTCTCGAGGACCTTGCGGGTGATGGCGTCGTCGCCGCAGATGTAGGCGTCGATATCGCCGACGAGGGCGAGGGTGTCCGCCTCATTGAGCGGTCCGCGGGCCTTGATGACCTCCCAGCCGGTTTCGGCGAGCAGCCGGTGATGTTCGCCGGGGGTGTCCTGGAAGGAAGTGGTGGTGAGGAGGACGCGTTTCATGGCGGAAAAGGAGCTGATTTTCGCTGCTGGAGCGGGGGAGGTGTCAACGTAATAGCTGGTCCCCCGCCTGGCACGGGCTGGCGGGTTTTCAGGGCTGGGACTGGGCGGCCGCCAGGCGCTCGAGAATGCGTTCCACGCAGGCCTCAACGGTCTCCCGGTCGGTTCGCAGGGTGATCTCCGGCCGGAGCGGCGGCTCGTAGGGCGCGGACACCCCGGTGAACTCCGGGATTTCGCCCCGGTCGGCGCGCGCATAGAGTCCCTTGGGGTCGCGGCGACGGCAGACTTCGATGGGAGTGTCGACGAAAACCTCGATGAACCGATGGGCGGGCAGCAGACCGCGCGCGTGCTCGCGGTCCGCCCGGCGGGGCGAGATGAAGGCGGCGAGGCAGATCATGCCGGCGTCGGCGAACAGCCGCGCGACTTCCGAGGCCCGGCGGATGTTCTCGGTCCGGCCGGCGGCGGAGAAGTCGAGATCGGAACAAAGCCCGTGCCGCAGGTTGTCGCCGTCGAGCAGATAGGCCTGCCGCCCCGCCTCGAACAGACGGTGCTCCAGCGCGGTCGCGACCGTCGACTTGCCCGCGCCGGACAGCCCGGTGAACCAGACGACGCAGCCGGCGTGCCCGTGGCGCGCGGCGCGGGCACCGGCCGTCACGTGGCTCGCGGTCCAGAAGGCCTTGGGGGCGGGCGCGGGGCAGGACATGAGAGACGCCACTAAATCCCGGCGGTGGTCCGACGGCGACGAAATTTCCGGCGGCCGCTCAGATCACGTAGTCGGCGTTCTCCGGCTTGACCACCTCGCGCGGGGCCTTGAGGAGGCCGGCGGCGACAGTGGCGTTCGTTCCCTGCTCGATGAGGATGAAGGAGCCGGTGAGCCGGTTGCTCGCGTAGCCGTCGTAGAAGAGAGGCCGCGCGGTGCGCAGGCGGATCTCACCGATGTCGTTCAGGCCGAGTTCCGACGGCGCGGCCTCGGGCTCGAGCGTCGTGATGTTGATCCGGTGGTCGATCTCGTGGACCACGGCCTGGACGGTGCACGAGGTGTGCTTGAGGAAGTATTTCTTGCCGCGCTGGAGGGGGCGCTGGTGCATCCAGCACACCTTGGCCTCGAGCTCGGTGCCGGCTCCGGGGAGATCCTCGAGCCCGATGATCATGTTGCCCCGGCTGACATCGATGTCGTGGGACAGCACGAGCGTGACCGACTGCGGGCAGAAGGCTTCCTGCACGGAGCCGCCGTAGGTCCAGATCTCCTGCACGGTGCTGGTGATGCCGGACGGCAGCGCCAGCACTTTCTGTCCGACGCGGACGATGCCGCCGGCGATCTGGCCGCTGAAGCCGCGGAAGTCATGCAGGCGGGCGTCCTGCGGATTGTTCGGCCGGTTGACCCACTGCACGGGCAGGCGAAAGCCGTTGAGATTCCAGTCGCTGCCGATGTGGACGCTCTCGAGGTGGCCCAGCAGGGTCGGTCCCTGGTACCACGGCGTGTGCACCGACGACTCGACGACATTGTCGCCGTTGAGCGCGCTGATCGGGATGAACTGGACATCCTTCATGTCGAGGCGCGGGAGGAACTCCTCGAACTGGTCGCGGATCTCGATGAAGCGCTCCTCGCTCCAGCCGACGAGATCCATCTTGTTCACCGCGACCACGAGATGCGGGATGCGCAGGAGCGACGCGATGCAGGTGTGGCGCCGGCTCTGCTCGATGACCCCGGCGCGCGCGTCCACCAGGATGATCGACAGGTTGGCGGTGGACGCGCCCGTGACCATGTTGCGCGTGTACTGCACGTGGCCCGGGGTGTCGGCGATGATGAACTTGCGGCGCGGCGTGGCGAAGTAGCGGTAGGCGACGTCGATCGTGATGCCCTGCTCGCGCTCGGCGCGCAGGCCGTCGGTCAGGTTGGCGAGGTTGATCTGGCCGCCGCCGGTGATGTCGGCGGAGCGCTCGAGCGCCTCGATCTGGTCCTCCATCAGCGATTTCGAGTCGTAAAGCAGGCGGCCGATCAGCGTGGACTTGCCGTCGTCCACGCTGCCGCAGGTATTGAAGCGGAGGATGTCGACCGGATGATGCAGAGGAGCGGACATGAGTGAAGGGAGCGGTGCGCTCAGAAGTAGCCGGCTTTCTTCCGGTCCTCCATGGCGGCCTCGGAGGACTTGTCGTCGGCCCGGGAGCCGCGCTCCGTCACGCGCGCCGCGGCGATCTCGGTGATGATGTCGTCGACGTTGTTGGCCGGGCTCTCCACGAGGCCGGTGCTGATGATGTCGCCGATGGTGCGGACCCGGACGACGAGCTCGCGGACAGTCTCGTTCGGCTTCGGCGGCAGGAGGTCGCTCACGGGCAGCCACTGTCCGCCGCGCCGCACGCACTGGCGGCGGTGGCTGAAATAGATCGTCGGGACGGCCAGCTGTTCGCGGCGGATGTATTCCCACACGTCCATCTCGGTCCAGTTGCTGAGGGGGAACACGCGCATGTTCTCCCCGGGATTGAGGCGCGCGTTGTAGAGATTCCAGATCTCGGGCCGCTGGTTCTTTGGGTCCCACTGGCCGAAGCTGTCGCGGAAGCTGAAGAAACGCTCCTTCGCGCGGGCCTTTTCCTCGTCGCGGCGGGCACCGCCGATGCAGCAGTCGAACCGGAACTCGTCGATCGCGGCGAGCAGGGTGGGGATCTGCAGGCGGTTGCGGCTGATCTCGCCGGGAGCCGGCACGGCCACGCCCTTGGCGATGGCGTCCTCGACGCGCCGGATGATCAGCTTGGCGCCGAGTTCCTTGGCGCGCGCGTCGCGGAACTCGTTCAGCTCGGGGAAATGGTGCCCGGTGTCGACGTTGAGCAACGGCATCGGCAGATCCGAGGGCCGGAAGGCCTTTTCCGCGAGCCGCAGGAGGCAGATCGAATCCTTGCCGCCGGAGAACAGCAGGGCCGGCCGCTCGAATTCGCCGGCGACCTCGCGCATGACATGGATGGCCTCGGTTTCGAGGTGCTGGAGGTGGTCGAGATGGTAGTTGCTCATGGCGGTGGGCTCAGGCGACGAAGCGCGCGGGGAAAATTTCCCCAAGGGCGCCGCGCGGGAGAACCCGGCGGGCTAGCGGTTCACGGCCTTCCCGCCCCAGGCGGCATGCAGGCCGCATTCGCGTTTTTCGTCGGCCTTGGCCGGATCGAAATAATCCCACTCGTTCGGCAACTGGTGCTGCTCGAGGTAGGCGTCCATGTCGGCATCCGTGAAATAGAAGAAGGGGCTCACTTTCAGCGCACCGAAGTTGGCGTCGTGCGAGACGATATCGAGGCCGGCGCGGTTCGGGTTCTGCACCTTGCGCAGGGCGGTGATCCAGACGGCGGGCGCGAGCTCGCGCATGCCGCGCTGGAACGGCTCCAGTTTCATCAGGGCGCTGAAGCGCTTCAGGCCCTCCTCGTCGTCGGTGGTGGGAATCGGGCCGTGGATCGCGTCGCGATGCGCCGCGGTGATGAGCGGCAGGTACGGCTTCAGGTTGAGCTTGAAGCGGGTGCGCAGTTCCTCGGCATGCTTGTACGTCGCGGGACGGTTGTAGCCGTGATCCACCCACAGGACCGGAATATCCGGCTGCACCTGCACGCAGAGGTGCAGGATGGCGGCCTCGTAGGGACGGAAGTTCGTGGAGACGAGCGTCCGGCCGCGGTTCTGGGCGAGCGCCCAGCGGACGATCTCGAGCGGCGGCTGGGAACGCAGCTGCTCGTTGGCGCGGGCAATTTGGTCGGGAGTCATGGAGGGACGTGGGACGGGAGGCGGCTGGGATCGCGGCGCCGCTCAGCCGGCCGCCGGCGGCGTCGGCGCGGCGGCGAGGGCCGCCTCGCGCTCCGGCAGCAGCACGCGCGAGCAAAAGTCGCCGAAGCGTTCCCCGGCCTGGCGTTCGTCGCGCCAACGGGTGAACAGCGGCCGGAGCTCGGCCTCGATCTCGGGATCCTTGACGGTGTCCTTGAACACGCGGTTGAGGCGCGTGCCGGCGGCGTTTCCGCCCAGCCAGAGCTGGTAGCGCCCGGGCGCCTTGCCGACGAACGCGATCTCGGCCATGTAGGGGCGGGCGCAGCCGTTCGGGCAGCCCGTGGAGCGGATGATGATCTCCTCGCCGCCGAGGCCGAGCTCGCCGCCAAGCTTTTCGATGCGGTCGATCAGCCCGGGCAGCATGCGCTCGGATTCGGCGAGGGCCAGGCCGCAGGTCGGCAGCGCGGGGCAGGCGAGGGCGGCCGCATGGAGCAGGGACGCCTGGTTCTCGACCTTGACGCCGTGCTTCGCGAGCAGGGCCGTGAGCGCCGGGCGATCGCCCTCGGGCACGTTGGCGATGATCACGTTCTGGTTGGCGGACAGCCGGAACTCGACGTGGGGGAACTTCTCGGCGACCTCGCGCAGCGCGGCTTTCTGGGTATGGCCGGGAACGTCCTTCACCCGGCCGGTCTCGACGAACAACGTCAGGAAAAGCTTGCCGTCGACGGCCCGCTGCCAGCCGTAGAGATCGCCCGTCGTGGTGAACTGATACGGGCGGGCCGGGCCGAAGGGGAGGCCGGCGCGCCGGCTGATCTCGTCGCGGACCCAGGCGGCGCCGCGCTCCTCGACCACGTACTTGAAGCGGGCATGCTTCCGGTTGGCGCGATCACCGAAATCGCGGAACGTGGTCAGCACCGCCTTGGAGATCTCGATGACCTGGTCCGGCGTGACGAAGCCGATCACGTCCGCCAGCCGCGGAAAGGTCTGCACCTGGCCGTGGCTGCGGCCCATCCCGCCGCCGACGGCGACATTGTAGCCGACCAGCTTGTCATTCTCGACGATGGCGATGAAGCCGAGATCGTTGGTGAAGACGTCCATGTCGTTCACCGGCGGGACCACGAACGACAGCTTGAATTTCCGCGGCAGGTAGGTCTGGCCGTAAAGCGGATCCTTGAAGTCCTTGTTGGCGGGGTCGTCGAGGTTCAGCTGCACGCCATCGATCCAGATCGCGTGGTAGGCCTTCGTCTTCGGCGCCAGGGCGTACGCGGTGCGGAGGGCGTCGGCGTAAACCTGCTCGCGCGCCCGGGTGTGGGCGGGAGTGGGCGAGGCGGTGACGTTGCGGTTGACGTCGCCGCAGGCCGCCAGCGTGGAAAGCAGCGACTCGTTGATGCGCTTGATCAGCGGGCCGAGGCCCGATTTGACGACGCCGTGAAACTGGATGCACTGGCGGGTCGTGACGCGCAGCGTCTGGTTGCCGTAAGTGGTCGCGAGGTCGTCGAACACGATCCACTGCTTCGCCGTCATGACGCCGCCGGGAATCCGGCTGCGGATCATCATGATGTACTTCTTGGCGGTCTTGCGCAGGTCGCGATCATCCTGCTGGTAGATGCCGTGAAATTTCGTGAACTGGGTGTCATCCTCCGAAAAGCGGTCGGCCGTCGGGTCGGCGAGCGTGGCCGCGATCGTCCCGGCGAGCGTGGGAATGCTCTGCTTGAGGATCTCGTTCTTGCTGACGGGTGCGGCGGGATTTTCAGGCATGGCGCAGAGAATGCTTGCTCCTATTGACCAACGGGTAAAGACTAAAAGATGACATACTTAGTAAGGTAGTTATGTTGGATTTAAAACCATCGCCGCCAAGAGGTTTTGTCTGGCTCGTGGGAGCCGGTCCGGGCGCGGCTGACCTGATTACGGTACGCGGCCTGAAGCTTTTGCAAACAGCCGAGGTGGTAATTTTCGATGATCTGATCAACCGGGACCTCCTGCGTGAGTGTCCGTCGGGTTGCGAGTTCCATGCCGTGGGCAAGCGATGCGGGCGGCGCAGCACTCCGCAGGAGGACATCATCGAGCTCTTGCTGGCGGCCGGTCGCGCGGGCCGCCGGGTGGTGCGGCTGAAGGGCGGCGATCCGTTCATCTTCGGACGCGGCGGGGAGGAACTGACGGCATTGGTCCAGGCGGGAATCCCGTGCGAGGTGGTGCCGGGCGTCACGGCGGCGGCGGCGGCGGGCGCCGCGGCGGGTGTTCCCCTGACGCATCGCGGGTTTTCGTCGTCGGTGGTCTTTCTCACCGGTCACGAGAGTCCGGCGAAATCCGGGTCGGCGATCGATTGGGCTGCGTATGCCCGGCTGGGCGCGACGCTCTGCATTTACATGGGCGCGCGTCGCCTCGCCGGCATCGCGGAGCAGCTGATTGCCGCGGGGATGGTCATCGACACACCGGTGGCGTTGGTCAGCCGTGCCAGTTGGCCGGATCAGCGGATCAGGTTTGCGGCGCTCTCCGAACTGGCTGGTGTCCCCGAGGAAGCTGCGGCGTCCCCGGCCTTGGCCATCATCGGCGAGGTCGCGCGCGTTCCGGACCAGGCGCGAGAGCTGGCCGCGATCGCCGCGGGAATCTAGAGGGGCTCGCTCGCGAGGCCCTCGCGCAGCCGGTCCGCGAGGATCGGTATCAGCCCCGGGTGTGATCCGATCAGCTCGGTCGCGTGGACGCGCAGCCCGGGATAGCGCCGCTCCGCCTCCTCGCAGATTCGCGCGATATCCCCGCCGGGCCCGGCATGACGGCCCGGAGAAAAAAAGAGCGGGGCAACAATGACGTCGCCGGCGGTGAATCCCGGGCGCACCCAGGCGCGCTCGAGCAGCGGCTCGTTGAACGCGTATGCAGGGTCCGGCCGCCTTTCCATGGATGCCGCGAGGACCCCGCGCACCACGGGGCCGAGCCGGTCCCGCAGCTGCGCGGCCAGGTGATCTCGGACGCGCGCCACGGCCGGAGCCGGACTGCCGTGGTCCACCAGGATCACAGCTGGCGGTTCCGCCGTGGTCGCAAGCTCGCTGCGGACGCGATCCTCGATGATGCCTGCCAGGCGAAGGTCGACGGCATCGTCCGCGTTGGCGACCGGCGGAGCCAGTTGCACGCGCAAGCCCGCGTGCCTCGCCTTCAGCAGGCGAACCCGTTCCGGCAAATAGTCGGTGAGCGCCCGGCTGGGACCAAAAAACAGCGGTACCAACACGAATCGCTGCATGCCACCCTGTGCGCGGCGATCGAGCAAGGTCTCCAGGATTTCCGCACCGATTCCCCGCAATCGCCCCGCGGGAATTGCGCTCGAGTGCAGCAATGAGACCGGCTCGACTGGACAGCCCACGGCGGCGGCCAGGCGGCTGGCGATTTCCCTCAGGCTCAGGACCGCGGCGGGCTCGAGGGAGCCATTGTCGAGCAGCAGGATTGCCGGACCGGCGTCGCGGACAGGGGAGGGCATGAAGGGAACGAGGAGGTGGACGCGCTTGTCGCCGGAATCCCGCGGGCGGAACGCTCCTCCGCCGGGACGAAACACCTGGTGCGGCTGGACAGAATCGAACTGTCGACACCTGCTTGGAAGGCAGAGGTTTTACCACTAAACTACAGCCGCGGACGGCGCGGGCGAGCTTCCTCTGCGGCCGGGTCGCGTCAAGCCTGTGTTCGAGCGCGGACGGCGTTTGCCGTCGCGCGGACCCGTGGGCATTTCTTGTGAGTTTTTTTACCGCGATGGCCCGCAAATGGGGTTGCCGCGACGGGTGGCGGGCCTTTTGCTTCCCGCATGGCTTTTCTAAGTTCTTCAGCGGCGTCGACCTCGACGAGGGCCGCCCGCCCGGAAGCCGCCGGGCAAAATCGCCCGAACGTCAAGGCGGCCCAGGCGCTGGCCAAACAGAAGTCCCTCGAGAAAAAGGCCAAGAATTACAAGCTGCCCCTCGGTGAACTTGCGCTCTTCACCCAGCAGCTCGCCTCGCTGCTGAACGCCGGCCTGCCGCTGGTGCAGTGCCTGGAGGCCCTTCAGGACCAGACGGAAGATCCGTGCTTCCGCATCATCATCCGCGACGTGCGTCTCGACATTTCCTCGGGTAATTCCTTTTCGACCGCAGTGAAGAAATTCCCGAAGAGCTTTCCCTCGCTCTTCATTTCCATGGTGGAGGCCGGCGAGGCCTCGGGCGCTCTCTCGGAGATTCTCGCGAAGGTGGCCGGCTACTTCGAGTCGAGCGTCAAGCTGACCAAGAAGGTCAAGTCCGCGATGACTTATCCGATCGCGGTCATCGGCCTGGCCGTCGCCCTCGTGAACGTGCTGCTGATCTTCGTGATCCCCGTGTTCGCCGACATGTTCAAGGACTTCGGCGCCAAGCTTCCGGCTCCCACCCAGATGCTCATCGACCTGAGCAATTTCCTGAAACACTATTTCTTCCACCTCCTGATCGCGGGCTACGGCGTGTACTGGGCCGTCAGCAAATTCATCAGCACCCCGCGAGGCCGGCGGCTCAAGGACGAAGGCCTGGTCAAGGCGCCGATCTTCGGCAATCTCATCCACAAGATCGCGCTCTCGCGCTTCTGCCGCACCTATGCGACGTTGATCCGGTCCGGCGTGCCGATTCTCCGGACGCTGGAAATCGTGTCCTCCGCGAGCGGCAAGGTGCAGATCGAGGATGCGTGCGTGGAGATCAGCAAGCACGTCAGCCAGGGCGGCCAGGTTTCCGAGGTGCTGGCGGCCAACCCGTTTTTCCCGCCGATGATGAAGCACATGGTGAAGGCCGGTGAATCCACCGGCAACGTCGACGGGATGATGAACAAGATCGCCGACTTCTACGACGTGGAGTGCGAGGCGACCGTGGGCGCGCTCACGTCGCTGATCGAGCCCATGCTCATCGTCTTCCTCGGCGTCGTGGTCGGCGGCATCGTCATGGCGATGTTCCTCCCGATCTTCCAGCTTGGTGCCGTCGCGGGCGGCCTGCAGCAATAAGCCCCGGCGCGCTGCCGCGCTTATTGACACCGGTCCGCCAAACACGGAACGTTCGGCCCGTTCATGCCCTCCGTCCTCATTGTCGACGACCTGCTCTCGATCCACGAGATGCTGGAGGCCGTCATCCAGCCCACCGGATTCACCACATCGTTCACCACGGATGGTGAGAAGGCGCTGGCGCGTTACAAGGCGGAGAAGTTCGACCTGGTCCTCGCCGACATCGACATGAAGCCGATGGACGGGATCACGCTGCTCAAGCAGATCAAGCAGTACGATCCCAACACCGTCGTCGTCATCATGACGGCCTACGCCAGCACGGAGAGCGCCGTGCAGGCGCTGAAGTTCGGCGCCTTCGACTACCTGCAGAAGCCTTTCCGCGTCGATGAGCTCATCGCCACGCTGAAGCGGGGCCTCGAGTACAAGCAGTTCCAGGCCGAGCGCGCGGCGGCGGGCGGCATGTCGGCCGCGAAGGCCGGCGACATCGAGGCGCGCCTGGTCGGCGGCAGCGCGGCGATCAGGAAGCTCATCCAGCAGGTGAAGAAGCTCGCCGCCGTGCGCACGCCGGTGCTGCTCACCGGCGAGAATGGCACGGGGAAAAACACGGTGGCCGAGGTGCTGCATGCCGCGGCGAATCCGCCCGAGGCGCCGCTGGTCCGGATCGACTGCGCGTTGAGCAACGAGGCCAATTTCCGCTCCGGCCTGCTGGGCGAGAGCGGCGAGGGCGGGGCCTGGGTCAAGCAGGCCAAGGGCGGGACGCTTTATCTCCAGCACATCGAGTGCCTCTCGGCCGCGATGCAGAAGGAACTCGTGAGCGTGCTGCGCAACAACGCGCAGGGCTTCCGCCTCATCTGCACGACGAGCGAGGATCTCGAGAAGCTCACCGACGAGGGCAAGTTCCACGACGAGCTGTTCTACCGCGTGGCCTCGCTGCCGGTGCAGCTGCCGCCGCTGCGGGAGCGCACGGGCGACATTCCCCTGCTGGCGAAACATTACGCGAGCCGCGCCACCAATCCGCATTTCGACGCCGGCCTGGTCGAGTTTTCCGATGACGCCGTCGCCGTGCTGTCGGCCTATCACTGGCCCGGCAACCTCGCCGAGCTCAACCAGGTGGTCTCGAAGATCGCCGCCACCGCGGAGACGCGCATCGTGACGTCGCAGCAGCTGCCCATGCGCCTGCGCGAGCTGAAGCACTGGCCGAGCCTGGCCGAGTATCTCGCGGGCCAGGAAAAGCAGTACATCGACCTCGTCCTGCACGCGGCGCACGGCGACAAGGCCGCCGCGGCCAAGATCCTCGGCGTCGATTCCGCCAAGCTCGGCTGAGCGGCCGCGCGGCCGGTTTCCCTCGCCGGCCGGCCCGCGGCGTTTCCCGCTTGCCGAGCGTTTCGCCGCCCCCAACTGTCGGCGAAATCTACGTTCATGCCCAAACGCACCGACCTTAAGTCCATCCTCATCCTCGGCGCCGGGCCCATCGTCATCGGTCAGGCCTGCGAGTTCGACTACTCCGGGACGCAGGCCTGCAAGGCGCTCCGCGAGGAGGGCTATCGCGTGATCCTCGTGAATTCGAACCCGGCCACGATCATGACCGATCCGGAGTTCGCGGACGTGACCTACATCGAGCCGCTGACGGTCGACATTTTGGAGAAAATCATCGCGGCGGAACGTCCCTCCGCGCTCCTCCCGACCCTCGGCGGCCAGACCGCGCTCAACCTGTCGATGGAGCTGCACAAGGCCGGCATCCTGCAAAAATACGGCGTGGAGATGATCGGCGCGAAGCCCGAGGCGATCAGCAAGGGCGAGGACCGGGAGCTCTTCAAGCAGGCCATGCTCAAGATCGGCCTCGATGTCGCGCGCTCGCGCACCGTGAAGTCGATGGACGAGGCCCGCGCGGCCGCCGAGCACCTCGCGATGTACCCGCTCATCATCCGCCCGTCGTTCACGCTCGGCGGCTCCGGCGGCGGCATCGCCTACAACAAGGAGGAGTTCGAGCACATCGTCGCCAACGGCCTCGACCTCTCGCCGGTGCACGAGGTGCTGGTGGAGGAATGCCTGCTGGGTTGGAAGGAGTTCGAGATGGAGGTGATGCGCGACCACAAGGACCAGTGCGTCGTCATCTGCTCGATCGAGAACTTCGATCCGATGGGCGTGCACACCGGCGACTCGATCACGGTCGCGCCGGCGATGACGCTCACCGACAAGGAATTCCAGGTGATGCGCGACGCGTCGTTCGCCGTCATCCGCGAGGTCGGCGTCGAGACCGGCGGCTCGAACATCCAGTTCTCGGTCGATCCCCAGACCGGCCGCATGGTGGTGATCGAGATGAACCCCCGTGTCAGCCGCAGCTCCGCGCTCGCGTCGAAGGCCACCGGCTTTCCCATCGCGAAGATCGCCGCCAAGCTCGCGGTCGGCTACACGCTCGACGAACTCCGCAACGACATCACGCGGCTCACGCCGGCGAGCTTCGAGCCCACGATCGACTACGTCGTCACGAAGATCCCGCGCTTCACCTTCGAGAAATTCCCCGACGCCGACCCGACGCTGACCTCCGCGATGAAGTCGGTCGGCGAGGCGATGGCGATCGGCCGCACCTTCAAGGAGTCGATGCAGAAGTGCCTGCGTTCGCTCGAGACCGGCGCCCGCGGCTTCGGCGGCGGCGGCCGGCTCGGCGGCGATGAGCCGCTGGATCGCAAGGAGATCACGGCCAAGCTCGCCACCCCCAACGCCGACCGGATTCTCTACCTCCGCCACGCCTTCCTCGCCGGCCTCACGGTCGGGGACATCTTCGAGCTCACCCGGATCGATCCGTGGTTTCTCCATCAGCTGCGCGAGATCTTCGAGATGGAGCAGGAGCTGAAGCAGTGTTCGCTCGCCACCGTCGGCGTCGACCGCCTGCGGCGCGCCAAGCAGTTCGGGTTCTCCGACGCCCAGCTGGCGCATCTCTTCAAGAGCGATCTGGCGACCGTTCGCGCCGGGCGGAAGAAGCTCGGCATTCACACGACCTACCGCCTGGTGGACACCTGTGCCGCCGAGTTCGAGGCGTTCACGCCCTACTACTATTCGAGCTACGGCGACGAGAACGAAGTGCTGCCCTCCGCCAAGCGGAAGATCATGATCCTCGGCGGCGGCCCGAACCGCATCGGGCAGGGCATCGAGTTCGACTACTGCTGCGTCCATGCGAGCTTCGCGCTCCGCGAGATCGGCTGCGAGACGGTGATGGTCAACTCGAACCCCGAGACCGTCTCGACCGACTACGACACCAGCGACCGCCTTTATTTCGAGCCCCTCACGCTCGAGGACGTGCTGGAGGTCTACCAGCAGGAGAAGTGCGACGGCGCCATCGTGCAGTTCGGCGGGCAGACGCCGCTCAACCTCGCGTCGGCCCTGAAGGCGAACGGCGTCAACATCATCGGCACCTCGCCGGAAAGCATCGAGGTCGCGGAGGACCGCAAGCTCTTCGCCGCAATCCTGGACAAGGTCGGCCTGCGGCAGCCGGCGAACCGCACGGCGCTGAACGAGACCGAGGCGCTGAAGTTCGCGCACGAGGTCGGCTTTCCCGTGCTGCTCCGGCCCTCCTTCGTGCTCGGCGGCCGGGGCATGTTCATCGTCTACAGCGAGGATGAGTTCAAGGCGGTCATCCGCCAGGCCTTCGAGGTCATGCCCGGCAAGCCGGTGCTGATCGACAAGTTCCTCGAGGACGCGATCGAGCTCGACGTCGATTGCCTCAGCGACGGCACGACGTCCGTGATCGGCGGCATGCTCGAACACATCGAGTTCGCCGGCGTGCATTCCGGCGACGCGGCGATGGTGATGCCGCCCCACACGCTGGTCCCCGCGATGCTCGACACCGTCCGCCGCGCCACCTACGCGCTGGCCCGCGAGCTCAAGGTCGTCGGCCTGATGAACGTGCAGTTCGCGATCAAGGACAACCAGCTCTATGTGCTCGAGGTGAACCCCCGCGCGTCCCGCACGGTGCCGTTCGTCGCGAAGGCGATCGGCGTGCCGCTGGCGAAGCTCGCGGCCAAGGTCATGGCCGGGAAGAAGCTCGCGGACCTCGGTTTCACCCGCGAACAGACCCCGAAGCACTGGTGCGTGAAGGAGGCCGTGTTTCCCTTCGTGCGGTTCCCCGGCGCCACGATCACGCTCGGGCCGGAGATGCGCTCGACCGGCGAGGTCATGGGCCTCGACGACGATCTGGGTGTCGCCTTCGCGAAGGCGCAGGCCGCCGCCAAGCCCGGCCTGCCGGTGAAGGGCAATGTCTTCCTCTCGGTCCGCGACGCCGACAAGCCGCGGGCGATCGAGCTCGCGCGCCGGCTGGCGGCGTTCGGCTTCGAGATCTACTCCTCGAGCGGGACCGCCCGGATGCTCGCCGAGCACGGCGTGGTGACGAAGCGCGTCGCCAAGATCAGCGAGGGCCGGCCGAATGCGGTGGACCTGATCAAGAACGGCCAGGTCCAGATGGTGATCAACACGCCCGGCGGCATGATCCCGCGGCGCGACGAGAACCTGATCCGCGCGGCGGCCTACGCCCACAACGTCTGCCTGGTCACGACCATCACCGGCGCCTATGCCGCGCTCAACGGCATCCAGGCCTTGAAGGAAAAGCCGATCGGCGTCCGCCCCATCCAGAGTTACCGCGGCAACGTCAACGTGGTCTAGCCATGGCCGCGCCCGGCACGCTCATCGCCCTGATGCACGGGCCCGACCAGCCCGGGCTGGTGGCGCGGGTGGCCGGCTGGATCTTTGCGCGCGGGGGAAACATCCTGCACGCCGACCAGCACCGGGACATGGAGGCGGGGGTCTTCTTCCAGCGCGTCGAATGGGTGCCCTCGGTCGCGGGCAGGGCCCGGACCGCCGGCGTGGACGGCGCGATGCGGGAGTTCCGCCAGTTCGCCGCCTCGCTCGGCATGCAGGTGCAGGTCGCGAATTCCGCGCGGCGCCCGCGCGTGGCGGTGTTCGGGTCGAAGGCGGACCACTGTTTCCACGATCTCGCGCTCCGGTGGCGGGCCGGCGAATTCTCGGGTGACCTCGTCGCCGTCGTTTCCAACCACCGCGAGCTCGCCGGCGCGGCCCGCGGGTATGGCCTGCCGTTTCATTTCATCCCCGTGACGCCGGCGACGAAGGCGCCGGCCGAGGCGCGCCAGCTCCGGCTGCTGCGCACCCTGAAGGCCGACCTTGTCGTGCTCGCCCGATACATGCAGGTGCTGTCGCCGGAATTTCTCGCGACGCTGGCCCGCCCGGTGATCAACATCCATCACTCGTTCCTCCCGGCCTTCGCGGGCGGCCGGCCCTACCATCAGGCCCACGCCCGCGGCGTGAAACTGATCGGAGCGACCGCGCACTACGCGACGGCCGATCTCGACGAGGGTCCGATCATCCACCAGGACGTCGCGCGCGTGACCCACCGGCACGGCGTCGACGATCTCATCCGCATGGGCCGTGACCTGGAAAAGCGCGTGCTCGCGCAGGCCGTGCGCTGGCATCTCGAAAGCCGCGTGCTGGCCTACGGCAACAAGACCGTGGTGTTCGACTGAGCGAGCGACGGCCTCCCGGGGCCAAAAAAAGGCCGCGGCTCCGAAAAGCCGCGGCCGGTGGAAGGGCGGGGGACTATTTCAGCGGTCCGATGCGCTTGGTATCGATCGCGATGTCGTCGTAGTAGATGTCGTAGTCCGTCTTCGGCGCGCCCCAGTAGCGGAAACCGAAGGCGAAATCGTAGAAGCCGCCCGTCAGCCCGCTGTTCTTCGGTTCCATCGGCAGGGTCGGGGCGGCGGGAGCGGCCTCGCCGTTCTTGGCGGCGCCGCCCTTGGGCGCGGGAGGATTTTTCTGCCGGTTGATGATCGGGTTGTTGTCCATGCCGGCGTCCCGCACCTGCTCGCCATCGATCCAGAGCCGGATGTTGTCGGGGTTGTCGTTGAACTCCCACTCGAGACAGAACCAGCGGCCGACCGGATAGGGATGCGAACTCTTGTCCGGGCCGATCGTCTCGCCGCGGAAAACCGGCAGCGGGGCGTTCTGCTGGTAGGACACCATCGGGCTCTTCCCACCGGAGGCGCCGATCTCGAGGAAGTCGGAGAGCGGCCATCCCGGGCGGCCGGCGCTCATCAGGGCGTCGTGCCCGGCCGGCATGTCGGGACTGATGAACATGTAGACGCGGCCAAAGTGATGCTGGCGGACGGAATTCGGCAGATGAGTCGCGACGATGGACGCGAACGCATTCCTGGCGCCGTTGGCGGTATGGACCTTCAGTGCGGACTTTCCGTGCGCGACCTGGCTCTGCTGCACCACGATATCGACGTCGCCGAACTCGCGCACGTCCCAGACCTTGGGGCTCAGCGAACCGGATTCGAAATCCTCGGAGAAGACGGGCGCGCTCGCCGCGGCGCCGTCAGTTTGGGCCGACAGGGAGGATGAACCGAGCGCGACAAACAGCGGACAGATCAAGCCCAGCGCAAAATGGCGGGCGTGCAGACGGAGGGAAACCGGCAGGGTGGTCATAGGGGGAGGGGAACGGGCGCCACGGCGATTGCCGCGTCACCGATCAGTCACGGGGTTGAAGGGCGGAGTTTTCCAAACTGCCCCGGCTTGACGAGTCAAAAGGCGGTTCGATGCGCCGTTCTGCGCGCCGGCTTTAGCCGCCCGGCGGGTCCTGGCCGGTGAAGCGCCATTTGGGTCGAGGGACACTACCCACCGATTTCCTTCATTTACACCGCCGCGGGGTTTTGTTCTCCTGCCCGTTCCCAACGACAAAACCCTTGTTTCATGAGCACGCCCGCCACTCCCTCCGATTCCCATCCCGCGGATGACCGCAACCTCGTCCCGGCTGACGAGAGCCAGGGCGGCCTGACCCTCGACGAAAAACTGCACCGGTTTTGGAAGGACAATCGCCAGCTGGTGATCGGCGCCTGCGTGGTGGTGCTGGTGGCGATCCTCGCTTACGGCGGCTGGGAGATGCGCCAGGGAAGCCAGGAACGGCAGATCGAGGGCGATTATGCGGCGGCGAACACGCCGGAGAAGCTCCGCGCCTTTGCGGCCGCCAACTCCAGCCACACCCTTGCCGGAATCGCCCTGCTGCGCCTGGCGGATGACGCCTATGCGGCGGACAAGTTCGCGGATGCGCAGGTCAACTACGACCAGGCGGCCGCCGCGCTCAAGACCGGCCCGCTGGCGGCCCGCGCCCAGCTCGGCGCCGCGATGGCCCGCATTGGCGCCGGCAAGACCGCGGAAGGGGAGAGTGCGCTCCGTCAGATTTCGGGCGACACCGCCCAGCTGAAAGGGGTCCGCGCCGAGGCGTCCTATCATCTCGCCAAGCTCGCCGCCGACGCGGGCCGTTCGGCGGACGTCGCGAAGCTTTCCGACCAGCTCATGCAGATGGATCCGTCGAGCCCCTGGACCCAGCGTGCCTTTGCCCTGCGTGCGGCGCTGCCGCCTCCCGCCGCCCCCGCTCCGACCGAGCCGAAGGGCACCGCGGCGCCGGCGATGCCGTCGATTTCCCTGCCCGGGGCGGGAAAATAAGCTTCGCCGCAGGGCCGGGTGAATGGTCGGGGCGGAGAGATTCGAACTCTCGACCTCCTGGTCCCAAACCAGGCGCTCTACCAGGCTAAGCTACACCCCGAAAAACCGGCCCAGCGCACGCGCATTGCCGGGCACTGTCAACGCATTCCACCACTCGGAAATGGACGTCGTTTGGCTGTGACAGTTGTCAATAATCTCGCTTGCTTCGCAGGCCCGTTCCGATACTTCTGCGCGTCTACTACATTTAACCATGGATACCATTTCTCGTGATAATAACACCTCTTACCTGCCCGTGGCCGGCGTGATCGCCGGGCTGCTGGCGCTGGTGCTCTCCGTCGTTGCGCTGGTGAAGGTTTCCACCGCCAACAAGACCCTTGAGACCCAGGCGGAGAAGGTCGCGAAGATCGATGGTATCGAGTCCACCGCGAACACGGCCGCCACCACGGCGGACCGCGCGGCCAAGAACGTCGATTCGCTCACGCAGCAGACGCAGAAGGCCGTCAACGATCTCGGCAACATGATCCTCGAGGCCAACGGCAAGATCACGAAGATCGAGGAGGGCCAGAAGAAGCCCGCGGCGGCCGCCGGCAAGAGCAGCGGTCCGGTGGTGGCGGGTCCGAACGAGTACGTGGTCAAGGCCGGCGACACGAGCGGCACCAAGATTGCCAAGGCGAACGGTGTGTCGCTCGCCGATCTGCAGGCGGTCAATCCCGGGGTTGACTGGAGCCACCTCAAGATCGGCCAGAAGCTCAAGCTGCCGAAGAAATAATCCGGCGCGCTTCCCTTTCGAATGCCTCCTCGCCTCCGTGGCCGGGAGGCATTTTTGTTTTGGCGGCATGAATCCCCCGACCCCCGAACCGTCCCGCTGGAAAAAAGGCGGCCGGCGCACGCTCGCGAGCACGCGCATCCTCGACCTGAACAGCGTGCAGTTCCGGCATCCGGTGCGCGGCACGGAGCGCGAATTCGTGATCGTCGACGCGCCCGACTGGGTGAACGTGATCGCGCTGACGCCGGAGGGACACCTCGTGCTCGTGCACCAGTTTCGCTATGGCATCGATGCGTTCTCGCTCGAGGTTCCGGGCGGCGTGATCGAGCGGGGCGAGGATCCGGTCGCCGCGGGCCAGCGCGAGTTGCGCGAGGAGACCGGTTACGTGGGCGCCTCGGCGCGGCTGCTCGGCAGCGTTCATCCCAATCCCGCGATCCAGAGCAACCGCTGCCATCTCGTGCTGGTCGAGGCGGCGCGCCGGGCGGGACCGCCGGCCTGGGACCACGACGAGGAGATCGCCGTCTCGACCGCACCGGTCGAGGAGGTGTTCGCGTGGGCCCGCAGCGGCCGCATCACGCACGCGCTGGTGCTCGATGCGCTGTGGCTGTTCGAGCCGTTCTGGGAGCGGAGCCGGAAGGGGCCGGGCGTTTGACTTAAAGTCACCCTTTGCTTAGCTGACCGTCTTAACCCGCATGCCCGCGCCGACCTTTGCCAACCCCCCGGGAACCCTTGGTTTCGCCGTGGGTGAATTCCTGCCGGCGCCCCTGGAGGGCGAGATCCGGCGGATCTACGAGCGCAGCCCCCTCTACGCCCGGCGCTTCCCGCTGCACCCGGCGCCGCTGCAGTGGTCCTGTTATCGCGAGATTCCGGCACTGTCGAAGAAGGAGATCGTGGAGCGCGGGCACCAGGCGTTCTTCGCGGATTACGCGGAGATCGAGCGCGGGTTCCAGACCCGGCGCTACGAGTACGAGTCCACCGGCGGCACCACCCAGCTCCCGATGACCGTCATCATGGAGGACGGATGGTGGAACGCGCAGACCGAGCGCGCCTATCGCGCCTCGCCGATCCTGCGGGAATTCACCGGACGGCCCTATCGCAAGTGCGTCCTCGCGCCGGTCGGGTGCTCGAGCAATCTTTGTCCTTACGAGGACCATCCTTTTCCGCACCGGTATTTCGACGGCACGGTCTATCTCAATCTTTCGAGCGACCCCTTCGTGTTCCCCGAAAGCGAATGGGACCGCATCGTGCTCGAGCTGCAGGCCACGCAGCCCGAGGTGCTCGAGGGCGAGCCGGTCTACCTCTCGCTGCTCGCCCGCGCGGCGCAGAAGCGCGGCGTGCGGGTTCCGAGCCTGCGGGCCGTGATCCTGACCTACGGCAAGGCCAGCGCGCAGCACGGGCGGCGGATCGCGGAGGTTTTTCCCGCGCCGCAGGTGGACCTCTACGGTTCGACCGAGGCCGGTTATCTCTTCGTGGGCGACGCGTTCCAGGACAACTCGCAGGTGGTCGACGCCAATGCGTTCATCGAGCTCGTGCCCTGGCGACCGACCCTGCCCGACGTCTACCAGATCCACGTCACCACGCGAGGCCGCGAGGCGATGCCGCTGTTGCGCTACCACACCGGGGATATCGTGCAGGCCCGGCCCGGCGGCTTCCGCCTGCTGGGGCGCGAGGGCGGACTTTATTTCCGGCCCGACGGATCCCTAGTTTCGCCGACCGACATCGACGCCGCGCTGCCGGCGGATTTCCGCTGCTGGCACTACTCGCTGGTGCAGACCGGCGAGACGCGCTGGGATTTCCATTATGTCGCCGACGCGCCCGCCGATCATCCGCAGGTGGAGGCGGCGCTGGCCGCGCTGCTCGGCGCCGGCGTGCGCGTGAACGCGTTCCGGAAGAAGTTCATCGCGCCGGCCGCGAGCGGGAAGTTCGCGCTGCTGAAGCCGCTGGCGAAGTGAGCGCTTCTGAAACGGGTTAGTCTCACTTATATTGCGGTCCCTGGTGAAGTGACGCGGGGCGGAGGCCTTTACATGGCGGGCGCCTTGGCCTACTTGTCAGCGCTTGTGACGGCGGTCTTCGCCGGCGCAATCCGTCCTTCCACCCCAAGATGAGTCTCGCAGGTAATCTGTTCCGGTCCTCCATCGGCCGGAAGTTTTTGATGGCCGTGACCGGCCTGATCCTGGTCGCTTTCGTCATCGGCCACCTCGTCGGCAACCTGCAGATCTTCGAGTCGCCCGACCACCTCAACGGCTACGCCGCCTTCCTCCACCAGCTCGGGCCGCTGCTCTGGGTCGCCCGGATCATCCTGCTGGTCAGCGTGGCCATCCATATCTGGGCCGCGACGGCGCTCACGCTCGAGAACAAGCGCGCACGCACGAGCAACGGGCCGGACAGCGCCAAGCACTGGATCCGCGCGAGCCTGTCGTCGCGCTACGTGCGCTGGACGGGCTACGTCGTGCTCGCCTTCGTCCTCTATCACCTCGCGCAGTTCACCTTCGGCGTCGCCGGCTCGGCGCAGTTCAAGGAGAACCTGCCGCGCTACACGATGACCGCCGACTATCGCGTCGCCGGATTTCCCGTGATCAGGGCCGGCGACCAGGTGCTCGACGTCCACAGCATGGTGATCCTCGGATTCAGCAATCCCGTCGTCTCCGTCTTCTACATCATCGCCGTCGGGCTGCTGAGCTTTCACCTGCTGCACGGCGTCGACAGCTTCTTCCAGACCATCGGCTGGCGTTCCGCGCGCTGGTCCGGCGCCCTGCGCAAGGTGGTGCTCGTGTTCTGCCTCGCCTACTTCGTGGGCAATCTCCTCATCCCGGGCGCGGTGCTTGTCGGCGCGAAGGGCCTGCGCGAGGGCTACGCGGGCCCGGCCGCCGCGGCGTCGCCCCGCCGCTGATTTTTCGCCATGGCCAAACTTGAATCCAAAGTCCCGCCCGGCCCGCTCGCCGACAAGTGGCGCCGGCACAAGGCGGAGATCAAGCTCGTCAATCCGGCGAACAAGCGGAAATACGACGTCATCGTCGTCGGCGCGGGCCTCGCCGGGGCGTCCGCGGCCGCGACGCTCGCCGAGCTCGGCTATCGCGTGAAGAGCTTCGTCTTCCACGACAGCCCGCGCCGGGCGCACTCCATCGCCGCGCAGGGCGGCATCAACGCGGCCAAGAATTACCAGAACGACGGCGACAGCGTCCACCGGCTCTTCTACGACACGCTCAAGGGCGGAGACTACCGCTCGCGCGAGGCCAACGTCCACCGGCTCGCGGAGGTCTCGGTCAACATCATCGACCAGTGCGCCGCCCAGGGCGTGCCCTTCGCGCGCGAATACGGCGGCCTGCTCGCCAACCGCTCGTTCGGCGGCGCCCAGGTCAGCCGCACGTTCTACGCGCGCGGGCAGACCGGCCAGCAGCTGCTGCTCGGCGCGTATTCCGCGCTGTCGCGGATGGTGGGCGCCGGCGCGGTGGAACTGCACACGCATTCCGAGATGCTCGACCTCGTGGTGGTCGGCGGCCACGCGAAGGGCATCATCGTGCGTCATCTCCTCACCGGCGAGATCCAGCGGCACTCCGCCGACGCGGTCATCCTGGCCACCGGCGGCTACGGCAACGTCTTCAACCTCTCCACCTACGCCCGCGGCTCCAACGTCACCGCGAGCTGGCGCGCCTACAAGCGCGGGGCGTGCTTCGCCAATCCCTGCTACACGCAGATCCATCCCACGTGCATTCCGGTGAGCGGCGACTACCAGTCGAAGCTCACGCTGATGTCGGAGTCGCTCCGCAACGACGGACGCATCTGGGTGCCGAAGAAAAAGGAGGACCGCCTGAAGGAACCGGGTGCGATCCCCGAGGCGGACCGCGACTATTATCTCGAGCGCCTGTACCCCGCCTTCGGCAACCTTTGCCCGCGTGACATCGCCTCGCGCGCGGCGAAGCGCGTGTGCGACGAGGGCCGCGGGGTGGGCGAGAGCGGGCTCGGCGTCTATCTCGATTTCGCGGACGCGATCCGGCGCCTGGGCGAGAACGGCGTGCGCGAGCGCTACGGCAACCTCTTCGACATCTACCATGAGATCACCGCGGAGAGCGCCTACCAGGTCCCGATGCGGATCTTTCCCGCGGTGCACTACACGATGGGCGGCCTCTGGGTGGACTACAACCTGATGTCGAACATCCCCGGCCTGTTCGTGCTCGGGGAGGCGAACTTCTCGGACCACGGCGCGAACCGCCTCGGCGCCTCGGCGCTGATGCAGGGCCTGGCCGACGGCTATTTCGTGATTCCGTACACGATCGGCGACTACCTCGCGGGCCAGAAGCCCGGTTCACGCCCGGCGACGGACGCCGCGGAATTCAAGGCGGCCGAGGACAACATCCGCGCGATGACCGCGCGCCTGCTCGGCGGCAAGGGCCGCGAGCCGGTCAGCCACTTCCACAAGCGCCTCGGGAAAATCATGTGGGAGCACTGCGGCATGGCGCGGACCCGAGCGGGCCTCGAGGAGGCGCTGAAGAAGATCCCGGCCCTGCGCGAGGAATTCTGGGCGAACGTCCGCGTCCCCGGCTCGGCCGACACGCTCAACCAGTCGCTCGAGCAGGCGGGCCGCGTCGCGGACTTCATCGAGCTCGGCGAGCTGCTCTGCCTCGACGCGCTCACCCGCGAGGAAAGCTGCGGCGGCCACTTCCGCGAGGAGCACCAGTACCCCGACGGCGAGTGCAAGCGCGACGACGAGAACTTCGCCTTCGTCTCGGCCTGGGAATTCCAGGGCGTCGGCCGCGCGCCGCTCCTCAACAAGGAGCCGCTCAACTACGAGTTCACGAAGATGAGCGTACGCAACTACAAGTGAGCTCCATCCCGTCGCCCGTCATCTGACTCCTGTCCCCTGATTCCCACATGGTCGCGAAAAATTCCACGAAGAATCTCAGTGTCACGCTCCGCGTCTGGCGGCAGGCGGGTCCGGAAGCGGCCGGCAAGTTCGTCGATTATCCGGCAAAGAACCTGAACCCGGACATGTCCTTCCTGGAGATGCTCGACGTGGTGAACGACGAACTCACCGCGAAGGGCGAGGAGCCGATCGCCTTCGCGCACGACTGCCGCGAGGGAATCTGCGGCACGTGCTCGTGCACGATCAACGGCAAGCCCCACGGCCCGGGCCGCGGCGTCGCGACGTGCCAGGTCTACATGCGCAGCTTCCGCGACGGCGACCTGATCGTGGTCGAGCCCTTCCGGGCGCGGCCCTTCCCCGTGATCAAGGACCTCGTCACGGACCGCGCGGCCTTCGACAAGATCATGCAGGCGGGCGGATTCATCACCGTCCGCACCGGTTCGGCGCCCGACGCCAATTCCATTCCCGTGCCGAAGGAGGACGCGGACCTGGCGATGGACGCGGCGGCCTGCATCGGCTGCGGCGCGTGCGTCGCGGCCTGCCGCAATGCGAGCGCGATGCTTTTCGTGGCGGCCAAGGTCTCCCAGCTCGGGCTCTTCCCGCAGGGCCAGCCGGAGCGCGACAAGCGCGTGCTGGCGATGGTCGGCACGATGGACGCACAGGGCTTCGGCAACTGCACCAACCAGTACGAGTGCAGCGCCGCCTGCCCGAAGACGATCAGCCACGATTTCATCGCGCGCATGAACCGCGACTACCTGAAGGCCAGTTTCCGGAGCGCGTTCAAGCCGGCGTCGAACAGCTCCGGCGGCGGGGCGGGCTGAGATAATACCGCTCGTGCGACTTGTAGGGGCGTTCCTTGCGGACGCCCTTTCCGTTTGGGTCGTTCCAATCCGGGCGTCCGCGAGGGACGCCCCTGCAGCGGCCGGCAAGGGATCAAAACACCGACAGGGCCTTCGCGCTCTCGACCACCACCCAGCTGCCGCCCAGGACGAGCAGAACGACGAGCGCCTGCCGGCTGAACTTGCGGCCGCGCAGCACGGCGTCGTGGAAATCCGTGTTGAGCAGCTTGCGGTTGCTCTGGGCGACGAAGCTCACGAAACGCGGGTCCCGGAGCCGTCCGCGCCGGTCCCGGGCCAGTCCGAAGCGGACGGCGGGCCGATGACAGAGGTGTTTCAGGACGCGGAGCACAGCCGTAACCTCGTAAGTTTAGGGTCGTTTTTTCAAGGGGAAACTCGGTAGGGTGCCGGTTTTCACGACTTTTTTCCGCCCGCCCCATGCACCACTTCCACTACTCCGGCCAGAACCTCCAGTGCGAATCCGTCGATCTCGCCGGCGTCGCCCGTCTCTACGGCACGCCGACGTATGTCTACAGCGCCGCGACGATCACGGACAACTACACCCGCCTGGCGCGCGGGCTCAGCGGCCTGGACGTCCAGATCTGCTACGCGATGAAGGCGAATTCCAATCTCGCGCTGCTGCGGCACTTCGCGAATCTCGGCGCGGCTTTCGACCTGGTGAGCGGCGGCGAGATCCGGCGTGTGACCGCGGCGGGCGCCGACATCCGGCGCAGTGTCTTCGCCGGCGTCGGCAAGACCGAGGCCGAGATCCGGCTGGCCCTCGAGGGCGGCGTCTTTTCGTTTCACGTGGAGAGCGAGCCGGAACTCGCCCGCATCAACCACGTCGCGGGCACGCTCGGGGTGAAGGCGCCGATCGCGATCCGCATCAACCCGGACGTCGACGCGCACACGCATGCCAAGATCACCACGGGCAAGAGCGACAACAAGTTCGGGATTCCCATGAAGTACGCCGCCGCGGCCTACGAGGCGGCGTCGAAGTATCCCCACATCCAGCTCCGCGGCGTGCAGATGCACATCGGCTCCCAGCTCACGTCGGTCGGACCGTTCGTCGAGGCGGTCGAAAAGGTCGGTCCCTTTGCGGCGGAACTGAAGGCGAAGTACGGCATCACCTATTTCTCGATCGGCGGCGGCATGGGCATCGTCTATCGCGACGCCCTCGCCAGCGGCCAGCAGGCCTGGTGGGACGCTCAGCCGCCCGAGCAGCGGCCGCTCACGCCCGAGACCTATGGCGCCGCGCTCGTGCCGCTGCTGCGGCCGCTCGGACTGAAGATCCTGCTGGAGCACGGCCGTTTCATGGTCGGCAACGCCGGCGTGCTGCTCGCGCGCGTCGAGCACCTGAAGCGCGGGGCCGGCAAGAATTTTTTGATCGTCGACGCCGCGATGAACGACCTCGTGCGCCCGGCGATGTACGACAGCTACCACGAGATCGTCCCGCTGCACCGCGACACCGCCCGCCGCGCGCTGGTGGCCGACGTCGTCGGGCCGATCTGCGAGAGCGGAGACTGCTTCGCGAAGGACCGCCAGCTCCAGGAGGTCGGCGAGGGCGAACTGATCGCGTTCATGAGCGCCGGGGCGTACGGCTATGTGATGGCGAGCCGCTACAACACGCGCTCGCTGCCGGCCGAGGTGCTGGTCAAGGGCTCCGCCTTCGAGCTGGTGAACGCGCGCGAGAGCTTCGAGCAGATCATTGCCGGGGAGAAGATCCCGGCCTTTCTGAAGTAGAGGGTTCCCGAGACGGAGGATTTCACGCAGAGGACGCGGAGAAACGCCGACCGGAGATGTTGGATCGGGCCTCAGCGTTCCCCGCGTTCTCCGCGTGAAACGGTTCCTGCACTTTTTCGTGTCCTTTGCGGAGTTCGTGGACTAGGCCTTTTGTCATGAATTTCTGCGTCGTCGGCGCCGGCGCCTGGGGCACGGCCTTCGCGCTGCACCTTTTGCGGCAGGGCCATGGCGTGACCTTGGTGCCCCGCCGTGCGGACCAGGCGAAGTCGCTCGCGGCGGCGCGCGAAAACGCGGACTACCTGCCGGGCTTCGTCCTGCCGGCAGAGCTGGAGATCACCTCCGACCTCGCGGCCGGTGTGGCCGGTGCCGCGGTCGTGCTCATGGCGAGCCCGTCGCATGCGCTGCGCGAGACCGGGGCGCGGATCCAGCGGGCGCTGGGCGCCGGTTCCGGGCCGCGCCTCGCGGTGAGCCTTGCCAAGGGCCTCGAACTCGGCACCCACCTGCGCCCGTCGCAGGTGCTGGCGGACGTGCTGCCGGGACGGGCGGTCGCCGCGCTGACCGGTCCGACCAACGCGGCCGAGGTGGCGCGTGGACTGCCGGCGGCGATGGTGCTGGCGGCGGACCGTCCGCATGCCGGCGTGAACGAGGTGCAGGCCGCGCTGAGCGGCCTCACGCTGCGCATCTACACGAGCGACGACCCGGCCGGCGTCGAGTACGGCGGGTGCCTCAAGAACATCTACGCGATCGCCGCCGGCTGCTGCGACGGCCTCCGGCTCGGCGACAACGCCAAGGCCGCGCTGCTCACGCGGGCCCTCGCCGAGATGGTGCGCGTCGGCGCGGCGCTCGGCGCACGGCCGGAGACGTTCTACGGCCTCAGCGGATTCGGCGATCTTGTCGCCACCTGCCACGGCGGCTGGAGCCGCAACCGCGAGTTCGGCCAGCAGATCGGCGAGGGCCGCGGGGCCGCGGAGCTGATCGCGCACCGGCGGACCGTGGTCGAGGGCTACAACACCACCGAGTCGTTCGCCGGGCTGTGCGCGGAGAAGGCCATCGACGCGCCCATCCTGCGCGAGATGCACGCGATCCTCTTCGCCGGCAAGAAGCCGGCCGCCGCGCTGGCCGCGCTGATGACGCGCGAGCTGAAGCGCGAGACGGTGATGCCCCTGGCCCGCTAAGCCGACGCAGGGACGTCCGCAAGGGACGCCCCTACAGTTGAACGTTCAACGGCGGGTGTTGGACGTTGAAAGGTGAGCACTCAGTGCCCGCCGCCGCTCTGCTCCTGGATGTACTCCTGCTTGAGCCCGAGCTGCTCGGGTGCGTGGAGCACCAGCATCTTCTTCCGGATATTGTCCGGCACCTGTCCGGCAGTGGCCTTCGAGACGACCACCATCAGGCCGAGCGCCAGCGGCACCGCCCAGATGGCCGGCTGCTCGCAAAGGATGCGCAGCAGCGGGTGCAGCGCCCAGAAATCGTTCAGCCCCTTGAAGCCCGCGAACACCTTGCCCATCGGACCGGGGTCGAGCGCGAGCGTGCTGAAATTTGTCAGCGCCGCCGCGCCGAGCGCGCACAGGCCGCCGACCAGCATGCCGGTGGCGGCGCCCTTCATCGTCATGCCGCGCCACCACACGCTCATGAACAACAGCGGGAAGTAGCTCGCGGCCGCGATGGCGAAGGCCTGGCCGACCATGAAGTTGATCTCGAGCCGCTCGACGAACGCGCCGAGCACGATGGCCACGCCGCCCACGAGGACGGCGCACCACTTGAACATCCGCAGGCGTTCCTCCGCGGTGGCGGAGGGCTTGAGCATCCGTCCGTAGACATCGTGGGCGAGCGCGCCCGTCATGGAGACGAGCAGGCCGCTGAACGTGCTCATGAACGCGGCGAACGCGCCGGCGCAGGTGATGCCGCTCAGGATCGAGCCGAGCACGCCGAACTTCGCGCTCAGCAGCGTGGGCAGCTCGAGCACGATCTTGTCCGTGCCCTTCGCGCCGACGCCGGTGTAGAGCTCGGGCATGAAATTTCGCCCGATGACGCCGAAGATCGGCGGGAAGACATAGAAGATGCCGATCAGGATCATCACCCACATCGTCGTCCGCTTGGCGGCGACGCCGTCGGGGTTGGTGTAGAAGCGCACGAGGATGTGCGGCAGGCCCGCGGTGCCGCAGACCAGCGCGATGATCAGCGAATAGGTGTAGAGCAGGGAATAGGACTTCTTGTGCGCGGCGAGGAAGGCGGCGCGCTCGGTGTCGTCCTTGATGACGGCCGCGGCCGCGGTGACCGCCTTGGTCGTGAGCGGACCGAAGGGGGCGATCCAGGCCGTGTCCGCCGGCGCCTTGGCGACGAGCGGCTTGCGCTCGACGACCTGGGTGGCCGGCGCGGTCTTTTCACTCGCCGTGACGTTGGCGCCGAGCTGGCCGTTGTAGAAGCCGAAGACGGCCATCAGCACGAAGACCGGGACCGAGATCGCGAACATCTTCGCCCAGTACTGGAAGGCCTGCACGAGCGTGATGCCCTTCATGCCGCCGAGGGCGACATTGAGCGTGATCACCGCGCCCACCAGCACGACCCCGCCCCAGTAGGGCATGCCCGGGAAGATGTAGGCGAGGGTCGTGCCCGCGCCCTTCATCTGCGGCATGGTGTAGAAGAAGCCGATGAACAGGACGAACACGACGGCGATCTTGCGGAAGACGGGGGAATCATACCGGCCTTCGGCGAAATCCGGGATGGTGTACGCGCCGAACCGGCGCAGCGGGCCGGCGATGAAGAGCAGCAGGAAAAGGTAGCCGCAGGCGTAGCACACGGGGTACCACAGCGCGTCATAGCCCGAGGACATCACCATGCCGGCCACGCCCATGAACGAGGCGGCCGAGAGGTATTCGCCGGAGATGGCGGAGGCGTTCCAGCCGACGGAGACCGAGCGGCCCGCGACGAAAAAGTCGCCGGCGGTCTTCGACTGCCGGGCCGACCAGAAGCCCATGCCGATCGTCGCGACGACCGTGATGAGCGAGAAAAGGAAAATCCAGGGATCGACGCCGCCGAGAAAGGCAAAGGTGGTGATCATGGGTCAGCGTTTGACGGAGTTGACCTCGTCCTGCTCGAGCGCGATGGAGCGCTTGATGAAGAGCCAGGAAATGATCCAGACGAAGGGAAAGAACAGCACCCCGAGGATCAGCCAGGTGAGCGTGAAGCCGGCGACGCGCGTGGCCATGAGGTCCGTTTCGAAATAGTTCAGCAGGGGCAGGCCCAGCAGGACCACGAGGAAGGTGACGGCGCAGGTGATGGAGAGACTCAGCTGGCGGCGCATCAGCGAACGCAGGAACGTCTCGCTGTGCACCACGTCTTCAGGGGATGGAGGGGTGGGCATGACCCGCGAGCTTGGCACCCGAAAAACGCCGCGCAAGCCCGGGGGCGCGGAATTTATGAAGACCGTTTGCGTTTCCCGTTTTGGCCGGATCACGCCGCCGTGCGGCGGCTTTTTTGCACGGTGATGACGGCCACGGAGGTCACGATGATGATGGAGGCGGCGAGGGTGCGGGGCCCGATCGGCTCGCCGAGCAGGATGCGCCCCAGCAGCACCGCCACGACCGGGTTCACATAGGCATAGGTCGAGACGAGGGCGGGCGTGCTGTGCTTCATCAGCCACACGAACGTCGAGAACCCGACGAGCGAACCGACCGAGACCAGGTAGGCGAACGCGAGCCAGGAGGAGTGGCTCACCGCGGCCGCGTGAAACTGCGAAAGATCGCCGTGCACGACGGCGGTCAGCAGGAGCGCGCCGCCGCCGCCGAGCATCTGCAGCGCGGAAGCGACGAACGCATCGGCGCCGTGCTGGGCGTGGCGCGAATAGATCGAGCCGATTGCCCAGAAGACGCAGGCCGCGAGGATGGCCGCCACGCCGTGCGGATCGAGTCCGCCCTGCGCGGCGTCCTCCCATGGGGCCGCGAGCCACGCCACTCCGGCGAAGCCCAATGCCAGCGCGGCCATCGTCGAGAGCGTGGGACGCGTCCCGCCGGGCCAGGCCCATTCCGTCAGCACGATGAAAAGCGGACCGACGCCGATGAGCAGCGCGGTGATGCCCGAGGGGATGAACTGCTCGGACCACACGACGAGTCCGTTGCCGCCCAGCAGGAGGAACGTGCCGATGACCGCGTTGATCCGCCACTGGCGCCGGCTCGGCCACGCGGCGCCGCGCGCGCGCAGGAACGCGAGCAGCAGCAATCCTGCGAGGCTGAAACGCACGCCGGCCATCAGGAACGGCGGCATCGTCGCCACGGCCACGCGGATCGCGAGATAGGTGCTGCCCCAGACCAGGTAGATCGTGGTGAACGCCAGGATCAGCGCGGAGCGGGAGGCGGGAGCGGGAGGGGCGGAGTTCACGATGGGCTCAGTCCCTCCGATGGGCTCGGACCCACCGCGGTGCGCCGGCCGATCGCGACCGTTGTCACCACCACGACCGCGGTGATCAAGGTGAGGCGGGTGATCGGCTCGCCGAGCAGCAGCGACGCCCAGCCGAGCGTGATGAAGGCCTGCAGCAGCTGGATCTGGGAGACGCGTGCGACGCCTCCGACGGCCAGGGCGCGGTACCAGACCCAGAACGCGAGGAAGACACTGATCACGCCGGTGTAGGCGAACGCGGCCCAGCCGCGCACCGAGGCGTGCGCGCCGTGCGCGGCCAGGATGTGCAGCACCGGCCAGGCGACGACCGGGGCCGAGAGGATCAGCGCCCAGGTGAGCACGCGCCCGCTGCCGATCTCGCGCGAGAGCCGGCCGCCCTCCGCATAGCCGAAGCCGCACAGCAGCACCGCCACGAGCAGGAGCGCATCCGCCGAGCGGAAAACCCAGCCGCTCTCCACCAGGGCGAATGTGACGACCGCCAGGCTGCCCGCGGCCGCGGCGCACCAGAACGCGGCGGACGGACGCTCATGGCCGCGGAGCGTGGCGACGCCGACCGTCACGAGCGGGATCAGCCCGACCACCACGGCCCCGTGCGCCGCCGGCACCTGCCGCATCGCGAGCGAGGAGAACAGCGGGAAGCCGATGATCGCGCCGAACGAGACCGCCGCCAGCGCGGGGAGGTGGCGCAGCCCCGGGAACGGATCGCGCCGGACCAGCACGACCACCCCGGCAAGCGCTGCGGCGATCAGGGTCCGCCCGAGCCCGACCAGCACGGGATCGAGCTCGGCCACGGCCAGGCGCGTCATCGGCAGCGTCAGGCTGAAGCCGAGGATCCCGAGGCCGCCGAGCAGCAGCCCGCGGGTTTCGTCGGAACGGGTCATTGCGCCGGGAAAGATTCCGCTCACGCGACCTGCGCGCGCGCGAGCTCGCCGAGCGTGCGGACCGCCGACTCGATTTCCTCGCTCCAGGGCAGCCCGCAATTCAGGCGCAGGCAGTTCCGGTAGCGGTCCTTGACCGAGAAGAGCGCGCCGGGCGCGGTGTTGATCCGGTGCTTCCAGGCGTCGCGGTGCAGGCGCAGCGTGTCCACCCCGGGCGGCAGCTCGATCCAGAGGATGAAGCCGCCCTGCGGCCGGCTCAGGCGCGTGCCCTCGGGGAAGTGGCGCAGCACCGCCTGCGAGAACAGGTGCAGCTGGTTCTGGTACGCGCGGCGGATGGAGCGCAGGTGGTGGTCGTAGCCGCCGTTCCGGAGGAAATCCGACACGGTCTTCTGCAGCACGACCGGGCTGCCCAGCGTGTTGGTGAACTTCAGCCGCTTCACGCGCTCGAGGTAGCGTCCGGGCGCGCACCAGCCGACCCGCAGGCTCGGCGCCAGGGTCTTGCCGAACGAGCTGCAGAGCAGCACGCGGCCGTCGGTGTCCCAGGCCTTCAGCGGCTTGGGCCGCCGCTCGCCGAAATGGAGGTCGCCGTAGATGTCGTCCTCGATCGCGGGCACGTCGTACTCGGACAGCAGCCGGTAGAGCTGCTCCTTCTTCTCGTCCGGCATGCACGAGCCGAGCGGGTTCTGGTAGCTCGGCATCACCAGCACCGCCTTCACGTCGTGGTGCTCGAGGGCGTCGCGCGTCGCATTGAGGCAGATGCCGGTGCGCGGGTCGGTCGGCACCTCGAGGACCCGGAGGTTGAGGCTCTGGATGATCTGGAGGAAGCCGAAGTAGGCCGGCGACTCGAGCGCGACGGTGTCGCCGGGCTTGGTGACGGCGCGCAGCGAGAGGTTCAGCGCCTCGGTGCAGCCGATCGTGATCACGAGCTCGTCATGGGCGAGGGGAGTCCCCGCCTGGAGATAGCGCCGCGCGATCTCGCGCGTGAGCGGATCGTAGGCGGAGTTCATGGCATAGCGGCCCATGATCATCGGATCGTCCCGCCCGACCGCGCCGAGCAGGCGCGCCAGCTTGCGATTCGGGAAGAGGGAGGGATCCGGGCAGGCCTCGCCGAGCGGCACGTGATGCGTGCCGGCGGCGAGCATCATGATCTCGGCGGTGAGGTCGGTGACGCCGACGTAGCTGGCCTTCGCCATCGGCCGCGCCATCCGCGGCTCGGGGGCGTCGCTCGGCAACCGCGCCCGCACGTAATACCCCGACTGCGGCCGCGCCTCGAGCACCCCGCGGTTCTCGAGCAGCGTGTACGCCTGGATGACCGTGGAAATGCTGACGTCGCGCTGCAGCGCCATCCGCCGGACGGACGGCACACGGTGGCCCGGCCGCAGCGTGCCCTGACCGACGAGCGCCTGCAGCTCGTCGGCGAGCGTCACATAGAGCGGAACCGGCTTGGAGACGGGGAGGGTTTGGATCATGGCGGGAGGGATTTGACCGACGCCATGCTAGACGAAACCAGTCCGGTCCGGCAGGGCCAGCGGCGGGCGTTTGATATCGGTACAGTTTATGACATTGGGCACTGACTCCATTACAGTTTACAATTGAGAAAACAAGCTTGCTGGAGACTGGTCCGGGTGCGTTGGTTGGCCCATGCCAAAGCGCTCAAGCAAGGGTGATCTTAACCAAACCGCCTTCTCTATCGTTCAGCAGGTTACCGGCTCCGCGAAGGCCACGCCCCAGAAGAATCCCGCTGCGGTCGCCTTAGGCCGTATGGGCGGACTTAAAGGTGGCAAAGCACGCGCAGCTTTGCGATTTCGCTGCGCTCCCTTTTGCTGAGCGAAGGTACCGCCAGCGCCGTCCAACAACTGCGATTTTAATTTCGTTTTGTGAAGTGATATAAAACAAATCCAAGTGAAAGGGCGCCTTGGGGTAGATAAATTTTGCAGTCGTATCCGTGTTCTCACCGGGAGCGAATGTCAGGATCGCTTCGTCCTTATCGAATAAGATTTGGTGGCCCTTGCGGATTCTTAGTAGGCGCCCCATGCAGCCCTTAACACCCTCGGGCCATTCGGTGGTCACTTCTAGCCGGTACCACCAACATATTTGGCCATAGGATTGAGATGGATTCGGGGCCATTCCCTTGTTGGGACCGGCACTGAACAGCAGCTTCTTTTCTGATTTTCGTGCGGGCGCTTGGTTCTGGTACAGGAATAGGCGATAGAGCAGGACCAGGATGGCCACGCCAGCCAGAGCGCCGCTGATTCCCACCAATGCGACTTCCCATAAAGGCGCGTTTCGCATGAATGCCGCGAATCCGGTAAATACTCCGGCAGCAATGGGCATGCTCATAACCCATTTAATGGCGTCCCATTTCGCGTTCCCCTTAACATCGTTCCAATGACGGCGGAGGCTGTCCCGAAGCATGAGGGCAACCAATAGAGGCGCCTTGCAGGACGGTCGAGGGGCTTCACCGGACTTGTCCTCCGCTTTGAATTGTAAACTGTAATGGAGTCAGTGCCTGACATTGGGTTCTGTGACCATCACAATTTACGTCAGCAGGGCCACGGGGTGGGGCGCGGAACCCGTGCTTTGCCCCTTCGGCAGACTTCCGGCTCGCCCGCCTCGGACGGCTCGGTTTGGTTCGTGCGGTCCTCATGCGCGCCGCAATCACCCCGTCCGAGGCCCGAAATTGAAGGGGAGCAGGCCCGGAGACCCGCGATGGATATCCAGATCGACGACCTCAGCGGCCCCGAGATCGCGGCGTTCCTCGAGGAGCACCTGCAGGACATGCGCGCGGTGTCGCCGCCGGAGAGCAAGCATGCCCTGGACCTGGCCGGCCTGCGCGGGCCGGAAATCACCTTTTGGATTCTGCGCCGGGAAGGGAGGATCGCCGGCTGCTGCGCGCTCAAGCAGCTGTCCGGGGAGCACGGCGAGATCAAGTCGATGCGCACCGCCCGCGCGCTCCGGCGGCAGGGCATCGCGGAGGCGTTGCTGGCCCATGTGATCGGAGAGGCGGCGTCGCGCGGCTGTCGGCGGCTCAGCCTCGAGACGGGCGCGATGGAATTCTTCGAGCCCGCGCGCCGGCTGTACCGCAAGTTTGGCTTTGAACCGTGCGGACCGTTCTCCACCTACAAGGAGGATCCGAACAGTGCCTTCTTCACGAAAATCCTCGCCCCCTGAAGGTTCCCGCCGGCCGCCGACGCGCGCCCCCGCCTGTTCCGCTTGAGCGATGGCCGGAAAACCCGAGATTCGATTGGAGATGGCTGCCGCCGCTGATGTCGCCGACCTCGTCGCGTTGCGCGCGGCCGTGGCGGAGAAGCTGCGGAGCGATCACGGGGACGGCCCGTGGGCGCGGGCCTCGACGGAAAAGGGCGTGCTCTTCGACATGAGGAACTCGAAGGTCTTCGTGGCGCGCGAGGCGGGAAAGCTGATCGCGAGCCTGCGGCTGATGACGAAGAAACCCTGGGCGATCGACCGCAGCCATTTCAGTCCGAGCGAGCGTCCGCTCTATCTTCTCTCGATGGCCGTGGCGCCGGACCTGCAGCGGCAGGGAATCGGCCGCCGCTGTCTGGAGGCGGTGCGCGAGATCGGCCGCAAATGGCCGGCCGACGCGATCTGCCTGGACGCCTACGCCGCCGCCGGCGCCGGCGGATTCTACGCTAAGTGCGGCTTCAAGGAAGTCGGCCGGGCGACCTATCGCGGATGTCCGCTGGCGTATTACGAATTGAAGCCATGAACCCGCACCGGCCTTCCGTCCCATTCCGCGAGGATCCGGCTTCCGAAACCTATCGACGCCTGGTCGCCCTCCACGGCGGGGCGGAGGCGGCGTTTGTCGCCCTCGCGGGCGGATGCGTGCAGCGGTTCCTGGCGCAGAACGGCCGGCCCGAATTGCCCCAGGCGTTCCTGACCGACTATGCGACGCGGCTGTGGCGGGTGGCCGGTGCGGCCGGGTGGCCGCGTCCGCTGGGTGACGGCGAATCGGGCGAGCCCGGCGAAATGCCGGCGGAGCGGGCCGAGGAACTGGCGGCGCAGGTGTTTGCCGGGCTGGGATCGCCGGACCGCCGCGCGGATCTCGCCACGCCGACGCGGCAGCTGCTCAAGGCCTGCCTGCAGCCGGAATTCCGGCAGTGCCGGGAGTCCTATCGTGAGGTGGTGGAGGGCCGCTGCCGCCGGCAGGAGCGGGCGAAGGCCTGCGCGCGGATCAGCGGATCCCATTGCGTGGACTGTCCTTACTGGGTCGCGCTGCGACCTGAACAGCATGCGGCCCTGCTCGAAAAAGCCTGGGTGTCGGGCCGGCCGGCGGAGTTGACGGAGGACCGGGCGATCTACTTGCCGGAGGATTTTCGATTGTTACGGATTTTTATCCGGGGACAAATTCGCGCGGGCTGAGCTTGCGGTGGGCGGCGAAGATTGAAAACCTCGGACGCGCGTCCAGTCCGCGCCCCTCCCGATGTCCGCGATGAAAGTAGTCCTGATCGAAGACGAAACCATGGTTCGTCACATGCTGCGCTCCACCGTGCAGAAGGCGGGCGGGCTGACCGTGGTGGGGGAGTTCGGCGACGGCAGCGAGGCGCTGGCGTACTGCCTGAAGCACAGTCCCGGGATGGTGATCTGCGATCTCAATCTCCCGGGCATGCACGGCCTCGACGTCATCCGCGGGTTGCGGGAAAAATTGCCGGACATCCGCATCCTCGTGCTGACCGGCAGCACCGACGGCGAACTGCCGGGCCGCTTCATCTCGATGGGGGTGCAGGGCTACGTGGACAAGACCAAGCCGTTGAATTACCTCGTGCAGGCGGTGCAGGAAGTCGCGGCGGGCGGACTCTACTTTGCGGCCAAGACCAAGATCCAGCCGGGCAAGACGCCGCCGGCGAGCCCGCCGCCGGTGCTGGCGGGATCGGATCCGCTTTCGCCGCGCGAGATCGAGGTCGCGCAGCTGGTGGCCAGCGGGTCGTCCTCGAAGGAAATCGCCGCCCAGCTCAATCTCAGCGTCCGCACCGTGGAGAAGCATCGCGCCAACATCATGGATAAGATCGGCGTGCGCGACGTCGCGAGCCTCACGCGGTACAGCATCCAGCACGGCCTGGTGAAGGTTTGATTGCGGCGCGGCAGAAGCGGTTTTTCGTGGACGGGCACGACACACCCCGCCCGTTGGGCACCCCTCTTTCTAGAGGGGAGCTCCGACCTCATACCTCGGGCCTCATGCCTCCCCGAAGGGCGGGCCGCCCGAGGTTGGGATTGCCGAGGGGCGCGCGGTTCGCACACTCCGGCGCGACATGATTCTTTCCGTCGGCTGCACGCTCGGCTACCAGGTGCTGGCGCCCACCGCGCATTTTACCTTCAACATCCTCGCGAACACGGATCCTCGCCAAAAAGTGCTGAGCGAGAGCGTGGTCTGCGTCCCGGCGGTGCCGGAGGAGCGCATCTCCACCTCGAAGGGCAACCGGGTCTTCCGCGTCGAGGTCCCGGCCGGACCGTTCGAGCTGCGCTACGCGGCCTCGGTCGAGGTCCAGCGGCCGCCGGTCCCGGCGGAGATGAAGGCGGACAATCCCGGCCGGCTGCCGCTCTCGGTGCTGACGTACACCCTGCCGAGCCGGTACTGCGAGAGCGACCGCTTCACGCCGATGGCCTGGGAGCTCTTCGGCCGGATCGAAAATCGCGCCGAGCAGGTGCGGGAGATCTGCCGCTGGGTCGACGCTAACGTCGCCTACGCGCCGGGCGCGACCGACTCGCGGACCTCGGCCTGGGATGTCTGGCAGCTGCGCAAGGGCGTCTGCCGGGACTACACGCATCTCGCGATTGCGCTCTGCCGGGCGCTGTCGATTCCCGCGCGCTACGTCGGCGGCTATGCGGCCGGCCTCGACCCGATGGATTTCCATGCGTGCCTCGAGGTCTATCTCGGCGGCCAGTGGTACCTGTTCGACCCGAGCGACGGGATTCCGCCGGAGAACATCGTGATCATCGCGCGCGGCCGCGACGCCGCGAACGCGCCGCTGACCACGATCTTCGGACGGATCAACGCGGGCCCGGTGAAAGTGATGTGCACGGCGACACCGCCACTGGCCGCGGCGGGTTGATGTAGGGGCGTCCCTGGCGGACGCCCGGATTGATGATTC
>DASZQN010000011.1:0-35229 GCA_035549635.1 Opitutaceae bacterium
CCCGCAGCCTAGCTTGTCCCTCGCCTCCGCGAGCGTGAAACATTCGTGATCGGTCGAGATGCCGGCCGCGGCGTACCTTTTCGCCGCAGCGCCGCGCAGGCCGGGCGCATGGCCGTCGACCGGCTTGCCCAGGCGGCGCGCCGCCGCGATCTTCGCCCGCACCTCCCGCGCGCCGCGGAGCACCCCGGGGAAATCCATCACCTCCGCGAGGTAGCCGATCTCCCTCCGCGCCAGCAGCCGGGCCACGGCCGCCGCCGGCAGCGCGGCCCCCGCGGTCTCAAACGGCGTCGCCGGCACGCAGGACGGCGCCCCGAAGCAGAACTTGAAGGGCGTCCGGCGCCCCTCGGCGACCATGTAGTCCACGCCCTCCACTCCCAGCACGTTGGCGATCTCGTGCGGATCGGAAACGGTCGCGACCGTGCCGTGCACGACCGCGAGCCGCGCGAACTCCGCCGGCGGCAGCATCGAGCTTTCGACGTGGATGTGCGCATCCACCAGCCCGGGCAGGATGAGCCCCGGCCCGAGCGGTCGCCTATCCCGACGAATGCGCCGGATCCGGCCGCCGGAAAGCTCGACCGTCCCGGGAAACTCCGTCCGCCCGAGGACATCGACAACGCGGCCGGAAATGCAGTGGACAGTCATGCAGCGGAAGGGAGCGGGACCGAGAGTAAGGAGAACAGGCTTCTCAGAGCAAGGCACGCACTCGTTGGAACGTGGGCCGCGATCCCCCAAAACCACGCCTGAACTTGCCAAACCCCCGCTGCCCGCCAACCTTGTCGACCTATGCATTTCGACAATCTCCAGGCCGGCCTTTCGGCCCCGCTCCCGCGCGCCGACGATGATGACGATGACGACGAGGGCCCGGAGACCGCCGGAAAGAAGACCCAGCAGGCGCCCGTGGCGATGCTGGTGCAGAAGAAGTTTCTCGAGCAGCGGAAGATCTTCCTCTGGGGCGCCGTCACCGACGAGAGCGCGAAGGACCTCACCGAGAAGCTGCTTTACCTCGAGGCCGTCGGGCCGGGCAAGGACATCACCTTCTACATCAACTCGCCGGGCGGCTCCATCACCGCGGGCATGGCCATCTACGACACGATGCGGCTGATCACCTCGCCGATCACGATGGTCGTGACCGGCATGGCCGCCTCGATGGGCTCCATTCTCCTCTGCGCGGTGCCGAAGGGCCGGCGCCTGCTCTTCCCCCACTCCCGGGTGCTGATCCACCAGCCGCTGATTTCCGGCCGCATGGTCGGGCCGGCCACCGACATCAATATTCAGGCGAAGGAAATGGAGAAGATCCGCGCGGAGCTGAACGAGATCCTCGCCAAGGCCTCCGGCCAGCCGCTCGACCGCATCAACCGCGACACCGACCGCGACTTCTACCTGAACGCCGAGGAGGCCATCGCTTACGGGCTGGCCGACCGGATCATCGACAAACTCTGAACCCCGCGAGGCGGGGGAACGTTCAACGTCCGACGTTCAACGTTCAACTTCCAGTGTCCAGTAGGGCGTTCCTTGCGGACGCCCTTTCCTTTTCAAACCGGGCGTCCGCGAGGGACGCCCCTACATGGATCCGAAGCGGGCTACGGCTGCCGTCGTTGGAGGTTGAACGTTCAACGTTGGACGTTGGATGTTCCGGCGCGGTCCGCGCCGGCTTCCTTTTCCCAGGCTTCGGCCTGCGCGGCGTCGCCCGCTGTGATCGCGGCCTGGTGCGCGTCCTCGAGCCACGGCGCGCGCAAATCAGCCGGCAACGTCGGCGAAGCCAGAAGGTTTTTCCAAAGCTCGATGCCGTCCCGGCCCGCACCGAGCGCCTGGAGATGCAGCGCCAGCTGGCGGCCCAGAGCCCACTCGTCGGCGCGGAAGGTTTTGACCTCCGTCGCGAAATGCAGCGCCGCCGCGGCGGCGGATTTGTCGCCGGCCTGTTCCAGCCGGCCGGCCAGCGCCTCGGCCAAGGCCAGGCTCGGACGTTGCGCGACGGTCCGCCGCAGCAGGGCGAGTGCCTCGTCCGTCTTGCCGTTGCCCTCGAGCAGCGCGACCTGCCGGAGCACGACATAGCCGGCGCGCGACGCGGAAAGGCGGGCGACCGCCGACAGCTGTTGGTCCGGCCGCACGGCGAACGGGCGATAAAGCGGATCGCCGATCGCCACTCCCTGCCAGCTCAGCACGGGAACCGCGTAGGCGGCCGCGTCGCCGAAGTTCATGCCGTCGGCCAGCGCGCGCAGCAGGAGCTGCGGCTCGTGCGTGAACTGCAGGTAGGGCTCGAAGACATTGCCCACCGTCGCCGCCACGCCGCGGGCCACCAGCGGGCCGCACCAGCCCTCCGTGGCCGAGCGCAGCGTGCGCGCCGAAAAGCTGTGGATGTGGAGCGCGATCGCGCCTGGCGGAAAGCGGAAGCCGGGCAGCGCGAACGGGCCATTGAGGTCAGCCGCGTACCAGCCGAAGTAGAGCGCCGGCGCGTCGCAGCGCACGGTCGGGGCCAGGGTTGTGGGGGCGCGGTCGACATCCAGGGGGAAACCGAGTTGCGCGAGCTGCGCGGCCGTGGACTCCAGCCAGCGGTCGCCCTCGGGGGTGATGCCGCCGACGTCGACGTAGGCGCGCCCGATGAGGCCGTTCTTCTCGGCGACCAGCGCTGAATCGACCAAGGCGCGGGCGTCGTCGTAGGTCGGGCCGTCGAGCCGCGTGATCTTGACCACGAGTTCCTCCTCGAACGGTCCCGGACGGTCCCGGGCGAAAAGCGGGTTGGTCACGAAGCCGTTGATCGGCGGCGCGCCCTGCGCGAGCAGCGCCAGTTCCGAGTCGACCGACGCCTGGTTGGTGCGGAATTCCGGATGCGCCGCCAGGGTCGGCGATTCGTGGTAAAGCGCAGGCGAGTGATCGATCCGCAACGGCACGCCGCGGCAGAGCACGAGGTAGGAGATCCGGTGACCGCGCGGCGCCCGCTTCCGGCGTCCGGTGTCGTCGAAGAGGTCCATCGTGGCCGCATCGATCCATTTCGCCCGGATCAGTTCATCCTGCAGCGGCTGCCAGATCGAGGCCACGAACTCGGGCCAGGTGATGGTCTCGGCCTGCGGCATCCGGAACGAGAGGATGTTCGCCGCCGGCACCCCCCTCCGCTCCGCGTAGTAGCGCGCGAGCCGGACCGAATCGGGATCGTCGCTGTTGGCCACCAGGATGAGCCGCGCCGCGGCGTCGTCCGCCCGCAACGCCGCTCCGATCAGCACGGCGGCCAGGCCGGCGGCCCGGAGAAATCTGCCGAGAGAGTTCAAGCGAGTGGAGTGTGGGGGAGCCGCTTGGGATTTCGAGGCACAATCCCGGCAGTTTCACACGAAGCCACGAAGGCACGAAGAAATTCCGGGGCCAATCATGACTGGAGAGATCGGCCTTCGTGCCTTCGTGGCTTCGTGTGAACTCCAAGGATTGCCAATGATCCCCGGAATGTTTTGCTGGGAGCGGCGATGGATTCCGCCTTCCCGCGAGGGTAAACCGCCGGCACGTCGCCGGCTGATGACTCCTGTTAATTCCCTCCAATAACAGGTCCATCATGTCATCCCGTTTCCCGATCTTCATCCACCCGCGCTGCCGGGAGGGACGCCGCCGATGAAACGCCTGCTGAACGCCAGCGAGCATCTCGCGAATCTCTCGCACCTGCTGAAATCGATCGTCCTGGTGCTGCCCGTCGCCGCGCTGTCCGGTTCGGCGAGCGCCCTGTTTCTCTGGGGCCTGGAAAAAGTCACGGAGCTGCGCTGGAATCATCCCTGGCTGCTGTTCCTGCTTCCCCTCGGCGGACTGCTGGTCGGGCTCGTCTACCATCTCTTCGGGCAGCGCGCGGAGGCGGGCAACAATCTCATCATGGATGAAATCCACGAGCCGGGTGGCGGCGTGCCCGCACGGATGGCCCCCCTGGTTTTCGTGGGAACGCTGCTCACCCATCTTTTCGGCGGCTCCGCCGGCCGGGAAGGCACCGCCGTCCAGATGGGCGGCAGCCTGGCCGGGGCCTATGGCCGGCTCTGCCGGTTGGCGGAAGGCAACAGGCGCATCCTGCTCATGGCCGGCATCGCGGCGGGCTTCGGCTCGGTGTTCGGGACGCCGCTGACCGGCGCGATCTTCGCCATGGAGGTTTTGGTGATCGGACGGATGCAGTATGACGCACTCATTCCCGTGCTCGTCGCCAGCGCCGTCGGCGACCTGGTCTGCTCCGCCTGGGGCATCCATCATGCGATCTACCGGATCGATTTCTCCGGAACCGCGACCCATCACGGACTGCCCGAGAGCGTTCTCCTCGGCAAAGTCGCGCTCGCCGGCATCGTCTTTGGCCTCGTGAGCCAGGTCTTCGCCGAGGTCACGCATGCGCTCAAGGGACAGTTTGGACGATTCATCGCCGTCCCGCCCCTCCGCCCGTTCGTCGGCGGCCTGCTGGTGATCGGCCTGGTCTACCTCGTCGGCACCCGGGACTACCTGGGCATCGGCGTGACCTCGCCCGATCCCGGCGCCGTCACGATCCTCTCCGCGTTCAACGTCGGCGGAGCGCATCCATGGAGCTGGTGGTGGAAGCTGCTGTTCACGGCGGTCACCCTCGCGGCTGGATTCAAGGGCGGCGAGGTGACTCCCCTCTTCTTCATCGGCGCCGCCCTCGGCAACACGCTCGCGGTGCTCCTGCACGCGCCCGTCGACCTGTTCGCCGGCCTGGGATTCATCGCGGTGTTCGCCGGCGCCACCAACACCCCGCTCGCGTGCACGGTGATGGGCATGGAGCTGTTTGGCGCGCAGAACACCGTCTATTTCGCCGCGGCCTGTTTCATCGCCTATCTCTTCAGCGGCCACTCCGGCATCTACACCGCCCAGCGTCTGGGCGTCCCCAAGAAATCCGCCGCCCCGCCCGGCGCGGTCGCACGCTCCCCATGAACTGGCTCACCTGGTCGCTGCTCTCCGCGCTGTTCGCCGGCGCCACCGCCGTCCTCGCCAAGGTCGGCGTCGCCGGGATCGACTCCAACCTCGCCACCGCCGTCCGCACCACGGTCGTGCTGGTGTTCGCCTGGGCGATCGCCTTCGTCACCGCCAAACCCGCCGCGCTGGGCACGCTTCCCGGCCGCACCTGGCTTTTCCTGGCGCTGTCAGGCCTCGCCACCGGGCTTTCCTGGCTGTGTTACTTCCGCGCGCTGCAGCTCGGCCAGGCGTCGCAGGTCGCGCCCATCGACAAGCTCAGCGTGATCTTCGTGCTCCTCTTCGCCGCGCTCTTCCTGCACGAGCCGCTGACCCTCAAGAGCGGACTCGGCACCGCGCTCGTCGTGGCGGGTGCGATCGTGCTGGCGTGGAAATAACCCGCTTGGAATTAGCGTAGGGGCGTTCCTTGCGGACGCCCAGATTTGCGATCACCAAGCAGGGCGTACACAAGGAACGACCTGGGTCGCTTGAAGACTGCAGGAGCCCAAAACGCGCTGGGGTCAGCGCGTTCCACCTTGCGGGACGGCCTGGGTCGCCGCCTGCCGCTTGATCAGCTCGCCCCGCAGGTAGGTGTCCGGTCCCGCGCTGCGCCAGGCCGTGAGCCAGATGGCGCCGAGCATCTGGCCACCGCGGAGGAGCTGCGTCTCGATGAAGGCGCGGCCCTCGTCCGAGAGCGGACGGCTCTCCGTGGTTTTCGTCCCGTCCGGCTGGACCGTGACCTTGTCGTTGCCGAACTTGCCGTCCTTCTCGAGCCGGTAGAGCGGCACGACCAGTTTCTGGGTGCCGAGGAAGTAATCCATCACGGCCGCGAACATTGGGTCGCGTCCGTCGGGCCGCGTCGCCAGCGAAATCGGCTGGGCCGGTGAGACCCGCGGCAGCAGGGGGCCGGGCTTGATGCCGCCCTTGGCGATCAGGCCGCCGTCGATCCACGCATGGATGCCGTACCAGGTGGAGTAGCCCTCGGGGTTCGGCCCAACCCAGCCGTGGTGATGGACCGTGGCGTGCAGCGGCTGGGCGCCGTCGCCGACGTAATGGCCCATCACGCCCATGATATAGATGACGTTCTGCCGCGCATTGGCCACCTCCTCCGGGGTGCCCAGTTCCTCGAGTGCCTTGAGATACGAGAAGGCCGACTTGAGCTTGTCGTAGTATTCGGTGATCGCCCAGGGAGCAAAGCCCGCCCATTCACGCGAATGATCGGTGTTTTTCGCGGGGTCGATCGGCGGGAACCGGTCGGCGTGCGCCGCACGGCCCGCGGCAAACTGCCGCGCGAACTCATACCGCAACGACGACACCTTGGTCGGGTCGAGCCCGGCGTCATCCAGCTCCTCGAGGTCGAGATAATGGTCGACTCCATTCACGTTCAGCAGCGTGGGATCGTTCACGTTGCGCCAGCGGTCCGGCTCGCCCGCGAGGAACGCGACGCGCTCCGCGTTCGCCGGCTCGCGCACGAAGGCGGGGAAGTCCGCCGGCAGCGACGCGAGGGCGAGCTGGTTGACCATGCGGTGGCCGTCGTAGTCCCAGGCGGCGAGGCGGCCGGCGAACGTCGCGCAGACGAGCGCAAGGGGCACGAGGAGGGAAGAGCGGACGGCGACTTTCATTTTGAATTGGAGGGGGCCGACCCGCCGGTCGATGTCGGACCCGCGGGCAGGGTCACTTCCGGCGGCCGTGAGGCCTGGACCAAGGCGGCGTAGTCGCGAATGCCCGAAAAGATCGCGCCGGCAATTCGCTCCCGATATTCCGGCATCGCCGCCCGGCGGGCCTCGGCGTTATTGGAGAGAAACACCGCCTCGACCAGGACCGCCGGGCAATCGAGGGTCCGGAGCACCTCCAGGTGCATGACCTTCGCGCCGCGATCCACGGTCTTCAGCGAGCCGATCAGGTCGCGGTGGAGCGCCTGCGAAAGCACCGCGCTCCAGCCGTCGTAACGATTGACCGGCTCGTCCGCCGTTTCGAAATAGGGATCGTCCTTCCTGGTGCCGCCCCACCAGTCCGCCGCGTGCTGATTGGCCGGGGCGAAGGTATAGAGCTCGGTCCCCGTGGTCCGGGTATCGGGGGAAAGCGAATTGAAATGGACGCTGACAAACAGGTCCGCCCCGGCGTCGTTGGCGGCTTTTGCCCGCAGGAGCAGATCCTTTTTCTTGTCCGGGCTGAAGGTCGCGTCGCTCGTGCGGGTCAGCACGACCCTGTAGCCGCCGGCCTCGAGCTGCTTCTTCAGCCGGAACACCACATCGAGGGTCAGCTCCTTTTCCTTGAGGCCGAGCGGGATGTTTTCCTTGCCGGGATCGGTCCCGCCGTGACCGGGATCGAGCGCGATGACCTTGACCGCGGGCGGCGGTGATCCGGCGAGACTCGGACGCAGTCTTGGGCCGAGGCACCGCTCCAGATCGATCCGGCTGAGATAAAGCTTGTCCGACCGCAGCATCGTCGGGTCGCCCAGAATGACGCGCAGTCCGTTCAGCAGGGTTTCACGGCTGTCCGCGTTGAGCTCGAGTCGGTCGCTGCGACCGGTGAGCACAAACTTGTGCCGCGGCTCGGCCCACGCGCCAGCCAGGTTGAGCCAGCGGGCCGCGTCATCGACGCTGACATAGTCGAGGCCGTTGATCCGCGTGGCCGCGAGCGCCACCGGTCGTGTCGGCGGATTTCGCGCGGCGGATTCGTTCGCAGCCGGCAGGGAAGCCGCCGACAGGAGCGTCGCGAAGCCGAGCGCGAGCAGACCGCGGGCCGCCGGTTTCATGGCGGCGGAGCCTCAGGCCTTGGCGGGCGGCGGCTCCTCGGGAGCCTCGTCCCCGTCCGCTTCGTTTTCCGGCAGGTGAAACTTGGGCTTGCGCTTGTTGATCGGATGCGGGGTGAGCATCACATTGATCTGCTTGCCCATGAGCCGGGCCTCGGCGTCGGGGTGGCCCATGCCCTCGAGTTCCGTGAGCGCGCGCTTGATCACGCCGAAGCCGATCTCGGTGTGGGCCATCTCGCGGCCGCGGAATTTCAGGCGGAGCTTCACCTTGTTGCCGTGGCCGAGGAATTCCTCGGCGTGGCGCATCTTGGTGATGAAGTCGTTCTCGGCGATGCGCGCGCTGAACTCGATCTCCTTGATCTTGCTCGCGGTCGATTTCGAGTGGGTGTGCTTCTTCTGCTCCTCGTACACGTACTTGCCGAAATCCATGATGCGGCAGACGGGCGGCGTCGCGTTCGGCGCGACCTCGACGAGATCCAGCCCGACCTCGAGCGCGAGGTTGACGGCCTTGGGGGTGTCGAGCACGCCGAGCTGCTTGCCCTCGGGGGAAATCACCCGGACCTGCGGAACCTTGATGCGGTGGTTGCGGCGGATGGCCGCGAACGGATCGGTGTTGCGGCGCTGATAGTACGGAGGACGAGTGCCGCCGGAGGGAAACGAGTTGGCCATCAAATAAGGTTTGGTCTGGGTTAGATGGGGCTTTTTCGCGCCAAAGGCCGGGGATGACAATCTCTATTTAGGCGCTCCGGAGCCGGAACCGCGGCCGATGGGTGACAATTGGGTGACTTGCGGCTCAGACGCTGAAGCTCTCGCCGCAGGAGCAGCTGGCCTTGGCGTTGGGATTGGAGAACTTGAAGCCGCCGGCGACCATCGCGTCCGAATAATCGAGGACCGTGCCCTTGAGGTAGAGCGCGGTCTTCGGGTCGACGACCACGGGTACGCCGGCGGTCCGCACGAGAATGTCGCCACGGCGGGTGTCGGGCGCGAACTTGAGCTTGTAGCTCAGGCCGTTGCAGCCGCCGCCGGTGATGGCCACACGCAGGAATTCGCCCTGCTTCTCGCGTGCGATCAGCGACGCCACCTTCGCGCCCGCCGGAGCCGTGAGGCGCACGAGGTTCTCGTTGCCAACGCGCACGCCGTCGGGTCCGGGCGTGGCCGGGGCGGCCGGAATGGCGGGAAGGTCGGGCATGGTCCGGCGCACTATCGCGCAGTCCGGCGCTTTATCAAGCGCCGCGCCACGGTGACGGCATTGGCAAAGCTGGTCCCGCGGGCCTGCCCGCGTCCGGCCAATCCGAAGGCCGTGCCGTGGTCCGGACTGGTCCGCACCCAGGGCAGCCCGAGAGTCACATTCACCGCCTCGTCGAAATCCACCGACTTGAGCGGAGCCAGGCCCTGGTCGTGGTAGAGCGCCACCACGACGTCGAACTCGCCCCGCAGCGCGCGGGCGAAAACCGTGTCGCCCGGTTCGCAGCGCGAAAGACCCGGATGGGCGGCGCGCAAACCGGCCAGCACCGGGTCGATCCGTTTCTCCTCGTCACCCAGCAGACCGCCCTCCCCTGCATGCGGGTTGAGCCCGCACACGGCGATCCGCGGCGCCGCGATTCCCTCCGCCTGCGCCAGCTCGGCCGCCGCCCGCACGGTCCGCTCGATCCGCGCCGCATCGAGCATCCCCGCCACCTGCATGAGGGGGACATGCCAGGTCGCAAGCACGACACGCAGCCTGCCGCCGCAGAACGCCATCACCGGCTCGCCGGTCCAGCGCGCGGCGAAAAATTCCGTCTGGCCCGGAAATGCATAGCCGACGCGGGCCAGCCATTCCTTGCTGACGGGCCCGGTCACCGTTCCGGAAAATTCACCCGACCGGCAGCCCGCCGCCGCTCGCTCGAGCGCGGCCCAGGCGACGCGGGCGCCCTCCTCGGTCGGTTTTCCCGGCGTCGCGGCGAATGCCTCCGGCCCGACCGGAACCTTCAGCGCATCGGCCGGCAGCGTCGCCAGCCAGCGCGCCGGGCCGATCACGGCAATCCCCCCGGCCTCGTCGGGATGCGCCGCCAGCCAGGACCCGATGATCTCCGGGCCGACCCCGGCCGGATCGCCGCAGGTGAAGGCTAGCCTAGTCGCCATCGCGGGCCTCGTCGTTTTCCGCGCGGCGGGCCCGGGCGAAGCTGCGCTTGCCGCCCGCAAAAAACTCGAGGAAGCGGCGGGCCTCGCCAGTCTCGAAGGCGGCGACCTTCAGCTGCTGCGCGGCGACGTCGCGGATGTTGCCCGGCGTGAAATACACCGCGTGGTACGCCGCCTTGAGCTCCGCGATCGCCGCGCGGCCGATGCCGCGGCGCTTGAGTCCGACGACGTTGAAGCCGATGACGTCATCGCGCTCCGCCACCATCACGAAATGGGGCACGTCCCGGGTGAGGGAGGCGTGGCCGGCCACCATCACGCTCTCGCCGACCCGGCAGAACTGGTGCACGGCCGACGCCCCGCCGAGAAAAGTGTGATCGCCGATGTCCACGTGACCGCCCAGCAGAGCGCCGTTGGCGAGGATGACATGGTGCCCCAGCACGCAATCGTGAGCCACATGGCTCGAGGCCATGAGGAAGCAGTCCGCGCCGAGAGTGGTGAAGCCGCCGGGCTGGATCGAGCGGTTGATGGTGACGTGCTCTCGCACCACCGTGCCCGCGCCGATGCGCACGCCGGTCGCCAGCGACCGGTCGAATTTCAGGTATTGCGGATCGCCCCCGAGCACGGCGAAGGGGTGGACCACCACGCGGTCGCCCAGCTCGCAGTGGCGGCGCACGATCGCATGGGCCTGGATCTCGCAGTCCGCGCCCAATTCAGCGCCGGGCTCGACGATGGCGGTCGGATGGATGGAGGTGCTCACGCGGGGGAAACCGGGGCCCGCCCGCGCCGGGGCGGCGCGACCGGCCGGTCGGGAAACATGTCGAGCTGGGCATCCTTCAGCAGGTCGTAGTTCTTCAGGATCCGCATCACCTGGAGAGTGTCGCTCTTGCCGTAGCTGCGGTTGATCTCGATCTTCTCCAGCAGGTCGAGGAGCATCGCGCGGAAGGAAATGATCGCGTCGACGCCGCGCTGCTTCAGGAGCTCGACGCTCTGCGAACGGAACGGCTCGGCGATCGGCAGGCTGGGCAGCACCAGGATCTTGGTGAGATCGTCGGCGTCCCCTTCCGCGGGGCCGGCGGGGAAAAACCGCGTGGCCTCCCGCAGCACGTTCTCCTCGAGGAAGCGGAAGATCTCGGGGCTGCTCTTGAGCATGCCGGGGGAAAACACATCCGTGTGCCAGGGCTTCACCGACACGACGGCGCGGTGCATGAACGGCAGCTCGTTGGAAAAAAGGAAGAAGTCCGGCCGGCGGGAGCCGCGCTGCCAGGCGGGATTGTAGACCACCAGGTCGATCTCCTCGTCGCCCGTCTTCCGGCGCGCCTGCACCTGGTATTTGCGGACCTGCCGGACGAGAAAGCCGTTCTGCTCGAAATACTCGCGGACGATATCTTCGTCGATGGCGGACATTTCCCGGGAGTTATCGCCGAAAGACGGAGGAACGGAAGCGTGGAATTCGGTGGCCGGCCCGGCGGCGCGCCGTCAGGCGGCACCGACGGCGCGGAAGCATTCCTCCACCGGCTCCAGCGAAATTCCGTCCCGCGTGACCGCCTCGCCGAGCTTTGTCATCACGATGAAGCGCGGCAGGCCCGAACGCACCTTCTTGTCCCGCGCCATCGCCGCCTGCAGCGCCGAAAAGGGCAGCGGTTGACGCAAGCGGGAAGGCAGCGCGTGGGCGACAACGACGGCGTCCACGCGGGCGACGTCCACCGACGAAAGGAATCCGAGCTTCTGCGACAACCGCGCGGCGGCGCACAGGCCGATCGCGACGGCCTCGCCATGCAGATACGTGCCGTAGCCCGCGACCTGTTCGATCGCGTGGCCGAAAGTGTGACCGAGATTCAGCAGCGCACGACCGCCCTCCTTCGCCCGCTCGTACTCGTCGGCCTCGACGAGGCGCGCCTTGGTCGCGCAGCAGCGCCGAACGACCTCGGCCAGCTGCGGGCTGGATGCAGTCAGCGGCGATTTCTCCAGCTGGGCGAAAAGCCCGGCGTCGCCGAGAAGCCCGTATTTGATGACCTCGGCCATGCCCGCCGCGAACTCCCGCGGCGGAAGCGTCGCCAGCAGGCGGGTGGAGATGAAAACGCCGCGCGGCTGGTGAAAGGCGCCGGCGAGGTTTTTTCCCGCGGAGAGATTGATGCCGGTCTTTCCCCCCACCGAGCTGTCCACCATCGCCAGCAGCGTCGTCGGCACCTGGAGAAAATCGATGCCCCGCAGATAGCTCGCCGCGGCAAATCCGCCGAGATCGCCGATCACGCCGCCGCCCACCACCAGCAGCAGGCCGCCGCGGTCGAGTTTCTGGGCGGCGAGAAAATCCAGCACCTCGCCAAGCCCGCGCAATGATTTCGTCTCCTCGCCAGGCTCGACGGCCAGGACCGGAAGACCCCCGGAAACGCGCGACAGGAGCGGTGCCTGCGCCTGCGCAAGATTGCGATCGGTCAGCACGGCCACTTTGCGACCGCTACGCAGCAATTCTTCCACGCGCGTGCGAATGGCCTCGGTCAAATCCTCGCCGAAGTGAAGGGAATAGCTGCGATCCCCAAGGTTGATTTTGAGCGCCTCCGCCATGCGGCGCCTAAAGTTCACATCTCTTGAAGGCGGTCAACGAGGGGTTTACGCCTTGTTCAATACTGAGTCTCGTTTTCTATATTGACATGATACTGCGTCTCAACATCACAAACTTACATTCCAAATTTTCCTCTCCATGAATCCAGCCCATCAGACCTCCGCTTCCTTCATCATCAGCATTTTCGGGGCGGTGCTGTGCCTCGCGCTCTTCATCGCGGCCCTGCACGTGCCGTGATTCCCGGTTCGCCTTCGTTTTCCTGACCCTCTTTTGCCTCATGAAAAAATCGCGCCCTTCCCCCTCCTTCGGAAAACGGCCTGCCGTCCGCCGCGGAGCCGCGGCCCTGACCGCCATGATCATGGCCCAGGGCGCCGGACTACGAGTTGCCGCCGCGGACTCCACTCCGGCCAAGGCCGGCGAACCTGCCACGCTCGATCAAATCAAGGTGGAGGAGACGAAGATGAAAGCCGTCTCGTCGCCCAAGTTCACCGAGCCCCTCCGGGACACTCCGCAGACCATCGTCGTCATCCCGAGCGAGGTCTATCTCCAGCAGGGCGCCGCGTCGCTGAGCGATGTCCTGCGCAACACCTCCGGCATCACGTTCGCGGCCGGTGAAGGCGGCAGCGCGGCCAGCACGGCCGGCGACGCGTTCTACATGCGCGGGTTCGACACCTCCAACAACATCTTCGTCGACGGCGTGCGTGATGTCGGCGCATACGCGCGCGATGTCTACAATCTTGAGCAGGTCGAGATCGCCAAGGGTCCGGCCGGCGCCGACATCGGCCGGGGCGGCGCCTCCGGCTATGTGAACGTCTCCACCAAGATGCCGCGCCGGGAAAACTTCGTCGCCGGCAGCGCGAGCTACGGCTTCGACGAGCGCACCTCCGGCACCCGGCGCCGGATCACGCTGGATGTCGACCAGACCGTCGCCAACTCGCCCGTCAAGGGCACGGCCGTCCGCCTGAACGCTCTCTGGCAGGACAGCGACACCATCGGCCGCGACTTTGCCGGCTCGAAAAGCTGGGCCGTCGCCCCCTCAGTCGCTGCTGGCCTCGGCAGCGACACCCGCGTGTCGCTCGCCTACCAGCATCTTGAGCAGGACAACCTGCCCGACTACGGGCTGCCGACCGCGGAGCTTCCCGGATATGTCTCCGCGGTTCCCGTTCCCCAAGTCCCGCGCGACACGTTCTACGGTTTCACCGCTGACCGCGACGACGTTTCCGCGGATTCCGCCGTCGCTCGCCTCGAGCACGATTTCGGCTCCGACCTGAAGCTCTCCAATCAGACGCGGTACAGCGCCAATCAGCGCACCGCAGTCGTCACCACGCCAGGCCAGAACAGCAGCGCCTACGTCCCCGCCACCGGCCTGCTCACGCGGAGCCGCCAGGCCAACAAGCGCGATACCTCGATCCTCTCCAACCAGACCAATCTGTTCGCCCATTTCTTCACCGGCGGGCTGATGCACAATCTCAGCGCCGGCCTGGAACTCTCGCGCGAGACGGCCTCCAGCCCCGCCTTCACGACCGCGACGCTGATCGCGATCCCGATCCAGAGCCCCAATCCGAACGCCACGCCCGACGGGATACCAGTGCGCAGCGGTGCCTACACCGACGTCGCGACCAAGACCGCCGCGGTCTACGCGTTCGATACGGTGCGCTTCAGCGAGCACTGGTCCGTCAATGGCAGCCTCCGCGCCGAACGCTACACCACCCACTACCTGAGCGTTGCCGCCACCGGCGTCCCGACCACGATCGATGCGGCGCATGGCCTGGCCAGCTGGAAGACGGGGCTCGTCTACAAGCCGGCCCCGGCCGGCTCCGTCTACGCCGCCTACGCAATCTCGCTCACGCCTCCCGGCACGGACTTCACCCTCTCCAGCGCCGCCGGCAACCAGAACAATCCCGACACCAGCCCGCAGCAGACCTCGAATGCCGAGCTGGGCACGAAATGGGACTACTTTCACGGGCATTTGTCAGCCACCGCCGCCGTCTTCCGCACGGTCAACAACAAGACCGTCTACACCGACCCGCTCCTCGGGGCGGTGCCCGCCGGCCGGCAGACCGTGCAGGGTTTCGAACTCGGACTCTCCCGTCGCTTCACCGACAACTGGATCGTCCTCGGCAGCATCTCCCATCTCAACAGCGAGATCAACGCCGGCACCACCGCCGGCGGCAACACCGCGGGCTCCGCGCTTCCGCTCATCCCGGCCTGGTCGGGCAATCTTTTCACGAGCTACCGCTTCCTTTCCGGCCTCATCCTCGGCGGCGGCGGCCAGTATTCCTCGGAAATTTCCCGTCGCGACAACAGCACGCCCGCCGTGCCGCGCCAGTCGCCCTCCTTCTGGCTCTTCAACACGATGGCGAGCTATCCGGTCACGCAGCACATCGTCGTTCGCTTCAACGTGAACAATCTCCTCGACCGCAAATTCGTGCAGGCCGCCAACAACAACGGCGCCCGTTTCAATCCGGGCGCGCCCCGGGTCTACCTGCTCAGCGCGGATTTCCGGTACTGATCCGTCGGCCGTCATGATTCTCGACATTCCCGACATCCTTCCGTCCGACCAGCTGGCCGCCGCCCGGCGCACCATCGAGGCCGCCGAATGGGTCGACGGCCGCGTGACGGCCGGCCACCAGGGCGCGCGGGTGAAGGACAACCAGCAGATTCCCGCGGAGCATCCCGCCGCCCGCCAGGTCGGGGAGGCAATCGCCCGGGCGCTGATGCAGAATCCGCTCTTCATGTCGGCCGCGCTGCCGCTCCACTTCCTCCCGCCGATGTTCAACCGGTACACCGGCGGCCAGCAGTTCGGCACGCATGTCGATGGTTCCATCCGCACGATTCCCGGCACCGGGCACCGCATCCGCACCGATCTGTCGGCAACGTTCTTCCTCGCCGGCCCGGAGGAATACGACGGTGGCGAGCTCATCATCGAGGACACCTACGGCGCAAAGTCGGTGAAGCTTCCCGCCGGCCACCTCGTTCTCTATCCCGGCACGAGCCTGCACCGCGTGACGCCGGTCACGCGCGGCGCGCGGCTCTGCTCGTTCTTCTGGATCCAGTCGATGATCCGCGACGACGCGCGGCGCGCGCTCCTCTTCGAGATGGACGTCGCCATCCAGCGACTCGGCGCGGAGAACGCGACGCATCCCTCCGTCATCTCGCTCACCGGCGTCTATCACAACCTGCTCCGCCAGTGGGCGGAGGTGTGATCCGACGGAACGAAGGAGAATAGAGGGTGCATCCAGAAAGCCCCGGCCGGGCCTCTCCTTTCCGACTCTTTTTCCGTACTTGCTCCATCCTTCCTCCTTCGCATTTCCACCCGCCGCCGTCCGTTCCCTGGCGTTTCTCGAACCGTTGAAATCACGAGGCAAACGCCAGGCCGGCGGCGGGCGGAATGAATCCAGTTCACGACCGCGCACGGCGACGACGCTCCCGCCCGAGACCGCCGATCATGCATGAAACCCCGCCGGCATCCGCCGCCGAATGGCTGCGACGCGGACAGGCCTGCGAAGCCCTGGGCACGCCCGAAGCCCTGGCCGAGGCCGTCCGCTGCCATGACGAGGCGGTCGGGATGCTGCTTTCCTCCTTCACCACAAAGCCGGCGCGGCCCGGGCTGGCGCGCGAGCTGGCGATCGCGTGGATGAACCGCGGCAACGCGCTGCAGAAGCAGCCGCGCGCCGAAAGCCTGGCGCAAGCCGTGGCTTCCTACGACCGGGCCATCGAGCTCCTGCGACCGCCGCCCGCGGACGACGCCGGCCGCAACTCGCTCGGCGCCGCCTGGCTGAACCGCGGACAGGCGCTGCACCGCCAGGGCACGCCCGCGGCGCTGACCGAGGCGCTCCGGTCCCAGCGCGAGGCCATCGCGCTGCTCCGCACGCTGCCGCTGGCGGCAGACCCGGCGTTCCGCTGCAATCTCGCCGGCGCGCTCGTGAACGAGGCGAACCTGCTTCTCGACGACGGATTCGGCCGCCATCAGGAATCACGCCGGTCCGCCCGCTCCTCGCTCGCTCTCGTCCTGGCGGACGAAACGGCCCGTCCCGTCGCCGCCATCCTCGGCCTGCAGGCCCGGCGGGCGCTGTGCGACGCCATCGGCCGGCTCCTGCTGGCCAACACCTCCGGGCTGACGCTCTCCGAGCTGGCCGACGAAGCCGGGGACGCCGTCGATGACGGCCTCGCGCTCGCGCGACTCTGGGAGCGCCGCGGCTGTCCCGATCTCCGTCCGCTCGCGGAACGCCTGTTCGTATTCGGCGCCCGACTCTATCGCGGGTACCAGCCGCAGTTCCTCGCGGAATTCATCCTCGAGAACCTGGATCCCGCGCATTCGCCGGGCGCGCTTCCGGGCCCGCCCGCGCTGCACACCTTCGCGGGCGGGATGATCGCCGGCGCGCTGGACACCCTGCGCGGCGTCCAGCGCCTGACGGCGGACGATGCCGCGAGCTCGCGCCTGCTCCAGACCTGGCGGGAGCTGCAGGCCGCCGAAGCACGCCTGGGCGAGCTGCGGCTCATCGCCAAAGGTGAATCCCGGGGCCGCGCTCCCTCCGGCTGAGATCACTTTCGGCTCGTTTCAGGAAGGATGGACGGCTTCGCTGGCGGAGCGAATCCCATGAAGAAACCCCGCCGTCATTTCAGCCGCATTCCCCGCATCGAGTACGAGGGCCCGGAGTCGGTCAACGCCCTCGCCTTCCGGCACTATCGTCCGGAGGAGATCATCGACGGGCGCACGATGGCGGAGCACCTGCGCTTCTCGATCGCCTACTGGCACTCTTTCCGCGGCACGGGCGCGGATCCGTTTGGCCCGGGCACGATCCAGCGTCCGTGGGAAAAGGGCGCCGATGCCATTTCCGTCGCCAAGGTGCGCCTGGATGCGGCTTTCGAGTTCTTCCAGAAAGTCCGCGCGCCGTTCTGGTGCTTCCACGACCGCGACATCGCCCCGGAAGGCCGCTCGCTGGCCGAGACCAACCGCCACCTCGACCGGGTCGTCGCGCACGCCAAGGCGCTGCAGAAGGCCACCGGCGTGAAGCTACTGTGGGGCACGGCCAACCTGTTCTCGCACCGCCGTTACATGTGCGGCGCCGCCACCAACCCCGACGCCCACGTCTTCGCCTATGCCGCCGCGCAGGTGAAGAAGGCGCTCGACGTCACGCAGGCGCTCGGCGGCGAGAACTACGTCTTCTGGGGCGGCCGCGAGGGCTACGACACCCTGCTCAACACGAACCTCAAGCGCGAGCAGGAGCACCTCGCGGCCTTCCTGCACCTCGCGGTGGACTACGCGAAAAGCATCGGCTTCAAGGGCCAGTTCCTGATCGAGCCGAAGCCGAAGGAACCCACGAAGCACCAGTACGACTTCGACGTCGCGAGCGGGATTGCCTTCCTCCGGACCCACGGCCTCGAGCGGCACTTCAAGTTCAACATCGAAACCAACCACGCGACGCTCGCCGGCCATACCTTCGCCCACGAGATCGAGGTGGCCGCCGCGCACGGCATGCTGGGGTCGATCGACGCCAACACCGGCGACCTGCTGCTCGGCTGGGACACCGACCAGTTCAACACCGACGTGAAGGAGCTCACGCTCGCGATGGTTTCGATCCTCCGTGCCGGCGGCCTCGGCCGCGGCGGGCTCAACTTCGACGCCAAGCTCCGCCGGCCTTCGATCGATCCCGAGGACCTGTTCCACGCGCACATCGGCGGAATGGACGCCTACGCCCTCGCGTTCAAGGTGGCGCGCCGGATCCTCGCCGACGGGAAGCTCGCCCGCTTCGTGCAGGAGCGCTACGCGAGCTACGACTCTGGTTACGGCCGCGCGATCGAGCGCCGGCGCGTCGGCTTCCGCGAGCTCAACCGCCTCGTCCTCACCAAGCTCGGCGAGCCCACCCCGCGCTCCGGGAGGCAGGAGCTGCTGGAAAACGTGGTGAACGCCTACCTCCACGGCTAGGCGCCGGCCTGCGATCAGAATTTGCCAATCCGCGCTCCCACCTTTTGCTTTCCCATCCGTCAATCGAATCATGAGCACCGATCCCGCCTCCACCCCCACCGTCCTCGTGCCGATGGAACGGACCGTGATCTTCCCCAAGGAAAAGGCCGCGGCGCTGCTGCAGGCGGCGTGCTTTTTCCGTCCGCAGGGCATCACGGGCTATTGGACGCCGACCGAAAAAGATCTCCGGACCTCCGAGGTCGGCCTCGAGGACTATCTCAAGCTGCACGGGCGGACGCGCCACGACAGCTGGACAAACTATCGCCGGCAGGTGGCCGGCGTGGAATTCGACAAGGCGCAGCTCCTCTTCATGAGCTATTTCTCGACCGAGCTGACCCCTGAGGAAAAGCAGCAGGTCGCGACCCACGATCCCCACTACGATCCGGACCGCTGGAAAAAGGAGCCGTTCTGGATGAACGACGGCGGCGAAGCCTATTTCCGGGTGATCTACGACCTGCCCGAGAAGCAATTCATCTGGTACGAGCGGAACAACGATCCCTGACCGGCACGCCGGTCAGATTTTGGATTTTCGAGTTTGGATTTTGGACTGGGCCCGCCCGGATCGTCCAATCCGCAGTCCGCAATCCAAAATCCGCAATCGACTGGCTTGCCGTGGCACCAGAAGGCCGTTCGGCTGTCCCTTCTCGTTCATCAGCATGTTCTCCCGCTCATTCCTGCCCCGACTGCTCGCCCCCTGCCTGCTGGGAATCGCTTCCTGGACGATGGCCGGAGCCGCCGAGGCCGCCAGTTCCGCCGCCCCGGCCGCATCCGGCTCGCCGCAGTTGATCACGAGCATGCGGGAGGACGTCCTGCGGATGAGCGAGTTCTTCAACACGATGCTGCCTGGCACGCTCTCGCAGTACAACGTGGTCCTCGATTTCTCCCCCAAGTTCAGCGATTTCCGCGACAACGAGTTCATCCGTTATCCGCTTGAACTGCGCTACGGCCTCACCAGCCACACCGAGCTTTTCGGCGATGTGATCCCTTACAGCCCGAATCCGATCAACAGCGGCCGCGATCACCGCTGGGGACCCGGCGAAGCGCAGCTCGGCATCCGTCACAACTTCGGCCGGATCCCGCACCTCTTCTACGACGACTTCACGGTGGGTTTCGCCGCCCGCACGCCGCTCGGCAGCCCGCCGGTCGAGATCAACGATCATTACACCCACCTCACGCCGACGATCTCCGCCTCCCGGCAGCTCCACTGGCCCCACACCACCCTGTACACCACGTTCAGCTATGACCGGGAGGTGGACGGGCCGGCGGTTCCGCCGATCGGGGTGATCCGGCGCCATACCACGGAGATCGCACCGGGCGTCCTCTACAAACCCGGCGAGTTTGGCGGATTCTTCGACTACACGTTCCGCCATTTCTCGCAGGACATGGACGCGCACCTCGGGCATGAATTCAAGCTCGGTGGGATCTGGGATGCTCCGCTCGCGCGCACCGCCAAGTGGGGACTCCCGGGAAAATGGCAGGTGGAACTCGCCTATCGCTACAGCACCGAGGAGGGCGTGGGCCGCGACCAGGGTCTCACCGCCCGCGTGCACTGGCGCACCACGCTGCGGGAGATGCTGAACCAGTCGCCCAAATAGACGAAACCGTCCCCGCCGCGCCGCGTCATCCAGCCATGGCCACGACCGCCGGATTTCCCCGCTCCGCGCTGACGAAAGCGGCCTTGCTGCTGCTGGCCTTCCTCCCGCTCGTTGGCTGCCTGTCGAGCGTCACCGCCCGGAAGGCGCCGAAGGCCGACCTTTCGCAGCTCAAGCACATCTTCGTGGAGCACCGGCTGAATGACAACCACCGCATGGACGAGCTGATCGTGCAGGAACTGCAGGCGCTCGGCTACGACGCCGCCTCCGGGCCGCTGACGATGGCCTCGCCCGAGACCGACGCCGTCATTACCTACGAGGACCAGTGGACCTACGACTTCACCTCCCACCTGATCGGGTTCTCGCTCGTTGTGACGGACAACCTCCATCACCGGCAGCTCGCGGAGGGCAGCTATTACCGCCCGTCGGTCACGCACATGGCGCCGGCCGAGATGATCCACCTGACCGTGCTGAAGGTCTTCCGCGACCGCTGACGGATCCGTCGCGGACGAGGGGGCGAGGCCGTGCCTGAAATTCAGGCTCGATCCGGCCTCGTCACCTGGTCCGCCACCTCCGCCTCCGGGAAGCAACTGAAGAGATCCAAGCCCCGAAGCCCCGCTTCCGAACGCCAGCGGCAAGACGCGCCGGCAGGTTCGGCTCCCTTACGCATTTTTCGCGGGACACAGGGACGGGCGTGGGGCAACTTTGCCGTCACCCATGAATAATTCCCCTTCCACTCCGCCGCCGGACGCCGCCAACCGTCCGCCGATTTTCGCCGGCCAGACCGCCATCGTCACCGGCGGATCCTCGGGCCTCGGGCTGTCGATCACCCGCCGCCTGCAGTCGCAGGGCGCGTTCGTGGTCGTCTTCGACCTCGATGCCGCCCGCTCCGCCGCGCTGGCCAGGGAGTTCGGCGCGAAAGGTCGCTGCGTTGCGGTGGACGTGACCAGCGAGCTGGCCGTGCAGGCGGCGGTGGAGGCCGTCGCGGCAGAACGGGGCCGCATCGACATCCTCGTCAACAGCGCCGGCATCACGGGCAAGACCAACCTCAAGGCCCATGAGGTCGAGGTCGGCGACTTCGAGCGCGTGATGCAGATCAACGTCCGCGGACCTTTCCTCACCGCGAAGGCCGTGCTGCCGGTGATGCTGAAGCGGAACTACGGCCGCATCCTCCACATCGCGTCGATCGCCGGCAAGGAGGGCAACGCCGGCATGCTCGCGTATTCCACCTCGAAGGCGGCCGTCATCGGCCTCACGAAGGTCCAGGGCAAGGACTACGCGGAGACCGGCATCACCGTGAACGCGCTCGCGCCCGCCGTCGTCCAGACCCCCATGGTCGACGCGCTGCCCGCGGCGCAGGTCAAGTACATGACGGACAAGATTCCGATGAAGCGCTGCTGCTCGCTCGACGAGGTCGCGGCCATCGCCGCCTTCATCCTTTCGCCGGAGGCCAGCTTCAACACGGGCTTCACCTTCGACCTGACCGGCGGCCGCGCGGTGTATTGATTCCCCGGTACGTCCGCCGGGCCGCCCGCCGCTACGCGCGCGGCGCCGAGGTGCCGTTTTGGGCCAGCCAGCGCTCGATCATCGCGGCGAGGTCGGAGAACTTCACCGGCTTCGCGAGATAGTCGTCCATCCCGGCCTCGGCGCAGCGCTCGCGCTCGCCCTCGACGGCGTTGGCCGTCATCGCGATCACCGGCGTGCGCCGGCCCGGTGACATCTTCTCCCGCGCCCGCAGGCCTTTCGTCGCCTCGTAGCCGTCCATCTCCGGCATGTGGCAGTCCATCAGCACGAGGTCGTAGTTGACCCGGAACAGCGCCTCGAGGGCCTCGCGGCCGTTCGCCACGACGTCGGGCCGGTGGCCGAGCTTCTCCACCATCCGGCGCGCCAGCATCTGGTTCGTGGCGTTGTCCTCCACGATCAGGATGCGTGCGGGCGCCAAGGCCGGCGCGCGCGGCGGCACGGTTTCACGGACGCTCGATGGCTCGGGCGCCGCGTTCTCCCCCCACAGTTTCTGCAGCGCCCGCAGCAGGCTGGACTGGCGGATCGGCTTCTGGAACGCCGCCATGATCCCGGCGGCCTGGATCCGGGCCCGGTGCTCGTGCGCCAGAGCGGAGCTGAGCAGGATCATCGCCACCGGGCCGAGCGCCGCCACCGTGCGGATCGCCTGCGCGAGCTCGAGGCCGTCCATCCCCGGCATGTGGTAATCGAGGATCACGAGCTCGAACGCCGCGCTCCGCGCCGCCGCCTGGTTCATCCGCTCCAGCGCCTCGGCGCCCCGGGCCACCGCGAGGGCCTCGGCGCCCCAGCGGGTGAGCAGCCGGACGAGGATGCGGCGGTTGGTTTCGTTGTCGTCGACGACGAGCACGCGCCGCCCCTTGATCCCGGCCAGCGGGGCCTCGGGCGAGGGCGCGGCCGAGGAAGCCGGCTCGAGCAGCATCGTGAACCAGAAGGTCGAGCCGCGGTTGGGCTCGCTGTCGACACCCATGCTGCCGCCCATGATTTCCACCAGCTGGCGTGAAATCGCCAGGCCCAGCCCCGTGCCGCCGTAACGCCGTGTCGTCGAGCTGTCCGCCTGCGTGAACGACTGGAAGATGTGCGCCTTGGTCTCGGACGAAAGGCCGATGCCGGTGTCGCGCACTTCGATTCGCAGGCGCGCCGGGTGGTCCGGGAGCGCCTCGACGGAAAGCGAGACGAAGATTTCCCCGCGGTCGGTGAATTTCACCGCGTTGCCGACGAGGTTGATCAGGATCTGCCGGAAGCGCCCGGGATCCCCCATGATTTCCTCGGGCACGTCCTCGTCCGCCCAGCACGCCAGTTCCAGCCGCTTGCGCTGCGCCGGCTCGGTGAGCAGCTCGAGCACATCCTCGACCGCGCTCCGCGGGTTGAACTCGACGTGCTCGAGATGGAGCTTGCCGGCCTCGATCTTCGAGAAATCGAGGATGTCGTTGATGATGCCGAGCAGCGCCTCGCCGGACTTGCGGATGGTTTCGGCGCATTCCCGCTGCTCCTCGGTCATCGGGGTCTCGAGCAGCAGCCCGGTCATGCCGATCACGCCGTTCATCGGCGTGCGGATCTCATGGCTCATGTTCGCGAGGAACTGGCTTTTCGCCTTCGCGGCGGCCTCCGCCTGCTCCTTCGCCTGGAGGAGCTCGCGCGTCCGCTCGAGGATGCCGTGCTCCAGGCGCTGGTTGTCGCGCCGGAGGCGTTCCGTGTTCCAGTGGAAGAAGCTCCACCCCGCTCCCGCGAGGACGACACCGGTGAGCCCGTAGAACCACCACGTCTGGTAGAACCAGGGTTGCTGCACCAGGGTGAGCGTGGCGCCGGTGCTGTTCCAGACGCCATCCTCGTTCCGCGCGATGACCCGGAATTGGTAGCGGCCGGGATCCAGGTTGGTGTAGAAGGCCGTGCGCCGCGTCTCCGCGTTGATCCAGTCGCCATCGTGCCCCACGAGCTGGTAGCGGAAATTGATCGCGCCCGGCTGCACGAAGCTCATGGCCGTGTAGTCGATCGTGAGGCTGCGGGCCCCGGCGGGCAGGCGGATCTCGTCGGCTTTGTCCATGACGTTGCCGTCGACCGTCACGCGCTCCACGTGCACCGGCGGGGCGATCGTGTTCACGAGGATGTTGCGCGGATTGACCGTCACCAGACCGGTGCGCGTCGCAAACCAAAGGGAGCCGTCGGGCGTCTTCAGCGAAACCGGATGGTTGCCGTAGCCGACCGTCGAACCGCGGACGCCGACGCTGGCCCCCGCGAGGCGGAAGCCCCCGGAGCGAAGCTCGCCGCGGGCCACCGCGACGAAATCCTTCTGCGGAGCCCACATCACGCCGCGCGAGCTGCCGACCCAGAGATCGCCGTAATCGCCTTCCTCGATGTCGACAACGAGGTCATTGAACGGTTCGCGCAGCGTGTCGGGATTGAACCAGTGGCCGTCCTTGTCCACGAGGATCAGCCCGCGGTTCTTGGTGCCGATCCAGAAATTACCCTCGCGGTCCTCGCAGAGTGCCCGCACCTCGAGGTTGGGATAGCCCTGGCTCGTCCCATAGTCGGTCGCGACGCCATCCTTGAAGCGCACCAGCCCCGGGCTCAGCCCGATGTAGACGTAGCCGTGGGAATCCTCGCCGAAGACGAGGACATTGGAATTCTCCACGCCGACGGTTCCCGCCATCGGCCTGAAGACGCCGTCCTGGTAGCGAACGACGCCGTGGTTGTCCCGGCCCAGCCAGATCGCGCCACTGCGGTCCTGGTAGATCACGCGGACGAAGGTCTGGTCGGGAAACCGCTGCATCTGGCCGTTGCGCCAGACCACGAGCGCGCCCCGCGTGCCGATCCAGACGCTGTCGTCGGCCATGGCGCACACCGACCACACGTCCGCATCGAGACCGGTGCCGGTCTCCAGGTTGGAAATCCGTCCGTCCGGCGCGATCCGCGCCACGCCGCCGCCGCCCGCCCGGGCCGAGGGCAGCCCCGCCCAGAGCGTGCCGGAGCTGTCCCGCGCCACCGATCGCACGCCTTCCGGGCCCGGCCGGTTCGGCGGACTCACCATCCGGAAGGCGGACGGCCGCATCCGGGCGACGCCGCTGCCCGAGGTCCCGATCCAGAACGTGCCTTCGTGATCCTGCATGAGGGTGCGCGAGTACTCCACGCCCGGCACCGGCACCTGCACGAACGTCTCCGCGTCGGCGCTCTCCGCCATGAAAAGATAGCGCGCGGCCACCCACAGCCGCCCCTGCCGGTCCGTGTAGAGGTAGGTGACCGCCTCGGTGCCGAGACCCTGCTCGCGTCCGAAGGTGCGGAATTGCCCGTCGCGCCAGCGCACGAGGCCGTGCGCGGTCACGAACCAGAAGGTGCCGTGCGGCGTCTCGAAGATCCAGTTGACCTCGCCCCAGTCCGCCCCGGCCTCCGCATAGGGCTGGAATCGCCCGCCTTCATAGCGGGCGACGCCGCCGCCCAGGAAGCAGATCCAGAGCCGCCGCGAGGAATCGACCTGGAGCCGCCAGATGTTGTTCTGGTGTTCGCGCAGGAGCGGCTCGTCCGCATGCGAAATGAGCTTGCCGCCGCGATATTCCCACAGGCCCATGCCGGTGGTGCCGATCCACACCCGGCCGGCGTTGTCGCCAACGATCGAGGCCACCGGCTTGTCGAATTCCCCGACACGCTCGAAATTCCCCTCCCGGTACCGCGAGAGCCCGTTCTGCGTTCCCACCCAAAGCACGCCGGTCTCGTCCTCCCACAGACAGCGGATGTGGTTGTCCGCGAGCCCCGGTGTGTTCGCCATGCGGAAGGTGACGAAGCGCACGCCGTCGAAACGCGAAAGACCTCCCTCCGTCCCCACCCAGAGATAGCCGTCCTTGGACTGCAGGACATTCTGGGCGACGTCGCTCGGCAGCCCCGCTTCGAGCCCGTACACGGTGATCGCGTAGGAGAGATCGCGCGCCGCCGCGGGTTCGGCCGCGCCGAATGCCGCCGCGCCCGCCACCATCACGCCCACGACGGCGGCGAGCCCGAGGCGAAGAACACGGCCGGACTTGCCCGCGCGAAACGAGGCCGGTCGCCGGGCTCCGAAAAGATCGGGGCGATCTGGAAAGGGTGGGATCAAGGGCTCGGGAAACGGGCCACGGGGAACTGAAGCAACATCTGATTCAGACGACACCCTCTGCGAACCAGCGGGCCGATCTGCATGGACTTCCAGCGCGGGGACAATTGTTGGGGTAGTTTATCTAGCTTTCACTTAGCTACCGTCCGCGGCTGTTTGAGCAAGCGTTTCGGAGGTGCGGAGCCTAGGGAGAATTCCCGGCCCCGGGGCCGCAGATCCCTAGTGATTGCACCAGCGATCATTGCACGAGCACGGCAATCAGAAGCGCAGTGCGGCGCGCCGCTTTTCCTTTCGCGCCGGATGCCTCCCGCGCGGACCGGACACGGCGCGGGCCGAGCGATGCGGGTGAACAATCAGTCCGTGGCCTTTTCCCGCGCGAAGGCGCGCGGATTTTTTCTCTCAACCGCGGAACCGAGGACGGCAACGGCTGACGCTGTTCAATGGCAATAGGCTCCGAAAACATTTCAGTCTCTAACCTCGACATGCATGCGAAAGGAGGCAGGGTGAATTCAGCAGGTCAGTTACCCCTGATGAAAAAGTTACCCTACTGTCCGCTGCTGGCCGGGGCGTTTTTTGTCGTCTTCGGCACTCATACCCTCCTGCACTTCGACCGGCACACCGAGCCGTTCGGCCTGCTGTTTCCGCTGCTCTGGGACCTGATGATGGTCGCGATCGGCCTCGGCATCATCCTCCGCTGCGACGTCGCACGGCGCGCCGGCGTCATGTGGGGCATATTCTGCCTCGTCGCGTCGGTCGTGATCGGCCTCGCGGCGATCGGCTGGATTTTCCAGCCGCGAAGCGTGCCGCTCGGCCACGACCGCGTGTTCTTCATGTTCCTCGCAGTCGCGTTCGGCCTGCTCTTCGGAACGTGGCAGTGGCGCGTGCTGCAGAGCCCGGCGGCGCGCGAGTGGACGCGTCCGAGTCCGCCCAAGCCCTCCCGTCTCCTGCACAAGGGGACCGAGGAAAGCTGGGCCAACCGGTAGCAATTTTAGATTTTGGATTTTGGAATGCGGATTGAGGGAGCCCGGCTGTCCCAATCCAAAATCCAAAGTCCAAAATCCAAAATTCAGTCCCGACGGTTTTCGCCATTGCCGGTCCTCCGCGCGCCGACTTCGCTGGCGCCATGCCGACCCGCGCCTGGTTCCCCACCCTCATCTACGCCGAGCCGCTGCAGAAATCCGGGCTGGAACGCCTGAACACGGAACTGGCCCGGGAATGCCGGCAGCTGCGCGATTTTGACCGGGCGGGACGCCGCTGGTCGGAAAAGAACTATCCGGGAGGCTACACGAGCTACGCCTCAATGAACGAGCTGCACCGCTTCTCGAGTACGTTCGCCGGCCTGGAAAAAAAGCTGACGCGCCACGTCCGGGCCTTTGCCGGCTCCCTCGACATGGACCTGCGCGGGCGGTCGATCCGCATGACCGACTGCTGGGTCAATATCATGCCGGAGACCGCCGCCCATTCGCTCCATCTCCATCCGCTGTCGTTCATCAGCGGCACCTACTATGTCGTCACGCCCGCCGGTTGCCCCGGGCTCAAGTTCGAGGATCCTCGGCTGAGCAAATTCATGGCGGCGCCGCCGAAGCTGCCCGACGCGCGACCCGTGCATCGGCCGCATGTCACGTATCCTGCGCAGGCCGGCCAGGTGCTGCTTTTCGAAAGCTGGCTGCGCCACGAGGTCGCCGCCAACCGCGTCCCGGCGGAGCGGATCAGCATCAGTTTCAATTACAACTGGGCGTAAAGCGGGAAACTTTCCGCAGGGCCGGGAGTCGGACAAAGCCGATGTCCTCTCTCCACCGGCTTCGTTCGCTGTCCCGCCTTTCCCTTCCGCCGCTTCTGCTGCTCGTCCTCGCCGCCTGCGCGAGCGACCGCCGCTCGCCTCCTCCGCCACCGCCGACGACCGCTCCCGCCGAGGCCGCCATCCCCGAGATGGAGGCGCAGGGCACCCTGCTCGCCGGCCGGTTGAAGGCCGAGGTCGTGCTCAACCGGGCCGGCTTCGCCGGCCGGCCTCGTGCGGCGGGAGACACGGGCGATGGGCCGCCGGGAGCGGGTGGCGGCGGACGTCGGGGCGGTGGAGGTGGACGCGGCGGCGGTCGCGGCCGCGGAGGTGGAAACGCACCCGTCGCAGCCGAGGACAAAAGCGACAGCGATGCGTCCCTCCACGTGCGCGCCAGCACGCTTCCACCCGTGCGCCTCCATCTGCGGCTGACCAATCTCGGCTCCGCTCCCATCGAGGTCGAGGTGACGGATTTCGATTCGGAGCTCGGCAACTTCGTGGTCCAGCCGGACAAGATCCCGCTGCCATCTGGCGAATCCGTCGAAGCCGAGCCCATGACCTCGCGGCTGGGCCTCACGTCGAGCGAAATTCCCCTCACGGTCGGCGTGCGGGTCGGCGAACAGAGCGACCACCAGGTGCTCACCCTGCGCGTCGTCCCATCGCCCGCCGCCGTCCCGCCCACCACTCCCGAAACACCCGCCACTCCCGTGGCCCCCTGATTGCTGCACGGGCGCTCGTCGCCTCCAGGAAAAATTAAACCCGCCACGACGAATCGTGGCGGGTGTGACTGCAACTTCCAACCTGCCTGCTGGCCTAAAGTCGGGAACGGGCCGGCGAGATTTCAGGCCGCCGGCCCGGGAATTTACCAGCGCCGAACCCGCGGGACATACACGTAGCGCACGGGCGCCGTCACCACGACCGGCGTGGCGGCATAATAGACCACGGGCGCCGGCGCGACGACCCGGACGACCTGCACCGGCTGCGGCTGCTCCACATAGACCACCGCGGTCGGCGGCGCGACCGCGACCACGGGCTGGCGGTAAACCACCGTCCGGGGCTGGTCCACCGTGGCGCCGAACAGCGCCCCGGCCGCCGCGCCGATCACGGCGCCTTCGCCCCAGCGGTCATGGTTGTGGCCCCCGATGAGTGCGCCGGTCACGGTCCCGAGGATGGTGTCACGGGTGACGGCCGGCTGGAAAAGCTGCGCGTGCGCCGAGCTGACCCCGGCGACCGCCAGCGAGAGTGCGAGGATGATGGTCTTCATGACAGCCTTCACGACGACGCACCGTCCCGAAAAGTTTAACTCCGCTCGCGATCGCCGCCAAATTTTTCGCGGAACATCGCCGGGACGCCCTTGTCGCGCCGGCGGCGGGGTTCAGCGCAGGCGGAGGAAAAGCCACGCGGCCAGCACCGCCATGCCGGCGTTCGGCAGCCACGCGGCCACATCGGGCGGAAGCACGCTCCGCGTCGCCAGCGTGCCCGCGAGGACCGTCAACATGTACTGCAGCGCAAAAAGACCGATCGACTTCGACGCGCCCACCGCGGGATTCACCCGCACGCCGCTGATCGCAAATGGAATCGCGAGCGCAATGACAATCAGCGGAGTGAGGGTGTCCGCGAGCAGCCCGAAATAGCGCACCGCATACGGGACGGACTTCGGGTTGTGGTCCGTCTCGTAATAGGCCCGGATGCGCTGCAGCTCGAAAAAGGACATGTCGATCGGCCGCCGGTCGATGAGGAGCATCAGGTTGGGATCCTCGGAAAAATCCGGGTAGTATTTTTCGTGGAAGGACCGGGGATGCGAGACGTCGCCGGTGTCCGCGTCGAAATCGAACTCGATCCCGTCCTTGAACACCCAGCCTCCCTTCGCCTCGTCGCGCCGGCCCTCCGCCGCCTCCAGCCGCGTGACCTCGCGCCGTGAATGATCGAGGATCGACACCGTGACGCCGTAGGCCTCGTTCGTGAAGCGGCTGTAGCGGTTGATGAACCACATCCGGCCCGCGGCGTAGTTGTCGAAGGTCACGCTGTTGACGGCCGCCCGCCGGTCGGGGGGCAGTTCGCCTTGCGCCCGCAGTTGAAAGTTGTCGTGCAGGAAATTTTTCTCCTCCACCGACCAGGGCACGACCGTGGTATTGAGCCACCACGTCAGCCCGCAGCAGAGGACGCCCGCGAGCCAGATCGGGCGCGTCAGCCGCAGGAAGCCGGCGCCCGCCGCCCGCATCGCCGTGAACTCGTTCGCCCGGTGCATCTGTCCGAGGGCGAAAAGCAGCGAGACCAGCAGCGCGAACGGCAGCACGAGCGCGAAGAAGCTCGGCATCGTCACGAAGAAGTACATCCACAGGTCCAGCCCCCGCGCGCCCAGGTCCCGCGCCGCGCGGAATTCGTCGTACATCACCTGCACCAGCAGCAGGCCGAGCGTCGCCAGCAGCACCAGCGCGAGGATCTGCAGCCACTCGCGCAGAAGATGGCGGTCAAAGGTGTTCAACGCCCGCATCGAACGCCCCACCCGCCCCGAAGGCAAAGCTCAAACCATCTTCCCTCCCGCCGGGCGTAACCCAATGGGTTACGGCATCCACTTTCACGGTCGCGGCGCCGACGGGAGAGGGATGACGTCGGCGGAACGCCTCCTGCTTGGTGGAGCCGGGCGGCCGTACAGTTTGGTTGAAAACCCGCCCCCGCTCACCTTGGCTCGCGCCAGCCCGTTCCCTCTTCCCTCGACCCCGTTCCTTCATGATGACGCTGCCTCCCACCCTCCGTCCCGCCTGGATTCCGGTCCTGGCCGCGGCCGCCCTTGCCACCGCCGTCTCCGCCCAGGAGCCGATCAAGGTCGGCGAGTTCGCCTCCCTCACCGGCGGCAATGCCAGCTTCGGCCAGTCCTCCCACAAGGGCACGCAGCTCGCCATCGACGACCTCAACGCCGCGGGCGGCGCGCTCGGCCGGCCGCTCCAGCTGATCACCGAGGACGACCAGTCGCTCGCCGGGCAGCCCGCCACCATCGTCCAGAAGCTCATCGCGCAGGACAAGGTCGTCGCGGTCCTCGGCGAGGTCGCCTCGTCGAAGTCGCTCGAGGCCGCGCCCATCTGCCAGCAAAACCACATCCCCATGATCTCGCCCGCCTCGACCAATCCGAAGGTCACGGAGACGGGCGACTACATCTTCCGCGTCTGTTTCATCGATCCCTTCCAGGGCACGGTCATGGCGAAGTTCGCGCTTTCGCAGGGCTGGAAGAAGGTGGCGATGCTGACCGACGTGAAGCAGGACTACTCGGTCGGGCTCGCGGAATTCTTCGTCAAATATTTCCGGGAGCACGGCGGCGAGGTCGTCCGCGAGCAGAAGTACTCGAGCGGCGACAAGGATTTCCGCGCCCAGCTGACCTCCCTCAAGGCCGCACAGCCCGACGCCATCTTCGTGCCCGGCTACTACGCCGAGGTCGCGCTCATCGGCAAGCAGGCGCGGCTGCTCGGCCTGAAGGTCCCGCTCCTCGGCGGAGACGGCTGGATGGGCGATTCGCTGCTCAAGGTCGCCGGCAACTCGCTCGACGGCTCGTTCTTCTCCTGCCACTTCAGCGCCGACGACCAGAATCCCGTGGTCCAGGGCTTCGTCCGGAAATTCCAGGCGCGCTACCACGAGATGCCCGACGACATGGCCGCGCTCGGCTACGACAGCGCGATGATCCTCGGCGAGGCCCTGAAACGCGCGGGCACCACCGAGAGCGCGGCGCTGCGCGACGCCATCGCCGCGACCAAAAATCATCCCGGGATCACCGGCAGCATCACCCTCGACGAAAACAGAAACGCCGCCAAGCCCGCCGTCATCCTCACGATCCGCGACGGCGGCTTCAAGTTCCAGGAGGCCGTGGCGCCGTGAAGCCGGCGCCGCGGCAGTTGAGAGGTGAAAGTTGAAAGTTGAGAGCTGATCGATCCACCCTACCTTGTGTTCAATTTCGAAAAATTGGAGGTCTGGCAGAAAAGCGTGTCGTTTGCGGGCCTGGTCTACGAACTGACAAAAAAATTTCCGAATGAAGAGCGCTTCGGTTTGACGAATCAAATGCGCCGCGCCGCGATTTCCATCTCCTCAAACATTGCCGAGGGATGTTCGCGATCGTCAGCGACTGACTTTCGTCGTTTCGTCGAAGTCGCCACGGGCTCGGTCTTCGAAGTTGTGTCACAAGCGCGGCTTGGTCTCACCCAGGGTTGGCTGACGGAAGAAAGCCATGCCCAGATCTACGCAGCAGCTCTGGAAATCGTCCGCATGCTCAGCGGACTGCGAAGCTCCCTCAAAGGCTGACGCTTTCAACTTTCAGCCTTCAACTTTCAACCATCACGCAGTGATCGAATTCCTTCAGCAACTCGCCAACGGTCTCGCCCAGGGCGGCATTTATGCGCTGATCGCGCTGGGCTACACGATGATCTACGGCGTGCTGCGGTTCATCAATTTTGCGCACGGCGACGTCTTCATGCTCGGGGCGTTCGCCGGGTTCTACGTCGGGCCGCCGGTGCTGAAGCTGTTCGGCCTGGGGCCGTCGTATATGGGGATGGCGCTGGTGCTGCTGTGCGCGATGGCGCTGTGCGCCGTCGCCGGCATCGTCATCGAGCGGCTCTGCTACCGGCCGCTGCGGGACCGCCCGCGGATCATCGTCCTCATCACCGCGATCGGCGTGTCGCTGCTGCTCGAAAGCGGCGGGCAGCTGGTGTTCGGCGCGGATCCGAAATCGTTCCCCGATCTCATCACCGACCGCGCGATCGAGATTCCCGCCTCCTGGGGCCGGCTGTCGGAGCTCACGCTCACGCTTTCCCAGCTCCTCGTGCTCGGCGTCACGCTGCTGCTCGTCATCCTGCTGGACCTGATCGTGAACCGCACGCGGATCGGCCTCGCCATGCGGGCGCTCTCCCTCAACCCCGCCGCCGCGCAGCTCGCGGGGGTCAATCTCGACCAGGTGATCATGTTCACCTTCGGCCTCGGCTCCGCCCTGGCCGGCGCGGCAGGCATCCTCACCTCGATCCAGCAGCCGTCGATCGGTCCGCTGATGGGCATCGCCGCCGGCCTGAAGGCCTTCGTCGCCGCCGTCCTGGGCGGGATCGGCAACCTCCCGGGCGCGGTGCTCGGTGGCGTGCTGATCGGACTGACGGAGGCGCTCGTCGTCGGCTACCTCTCCCCCACCTACCGCGATTCGATCGTCTTCGGCGTGCTGATCCTCATCCTCATCTTCCGGCCCACGGGGCTGCTCGGCCGGGCGCAGCGCGAAAAGGTATGAGGCCCGCGCGCTCCAACCTCGTCTTTCTCGCCGTGCTGGGCGTCCTCGCCGCCGCGGCGCCTTTCGGGGAGCGCGTGGGGCCCTACTACTATGACATCCTCGTCGGCATCGGGATCAACATGATCCTGGCCGTGAGCCTGAACCTGATCAACGGCTACACCGGCCAGTTTTCCCTCGGCCACGCCGGGTTCATGGCCGTCGGCGCCTACACCTCGGCCTGGCTCACGCTGCGGGCGGGAACGCCTTCCGGGCCCGCCGGGACCGCCGTCTTCGCGGGCGCACTGCTCGCGGGCGCGCTCGGCGCCGGCCTCGTCGGCCTGGCCGTGGGCGCGCCGTCGCTGCGGCTCCGGGGGGACTACCTCGCCATCGTCACCCTCGGCTTCAACGAGATCATCACCGGCGTCATCCAGAACGCCGAGCCGCTCGGCGCGCAGCGCGGGCTCGGCGGCATGGGAAAATACACCGGCCTCTTCGCCACGTTCGCCGCCGCCGCGTTCGCGGTGCTGGTCATCCACAATCTCGTCCGCTCCACCTACGGCCGCGGCTTCCTCGCGACGCACGACGACGAGATCGCCGCCGAGTCCGTCGGGCTGAGCACCACGCATTACAAGATCACCGCGTTCGCGGTCGGCGCCGCCTTCGCGGGGCTCGCCGGCGGCCTGTATGCGCACTTCAAGCAGTTCATCCACCCCGAGGCCTTCGGTTTCGCGCGTTCGATGGACATCGTCGTGATGGTGATCCTCGGCGGCATGGGCAGCATGGCCGGGGTCTGCCTGGCCGCCGTGCTGCTGACCGTGCTGCCGGAGGCGCTGCGCTGGTTTTCCCACCTCGAGGCCCTGCCCGGCTGGCTGCAGCGGATTGCCGAGAACCGCATGATCCTCTACTCGTTCCTGCTCATCGTGCTCATGATCGCCCGCCCGCAGGGTTTGCTGAACTTCCGCCCCCGCCGGGCCAAGACCTGATGTCCGCCCCGCTGCTCCAGCTGCACCAGGTCACGGTCCGCTTCGGCGGGCTCACCGCGGTCAACGCGGTGGACCTCGCGGTCGGCCCGGGCGAACTCGTCGGGCTGATCGGTCCGAACGGTGCCGGGAAGACAACGGTGTTCAACGTCATCACCGGTGTCTATCCCCCGACCGACGGCACGGCGGCCTTCGCCGGACACGACCTCGCCGGTCGCGCCATCCACCAGATCGCCGCGCTCGGCATCGCCCGCACCTTCCAGAACATCCGCCTCTTCGGCAATCTCTCCGTCTTCGACAATGTCCGCGTGGCCTGCAACCTGCACCGCGGCACCGGCCCTTTCCGTTCGCTGCTGCGCTCGGCGGCCCACCGCACCGACGAGGCGGCGATCGCCGGGCGCGTGGAGGAACTGCTCGCGCTGTTCAACCTCGCGCGCTTCCGCGACGTCGCCGCCTCGGGCCTGCCCTACGGCGACCAGCGGCGCCTGGAGATCGTGCGCGCCCTTGCCACCCGCCCGCGCCTCCTCCTGCTCGACGAGCCGGCCGCGGGCATGAACGCCGCCGAGAAGGCCGAGCTCATCCGGCTCATCCAGCAGGTCCAGCGGCAGTTCGAGCTCTCGATCCTGCTCGTCGAGCACTCCATGCAGGTGGTGATGGGCGTCTGCCAGCGCATCGCGGTCCTCGACTACGGCGTGAAGATCGCCGAGGGCCCGCCCGCTGCGATCCAGAGCGATCCGAAGGTGATCGAGGCCTACCTCGGCGAGGACCATGCGCAGTCACTGTCGCACCACTGAGATGATTTTGGATTTTGGACTTTGGATTTTGGATTTTCGGACCGCTGCAAGGTCGATCTCCGCCGCAACCCGAATTCCAAAATCCAAAACCCAAAATCCAAAATGCTGAAAGTCTCCGATCTCTCCGTCTCCTACGGCGTCATCGCGGCGCTGGACGGCATCTCGTTCCGGGTCGAGGCGGGCTCCATCGTCACGCTCATCGGCGGCAACGGCGCGGGCAAGACCACCACCCTCCGCGCGATCTCGGGACTGCTGCGGGCGCGGGGCGGACGGATCGGATTCCTGGAGGAGGACATCGGCGCGCTGCCGCCGCACGCCATCGTCGGTCGCGGCCTCTGCCACGTGCCGGAGGGGCGCATGATCTTCGCCAACCTCACCGTGGACGAAAACCTCGCGATGGGTGCCTACCTGCAGCGCGACGCCACGCTCAACGCGCGCAACCGCGACTACGTCTTCGGCATCTTTCCGCGGCTCCGCGAGCGCCTGAAACAGACGGCCGGCACCCTGTCGGGCGGCGAGCAGCAGATGCTGGCCATCGGCCGCGCCCTCATGGGCCAGCCGAAATTCCTCATGCTCGACGAGCCTTCGCTGGGCATCGCCCCGCGCCTCATCACGACGATTTTCGAGAAGATCGTGGAGATCAACCGGGACCGCGGTGTCGCCATCCTGCTCGTCGAGCAGAACGCCCGGCTCGCGCTCGAGGTGAGCAGCTACGGCTACGTGCTGGAGACCGGTCGCATCGTGCTGGAGGGCCCGAGCAAGGACCTGCGCTCCAACCCGCGGCTCAAGGCCACTTATCTCGGCGGCTGAAGACGGTTCCGATCCGGTGGCCACGAAAAGGCACGAAGGGTCGAAGGCTTCGGCGTGGATCTCCATTGCGCCTATAGGCGCGCGGGAGGGTCAGCGGCAGCTGGCGACCCTTCGTGCCTTTTCGTGGCC
>DASZQN010000012.1:0-111314 GCA_035549635.1 Opitutaceae bacterium
CCACCTCCGGATGTTTGGTCTCAGTGAAACACCACCGCCCGCTCCCTCTCGGCGAGCTCACGCCATTTTCCCGGCGCGAGTTCGGCCAGCGGGAAATTGCCGATGCGCACCCGGATCAGCCGCAGGGTCGGATGGCCGACCGCGGCGGTCATGCGCCGGACCTGCCGGTTTTTTCCCTCGGTGAGCTCGAGGGCAATCCAGGCATCGGGCACGTTCCTGCGAAAGCGGATGGGCGGATCGCGCGGGGCGATCGCGGGCGCGGGTTCGAGCAGGCGCGCGCGGCAGGGGAGGGTTTTGTGTCCGTCGAGCGGAATGCCGCCCCGTTCGAGCCGGGCGAGCGCCGCGGCGTCCGGCACGCGCTCGATCTGGGCCCAGTATTCGCGGCGGTGAGCCTGCCGGGGATCAAGCAGCCGGGTGTTCAGCCCGGGTTCGTCGCTCAATAGCAGCAATCCCTCGGAGTCCGCATCGAGGCGCCCGAGCGCATAGACGCCCGCCGGCAGGCCGAACTCCGCCAGCGTGCGCCAGGAGGAACCGGGTTCCGGCGTGAACTGGGAAAGGACGCCGTAGGGCTTGTTAAAAGCGACAAGCACAATGGGAGATAAGTAACAAGTAGCAGGGGCCAAGTGACAGGAGATAGTGGCATGCTCGAAGGATCGGCCTCTCTTGCCTCAAGTCGTCTGCTTCCTTCCCCTGTTGGCCATCCGCTGTCTCCTTGGCACGTGGTACTTGATACCTGTTACTTATCTCCAACATGCGCACTCTCCAACTCACGGCCATCAACCAACTCGTCATTGCCGAGGTGGCGGATCCCGTTCCCGCAGCCGGCGAGGTCGTGGTCGCCTTGAAGGCGGCGGCGCTCAACCACCGCGATGTCTGGATCAAGCTCGGCCAGTATGCCGGCCTGAAGTTCCCGTGCGTCCCCGGCTCCGACGGTGCGGGCGTCGTCGTGGCGGTCGGCGCCGGCGGGGACACGGCCTGGGTGGGCCGCGAGGTCGTGATCAATCCGGCGCTCGACTGGGGCGGGAGCGAGCATGCGCAGGGGCCGAAGTTCTCCATCCTCGGCCTGCCCCGCGACGGCACGCTCGCGGAGAAGGTGACGGTGCCGGCCGTGCAGCTGGCGGCGAAGCCCGCGCATCTTTCCTGGGAGGAGGCCGCGGCGCTCCCGCTGACGGGTCTTACCGCGTATCGCGCAATTTTCTCCCGCGCCCAGCTCAAGGCCGGCGAGCGCCTGCTGATCACGGGCATCGGCGGCGGCGCGGCGCTGTGGGCGCTGCAGTTCGCCGTCGCCCATGGGGCGGAAGTCTGGGTGACGTCCAGCTCCCCGGAGAAAATCGCCCGCGCGGTGACGCTGGGCGCCGTGGGAGGATTCAACTACGCGCAATCCGGCTGGACCGCGGCGGCGGCGAAGGCCCCCGGGCGTTTCGACGTCATCATGGACAGCGCGGGCGGCGACGGCTTCGAGCAGCTGATCGACCTCGCCGCGCCGGGCGGCCGCATCGTGTTTTTCGGTGCGACCCGCGGGAATCCACCGCTGCTGCCCATGAGGAAGATCTTCTGGCGGCAGGTCTCGCTCCTCGGCTCGACCATGGGCTCGCCCGCCGACTGGCACGCGCTGCTCGAGTTCGTCGCGCTGCACCGCCTGCGTCCGGTGATCAGCGACGTGTTTCCCCTGGCCCGCGCCGCCGAGGCCTTCGCCCTGATGGAACGCGGCGGCCAGTTTGGGAAGATCGTCATCGCAATGCGATGATCCCGGCGAGACAGATGGCTCACACGAAGCCGCGAAGAGCACGAAGGTTTGGGAGTCCCGGGATTCCGGACCAGATGACGCCAGCTTCGTGCTCTTCGCGGCTTCGTGTGCAACACTCTGGAATCTGGTCTCGAGAAATTCCCGTTGACGCCACCAAGGTGCGTCTTTTCCTCTGACCCTTCATGTTTGGGGCAAGTTAGCTCAGTTGGTAGAGCAGAGGACTGAAAATCCTTGTGTCCCCGGTTCGATTCCGGGACTTGCCACCATCCTTCGCTCGCCGCGCGGACGCGGCGAGCTGCGGCTGGCGGGCCACTGTAGGTTTTGGCGAGGAAAGCTGCGTTGTGCGACCGATCTCCTCCAGACTGGACAGACCATCATTTGCTCTGCTCGGCCGTTGTGTATCCTTCCGGCGGTCCTAGCGTCAGGCGTTTGTCTTACCCCCGCGTCCAACCTTGGTTGGAACCAACCCCGACATCCCAGGAGGCGAAATGAGGCATGATCTTCTCGCAGGTTGCGCCGTGGTGGCGCTGGCACTGGGCGTGCCGTTTTTCGGCCGCGCTGCGGTTTTCGATGTGAAGGCGTACGGCGCCAGGGCCGACGGCAAGGCGCTCGACCGCGACGCGATCAACCAGGCCGTCGAGGCGGCAGCGGCCGCGGGCGGCGGGACGGTCGATTTTCCCGCGGGGACCTATCTCACGGGCACGATCCTCCTGCGGAGCAATGTCACCCTGCAGTTCGACAAAGGCTCCCACCTCGTCGCCTCGGCCGAGACGAAGAATTACGATCCCTCGCTGACCTGCCTGATCGCAGGCGAGAACGTTGAGAACATCTCCATTGTGGGCGAGGGTCTGATCAGCGGAACCAACGCGCTCACGCGCCAGCAGCGCGCCGGCACCATGGATCCCGACAAGGCCATCGCCCTCAAGTCGTGCCGCAACGTGACGCTGCGCGACTTTTCCGTGCTTTCCGGCGGGCACTCCTGCGTCTGGCTGCTGGGCGTCGACAACCTCACCATCGACAACGTCAAGGTCGACACCAACCGCGACGGCATCGACGTCGACTCCTGCCGCAACGTCCGCATCTCCAACACCAGCGTCAACTCGCCCAACGACGACGGCATCTGCCTCAAGGCCAGCCTCGGCCTTGGATTTCCGCGAGCCACCGAGAATGTGACCATCACCAACTGCCTCGTCAGCGGCTACGACATCGGCTCGCTGCTCGACGCCACCTACAAGCGCACGGTCACCTCGGTGCCGGACCGCGACGGCCCCACCGGCCGGATCAAGATGGGCACGGGCGGCGAGGGCGGTTTCAAGAACATCACCATCACCAACATCGTGTTCGACCGCTGCCGCGGACTGGCCCTCGAGTCGGTGGACGGCGGAGCGCTGGAGGACATCACCATCTCGAACATCACGATGCGGGATGTCTGGAACAGCCCCCTCTTCATCCGTCTCGGCAACCGCCAGCGGTCGCCGACGGGGACGACGCCGGTCGGCACGGCGCGCCGCGTGACCATCAGCAACATCGTGGCGTACGACGCCGATCCCCGCTATCCCTCGATCATCACCGGCATCCCCGGCCACGACGTGGAGGACATCAAGATCAGCGACGTCCGCATCCTCTGCCGCGGCGGGCTGACCCTGGACCAGGCGGCGAAGCAGCCGGCGGACATGGCGAGCACCTTCTTCGCCTCGCCTCGCCGGGGAAGCCCGGTGCCGTCGCGCGAGGCCTTCGATGTCCCGGAGCGGGAAGGGGAATATCCCGAGCCTTCCATGTTCGGCGTGCTGCCGGCCTACGGATTCTTCATCCGCCACGCGAAGGGCATCGAGCTGAACAACGTCGAGATCGGATTCATCAAGGAAGACCGGCGGCCGGCCTTCGTCCTCGACGATGTGAGCGGCGCGGACTTCCAGCACGTGAAGGCGCAGAAGGCCGGCGGCGTTCCGACCCTGTGGCTGCGGAAAGTCGAGAACCTCACGACCCGTGCCTGCACGCCCTGGCCGGACATGAAACTCCCGCAGGTCGACAAGCGCGAGTTGTGACGCCGCCATCCGGGGAAACAAAAATGACGAAGGCTTTTCTCCTTGGCTGCACCGCGATCGCGCTGGCGCTGAGCGCACCGCCCGCCGTGGACGCAGCGGTCTTTGACGTGAAGGCCTACGGCGCCAAGGCCGATGGCAGGACGCTCGATCGTGACGCCATCAACAAGACTATCGAGGCGGCGGCCGCGGCGGGTGGCGGGACCGTGTTCCTCCCCGCCGGTACCTACCTGACGGGCTCGATCCGCCTGCGCAGCAACATCACCCTGCAGCTGGAACACGGCACCGTCATCGAGGCCACGCCCGACATGACCGCGTACGATGCGGCCGAGCCGAATCCCTGGGAGCAATACGACGAGTTCGGACACAACCACTGGCACAACAGCCTGATCTGGGGTGACGGGCTCGAGAACGTGTCCATCGTTGGAGACGGATTGATCATCGGCAAGGCGCTCCGTGGCCGGGGAGTGGTTGACGGCGGCAACAAGAGCGTGGCCCTGAGGCTGTGCCGCAACGTGACCCTGCGGGATTTTTCCATCCTGTTCGGGGGGCACCTCGGGATCCTGATGACGGGGGTTGACAACGTGACGGTCGACAATCTCAGGATCGATTCGAACTTCGACAGCCTGGACGTCGACAACTGCCGCAACGTCCGGATCTCCAACTGCAGCGTCAACTCCCCCAACGACGACGCCATCGTGCTGAAGTCCGGCCATGCCCTCGGCATGACACGGCCCACCGAGAATGTGACCATCACCAATGTCTTCGTGAGCGGCTACGAGGTCGGTTCGCTGCTCGACGGCACCTTTAAGCGGACGTTCACGGCGGCGAATGACCGCGAGGGGCCGACCGGCCGCATCAAGATCGGCACGGAAAGCGAGGGCGATTTCCGCAACATCACGATTTCCAATGCGGTGTTCGACCGCTGCCGCGGCCTGGCGATCGAGAGCGTGGACGGCTCGCACGTCGAGGACATCGCCATCTCCAACATCACCATGAGGGACGTCGCGAACAGCCCCATCTTCATCCGGCTGGGCAGCCGGATGCGCTCGCCGGAAGGCACGCCCATGGGCTCCCTGCGCCGCGTGACCATCAGCAACGTCGTCGTCTCCGGCGCCGATCCCCGCTTCGGGTCGATCATCACCGGCATTCCGGACCACGACGTGGAGGACATCAAACTCAGCAACATCCGCATCCTGTATCGCGGCGGCCTCACGCTGGACCACGCGGCGAGGCAGCCGGCGGACCTCGCGAACGGCTTTTTCTTCACGGCCGCGCGCGGCTCGCCCATCCCGTCGCGGAATCCCTTCGACGTCCCGGAACAGGAGAAGCTCTATCCCGAGCCCGCCATGTTCGGCCTCATGCCGGCCTACGGATTCTTCATCCGCCACGCGAAGGGCATCGAGCTGAACAACGTCGAGGTCGGCTTCATGCAGGAGGACCGCCGGCCGGCCTTCGTCCTCGACCGGGTCGTGGGCGCGGACTTCCAGCACGTGAAGGCGCAGAAGGCCGCCGGCGTCCCGACCGTGGTGCTGGAGAAAGTCGAGGATTTCACGACCCGTGCCTGCACTCCGCTGCCGGACATGAAGATTCCGCAAGTCGACCGGCGGGAGCTGTAGTGGCAGAGTGTCACGTATTACGTGACACCGCCGCGGGGGTCGACGAGTTGTCTCCGGAGTTCCTAGCAGACGAGGTGACGAGGCTGGACGGGTGGAGCGCCTCGGTCCCAGCCTCGTCACCCCGTCTGCCACGGGCGGAAACCTTTCAGCCGTTCAGCTTGCGCCTGGCGGCGTCGGGCACATCGACGTGGCTCGAGCCGACATCGCTGAGGATGACCGTGGTGGTTTCGGAAAAACCGCCGCGCGCCGTCTTGCCGCCCGGGGCGGTCCTGGCTGAAAGGCTCAACTCGTACTTGGTCACCACGCCGTCCTTGATCCAGAGGCGGAACGTCCCGGCCGCGCCCTCGGGCGGCTTTTCCTTCGAGCCGGGCGGAACGATCAGCAGTTCTGCGCCGATCTGGGTCAGGGTCCCGGCGATGGCGTCTCCATCGGTGTGCAGATTGGTGTAGTTCGCCACGATCAAGCCGAGTTCCTCGTGGGGCAGGTTGATCCCGGCCGGAAACCGCGCCGGGGCTCCGCCGCCTGAGTCATCCCCATTTCCGCGGCCACTCCCGCCGCGGGACCCGCGCCCGCCACCTCCGCCACCGCCTCCGCGTCTTCCACCGCCGGCGCCTCCGAGCGCCCCGCCCCCGAGGCCGGTGCCGGACATGCCGCTGCCACCGCCCATGCGGGACGAACCTCCGCTGCCGGGGCTGCGGCCGGTGCTCCCCGACTTGGTCGAGGTGTCCGACGCGCTTTCCAGATCGGTCCAGTCGTCCCCGACCTGGATGACATACTTGGTGTCACCGAGGAAAGCCGCATGGATGCTGTCCCCGGGCAGGGCGCTGTGCACGGAACGACCGCCCGCCGGCGCTACCGGCGGCGCGTAGCCGATGAAAGTCACGAGGGAATACCCCGCGGAGTCGGTCTTGCCACGCATCTCGGCCGACCGCGAATCGCGCACCGTGCTGGAGATCCAGCTGTAGTTGGCGGCCTCGGAGAGCTTGCTCGAGGCGAGAACGATGGCGTCCCCCTGGTCGGCGCGAACGACGGCCACGCCGATCAGCAGGTAACAGGCGAGGGTGGTGGGTTTCATCGTGAGTCCGTCGGGACGGAATTGACTGTGACTCACTTGGCTCCGGACGGGTTCCCTCGGCGTGCAGGGGGTTATTCGCATGAGGCGACGGTTTTTGCCGGGTTTGGGGCTTAGCCGGGATCAGACTCCCCTCTACTATTAAGAGGGGTGCCCAACGGGCGGGGTGTGTCGGTTCGATCCGTCGTAGGCCAGGTCGTTGACCTGGCGGGCCAGCCCAACGAGCTGGCGTACAACCAACCCTCAACGCGCCGCCCGGTACTCGGCCAGCACGTCTTCGAAGGAGGGGTTGTTCTTCGCGCGGCCCCGGAAGAAGACGATGGGAATTTTGCCGGTCATCACGGCGTTCGATTTCTTGAGCATGGCATCGAGTTCGGCCTGGGAATTGGCCTGGATCGCAAGCCGGGCTTCGGATGAGGCGGTTACCGGGATATGGGCGGCCTGCATTTTTTCGACCAGGGCCCGCCCGCGTCGGCCCGCTTCGAGCGGGCATCCCACCGGCATGAACACAGTCATCACCCCGGGGTTCACACCTTCGGGCACAAAGGCTTCGACGAACCCCGCCGGGCTGGCCGACGGGCCTGCGCCCGCGGACATTCCGGCGTCGGGGTTCTCCCGCGTGGCGCTCCGCTCCTGCCAATAGCTGTACGCCTTGTAGCCGCCGATTCCGAGGCAGAGAAGCAGCAGGAGATTTTTCACGGCGAGGTGCATGCCATGCTGCCAGGTCCGTCCGCTGGAAACCAGCGCGAAGGCACGTCCGGGCGGTTTCCCGCCGCAGGCCAGGCCGGCGATCTGGCCTGCCCGCGGGGGCTTGGCCGGTATCCGTCTCCCAAGGAATGGATTGCCTGCGGCTTGGGGAGTGGAATGCTCGCGCAGGTCCAACTCGATGATTCCCCCGTCACATCATCGTCCGGTCGAGGCTTTTCCGCCTTCCCCCAGAAACGGTGTCGGCTGGCGCCGCCTCTGGCGCGCCGGGATCCTCAGCTCGCTGCTCTGCGTGCGGCTTTCCGCGCTGACGATGGACGAGCTGATGAACGACCCGAAGATGACGCCGCAGCGCTTCGCGGGGCTGTTCGCGGACTTCAAGTTCGTGCTCCAGCCGTTCGACGTGCAGGACCCGAAGGTCTTCCTGAAGACGCAGTCCGGCGACTGCATCGACTACGCGGTGCTTGCGGACCACGTCCTCGGCGCGAAGGGCTACGAGACCCGGCTCATCCGCGTGGAGATGGTCGGCAGCAACATCGGCCACGCCGTCTGCTACGTCACCGAGAGCAAGGCCTACCTCGACTACAACAACCGCGTCTACTTCGTGAAGCTGCAGAAATGCGGGGCCACCATCCGCGAGATCGCCGGCAAGGTGGCGGCCTCCTTCGACGCCAACTGGACCTTTGCCATGGAATTCACTTACAATTACAAGGAGGACAAGAAGCACCCCGTCTACATCGTGGTGAAGACCGATCCTCCGGCGAAGGATCCCGATCTCGCCCGTCCCCCGCGCGCGGCCAAACCCTCCGGCTGAACCCCACCCCAATCCCCGTGAAAGACAAAACCATCAGGCGTGTCCTGTTTTTCTTCCTTCTCATCTCGGCGGTGCTCGTGGCCGTGGCCGTCCGGGCGGTGGTGAACATCAACCGGTCGATGGCCAGCTCGGATTGGGTCAACCACACGCACTCCGTGATCCTCGAGCTCGAGGGACTCCGCGCGGACCTCGTGTTCGGCGACGGGGCGCTGCACACGTTCGTGCTGACCGGCGACGCCCGCGACCAGGCCGCGATCCGCGCGGCGCTCAACAGCGTGTCGGACCACGTGGACATCGCCAAGGCCCTGACCCGCGGCGAACCGGCCCAGAACGCCGAGGTGGCGGAACTGGAGACGCTGGTGGACAAGCAGGGCGCGTTCATGCGCGACGTCCTCGCCGCCAAGCAAGGCGGCAACGCCGATGCCCTCCGCGCCTTGTTGGCGGCCGACGCCGGCCGCGCCGCGATCCAGGAAATCAACCAGAAGATCAAGAAGCTCAAGGACGAGGAGATGGCGCTCCTCACCGAGCGCGACACCGCCTCCTATCTGCAGGCACAGACGACGCGCTGGACCGTGTGGTCGGGCGTGGTGCTGGATGTCCTGCTGCTGGGCGGCGTCGCGTGGCTGATCCGCGACGACATCGCCGCGCGCCAGAAGGCGGCGATCGCCCTGCAGGCGGCCAACGAGCAGCTCGAGCAGCGGGTGAAGGAGCGCACGGCCGAGCTGGTCGCGGCGAACGCAAAGCTCTCGAGCGAGAATCTCGAGCGAAGGTGGGCCAACCAGGCGATGGAACACCAGCTGCGCTACAACAACCTCATCATCAATTCCATCACCGACCTCGTGTTCGTGATCACCAAGCCGCTGAACATCTCGCGCATCAACCCCGCGGTCTCCCGCCAGACGGGCTTCGATCTCTCCGAGATCGTCGACCTTCCGCTCAAGAAGGTCGTCCGCCTCACGGCGACCGGCGGCGACGCGATGTTCGATCCGGTGGCGCGCGCGCTGAACGACGGCCGCGACCTGCAGGACCAGCCGGCCCTGCTGGTCGACAAGCGCGACCGCACCATCCCCGTCCGTTTCAATCTCTTCCCCCTGCGGGACCGGGACAAGATCGTGGGCGGCGTGGTGATCCTCCAGCTCTCCCCGACGCCCCGGGCCTGAATCTCTTTTCCTCCACCTTCAACCGTTCCGAAACTTTTCCGCGTTCCCCATGAAAAAACACATTTTGCTCGTCGACGACGAAGCCGAGATCCTCGAGGTCCTGAAGCAGGTTCTCACCCTGGAGGGCTACGAGGTCACCGCGGCCAATTCCGCCGACGCGGCGCGCAAGGTCATGCAGTCGGCCGCGCTCGACCTCATGATCACCGATCTCCAGCTGGAGGACTCCGACGGGCTCCAGCTTGTCGAGGAGCTGAAGAAGGTGAAGCCGGAGACGCCGGTCATCCTGCTCACCGGCGTGTTCTTCGATCCCAACGTCATCGAAAAGACCCTGAGCAAGAAAATCTCCGGCTACATGAGCAAGACCGCGCCGCTGAAGGATCTGCTCGGCGAGGTGCGCCGGCATATCGGCGCCTGATCTGAATGTGGAAATCAGGACGGAGGATTGCCCACGGAACACACGGACTACACGGAAAGCCGGACGCCGGTGAAGTAATTTTGGATTCTGTGTGTTCCGTGTATTCCGTGGGCAGCCGCGAATTCATTCCCTGATTTCCACATCCCGCATCCGGATTTCGGCGGGTCATTTCAGGAGCGCGCGCAGGTCATCCAGGCTGATTTTGGCCGAGAGTTCGTCGCTGGCCTCGAAGACGTCCTGCAGGAGGGCGCGCTTCGTGTCCTGGAGGGCCAGCACCTTCTCCTCGACGGTCCCGGCGGCGATGAGCTTGTAGCTCGTCACGACCCGCGCCTGCCCGATGCGGTGGGCGCGATCGGTCGCCTGCGCCTCGGCGGCGGGATTCCACCAGGGATCGAAGTGCACCACGGTGTCGGCGCCGGTGAGATTCAGGCCGGTGCCACCGGCCTTGAGCGAGAGCAGGAAGACGGGGATTTCGGGCGACGACTGGAAGCGGTCCACCTCGGCCTGTCGTGCGCGGGCGGTCATCGCGCCATCGAGACGGCAGGAGGCGAGGCCCTGGCCATCGAGATCGGCCTGCAACAGGTCCAGCAGCGAGGTGAACTGCGAAAACACGAGCACCCGGTGGCCGTCGTCCACGATTTCCGCGAGGAGCTCGCGGAAGGCCTCGAGCTTGGCGGAATCGGACTCCTCGAATTTTGGATTTTGGGTTTTGGAGTTTGGATTTTCCGGCAACAGCCTCGGGTCACAGCAGATCTGGCGCAGGCGGAGCAGCTGGGTGAGGGCGGCAAAGCGGAGCTTCGCCTCGCCGGCGCCTCCGGCCTCGAGGTCGAGGAGTTCGCGTTCGGTCCTCTCCTGCATCGCGCGATAAAGTGCGGCCTGGGCGGGACCGAGCTCGCACCAGATGACTTGCTCCAGTTTGGGCGGAAGTTCCGGAGCGACAGCCTGCTTGGTCCGCCGCAGCAGGTAGGGCGCGACCTTCGCCCGCAGGCGGGCGTCGAACCAGGCCCGCTCGTCGCCCCGCGTGCCTTCCGGGATCCGGTCGAGGTAGCCGGGAAGGAGGAATTCGAAGAGGGAGCGCAGGTCGTCGAGGGAGTTCTCCACCGGCGTGCCGGTGAGCAGAAAGCGTCCCCGGGCGCGGAGCGCGCGCAGCGCGGCGGCGTTCTGGGAGCGGCGATTCTTGATATGCTGCGCCTCGTCGGCCACGACCGCGGCGAATGCGACGCCGCCGAAGAGCTCCTGGTCCCGTGTGAGCGTGCCGTAGGAGGTGATCACGAGGTCGACCGCGGTGAAATCGGCGGCGGAGCCGAGGCGGTTCTCCCCGTGGTGCACGAACACGCGCAGTTGCGGGGCAAAGTGCGCCGCCTCGCGCCGCCAGTTTTCGAGCAGCGACGCCGGGCAGACGACGAGGGAGGCTCGACGTGGGTCGAGGACGGAGAGTCGAGAGTCCAGAGCCGGGGTTCTGGCAGTTCGGCTCGTTTCGGTCGTCGCCTCCGGACTCTCGACTCCAGCCTCTCGACTTCCTCCTCCTTCCCCCGCCACCGCACTCAGCAGCCCAAGCGCCTGCAGGGTTTTTCCCAGCCCCATCTCGTCGGCGAGAATCCCGCCGAGCTGGTGACGCCAGAGATGCCAGAGCCACGCGACGCCGACGCGCTGGTAGGGCCGCAGCTGGCGATCAAAGGCCGCGGACAGCGGCGCCGGCTGCAGGGCGGAGAGATTGCGCAGGGCCTCGGTGCGCGCGCGCCAGGTTGCGGGCGGCTGGAAGCCGGGAGAAAGCTCCTCGAGGATCTCCTGCGCCTCCGCCACGCGCGCCGCGCCGATGCGGTGCGTGCGGCGTGCCGCGGAACCGGCGCCGGGCTGGCCGGACAGCGCACGCTGCGCTTCCGCCAGGCGCTGCAGTCGGGCGGCGTCGAGGAGGAAGATCTTTCCGTCCGCCTCGAGATAGCTGCGATTGCCGGCTGCGGCGGCCCGGAACTGGGTGTCGTCGGCAGAGCCGGCCCGGAGGCCGAGCGTCACCGCGAACCCGTCGCCCGCCTCGCCGATCTCCGCCGCGATCTCCGCGGGCCGCAGGTGGGCGGTGTTTTTCTCGAAGTTGGCGGTGAAGTCCGCGCCGAACATCCCGCGGAGGCGGTCGCCGTGGGCGGCGAGGAAATTGAGCGTCTTGTGGCGGTCCCGCAGCCACCACCGGCGGTTGGAGGGCTCGAGGATGAAGCCATTCCCCTTCACCAGCTCCAGCGCGGCGGCGTAGGTGGGATGCTCGCGCGACGGAAGGGTGAGGGCGAGGTAGTGCTCGGTGCCGTCGACCTGCAGGGGAGGGGCGGCTGGAAGATCGAGCGTCTTTGTCTTTCTGGGCGTAGGGGCGCCCCTTGTGGGCGCCCGGGCGTCCGCAAGGGACGCCCCTACATTGGCTGCGACGGCTGTTAGATGCTCCGAGACCCCTGAAAGTGCGGTGCCTTCCCACGGCAGGGGTGCCGTCGGAGCATTCACCCAGAGAAACGCCGGCTGCCCCGCCAGCGCGGTGACCAGTTCCCGCAGCTGCTGGCGCGTGAGCTGGATGAAACGAGGCGGCACCGGGGTCGCGCACCAGCGCTGGAGCAGGGCCAGGGCGGGGAGGATCGCGGGTGGCGGTTCGCCGGCCGGATCGATTTCCACCCGCAGCGCGATCGCATCGCGGGCGGCGGCCGCGGCGAGGTTGGGCGGGAGGAAAAGGCGAAGCATGTTGCAGGAAGGCGATGTTTCCGGGAATAAATCGTCCCCGACGCAACTCTGAAACCAATAACCATGAGTTCCGAAGCCTTCACGCAGCTGGTGGACGCGCATTACGCGCCCCTCTACCGCTTTGCGCTGAGCCTCGCGCGGAACTCGGCCGACGCGGGCGACCTCGTCCAGCAGACGTTTTTCATCTGGGCCACGAAAGGCCACGGCCTGCGGGAGGCGGCGAAGGCGAAATCCTGGCTGTTCACGACGCTCTACCGGGAATTCCTGCGTGGACGCCGGCGCGACGCGCGGGCGACCTCGATCGAGGACCTGCCACCCGGCGAGGCCGACATCCCCGCGGAGGAGGTGGACCGCGTGGCGCGGCTCGATGCGTCGACCGTGATGGTCGCGCTCCAGTCGGTGGAGGAAGTTTTCCGGGCGCCGCTGACCCTGTTTTACCTGGAGGACCTGTCTTACCAGGAAATCGCGGCGGCGCTCGACGTGCCCATCGGCACGGTGATGTCGCGGCTGTCCCGCGGCAAATCGCAGCTCCGCGCCGCGCTCGCGCAGGGGGAATCCGCGGCGGCGTCCAAGGTGGTGCCGTTTTCCGCGGCGAAAGGAGGAGGAAGATCATGACCAACGAGGAGGCAAAATTCATTCTCAGCGCCTACCGTCCCGGCGGCGGCGACGCCGCCGATCCGGCCTTCGCCGCGGCCCTGACCCAGGCGCAGCAGGATCCCGCGCTCGGCACGTGGTTCGCCCAGCAGCAGCGTCACGGCGCGGCCGTCGCCGCCCGCCTCCGGGAGATCGTTCCTCCGGCCGGCCTGCGCGAGGCCATCCTTGCCGGGGCCCGCGCCAGCGGCCGTCCGTCGGTGCGCGCCTGGTGGACGCGTCCGTCGCTGCTCGCGGCGGCGGCCAGCGTGCTGGTCCTGTTCGGCGTGGCGGGGACGATGTGGTGGCGCAGTCCATCGATGCAGCTGGGCCGCCTCGAGGCCTTTGCGGTCGACGACACCCTGCACGCCCGCCACGGCAGCCACGGCGAGGCGGTGAGCGCGCTCGGCACGGTGCTCAGCCAGCCCGACACCCACCTGGGCGGAACGCTCCCGGTCGACTTCGCCGCGCTGCGCACGACCGGTTGCCGCACGATCAATTTCGCCGGACATGACGTCGTCGAACTCTGCTTCACCCGCGGCGGCGCCGAGTTCCATTTCTACGTGCTGCAGCAGGCGGACTTCCCGCGGCTCCCGGCCTCCGGCGCGATCGACTTCGGCCAGCGCGAGGGCATGGCGTTCGCCTCCTGGACCGATGCCGCCCACCGCTACGTCGCGGTCAGCGCGGCGGGCCTGGGGGCGATCCGGCAGCTGCTGTAACGGAGGTTTCCGCAAAAGCCGGTTGCAGCGGCCGGTTCCGTCCGCTCAGGCTGAGGCATGCCTGTCTCCAAACATTTTGCCGGCCGCGACGCCGTGCGCTGGGGCATCATCGGTTGCGGTGATGTGACCGAAGTGAAGAGCGGCCCCGGCTTCCGCAAGGCCGCCGGCTCGCAGCTCGTGGCCGTGATGCGGCGCAATGCCGAGCTCGCCGCGGACTACGCGCGGCGCCATGGCGTGCCGCGCTGGTACTCCGATGCGGACAAGCTGATCGCCGATCCCGAAGTCGACGCGGTCTACATCGCGACGCCCCCGGACTCCCACGAGCTTTACGCGCTGAAGGTGGCGGCCGCGGGCAAGCCGGCCTACGTCGAGAAGCCGATGGCGCGTTCCACGGCGGAATGCGACCGGATGATCGCGGCCTTCGCCCGCGCGAAACTGCCGCTCTACGTGGCCTATTACCGGCGCCGGCTGCCGCGCTTTCTCAAGGCCGAGGAGCTGATCAAGAGCGGTGCGCTCGGCCAGCTCACGGGCGTGACCTACCGGCTGGCGGAGCCGCATCACCGCAAGGACGCCCAGTGGCGGATCGACGCGGCGACGGCGGGCGGCGGGCATTTCCTCGACGTCGGTTCGCACGCGCTCGACCTCCTCGACCATCTGCTGGGACCGCTCGGCGAGGTTGCCGGGACCGCGGCGAATGTCGCCTCGGCCTATGCCGTGGAGGACACCGTGGCGCTCAGCTTCCGGACCCAGGCCGGCGCGCCGGGCACGATGTCCTGCAACTTCGCCAGCGCGACGCGCGACGAGGCCCTGCGCATCACGGGCACGGACGGCGAGCTCACCTTCCAGGTCTTTGGCCCCGATCCGTTGAAATTCGAGCGCAACGGAGAGGTCGAGACCTTCGACCTGCCGCATCCGCCGCACGTCGCCCAACCGCTGATCCAGAGCGTGGTGGACGACCTGCTCGGGCGCGGCGTGTGCCCGAGCACCGGAGAATCGGCCCGGCGCACGTCGCGCGTGATGGACCAGGTGCTCACCGCCTACTATGGTGGCCGGGACGATGCGTTCTGGACGCGACCGGACAAGTGGCCGGGCCGGCGCGAAGGTGAAACCCGTTGATCCCAGCGCATTGGCACGGGTGTAGGCTAGCGGCGTGATGCCTCTCGGATCGTCCTCGGATCGCCTCCGGTGAAAGCCGGATTGAACAGGAGCCGATCCGAGAGCGACCCGAGTTCGATCGAGCAATCATTCGCGCTTCGCGGCGAAAGATAATCTGCTACAGGTAAAGGCCCCGATGCCGACGCCCCCTGCGAAGATCACCGAGCTCATCCGCCTCGCGGAGGATGCGCGCCGGGAGAAGAACTGGAAGCGCTGGGGCCCGTATTTGTCGGAGCGCCAGTGGGGCACCGTGCGCGAGGACTACTCGGCGGACGGCGAGAGCTGGAATTACTTCACGCATGATCATGCGCGCAGCCGCGCCTATCGCTGGGGCGAGGACGGCCTGCTGGGCGTCACCGACCGCGAGTGCCGCCTCTGTTTCGCGCTGGCGCTGTGGAACGGGCGCGACCCGATCCTGAAGGAGCGGCTGTTCGGCCTCAGCGGGCCCGAGGGCAACCACGGCGAGGACGTGAAGGAGTGCTACTTCTTCCTCGACGCGACGCCGACCCATTCCTGGCTGCGCGCGCTTTACAAGTACCCGCAGGCGGAGTTCCCCTACGAGCGGCTGCGGGCGGAGAACCGCCGGCGCGGCCGGAACGAGCCGGAGTTCGAGCTGCTCGACACCGGCGTCTTCGACGACGGGCGGTACTTCGACGTCTTCGTCGATTACGCGAAGGCGGGGGAAAACGACCTCTGCATCCAGATCACCGTGGCGAACCGCGGCCCGGAGGCGGCGAAGCTGCACGTCCTGCCGACGCTCTGGTTCCGCAATACCTGGACCTGGGACCGCAGCGCGAAACCGGGCCTGCGCGCGCTGGTGGACGGCCGCGTCCAATGCGACCACGCGACGCTTGGGCGGTTTTTCCTGGAAAACGAGATGCCGGACGGGGCGGAACCCTCCTGGCTGTTCACGGAAAACGAGACGAATGCGGCACGGCTCTTTGGGGCGGAAAATCCGTCGCGTCACGTGAAGGACGCCTTCCACGACTGCGTGGTGAGCGGCCGGGCGGACGCGGTGAATCCCGCGCGCACCGGCACCAAGTGCGCCGCGCACCACGCGCTGGAGCTGGCGCCGGGGGAGGAGAGGGTGCTGCGCCTGCGGCTCTACGCCGAGCGGGAGCGGCCGCGGGAGATTTTCGGCCGGAGCTTCGCGGACACCGTCGACGCCCGGCGGCGGGAGGCGGACGAATACTACACCGCGCTCTTCGGCGGGGCGAACCGCCACGCCACGGCCGCGCCGTTCGGGAAGGCGGGCGGAAAGCATGCGCCCCTGGTCCCGGGCGGACTCGACAGCGACGAGGCGCGCCGCGTCGCGCGGCAGGCCTACGCCGGGCTGCTATGGTCGAAACAGTTCTATCACCTCGTGGTGAAGGACTGGCTCGAGGGCGACCCGGCCCAGCCGCCGCCGCCGGCCAGCCGGCGCACCGGCCGCAACAGCGACTGGCCGCACCTGTACACGCGGGACGTGATCGCGATGCCGGACACCTGGGAGTATCCGTGGTTCGCGGCCTGGGACCTGGCGTTCCACATGATCCCGTTCGCCCGGATCGATCCGCATTTCGCGAAGGACCAGCTCAACCTGCTGCTGCGGGAGTGGTACATGCACCCCAACGGACAGATTCCCGCGTACGAGTGGAATTTCTCCGACGTGAACCCCCCGGTGCACGCCTGGGCCTGCTGGCGCGTGTACAAGATGACCGGCCCGCGCGGGACGCGCGACCGCACCTGGCTCGCGCGGGTGTTCCAGAAGCTGCTCGTCAACTTCACCTGGTGGGTGAACCGGAAGGATCCGAACGGGCACCACCTCTTCAGCGGCGGCTTCCTCGGGCTGGACAACATCGGCGTGTTCGACCGCTCGAAGCCGCTGCCGACCGGCGGCACGCTCGCGCAGGCGGACGGCACCGCGTGGATGGCGTTCTACTGCGGCACGATGCTGTCGATGGCGCTCGAGCTGGCGGAGGGCGATCCCGCCTACGAGGACATCGCGTCGAAATTCTTCGAGCACTTCGTGGCGATCGCCGACGCGATCAACCGCCTCGGCGGGACCGGCCTCTGGCACGAGGAGGACGGATTCTACTATGACCAGCTCCTGCTGGGCGACCACGCGCTCTCGCTGCGGCTGCGGTCGATGGTGGGCATCATCCCGCTCTTCGCGGTCGAGGTCATCGACGAGGACCGCCTCGCGCGGCTGCCGGGATTCGCGAAGCGCACGCGCTGGTTCCTCGAGAACCGCCGCGACCTGGCCGCGCAGATCTCCCACCTCGCGCCCGGCGGCCGCGGCCGCTACCTGCTGGCGATCCCGTCGCGCGAGCGGCTCGAGCGCGTGCTGCGCTACGTCCTGGACGAGGCGGAATTCCTCTCCGCGCACGGCGTGCGCTCGCTCTCGCGCGCGTACCGCGACCGTCCCTTCGTGCTGCAGGCCGAGGGCATGGAGTGGCGCGTGGACTACGTGCCGGGGGAGTCGGACAGCGGGCTCTTCGGCGGCAACTCCAACTGGCGCGGGCCGGTGTGGTTTCCCGTGAACTATCTCCTGATCGAGGCGCTGGAGCGCTACCACCATTTCTACGGCGACGGCTTCAAGCTGGAGTTCCCGACCGGCAGCGGCCGCCGGCTCAACCTCGCCGAGATCGCGCGCGAGCTCGCCAAACGGCTTGTCACGCTGTTCCTGCCAAACGGCGGGGGCCGGCGGCCGGCGCTGGGAATGGAGTCCCGGTTCGTGAGCGATCCGCATTGGAAGGACCTGCTCTGGTTTCACGAGTATTTCCATGGGGACACCGGGCAGGGCTTGGGCGCGAGCCATCAGACTGGCTGGACGGCACTTGTGGCGCGATTGCTCGAGGAGCTTTCGGAATAGCGGCGAATTCCGCCGCGCCCATTTGGCGCACGCACGCAATTTGCACGACGCGCAAGGTTCCGGCTAATTGTCTAAAATAGTTATTAAGGTGGCAGAACCCCCTTCTGGGCATTCAGTCAATGGCACCTGTGAATACGAACTTCGCTCTCTTCAACAACAGCCAGTGGCGCACGCTGCTCCTTGCCGGAACGGTTTTCGCGTTCGGAGCGGTGTTGACCGAAGCCCGGGCTTCCACGCGTTGGGAGACGCTGGAGGCGATCCATACCGTGGAGAATCCCTCCAACCGCCAGTCGCCCGGCCCATGTGGCGAACTCGGCGCCTACCAGTTTCGCCTCGATACCTGGCGGATGTATTCGCACCGCCCTTTCAGCGAGGCGCTCGACCGCCGCTCCTCGGATGAGGTGGCGGTCCGCCATTACGACTGGCTGAAGGCCACTCTCGAAAGGGCTGGCTTCGAGGCGTCGGTTTACAACATCGCCCTCGCCTGGAATGCCGGCGTCGGCGCGGTCACGAGCGGACGAATTCCGGCGTCCAGCCGGGATTACGCGAGCCGCGTGTCCAACATCGCTGCGGAGCTCCAGGTGCGGGCGCTGCAGCAGGTGTTCGCGGATGCCCACTGAGGCGCGCAGCGGAGTGCTGGTTTGGCCGCTTTCGTTTCCGTAGCTGACGAGGTGACGAGGCCGAAAGCGACCTCCGGCCCGGACTCCAGCCTCGTTACCTCGTCTGCTACGGGGACGCCCCCGTCTGCCTGATCGCTCAGGAAAACAGCGTGCTCTGCTTGGGAGCGCTGGCGGCCGCCCGGCGGGCGGCTTCCTCTTCCGGGGTCAAGTTGAGATGGCGCGGCGGCTTCGCGACGCGCCGCGCGACGGCGGCCTCGTGGTCGGAGACGATGCGGTCGGCGATGACCTGGATCTGCAGCCTGAGCCAGTTGAAGGTCTCGCTGCCCTCGCGGTAGTCCGCCTTGCCGTAGTGGTCGATCCGGCCCGTCTGGCGCAGGCTGTCGTTCTGCTTGAATTCGTCGGGCCGGTCCGGGTTGTACACGCCGTAGGCCCGGCCGCCGCGCTCCTTCACGACGGAGAAGCTGGGGATGTCGCTCGGGCCGTCCGCGATGTAGATCATGTTCTGGAACACCACGCGGCGGTCGTCCGCGGGAATCCGGGCGTTGACCTCGAGGGACGGGTTCTTGTTCGTGCCCTTGTTGATCTCGAAGAGCGCGCGGGTCTTGGTCGTGTTGTCGATCATCATCCCGATCTGCGCGATCTCCGCGTCGGCCCCGAGGTCGAATTCCTTCTGCTGCAGGAAGCCCGGCTGCAGCGGGTTCTCGATGAACTCGCAGCCCCAGATGCCGTCGACGTGCGGCGCGATGGCGCTGCCGCGGACCATCTCGGTCAGGCCGGTGCTGACGACGTAGTGCTCGAGCGTGATCTCGTGCTTGCGGTACTCGGGCCGCTCGGTGACGAAGCCCTTGGCCTGCTCGAAGAAACCGGGGAGGCCCGGATAAAAAACGATCTCCTGGCCGCACTCGCGCAGGATCCTGTTGTTCAGCCCGGCCATCTTGCCCGCGAGGACGTAGGTCAGCAGGTGGTTGAGGTAGCTGATCTCGCCGGAAACGCGGCAGCCGCGCTTCGCGTAGTACTCCACCAGCTTGTTCGTCTCGTTCCAGAACCGCGGCTCGTCGATCTTGTACCGCTGGAACAGCGGAGCCTGCATGTAGCCGGGAATAAGAGTCTTGTCGAAGTCCCAGACGCAGGCGATGATGTTTTGGGTGAAAAGCGTGGTGGCCATTGCTGATCAGCACCGCTAGGCGAACTGCCTCGCGCTGCGCTGGCCTTCACACAAGCCGCAACCGGCGGCCCGCGCAATTCGCAAATCGCCCGCGACCCTCGCATGGACGTCCTGCCCGACATTGTTCCGTTCCAACGCCGCCTGGATGAGCTCTCGGCGCAGATGGCCGCGCCCTCGTTCTACGCGCAGCCGCGGCAGGCCGCGGAGGTCACGCGCGAGCAGCAGAAGCTGACGCAGCTCGTCGCCGATCACCGGCTGCACGAGAAGCTCGGGCGGGAGATCGGCGAGGCGCAGGCGCTGCTTCGCCAGCCGGGCGTGGACGCGGGCCTGCGCGAGCTGGCCGCGGCGGAGCTGCCCGACCTGGAGCGGCGGCGCGCGGCGCTGCGCGAGGCGGTGCTGGCCGCCATGATCCCGCCGGCGGCGACCGATTCCCGCAACACGGTGATGGAGATCCGCGCCGGCACCGGCGGCGACGAGGCCGCGCTCTTCGCCGCGGAGCTCGCGCGGCTCTACCAGAAGTATGCCGACGGCCGTGGGTGGAAAATCCAGCCGATGAGCAGCAGCGGCTCCGAGCGCGGCGGATTCAAGGAGGTGATCTTTCTCATCAGCGGCACCGACGTCTACAAGCAGCTCAAGTTCGAGAGCGGCGTGCAGCGCGTGCAGCGCGTGCCGGTGACGGAGGCCAACGGGCGCATTCACACTTCGACGGTCACGGTGGCGGTGCTGCCGGAGGCGGAGGAGGTCGACGTCCAGATCGACCCGCAGGACCTCGAGATCACGGTCAGCCGCGCGAGCGGTCCGGGCGGGCAGGGGGTCAACACCACGGATTCCGCCGTGCAGATCCTGCACAAGCCGACCGGCCTGATCGTGCAGTGCGCGGACGAACGCTCGCAGCTCAAGAACAAGAACCGCGCGCTGACCGTGCTGCGCTCCCGCCTGCTGAAGCGGCGCGAGGAGGAGGAGCACGCGAAGTACGCCGCGCAGCGCCGCAACCAGATCGGCTCCGGCGACCGCAGCGAGCGGATCCGCACCTACAATTTTCCGCAGAACCGGGTGACCGACCACCGCATCGGGCTGACGCTCTACAACCTGCCGCAGGTGATGGAGGGGCAGATCGACGCGATCATCGCCGCGCTGCAGAAAGCCGACTTCGAGGAGAAGCTCGCCGTGCTGACCGGCGCGCCGCCGCCGGTCCGCGGCCGCGGCACCGGCGAGGAGGACTGAGTCCGCATGCCCACCGTCCTGGAGATCATCAAGAAGACCACCGACTTTTTCGCGGAGCGCCGCGTCGAGTCGCCGCGCCTGAGCGCGGAGCTGCTGATCGGCCACGCGCTCAGCCTGAAGCGCATGCAGCTTTACCTCCAGTTCGAGCGGGTACTGGGCGAGCCGGAGCTGGAGAAGATCCGCCCGCTGGTCCGGAGGCGCGGGCAGCACGAGCCGGTGCAGTACATCCTCGGCGCGATGGATTTTCACGGCGTGCATCTGAAGGTGGATCGCCGGGCGCTCATTCCCCGGCCCGAGACCGAGCAGCTGATCGAGCTGGTCGTCCGCGAGCGGCCGGCGCCGCCGGCGCGCATTCTCGATCTCGGCACCGGCAGCGGGGCGATCGCCCTGGCGCTGGCGCGGCATTGGCCGGAGGCGCAGGTGACGGCGGTGGACCTGAGCGAGGAGGCGCTTGCGCTGGCCCGGGAAAACGCCGTGGCAACCGGGCTGGAGGCGCGGGTGACGCTGCTTCGCTCCAACTGGTTCGAGCAGGTGCCGGCCGAGGCCCGCTTTGAATTGATCGTGGCGAATCCGCCCTACCTTTCGGCGGCCGAGACCGCGGGAGCGCCGGAAGAAGTCCGTTCCTTCGAGCCGGCGGCGGCGCTCACGGCCGCGGGAGACGACGGTGCGGCCGACCTGCAGCTCATCATCGCGGGAGCGCCGCGGCACCTGGCGCCCGGCGGCCTGCTGGCGCTGGAGACCGGACCGGCCCAGCACGCGATGCTGCTGCCCGTGGCGAAGGCGGCCGGTTTTGCGCAGGCCGCATCCTGGCCCGACCTGGCCGGACGCGACCGGTTTATTCTGGCGCGGCTGGAATAGCGCCCGGGAGAGTGCTGCAGGCCACCTCGGGGAGGTGGCCTGCCCGGTCACCGACCTGGCCTGCAGGGATCGCCTCCGCCGTTCGGCGGCCGTCCTCCCGGGCGAATCAGCCCTTCTTTGACGTCATCGCCGTCAGCGGCGCGTGGCCGTTGGCGGCGAAATCCGGCGTCTTGCTGAGGGCGATGGCGTCATCGATCACCCTGAGGGCCTCGCGCAGGTCGATGTCGACCTTGGCGTAGGAGTCGTTCTCGTCGGCGGAATCATCGTCGTCCGCCTCGTCATCGCCGTCCTTCTTCGGGGCCTTGACCCGGGGCGCCGGCGGCGGCCCGAGGCGGATCTCCCTGAAGGTGAAATCATTCTTCGCCAGGCGGTCGTGCTCGGCCTTCATGTCCTTGCGGAAGGCGGCATCGTCGGCCTGCTGCTTGCGGCGCGTATCCAGATTCAGCGAGATGAGCTTCTGGTCCTGGAGCGCCTTGAAGCGGTCGATGTTCTTCTGGAGGTAGCTGAATTCCTCGAGGCTGCCCTGCCGCTGGAGGCTCGCGGCGCGCAGCGGATCGAGCACCTTCGCCTCGAGGGGCTTCCCATCGAAGAAGCTGGGCTTCACCTCGTCCCAGACCAGCGCGTGGTCCAGGCTCTTTTCACCGAGCTGGGGCATGTAGTCGTCGACGGACGGCAGCACGATGTCCGGCACCACGCCCTTGAGCTGGGTGGACGAGCCGTTCGGCAGGTAGAATTTCTGGATGGTGAGCTTCGCCGCGCCGGTCTTGGCCGGGGAGCGGCCCAGCTGGGCGATCCATTCGCGCATCTCGATGAGCTGCTGGACGGTGCCCTTGCCGTGGGTGGAGCTGTCGCCGATGACGATGGCGCGGCCGTAATTCTGCAGGGCGCCGGTGACGATCTCGGAGGCCGAGGCGCTGAAGCGATCGACGAGGACGGCGAGCGGGCCGCTGTACGCGATGGCGGGGTTCTCGTCGCTGTCCACGGAAACCTGGTTCTGGTAATCCTTCACCTGGACGACGGGGCCCTTGCCGATGAACAGGCCGGTGAGGTCGATCGCCTCCGAGAGCAGCCCGCCGCCGTTGTGCCGGAGGTCGAGGACGATGCCCTTCACGCCGGCGTCCTGCAGGCGCGTGAGCAGCGCGGCGACATCCTTGGAGGCGCTGGACTGCTCGCCCTCCTCGCTGTCGTTGGAGTTGTAGAAGGAGGGAAGGGTGATCACGCCGAGCGGGACGGTCTTGCCGGACGCGTCGGGCACATCGAAGACCGCGGCGTGGGCCTGCTGGGAGGCCAGCTTCACGACGTCGCGCGTGAGCGTGATATCCCGGCGGACCGAGGGATCGGGCGCGTCGGCCGGCAGGATGGTCAGGCGCACCTGCGTGTCCTTGGCGCCGCGGATCATGTCGACAATCTTGGGCAGCTTCATGCCGATCACCTCGACGGGCTCGGCGCCGGGCTGGGTGACGGCGATGATCTTGTCATTCGGATGGAGCTGCTTGCTCATTTCCGCCGGGCCGCCGGCGACGAGCTCCTTCACGACGCAGTAATCGTCCTCGAGACTGAGCATCGCCCCGATGCCGATGAGCCGCAGCTTCATCTGGATGCCGAAGTCCTCGTACGAGCGGGCGGACATGTAGGACGAATGCGGGTCGTAGAGCCGTGTGACGGTCGAGAGGAAGATTTCCGCGATCTCGCCGCTCTCGTATTCGCCGATGTTTTTCAGCATCCGCTCATACCGCTTGTGGATCGCGGCCTTCGCGTCCTCGACGTCCTTGGGATCGACGGCGTTGGAGGCGACGGCGGCCGGGGTCGCGGCCGGCGCCGGGGTCGCGGTGGAGGTCTTGCCCGCGGCCGCATCCTTGGCGGCGTCGGCCTTCTTGTTGAGCACCTCGCTGAGCAGCTCGAACTTCAGGCGCCGGCGCCAGAGATCGTCCGCGGCGGCGGCGTTGGCGGGCCAGTCGGCCTTGGAGCGGTCGACCGGGTAGACCTCGTTCGTCGTCAGATCGATGTTCTTCTTCAGCTCGTCGAAGATCCAGTTGATCCGGTCCTCGGTGCGCGTGAGGTAGACCGAGAACATGTCGTAGCCGGCGTCGATGTTGCCGAGGTTCTTGATGTTCCAGTAGAGATTGCGGGCATAGCGCGTGGAGAAATCAGCCCGGTCGCTGTCGAGGAAGAAGAGGCGCTGGCCGTCGAGCTCGCCCATGAAGTCGGTGATGACCTCGCTGTAGTCGTTCGCCCGCACCGCATCGCGGTTGAAGTTCAGCTGCTCCAGCATGTCGATCAGGTAGTGGGCCTCGGTGCGGAGCGTCGCGGAGGTCTCGAATTTCCGGTCGGCGGGGGCGTGCGCGATCGCGGCGGCGGTGTCGGCGTCGGCCTTCGGCGCGTCGGCGGCGCGGACCGCGCCCAGGGCGACGAGCAGCGGAATTCCGAGGAGGGCGAGGCGGCGGGCAAGGAGACGAAGGGAATCAGGGAACGGGCTCATCGTGATATGGATAAACGGGCGGGACAGGCAAAGGTTTCGTCTTCCGCCGGGGTTTCAAGACCGGCCGGCCGCGGCTTTGTGCCGCGGCGGCGGTGAGGTTTTTCCCGGCGCGTCAGCGGCGGCTCAGCAGGTCCTTCGCCTCGTCGAGCAGGCGTTTTTCCTCGGCGCTGAGGGAGCCGAAGCCGTCGCTGTTGATCTTGTCGAGAATGCGGTCGACCTCGGCGCGCACGCTGGTGCGGCTGGAAAGGTTGACCTGGTAGGCGGGCGCGGGCGCGGCGGCCTTGGCGCGGCGCTTGAGCCAGCGCGGCAGCTGGATGTCCGCACGGCTCCGGCCCTCGCCCCAGTCGATCCGGTGGAAGAACCGGTAGTAGAGCCAGCCCGCCAGCATGCCGCCGAGGTGAGCCGACGGCGCGTAGGCGAAGGGCAGGAGGCCGCCCTTGATCTCGTAGAAGCCGAGCGCGAAGAGGTCGACCGCGAGCAGGCCGAGCGCGAGGTGCTTGGGCTTGAGCGTGACCGGGAAGAAGAAGAACAGCAGGAAGCTGATCTCGGTGTTCGGATAGAGGCAGGCGTAGCAGGCCAGCAGGCCGTAGATGCCGGCGGTCGCGCCGAACAGCATGCCGCCGTGACGCCAGTTCACCGCGGTCCAGGCGAGCGCGCCGACGGCGAGGGCGGCGAGGAAGAGCCCGAGGAAGCGGCGCGAGCCCAGCAGCGGCTCGAGTTCGCGCCCGAGCACCAGCAGCCCCGCGAGCACGAGTCCGACATGGAAGAGATTGGAGGTGCTGTGCAGCAGCGCGTAGGTCAGCAGCGACCACACATGCCCGGCCTGCAGACCTGGAATGGTGACCGTCAGCTGCTCGAAGATCGTGCGGTCCAGGCCGGTGCCCGAGGAAAACCAGGGCGAGAAGAGGACCAGCTGCAGGATGAACGCGCCGGCGATGGCGGAAAGCAGCCAAGTCAGGACGGTCGTGCCGCCTCGCCCCGGGTAGTCCGCGCGCATGTAGGGCCGGTCGTAAAGCATCGAAAAAAAAGTAGGAGCACTCGCGCCAAACACAAGCCAGCTCCCCGAGAAAAAGGCGGAGGGCGGAATTATGGAGAGAGAAGGTGGGGAGCGCGTCGCGCGCTCCGCTGCAACGGCTTAATTCCTCCTTTTGCCTTCTTCCTTTCCGCACCGGGGGTGGCCGCTTGACAGTGCCGGACCCTTGGCTCTTTGTTCGGGAGACCTATGGCCAATAAAGCAGACAAGTGGGCGCCGAACGTCGCGGGCAAATTTTACGTCGATCAGCAGTGCATCGATTGCGATCTCTGCCGCGAGACGGCCCCGGCGTTTTTCACCCGGCATGACGAGGGCGGCTATTCCTACGTCTTCAAGCAGCCCACGACCCAGGAGGAGATCGACCTGTGCATGGAGGCCCTCGAGGGCTGCCCGGTCGAGGCCATCGGCAACGACGGCGACGAATAATCCCGTCTTTTTTTTCATTTTGGAAGAGCCCCGGCCGCGGCCGGGGCTCTTTTTTGCGCCGGTGCGCCTTGTTAAGAAACCAGGTCCAACTATTAACTTGTTTTCGCGACTTGGATCGTTAGCCGTCGCGCTGATGAAATCCTCGTCCGTCCTGGTTTCCCTCCTGCTTCTCTCGGTCGGCGCGCACGGTGCGCCGGCTCCGGTCAGCCTGCCGGCGCTGACGGTGTATTCGACCTCGGTCGCCAACCAGGAACCGGTCGACACCTTCGCGATGCCGGTCTCGGCGCTGCGGTTCGAGCCGGGGGTGGACGTGCAGGAGCGCAGCACGGCGGAAGGGCAGGCGGACGTCGCCATCCGCGGCGGCATTTTTGAGAACACCGGCATCCGGATCGGCGCGCTGTCCCTCTTCGATCCGCAGACCGGCCACTATCTCGAGGAAATCCCGATCGCGCCCGCGATGCTCGGCACGCCGCAGATCCTGACGGGAGCGGACAACGCCCAGCGCGGCTGGAACGCCGACGCCGGCACGATTGCCTACGACTGGCGCCCGATCCGCCACGCCGGCTTCCTCACGCTTGGCGGCGGCCAGTTTCACACGGACCATGAGGAGGTCTACGAGGGCCGCGCCGGCGACGTGCAGCTCTGGGGACGGCAGCTCGGGGCGGACGCCTCGATCGCGCACTCGTCCTCCGACGGCTCCGTCGCCTTTGGCGAGAGCCGCTTCAACCGCGTCAGCGCCCGGATCCAGCTGGCCGGCCGCAACGCCCAGACCGACCTGTTCTACGGCTACCAGGCGAAGGCCTTCGGCTGGCCGAATCTCTACACGCCGTTCAACTTCGACGAGACCGAGAACCTCGAGACCGTGCTCGTCGGCATCAACCACCGCCAGCAGTGGAACAGCGGCAGCTTCGTCGAACTCGGGGCCTACTGGCGCCGCAACAAGGACGACTACGCGTTCAACCGGTTCGCGCCGGTCGGTCCGGTGCATCCGTTCCAGCACACGACGCGCACGGAGGGCACGTCGCTCGACGGCCGCTTGATGCTCGACGGCTTCGCGCTCGGCTACAAGGCCGGGGTCAGCGCCGACGATCTGCGCTCGACTTCGCTGACGTTCGGCAATTTCCACAAGCGCACCTACACCACGGCCGGGCTCTATCCGGAGAAACGCTGGTCGCTCGCGCCCGACCGAGCGCTGGTGGTCACCGCCGGCGCCACCTACGACGACACCAACCACGACAGCTCCGCGGTGTCCCCGCTCTTCACCCTCGCCGAGGAGCGCACCGGCGCCGACGCGATCTGGCAGCGGATCTACCTTTCCTACGCGCAGACGACCCAGGTGCCGACCTACACCGCGCTCAACTCGAGCGCGACCTCCGGCCTGTTCCGCGGCAATCCCAACCTCGGTCGCGAAAAGAGCCGCAACGTCGAAGTCGGCGTGAGCGGCACGGCCGACGGCTGGCGTACGAAGGCGGCGATCTTCTACCGCCGCGACGACAACCTCGTCGACTGGACCTATAAGACCGGCGTAACGGCCCGTACGGCCAACGCGGTCAACATCGATACCGCGGGCGTCGAGCTGTTCGCCCGCAAGAGTTTCGACTTCGTCGACCTGGTCCTCGGCTACACTTGGCTCGGCAAGGACGCCGATTACGGCACTGCCGCGGTCGACGCCAGTTTCTATGCACTGAATTATCCGCGGAATCGCGTCACGGCCGCCGTTGTCGCGCGGATGGGCGGCGGCTGGGAGGTGCGGTTCGACAACGAGGCGCGCTGGCAGGCCTACAATCCGCTGCGCACGACGCGGCAGAACGCGGTGATCAGCGCGCTCGGCGTTTCCTACCGTCCGCCGCAGTCGCCCAACCTGATCTTCTCCGTGCAGGCGGACAATCTCTGGGACTCCGATTTCCAGGCCGTCCCGGCCGTGCCCGCCTCCCGCCGCCAAGTCTCTGGCAGCGTGACCTATACCTGGTAAGCCGGACGTGTTCCGTTCCGGTGAATTCGTCGGCGCCGGAGCATAACACGCTTGTCCGGTGGCGGGTTGGGCTGATGTCCTTGTCGTAGGGTGAATTACCCCTTTTCCCCGTCATGAGAAAATATCTGCCCCTGTCGTTGCTGCTGCTGGTCGCGGTGGTCGTATTCTGGTCCCACGGGAAATCGCCGGCGTCGAGCCCCGTGTCCCATGGGACCCCTGCGCCTTCTGTTGCACAGGGGCGGATGGCGCCGACGGCGCTGGTGCCGTCCTCGATCGCCCGGACCGCGGCGGTGGCGAAGCCCGCCTTCCGGCCGCTGCCGGCGTCGGTCTCGGCGCTGCCCGCGCGGGCTCCGGCCCACGGCGAATTGCGCTCGCGGCTGGTGCAGGCGGATTTCGATTTCCTGCAGAATCCCGCGTCGCCGGTCCACAACGGGGATCGGCGGGAGGCCATCCATCTCGATCTGTTCGATGGCACGGCGGTGGACTTCAAGGTCGAGAGCACGCGGTATCTCGAGCCCGGGGTGTTTGTCACGACGGGCCACGCCGAGTCCGAGCTGAGCCTCGTGGTCTTCGCCAGCGTGCACGGGAAGGTCGTCGGCACGGTCGTCGATCCGCTGAAGGGACAGTTCACGATCGAGCCGACGGCGGCCAACGAGACCTATCGGATCTACGAGAATGACCCGCGGGCGTTTGCCTGCGGCGAACTGGGAGAGCCGAAACCCACCGGCGGGCCGTCGTTGTCCTCGACCGCGGGCGCGACGGCGGGTTCGCCCCGGGTCAGTGCCGATCAGCCGGCGGGAGTCTCTGCGGCCGCCGCCGTAAATCCCGCAGCCGACACCCGGATCACATCCGGCAATTCCGTGAACGATTTCTGGGCCGGACTCACGCCGCCGACCAGCGGCACCCGCGTGCCGGTGCTGGCGCTCTACAACGCCGACATGGCGGCCAAGGCGGTGAACCTGTTCGGCTCCCTCGACGGCCTGCGGGCCCGGCTCGAAGCCGGGATCGCCCTCACCAACGCGCTGATGGCCCGGGCCCGCGCGACCGCGTACCTCGAACTCGTCGGCATGGCCCAGATCACCTTCAAGGAACCGACGGTTCCCTCGTCCCAAACGATCCTCAGCCTCGTCAACCAGACGCCGGAATACAACGACCTGCAGGTGAAGTATCGGCCGGCTCTGACCACTTATTGCATCGTCGCGGAGGACGAGGACGCCTCCGGTTTTGCGGGCGTCGCCACCTTTCCCCCCGGGCGGCAAAACGCCGTCTACTACCAGGAGCTCAACTCGACCGCCTTGGCGCACGAGTTCGGCCACAATTTCGGCATGCAGCACAACGTCGAGGATGCGGGAACTCCGGATCGCACCATCCCGTACAGCTTCGGCTGGCGCCTGCCCTACACGGCTCCGCCGGTGGGCGACACGATGGCCTACGCCTTTCCCGGGGTCACCACTTTCGCCCTGCCGCTCTACTCGGACCCGACCATCAGCTATCAGGGATACCCCTTGGGCGACGCCCAGGTGGCGGACAACGCCCGGGTCGCGCGCGAAAACACCGCGGCCATCGCGGCCGGCGCGGGTTTTCAATTCGGGGCGGCGGGAGACAACTGGATCAGCAACTTGTCCACGCGGGGCTATGTCGGCGCGAGCGACCAGGTCCTGATTGCGGGGCTGATCGTCTCGGGCACGACCCCGAAACAGATCGTGTTGCGGGGCGTGGGACCGAGCCTGGGACAATACGGCATCCAGCAGCCGCTGGCCGACCCCAAGATCCAGCTGTACTCCGGCAGCACCGTGATCGGTGAAAACGACAACTGGCAGTCCGACTCCCGCGCCAACGATCTCAAGGCCCTCGGCCTGTCTCCGACCAACGCGAACGAGGCCGCATTGCTGGTCACGCTCAATCCCGGCGCCTACACCGTGATCCTGAGCGGCGTGAACAACACGACCGGGGTGGGCCTGGTCGAGGCGTATGAGATGGATGCCGACCGCAGCCGATTCTCTTACTGGAATTCCAATCAGGTCACCACCGGCTACAGCACGGATAACGAGAGTCCGCTGGAGTTCCTCTACGATTTTGGCGGCGTCGACAAGAACGCCTCGGTTCTCTTTCAGCTGACGAGTTCGCCGGCGGGCAAGTACATCGTCTCATCCCGGCGCGATTCGACCAGTCCGACTCCCATTGATCCTTATCTGCAGGTCCTCCGCGTTCCAAAGGGCCAGAATCCTTTCACCCTCTTCAACGAGGTCTCGGTCGCCTCGAACGACAACTGGCAGGATTCGTCCTCGGCCGCCCTGCTGGCGACGAGCGGCATCAACGGACTGTCCGATCCCAAGACCGCCGTGGTCGTCGTGGATACCAGCTCGCAGTTCGACTACTGGCTCGCCGTCGTGCCGGGATTTCCCACCCAGTCTCGGCTGAGTTCAGGGAAGGTGGACATCTCCCTGTATAATGTCACGGGAACGACCGGGACGGGTGAGTCGAGCCGGCTGGTCGACGTCGCGACCCGCGGCGTGTTTTCCTCCGGGGAGAAGGCCATGATTGCCGGATTCGTCATCGGAGGCACCACCTCGCGCACCGTGGCGGTCCGGGCCCTCGGGCAGTCGCTCGCGCAGTATGGGCTCACCGGCCTGGCGCCGAATCCCAAGCTCACGATCTACGACGGCGCGAGCAAGATCCTCTTCACGAACGACGATTGGCAGAAGGACGCCAACCAAATCACGCTGCAGCGCTGGGGCCTGGCCCCGACGAACGCCAGCGAGGCCGCGATGGTCGCGACGCTCCAGCCGGGTGCCTACACCGTCGTGGTGGAAAACAACGGCCAGGAAGGCGTCGGACTGGTCGAGGTGTACGAGCTGCGGTGACGTAGCCGCTCCCCGATCCAGAAGGTTCGCGCAGAGCACGCAGGGTACGCGGAGACCGATCCGTTCCTGGGAGATTTCTCCGCGTTCTCTGTGTCCTCTGTGTTAAACGGCTGAGGTCCGGAGGGGCTTGCGCGGCCGGGAGGATCGCATTCTGTTGGCGCTTCCGCATGGACAATCCCTTCCTTGATTCCCGCTTCGAAATCCGCTGGTCGCAGCTCACGCCGGAGCGGATCGCGCCCGCGATCGAGACGGCCCTCGGGCGTGCGCAGGCGGCGATCGACGCGATCGCGGCGCAGGATCCGGCGGGACTCGACTACGAGCGCACGTTCCTCGCCCTCGAGCAGGCGACCGAGGAGCTCAACGTCGCGTGGGGCAAGGTCACGCACCTGCAGTCGGTCGCGGATTCGCCCGCGCTGCGCGACGCCCACAATGCGCTCCTCCCGCAGGTGTCCGCCTTCTATGCGAAGATTCCGCTCAACGCCGGGCTGTGGGCGCGGCTGAGGCAGTTCGCGGAATCGCCGGCGGCCCGCGGCCTCCAGGGCATCCATCGCCGGTTTCTCGAGGAGACGGTGGCCGATTTCCGGCAGGCGGGCGCGGACCTGCCCGCCGACCGCCGCGAGCGCCTCGAGGCGCTGCAAAGCGAGCTGGCGCAGCTCACGCAGAAATATTCCGAGAACGTGCTCGATGCGACCAACGCCTGGCAGCTCGTCGTGGACGACGAGTCGCGGCTCGCCGGGCTGCCGTCCCAGGCGCGCGCCGCCGCCCGGCGCAGCGCCGAGGCGAAGGGGCTGGCCGCCGGCTGGCGCTTCACGCTCCACCAGCCGTCGCAGGAGCCGGTGATGACCTACGCCGAGGACGAGGGCCTGCGGCACGAGCTGTGGACCGCCGCCACCGGCGTGGGCGGGCAGGCGCCGCACGACAACACCGACCTCATCCGCCGCATCCTCGCCCTGCGCGCGGAGAAGGCCGCGCTGCTCGGCCAGGCGAATTTCGCCGACCTCGTGCTGCAGCGCCGCATGGCGAAGACCGCCGCGCGTGCGCTCGCGTTCATCGAGGACATGAAGGGCCGCGCGCAGGACGCCTTCGGCCGCGAGTGCCGCGAGCTCGAGGAGTTCAAGGCCCGGCGGCTCGGCCAGCCGGCCGGGAACCTGAAGGCCTGGGAGGTCGGCTTCTGGGCGGAGAAGCTGCGGCAGGAGCGCTTTGCCTTCGATGAGGAGGAACTGCGGCCCTATCTGCCGATGGACCGCGTGATCTCCGGGCTGTTCGAGCTCTGCCATCGCGTCTTCGGCCTCCGCACCACGGAGCGCCCGGCCGGCAGCGTGGAGACCTGGCATCCGGAGGTGAAGTTCTACGACCTCCACGACGCCCGCGGTCGGCACCTGGGATCGTTCTACGCCGACTGGCATCCGCGGGAGTCGAAGCGCGGCGGCGCCTGGATGGGCTATCTCGTCACCGGCGGCCCGGCCCGCGACGGCGCGCGCGCGCCGCACCTCGGCTACATCTGCGGCAACCTCACGCCGCCGATCGACGGCCGGCCCGCGCTGCTGACGCACCGCGAGGTCGAGACCATCTTCCATGAGTTCGGCCACCTGCTGCACCACCTGCTGGGCGAGGTGGAGATCAAGTCGCTGAACGGCGTGAACGTCGCCTGGGACTTCGTGGAGCTGCCGTCGCAGATGATGGAGAACTGGACGTGGGAGCGCGAAAGCCTCGACCTCTTTGCGCGGCACCACGAGACCGGCGCGCCGATCCCGGCGGAGATCTTCGGCAAGATGACGGCCGCCCGGAATTTCCGCGCCGCCTGCACGGTGATGCGCCAGGTGCAGCTCGCGAAGATGGACCTCCTGCTGCACATGCGGACCGGCGAGTTCCTCGACGGCGACCTCGAGGCGAAGGTGCGGGCGACGATCGCGGACTGCATGATCCCGACGAATCCCCCCGGCCGCACGATCATGCGCCGCTTCACGCACATCTTCGCCGACCCGGTCGGCTACGCCGCGGGCTACTATTCCTACAAATGGGCGGAGGTGCTCGACGCGGACGCGTTCAGCCGGTTCAAGCGCGAGGGGATCTTCAACGCGGCGACCGGCGCGGCCTTCGTGGAGCACATCCTGAGCAAGGGAAATTCCGCGGAACCGATGGAACTTTACCGCGGTTTCATGGGCCGCGAGCCGGATCCCCGGGCGCTGCTGGTTCGGTCCGGCCTGGCCGCGTGATTTTGGGTGCGGCCGGAGTGCTTTTGGCCACGAAAAGGCACGAGATGACACGAAAAAATTCTGAGCCAGTTTTGGGCTCAAGTGGTCATTTCCCTCTCCGGTCGGCTTTTTTTGCGTCATCTCGTGCCTTTTCGTGGCCAAGACTCCGGCGGCGTTTTTCAAACTGACCTGTTACCTGATTTTGCCTGCAACCTCTTGGTAGTCCGTCGGTCTGGCAAGGAATGCGCCGGTGGTTGAAAATCCTCCTCGGTGCCGCCGCTTTGGTCGGCGTCGCGCTTGTCTCCCTGCCTTGGTGGGCGGGTGTCATCGCGCGCCCGTTTGCCAAGGCGCACGGCTTGGACATCGGCGACTACGAGCGCGTCGGGTATTCGCGTTACCGGCTGCACAAGGTGACGTACACGCGTCCCGGTGTGACCGTGACCGCCGATCTGCTCGAGACCGACACGCCGCTGCTCTGGGCCTGGCGGACGGCCGCCGGCCGCGGTTCGGCGACCTCCGTCGATCACTGGGCGGTGGTGGTCACCGACCAGCCGGACAAAAAGCCCACGGGCCAGTTCGGCATGCTGCGCCTGCACGCCCTGCTGAACCGTCTGCAACCGGGTCTGCTGAAATGGCTGCCGCAGGCGGTCGTGCGCGACGGCGCTGTCCGCTGGCCGAACGGCGGCCTCACGCTGGGCGAAGCGCAGTGGAACGGTCACCAGCTGCTCTTTCATGGGCTGGGCTGGCAGCGCGGCAGCGCGGACGGCGCGATTTCCTTCGAGGCCGGCAAGATCATCGCGGTCGACGCGACGCAGGGCGCGGACCTGAAGGGTCATGTGCGCTGGAGCGGCGCCGACGCGGCGGGAGAATTTTCGGTCTGGGCGCAGCGGCTGCCGGTGCAGGCGCACTTCGGCGAACGCGGCTGGGCGCCGGTCGAGGCGAAGGCGGAGGCGTCCGACTGGACGGTGCCGTCCGCCCGGCTTGGGCTCGGCGCGAAGTACGCTCCGCTGCATGGAAACGGCCAGATCGCGTGGCGCGACGACGGCTTCCAGCTTTCCCTGCAGGCCTCGGCCGAGCCCCTGCAACCCGGCGGCGTGCCGCCGCTGACGCTCCGCGCCGAGGCCAAGGGCGATCGCCGGAGCTGGACGATCACGGCGCTGCAGCTCGCGGCGCCGTTCGCGAATGTGAGTCTCAGCGCCCCCGTGACGGCCGGCTTCGACGGGCGCATGCGCTCCGGCCCGGCGCAGCTGGCGTTTCAGGCGGACCTTTCCCGCCAGTCGTGGATTGCCGCCGCCGGTCGCGCCGAGGGCGAAGTCCGGCTCACGGCCGGCGCGGGCGAGCCGGTCGGCGCGACGTTCACGACTGCGCTTGAAGCGCTTTCCTGGCGCAACGTGTCGGTCCAGCGCGCCTCCGCCGCGGGGACGCTCGCCTGGCCCAGGCTCACGCTCGACCGGCTCGAGCTTGCGCCGGACGCCAGCAGCCTGGTGACGGCGCACGGCGGCTACGATTTCGCCGCAAAGACCGTCACCGACGCGAAGGCCGAGGGCCATCTTGCGCTCGCCTGGCTCAAGCGCTGGCTGCCGGCCGGCCTGGCGGCGGGCGACCTCCGGCTGAACGTGAGCGCGAGCGGGCCGGTGTCCGATCTCGTCCACGCGGGCGAGCTGAGCGCGACGGAGGTGCATTACGCCCCGCTCAAGCCGGTGGCGCTCAAGGCGACCTGGCAGGGACACGGCCCCGCCGTGGAAAAAGCCGCCGTTCATCTCACCGCCGGCGCGACCACCCTCGACGCGGAAGGCGGCGCGGAGCCCGGCCGCGTGACGTTGACCGCACTGCATTTTGCGCCGGCCGGAAAACCCACCTGGCAGCTCTCGGCCCCCGCGACGATCGCGTGGCGCCCGTCGCTGCGCATCGAGAATCTCCGCCTGGAAGGGCAGGGCAGCCGCCTCGTCGTCGCGCCGAGCGCCGGCTCGATCCGTGTCGAGGCCGCCGGCATCGAGTCCGCCTGGTGGCGCGATCTGTTCGACCTGCCGAGCCCGGACTGGCGGATCGGCCAGCTGACCTTCACCGGCGACACGACGGGAGAAAGACTGAAATTCACCCTCCAGGCCGAGGGCGCGATCGGCGGACTGCTGCCGGACTCGGCCCGGATCACCCTGGCGGCGACGGGCGACGAGCACGGCGTGCAGCTGACCCGGTTCCAGGCGGCGGAGAACGAGCAGGTACTCGCGCACGCGCAGGGCCGCCTGCCGGTGACGTGGGACCTGCGGGCGAGCCCGCACCTGCGGGTCGAGCAGGAGGCCCCGCTGGAACTGCAGGCGACGACGGCGGGGGCGTCGCCGTTCTGGTCCCGGCTCGCCCAGGGCTTCGGCTTCAATCTGCAGGACCCCGTGGCGGAAGTGCGGCTCGCCGGCACGTTGCGCCGGCCGACCGGGGAATTGCAGCTGACGGTGGCGCGCCTCGCGTTCGAGTCGGAGAAGGTGAAGTTCCCGCTGCCGGCGGTGGAAAAACTGACCGTGTCCGCGAAGGCCGACCGCGACGGCATCACGCTCACGAACCTCGGCGCCAGCCTCGACGGCCAGCAGCTGAGCGCCAGCGGCCGCCTGCCGTTGAACGACTCCGCGTGGCGGCAGCTCTGGGGCGACCGGAAGAATTTCAACTGGAGCGCCGCCGAGGGGCGCGTCGACATCGCCGGGGCGGAGCTCGGGCCGATCGCCCGGTATGCGCCGAACTATCTCGCGACGCAGGGCAAGCTCGAGCTGCACGCCGCCTTTCGCGGCGGCAAGTTTTCCGGCGGCCTCAAGCTCCGCGACGCCGCAACGCGTCCGCTGCCGGTCCTCGGCATCGTGCAGGAAGTGACGGCGGACGTCGCCCTCGACGGCCGCACGGTGAAGATCGAGTCGTTCGCCGGCAAACTCGGTGGCCAGCCGGTGGCGGTGCAGGGGACCGTCGATTTTCCGGCGGGCGGCGCGCCCAAGTTTGCCCTGACCCTGAAGGGCGAGGGCGTCCCGCTCGTGCGGCGCGCGGGTGTGCTGCTGCGCTGCGATCTCGATCTCCGGGCCGAGAGCGACCCGGCGGGCAACAACCGCATCGCCGGCACGGTGAACGTGACCGACTGCTTCCTGCTGTCCGACCTGCGCGCGCTCCTGCCGAGCGGAGAAAAGGGTTTGGCCCGGCCGGCGCCGTATTTCTCCATCGAGACGGAGCCGTACGACCGCTGGGGGCTGGCCGTGGAGCTGCGCGCCGCGCACACGGTGCGGATCCGCACGGCGCTCTTCGACGGCACCGCCTCCGGGCGTTTCCAGCTCGGCGGCACGCTCGGCGAGCCGCGCGCGATCGGCGAGGCCAGCGTGGACCAGGGGCAGGTGATCTTCCCGTTCGTGAATTTCGACGTCCAGCTGGGCATCGTGCGGCTGACCGGGGCGGATCCCTACCACCCGCAGTTGAACGTCAACGCCACGGCCCGCCGCGACAACTACGACCTGCGGATGGAGGCCCACGGCCCGGCCGACCAGCCGATCCTGACTTTCTCCGCCAATCCCGCGCTCGTGTCGGAGCAGGTCCTGCTGATGGTGATGGCCGGCCAGGCGCCGACCCAGGACCTGATCGCCAGCACGGGCCCGCAGCGGCTGACCCGCATCGGAGCGTACTTCGGCCAGTCGCTGATCCGCGGCCTCGGCGGCGGCGACCGCCTCGAGGTGACCTCGGGCGAGCGCGTCTCCGACAAGGGCCACGAGACCTACGAACTCGAGTACAAGCTCAACCGCCGCTGGAGCGCCGTGGGCGAATACGACGAGTTTGACGAGTTCAACGCCGGCCTGAAATGGCGCATTTACACCGGAGGCGCGACGCATGAGCCGAAGTGAACGGAGGCGTGAGGCGTGGGGCGTGAGGCGTGAGGCGAGGCCGGAGGACGGAGGGCGGAGGGCGGACGCCGGAGGACGGACGCCGGAAGCCAGTGAACAGAGAACAGTGAACAGTGAACGGACGCCGGAGGCCGGGCGTTGGAACTCTTGGCTGCGCGGCTTTTGGAAGTTTGGCCTTTTGGCGTTTGTGATTTCCAGCCCGCTGGTCGCTTTGCTCCAGGCCGCGCCGGATACTGCGACCAAGACGGCTTCCGCCCAACTGCACGTCCAAGGGCTGGGCTGGTGGACGAATCGCGAGCTGCGGCAGACGCTGCTGCGCCTGCTCGACGGGGAGCGCCGCGCCACGCTCGACGCCAACGCGATCGAGGACGCCGCGATGATCGTGTTCTCCGATCTCACCGAGGTGGGCTACGCCGAGCCGCGGATCGAGGTGGAGGCGCGGCTGCCGGACGGGACGAGCGCGACCTACACGCTCGACCCGAGGCTGGATCAGCCGCTGCCGCGGCCGCTCACGGCGGCGCAGGTCGTGCTGCACGTGAAGCCGGGACGCCGCTTCTCGGTCGCGTCGGTGAAGTTCGACGGGCTCACGGCGCTCTCGGAGGATGATGCGAGGGTCTACTTCCGGGGGGAGAACACGCTGTTCGTCATCGGGGCGGAGCGCGCCTATTCGCCGGCGCGGGTGCAGCGCGCGGTCTCCAACCTGCTCGAGGAATTGCGGCGGCGCGGCTATGCCGAGGCGGAGGTCGAGGCGGACGACGTCCAGATCGACCACGCCACGGGCGCGGTCCGGATTCACGTGACGGTCGTCGAAGGCGCGAAATGGACGGTGACGGCGCTGGAATATTCGCCGGCGCCCGAGGGCGGGGCGCCGACGGGACTCGAACTGGGCCGGCTCGACCGGCCCTGGTCCTCGCTGTGGCGGCAGGACATGGAAACCGCGATCCGCCGCTGGTATTACCAGCGCGGTTATCCCGACGTGACCGCCAATCTCGAGGCGCGCGCGTCCGAGCCGGCCAACGGGATCCGCCACGTCACGGTGACCGCCGCGGTGGTCCCGGGAACGAAGGTGACGCTTGGGCAGGTCCGCTTCGAGGGCAACGAGCGCACGCACGAGTCCGTGCTGCGTCCGCTGGCGCCGGCGAAGCCGGGCGTTCCGCTCAATCCGAGCGAGATGGAGGAGGGCCAGTTCCGCATCTCCCACCTCGGCGTCTTCAACACCGTCGACCTCCGCTACGACCCGCCCGGCGGCGACACGCGCGACGCGGTCTACCACCTGGTCGAGGGCAACCGCAGCGACGCCAGCCTCCTCTTCGGCTACGGCAGCTACGAGCAGCTGCGGGGCGGCATCGAGCAGCGTTCCTACAACCTCTTCGGCCTGGCGCACCACAGCACGCTCGAGCTGGTCGAGTCGATGAAGAGCACGCGCGGCGAGTATGACTACACCGTGCCCGAGCTGTTCGGCAGCTCGATCGACGGCACGGCGAAGGTCTTCGGCCTCCGCCGGCAGGAGCGCTCCTTCCTGCACGAGGAATACGGCACCAACTTCTCGATCGCGCTGCCGGTGAAGCGGCTCGGGCTGGATTTCACCACGGGCTACACCTTCAAGCGGCTGCGGGACACGAACAACTCGCTCGCCACGGGGCCGACCGATCCCGTGCAGACGGACGCCGCGATCGTGGATTTCGGCGTCGCCCGCGACCGCCGCGACAACCCGCTCACGCCGCGCCGCGGCTACCGGATCTTCGCGCAGGTCGAGGAGGCCAGCCGCGAGTTCGGCGGCAACGTGGACTACCAGCGCCTGCACTTCGGCGCCGCCTACCACACGCCCTGGGGCAGCTCGCGCTGGTTCCATCTCGGGCTGGTGCACGAGGTCCTGACCACGCTCGGCGCGCGCAACGACGACCTCCTGCCGGCGAACGTGCGTTTCTATCCCGGCGGCGACAACTCGATCCGCGGCTACCGCGAGGGCGAGGCCGCCCCGCGCACGCCCGACGGGCAGTTCATCGGCGCGAAGACGACGATGCTGCTCAGCCTCGAGCTCGAGCAGGCGCTGACGTCGAAGTGGTCCGCCGTGGTCTTCAGCGACTCCCTCGGGATGGCGACGCGCATGGCGCACTATCCCTTCGACGAGCGGCTCTACTCCGTCGGCCTCGGCGTCCGCTTCAAGACCATCGTCGGCCCGCTGCGCCTCGAATACGGCCACAACCTCCATCGGCGTCCGCTCGATCCCAGCGGCACGCTGCTCTTCTCGATCGGCTTCCCATTCTGATCGGAATCGGAAGGTTCGCGCAGAGACGCGGAGGCGCAGAGATCGATCGGGTGCAAGATTACCTGAGGGATTGATCATCCCTTTCCGATCTCCGCGCCTCTGCGCGAAACCTCCGAGGATTGAAATTTTTGTCGCCCGAGTGCGGCCGGCCCGCCAAGCAGGTGCCATGATTATCGCTGACCTTGCGAAGATTCCGGGAGGCAAATTTCCCGCGCGCCGGTGGGGCCGCGGGCTGGTCGGGCAGCTGGGGCAGCCGATCCCGGCCAAGGGATTTTCGATGGGCTACTCCATCCTCGAGCCGCACGGCGGCCAGGTGCCCTGGCACAACCAGGAGCAGGAGGAGGTCTACTTCATCGTGCAGGGCGAAGGCGAGATCTGCGTCGGCACCGAGCGCAGCCCGATCAAGGCGGGCCAGGCGGTCTTCATGCCGCCGAAGCTGTTCCACCAGCTCACGAACACCGGCTCCGAGCCGATGCACATGATCTACGTCTATTGCCCCGGCGGCGACGTGGCCCACTGGCGCCAGGAACTGAGCGGCACGCTGCCGCCCGCCGGCGTGGGCGAGACTCCTCCGCTGCCGGCCGGGGCCGCGCCGCAGTACACCAAGGCGCCGTAGCGGCCGGAGGCCGGAAGACGGAGGACAGGGGCTGGACGACAGTGAGGCGAAGCCGCCGGCAACGCGTTCCATCTCACCGACCGTTCGTCCTCCGTCCTCGGCCTTCCGTCTTCCGGCTGAGAAGCCACGCTCGGGGCGTCTCTGCCGTCTGCCGCCGGAACCAGCGGGAGAAGTAATTTGGATCCTCGAACCCCGCCCGCACCGCCGCCTCCGCGATCGACGGCGCGGCCTGCAACGCGCGCTGCGCGGCCTCGAGGCGCAGCTGGTCGCGGAGGGCGCGCAGGCCGACGCCGGCCTCGCGCTTCAGCTTGCGGCTGAGATGGTCCGGATGATAACCGGCGGTGCGCGCGACGCGCGCGAGCGGGGCGGGCGTGCGGAGCAAACCGCGCACGGTCTCGAACAGGCTCGGGGCCAACGGCTCCGCCAGCGCCGGGCCCTGGTCGAGCAGCCGGGCGACGACCGCGAGGATCGCCGGGTAGTCGGCGAGGGTGGGGCGGCCCTTCGCCGGGACGCGCGCGAGCAGCGCGTGCAGCTCGTTCAGCGTCGCCTGCGGCAGACGCCGGTGCTCCGGACGCACGCGGCCGGCCGGCTTCACCTCGTAGTCCAGCACGAGGCAGAGCGGCTGGCTGCGGCCCGCGACGGAAAAGCCGTGCGGCACTCCCGCCGGAATGATGAACAGGTCGCCCGCCCGCGCCCGGCGCCGGCGGCCGTTCACGGTCTGCACGCCCTCGCCGGTGAGGTAGAGGATCAGCTGCGCAAAAGCATGCCCGTGCGACGCGACCTCCGCATCGCGATGCCGGTTGAGCTGCAGCTTCCGCAGGACAAAGCCCAGCGCCTGGATCTCGATCTTCTGCACCAGGATGGGGCTCCACGCCCGGAACGAGGCGTGAGGCGAGGGGCGTGGGGCGGGAGGCATGGGGTCGGAGGGAAGAAGCCAGAGGGCGGAGGACCGACGGAGTGGCGGATCGGAATGTGGAAATCAGGAAGACTGGTTTTGCATCCCTGTATTCGATGTGTTCCGTGGGTAAAAATCGCTCGTCCGTCCTCCGCTCTCTGTCCTCCGTCTTCCGGTCCGACGTAGTCGGAACTGTGCTATCAAAAGTCGGAATCATCCTAACGCAAGCCGGCGCTTTGCCGTAAGCTTGGCTCCTCCCCGCACCCGTTCCGTTTCTTTTTTCCTCCATGACCACCCACCGAGTCGGCATCATCATGAACGGCGTCACCGGACGCATGGGCACGAACCAGCACCTGCTGCGTTCCATCAAGGCCATCGTCGACCAGGGTGGCATCAGGCTGAACGACGAGGAGGTCATCCTGCCCGACCCGATCCTCGTCGGCCGCAGCGAGACGAAGCTGGCCGCGCTCGCCGCCCGTGCGGGCGTGAGGCGTTTCACGACCAATCTCGACGCCGCGCTGGCCGATCCGGCCAACCAGGTCTATTTCGACGCGACCCTCACCGGCCAGCGCCCGGTCGGCGTGCGCAAGGCGATCGCCGCGAAGAAACACATCTATTGCGAGAAGCCGACGGCCACGACCTCCACCGAGGCGGTGGCGCTCTACCGCGAGGCCCACGCCGCCGGGCTCAAGAACGGCGTCGTGCAGGACAAGCTCTGGCTGCCCGGCCTGCTCAAGCTGAAGTACCTCATCGACACCGGCTTTTTCGGCAAAATCCTCTCCGTCCGCGGCGAGTTCGGCTACTGGGTGTTCACCGGCGAGACCGAGAAGCTCCAGCGCCCCTCGTGGAACTACCGCAAGGAGGACGACGGCGGCATCATCGTCGACATGCTCTGCCACTGGCAGTACGTGATCCAGAACCTGTTTGGCGAGGTGAAGTCGCTCACCTGCCTCGGCGCGACGCACATCCCCCAGCGCTGGGACGAAAACGGGAAACCCTACAAGTGCACCGCCGACGACTCCGCCTACGCGACCTTCGAGCTGCAGAACGGAGTCATCTGCCACTTCAACTCCTCCTGGGACGTCCGCGTGCGCCGCGACGACCTGCTCACCCTCCAGGTCGACGGCTTGAAGGGCTCCGCAGTGGCCGGCCTGCGCAACTGCGTCGCCCAGCATTTCTCCGCGACGCCCCGATGCCTCTGGAATCCGGACATCGACAGCCCGATCAAGTACATGGACGGCTGGACGACCGTGCCGAGCAACGACACCTACGACAACGCCTTCAAGGTGCAGTGGGAGCTCTTCCTCCGCCACGTGGTGAAGAACGACCCGTTCCCCTGGACTCTCCTCGAGGGCGCGAAGGGCGTGCAGCTCGCCGAGCTCGGCCTGAAGTCCTGGTCCGAGCGCCGCTGGGTGGATGTGCCCAAGCTTGGATGACGGACGCCGGATGCCGGAGGCCAGACGGCAGGGAAATCAAGGTAGGACGCGTTGACCCCAGCGCGTTGTTCGCCTCCATCCGCGTTCACCCGTAGCCGACGAGGCGGCGAGGCGGAGGCAGCGGCCCGGGATTATTCAACAGGAGTGCAAACCGAGGCCGATCCGACAAATCCCCTCGGCTCACCTCGGTCGTCCGTCCTCAGTCCTCCGCCTTCCGTTTTCCGACATCCGGCTTCCGGCCCCGCGGGGAAAGCCGCCCAGGCTTTCCACGCCCGCCTCTTTTCACTGGCAAATCACGGAGATTGAATAACGTGTAATCACTCTTTCCCTCTTCCTCGCGATCGTCCGTCCTCCGTCTTCCGAACCATGCCCTATCTCAACGTCTATTCCAGCCATTCCTTTCTCCCGAACGGGGTGTTCTGGGCGCTGTTCTTCGTGGTGCTGATTTTCTCGCTCTACGCGCAATTCCGCGTCTCGAGCGCCTACCACAAGAACTCCCAGATCGCGTCGCGCGGCGGCATCACCGGCCGCGAGGCGGCCGAGGCGGTCATGCGCCGGGCCGGCATCGACGACGTCGAGATCGCGGAGACCGACGGCCATCTGACCGACCACTACGACCCCCTGCACAAGCGCCTCGTGCTCTCCTCGGAGAACTACCACGGCACCAGCCTCGCCGCGCTTGGGGTGGCGGCGCACGAGTCCGGCCACGCCATCCAGCACAAGGTCGGCTACCAGCTGCTCAGCTTCCGCATGGCCCTCGTGCCGGCGACCCAGATCGTCTCCGGCCTCGTGCCTTTCCTCGTTCTCGCGAGCTACTTCCTCGTGCGCGGCCTGACCGGCATGATGCTCGACATCGCGATCATCTGCTACGCGGTCCTGACGCTCTTCCAGCTGATCACGCTCCCCGTCGAGTTCGACGCCAGCCGCCGCGCGAAAGTCCAGCTCGTCGACCTCGGCATCCTCGACCGCGATGAGATGCCCGGCGTGAACGAGACCCTGAATGCCGCCGCGCTGACCTATGTCGCCGCGTTCATTACGTCTCTGCTGATGCTCCTCCGGCTCCTCTCCGCCCGGAGGGATTGAGGGCAGGGGCGTCTCTCGCGGACGAGCTTTCCGATCTTCAAGCCGTTTCGCGCGAAGCTCGCGAAGAGGCCTGGACTCGACCAACGCGCTGGGGTCAGCGCGTTCCACCTTGGTTTGCCTTCGCGGCTTCGCGTGAAACCCGATCGATGATCGGGCGGGGGCCGGTGCTACTTCAGTGAATGCACGTAAGCGGTGAGGGCCGTGATTTCCGGCGGGTGGAGCTTCTTCGCAAATGACGGCATCTCGTGCGGAATGCCGTGGGTGACGATGTCCGCGATGGAGTGGTCACTGACCTGCACGTCGTGCAGATCCGGACCTTCGAGTCGATGATCGGCCGAACTCGGCGCGAGGCTCCAGCCCGTTAGCCGACATCGTGGTAGACGGGTCTGGAGATCGGCGCGTGCCCGGTCGCATTGCGCGGAATAATACCCGGAAGATGGCGTCCATCAAAGCCCGGGGTGCGCAGCGAGGAAAAGTGCGTTCCAGGGCGCACCAACCTCGCCCGACAGAGTCCAAGGGCGCCGGCCGGGCCTCCGTCACTCATTGCGTGAATCCGCGAAACATCCAACGTCCCAAGTTATTGCTGGTCGACGACCGGCCGGCAAACCTGCTCGCGCTGGAGGCGGTGCTCGGGGACTCCGAGTATGACCTGATCAAGGCGCACTCGGGAGTCGAGGCGCTGACACTGTTGGACCAGAATCCCGACGTGGCCTTGATTCTGTTGGACGTGCAGATGCCCGGGATGGATGGATTCGAGGTGACGAAGCGGATCAAGGACAATCCGGCTCATCGGGAAATCCCCATCATCTTCATTACGGCGATCCATCGCGAGGATCCGTTCGTGCTCCGGGGCTATCAAGCGGGCGCGATGGATTACTTCAGCAAGCCGTTCGATCCGGAAGTCCTGAAGATGAAGGTGGCGGTCTACGCCTCGTTCCGCCTGCGCGCGCAATTGCTGCAGGCACGGGAAAAGCAAATCAGCGAGTCGGAGGAGTTGCTGCGGACCGGCCGCAAATTGTCCGCCGCCTTGGAATCTCTTCCCGTGGGCGTGATCATGGCGGATGTCGGGGCGCGGGTGTGCCAGACCAACGACGAGGTGCTGAAAATCCTGCACCCGGTGGAAGAGGCCGCGTCCGATTGTTACGGCGAATTCCTCGCTTGGTGGGAGCGCGACGGCCACCTGCTGAAGAAGTCTGACGGGCCGCTCATGCGCGCGCTCACGGAAGGCCGCGCCTCGCGCAATGAAATCGTCAATCTCCATTGCATGGACGGATCGACTAAGACGATTCTGGTTTCCGCTTCGCCATTGCGGGGCCTCGACCGGCATGTCCGCGGCGCCGTGCTGGTGCTGCAGGACATGACGGTTCGCCGGGAAATCGCGGCAGATATCGAGCGGCGCATCGTCCATTTTGTTTCCCTTGGGGTGGAGCTTGAAGAAGCGACTCCACCGACCGCGCGCAAGTGATGCCACGCGTCGAAGGGTTGGGGAAGACATCGGATCCCGGTTTTCCCCGGTTCGGGCTGCGAGCCGCGCGCCGAAGCGGGCGCTGCCTGGAGCGCCCCCTGCTACTCTGCGACGCGATCCGTGCTACGACTGAAAAGAATATACCCCGTCATCCGCTGGGCCCGCTGCCAGCGGTCGCGGGGGATGAGGAGGCGGAGGATGTGGGCGAACCAGGGATAAGGCGCGCGGCGGCCGAGGGTCTTCGTTTCCACGCCGATGTAGCGGGTTTCCTGGGGGAGCCAGCCGCGGGTGCGGAAGAAGGCGAGCCAGTCGGGGGGGAAGAAGCGGAAGGGGGTGTTCCGCATGCGGTGGCGCTGGCGGGGGTGGTTGAGGTAGCGGTAGGACTCCAGGGCGAAGTACTCGGCGATCCAGAGGGGGAGGTTGGGCTGGGCGTGGAGGTCGGCGGCGAGGTCGGAGACGGCGGACTCGGTGAGGTAGGGGAGGACGCCTTCCGTCAGGACGAGGACTCTGCCGGAGGTGCGGCTGATGTCCGCGAGGAGGCGCTGGCGCGCGGGGCGGTCGGCGAGGTCGAGGCGGATGCGCTCGAGGCGGCAGCGGGGTTTCTCCGCGGCAAGGAGGGATTCCTTGTGGTCGATGATCTGCGGGTGATCGACCTCGATCCAGCGCAGCGACGCGGGCAGGGAGGTCATGCGGTACGGCCGCGAGTCCAGGCCGGCGCCGAGGTTGAGCACGGTGTCGATGCCGGCATCGCGGATCGCCGCCTCGATGAAGCGGTCGATGATCACGGTGCGGATGACGAGGGTCCAGCGCGTGTACCGCGAGGTCGGCCCCATGTTCTCCGCGAACCGCCGGCCGCGCTCGCCCGCGAGCCGCTTCGCGTAGGGGTCATGAAAAAGCGCGTCAGGGCGCTCGGACTCCTCCGCGCGGTAGTGGGCGACCCAGAGGGCGGTGTCGGAGACGTGCTGCAGGGTGTCGTCAGGCATGGGAAGCTTTTCGAACCACGAAATACACGAATTGCACGAAAGGAAAACCGGATAGCCCGCGGAAGACACGGAAAACCTGGAGGGAAGGCATCCGGATTTTAAAATGTGGAAATAAGGGAAACGGGTATATTCAGAACCAACCCGATCCCGGGTCGAACTGGGATCGGCTCCTGCGCGGATCCGATCCTGGTTTTACAGGAGGCAAGCGGAGGGCGATCCAAGTCGTCTTCCTCGCACCTCGCACCTCATGCTCCAAGCTCCCGCCATTTGCCGCCGGCAAATGGCGGAGAGGGAGGGATTCGAACCGCCGAGCCCTGACAACACAACCAGTTCGCAAACCGTGCTTTTGTGTTGTTATGAGTGAGATAGAACAGTGAAGAAGGTATAACGAGCGATAGCTGGATTCAACTCGTAATTACGTTTTTCCTAATCTTGTCCTAATCTTTCCAGATTTTTTCTTGCTGAACATCCACGGTCCTAACTTTCAGAAGATGGAAGCCAACACACGTTTTTGCGCCAGATGAAAGCGCTGATCGATGAATGTGACAAGATAACGCTTCGAGTATTCGAGTGAAATCGAGTCAAAGACCATTAGGCGCAATGTTTTCAGTCTCAATCGGCCTCAAGAAAGGATACATTGGAATGAGTGAACCCAGAAGAAACGCACCTAAGCATAACAACGGTTTACCGAGGGCTGATGATCCTGCAACCGCAGAGGCGACACCGGAGGTTACTGCCACAAGCGAGACGAGACCCAGCCAGCGCAGCTTTCGATAAATAGGGTTTTGCCAGGACGAAATAACCAGCCGAACAATGAGGAGTAGTGTTAGCACGCTTACGGCCCAAGCGGCGAGAGAAAGCTTTGTTCCCGGCAGGACTGTCACGAAAGCAAGGAGAATCATTCCCACAGTAAAAACTGGTACGGCGAGCACTCCTTCCCACAAGGCCGACAAACCGAACGGTCGTCCGGATTCAACACAACGGATGGTCTCTCGGCGTTTTTGCATGGAGGGATATGAACGGCAATTTCTGGAAATGGAAGAATGGAAGCGTGTTTCGCCAGTAAAAGGCTAAGTCCCAAGGCTCATTCACTTAGCTTACGCTTAGACGGGAGCCGCGATTTTCAACCTGATGCACAACTACTCAGCTGTGAATCAGTTCTATTCAGGCAACCGGAGTGTGATCGTGTGCCGAAACGAATGCAATTGAAGTTTACTGCCATGCATCCGTCATGCGCCGCGAATCACTTGATCCTAAGCTTAGGGAATTCGTTGACTCCCGTGAAGCGCAGCATGCCTAACGGCAGTCCAAAGCCCCGGGCAAGTCGGGCCTGACCATCCAACCACAAATCGTAAGCTTGCGCCGCAATTTCCGAGCCGAGGTCGCCACCGGGTGCTCCACCATCGTGCAGTCCGCTTATCGCGCCAGAATAACTTTGATTGAACTGACTGAAATCGATTACTGGCACGGGGGTGTCGCGGCAATAACATGCGAGAACGGCCTCATCCATATCTTGGTCATCAGAGACCCAGCCTACGAATAGATAGTCGCGATCGAGAGTCGGGCTGTCGTTGAGCCGCAACTCATGGGATGTTTCGGGGATGCAGGGCCGTCGTCTCGTTCCCACCCAAGCGATTAAATCGTAGCAGCCCCGAAAATGAAAATGCGCTGGACTGTTGGGCGCGTCAGGATGATAGGCGAAAGTCAATCCGAGCGCGGAAAAGAAGTAGGCCCACACAGCCTCAACGAGGCGTGAATACCAGATGCCATCCCAAAAAACGGTTCCCGGACGAGCGAGAAACGTCTGATGCACCGCCCGCAGATAGTCGTGCAAGTCCGTGACGGCCCTGCCCGCCTCCATCACTCGCGTAAGAGAAGGTGGACCAGCTTTCGTGTGCACCGGATAGAAAACCGGCTCTCGAACTAGTAGCCTTTCCGCGGCCTGTTGCTTTCGGCGAAGATACGCACCAGCCACCATGCCGAGACTTTCAGGATAGACTCGATAAACCTCCAGGGCGCTCGCGTGTCTTCCATGCCACGCTGGTTTGCTGCGGCGTTCTGCCCGGCCTGACAGCAAGCGGAGTTCAATATCTTTGAGGCGATAGTCGCCGTCGTTCTCACGAAAGAATTGAGGGCCGATGAATAAGTAAACCACCGCGACGTTTTGGTCTCGGTATCCCGCTAACTTTTCGTCGAATTTAGCCCACGAGTAATTCGCACGCTGAACTTCAAAAGCAACGCGATGCTCACGATCCGTCCAGAGGACGTCGGCGGTCCACTTTCCCACCGGGGCCTCGACTTCGGCGGTTCCCAGCCCGAGGCCGTTGATGGCATCGCAAACGGCGAGCTTCGCGTTTTCATGATCGGGCGTTTCGGGCTCCCATGCACAATTGCTCTCCACTTGGTGTCGAAAATGCGGTCTCATTCGGATCTTCGGATTAACGAACGTCATCGCGCCAGAGCATACTTGGCAGAAAAACGGTCCCTGCTCGCGGCAGAGGGTAAACGCATGCCGCAGTTGTCCTGACGAGTCTCGCGCCTTGAATGCCATCAGTACTACCGTGAGTTGGACTAGCGTCAGCGTGTCGCAATCAGAATCGCACGCTGGTGAATCTCGCGTGAGGTATTCGTGAACAAATGTTCATGGACATGTGAGGACGGACTGCATTAAGCGAAAGGCATGAAGCCAAACTTAGACTTGGTTAAGCTTACCTTTTGCGGTCCAGGCGATGTTGCCAAAGAACTTGCCCTCGCACGGAGCGTCATCGACCGATGGAATCTACAGCACGGCGAGGCCCGCGGTTTTTGGATCAAAGTGCACCACTGGTCCACCGATTGCCATCCGGCACTCGGTGATCGACCGCAAGCCATCGTGAACGGCCAGATTGTCGACGAGTCCGATATTCTCGTCGCTATATTTTGGTCTCGATTCGGGACACCGACGGGCTTGGCGGACTCGGGTACTCAGGAAGAAATCCGCCGGGGTGTGCGACTGAAAAAGAAGGTGATGGTTTATTTCTCCGATTTGGAGCCGCTGCCGCCCGAAGCAAGGACCGAGCAAACAGAGAAGGTTTGGACTTTCAGACAAGAATTGAGGTCGGATGGTCTATGCTGGTCGTTTGCTTCGCGCACACAATTTGAGCGTCTGTTCGAATCGCATCTGACGTTTGCGCTCAACGAACTCCGACCATCCCCTAAACCTCCCGCGGCACCCGTGACTCCCGCGATGAGCATTGTTGGCGATGGCAATACTCAGGTCGGAGGCGACTACAACGTCAATCAGGTCATTAAGAAGGTGATTGAGCGCAGAGACGGGAGCCTCACTTCCGCAGAGTGCCGACAGGTTCAAGAAATGATCAAAGCGCTAGTTGATCTTACCACCGGTTTAACGCTGGAGCGCGCTTTTGCTTCATGGTGGGATCGACTAAAAAATCGGTTCAAAGTCGAAAAATATGAATCCCTGCTTTCGACCCAGATGCCGGAGGTGGAGGGTTGGTATAGGGAGCATCGGGCGATTCTTACGAGCGGTTTGAAAACTAAAGCGCCGGAACTCTGGAAAAACGCGCGTATCGGTTCGATCAAGAAGGCCATGAAGAAAATGAATCGCGAGGCAGACAAATTGGACTACTACCTCGAAATTTCAGACCGCCTGAACATGAAGAGACCGTTCACCTCACTGACCAAACTGACGAAGACAGATTTGGACCGAGTTTACCGTCTCGTTCTGCGAGATGCCGGCGACTAACGCTTGGACCGCGGGTGACTCTCCATCAGTCGAATTATGTTATCTCGTGAGTCCCTTCATGCCCGCGCGCTATGCGTTTAACCATTCCGTAGGGGTAGCTGTGGAATGGCGTTTCCGCGTGCGCCAAAACTTTGCCCGTAAAACGAAAAGGCGGCGAGCGCCGAAGCACCCGCCGCCAGTGTGAACTCAGTCGTTAGGGCCGCGGCGCCCGCATCCCCTCGGCCTGCGCCTCTTTTTTCGCGACGTTGAGGAAAGCGCTCTGCCGGTTTTCCTCCGGCACGTGCTTTACCCGCGCAGCGATGCGCGCCTTGATCTCCGGGTTCTGCTCGACCCATTCGAGGACTTCCTGGTTGCGGGCTTCCCGATAGTTTCTCGATTCCATCACCGAGAGTATCTTCTGCCGGATCAGGTATTCCTTCGAATAACCGTTGAGTCGCTCATAGAGCTTTGGGTTCTCCTTGATGAACGCATCGATTTCCGCGTCCCGTTCGGCGTTACGCGGCGGGTCCTGGGTCTGCGCCTTTTTCTTGGCGGCTACTTCTTCACTGAGTGTGGGCATGGTGCCTCCTGTGTTTTCCCCGGCCATTGGCATGCAAGGCGGCCGGTCGCCCGAGCGGCGATGGACCTTGTCCGGGCGAGGATCGCCCAAAGTGATCAAAGGCAGTCTTCATCGAATTCCCCGCTCTCGGGCGGATTGAGAGTCTTGCGCCGGATGTCGAGGACAGCCCGCTCGAATTCGCGTTGGATTTCCCGGGAGGTGCCGGTCGCGATCCACAGGCGCACAAGCGCCGCCACGCCCGGGCTGCTGCCGTAGGCTTCCAGGAGCAGCCGGTCGGCCTTCTCGAAATTCTGCGTGAGGTGCGGTGGCAGGGTCACGGGCAGGCCCGCTTCCACCTCCGCCAATTCCTTGGCTGAGCCGCTCATTTTTTGTCCTCCCCGGACGCGGCCGGCTGGCTCTTGCGCAGTTCCGCAATCTGCTGGCCGAGCTTGGCGAGTTCCCTGGTCAGCGCCTCGTTTTGTTCGATAAGCGAGGCGACGAGTTGATTTTGCTCCGCCATTTTCTGCTCCAGTTCCGCCGGCAACGGGCCGGGGGTTTTCGCAGGCTCGGCTACGGCGATGACTGGTCCCAAGGGGACCACCGTGGGCGCATTGGGATTCAAGTTCCAGGAGGTACCGGCCTCACGGCGATAAACAACGTGCGCCTCGTGCATCAGGTTCGCATCCGTGGCATCGACGTAGCGGCCGACCGGATAGGATTTGAGCGTTTCGCCGACGCGGACTTTCTCGGCGTTGGCCTGGTCGAGATCGGTGCCCGACACGGGAGCCATCGGAGGAGTCGACAGCGCCGTGGGCGAAGCCGCCGCGGGCTGCGCGGGTTTTTTCTGCATGGTTTCGCAGCCGGCGCAAAGCGCCACGACCGCACACAAGGCAAGTGTGCTACTTTTCATTCTGTTTCCTCCAAATCTCGGCGTTGGCCACGTTACCCCGCGTGCCCTTTGCCACATCGACGGTTTCGGTGACGTAGAGATAAAATTGTTTTCCGGCCGGGACCCGGACGAAGAAGCCGTCCCGGGCAATCGCCTCCTGGATCTGTCTCGCGTAGGCGTTGAGGACGTCCGCTGTTCCTTGCAGTGCGGCCGTTCGACCCGAGGCAACGGGCACCTGGGCGATGCCGCCCAAGACGGTCCCTTGGTTTTGCAATGGCTGCAGGCCGCCGGCAAAGCCCGCCAAGAACGTCGAGGCGAACAGTTTTATTTCCTGCAGGTCATCCGTCTTGACCAGATCGCCGAGGAGTCCCGCCGAGCCGTCGCGCAACCCGAATTCCCCGGTCGCGTCATCCTTGGCGCGGTCCAGCGCGATGCCGTTCAGGACGAGTTCCGTGCCGTTGAGCGGACTGCCATCGCGCCACACGACGACCCACTTGCCGGATACGGCGACCCGCTCGCGCGCGCGGTCCAGCGAGGCGCGGCCATGCACCTCGGCACCCGCAGGGATCACGAGTTCGCCGTTGTGCCAGACGTCTTCCGTCACAAGCCCGATCACCGGGGTGTCCAGCTTCGAGGATTCAATCGTGATGACCGTCTCGCAGGGAATCAGTCGTCCGAAGGGCGCATAGGTTTTCGAGAGGGCCGGCCCGGTTTCCACCGCAGCGCCGGCCACGAGACTGATCGGCAACACACGAGGTTTCGGCGGCGACCCGCTAGCCCTGCCATCGCGCGCGGTGCGAGACCGCGAGCCATCACCCGCATCCGGCGCGATGGAAGTTGAATCCGCCGCGACCGGCGTCGTCCGCGCCGGCACCTTGAACGCCTGGCCGACCCGCAGGATGGATTCGCGCAGCGGATGGGGATCGGTCGTCTCCACTTTCGTCATCTGAGTGGCGCGGGCCTGTTCGCGGGCGTTGCTGCGATGAAGCAACAGCCCTCCGGCCGCGACCAAGCAGGCGAACATGACCAAATTCCCCGCAGGCGATTTGATGAAGGCCAAAAGTTTCATGGCTATTGGGGCACGATCAGTTTCGCGTCGCGCTCGACCCGAGGAACGACGATGGCGAAGAAATTCCTGACGCTCAGGTTCGCTCGTCCGCCGCGCGGCGAGCCGGTCACGGCAAAGAAACCCGTCGTGGTCGCTTTTGGCGGCACGATGCCCGAGGCGTCCGCGATTGACGCATAATAGACGTTCTGGCCGACCCGGACCGCCAGCCGCTGGGGCTGGTAAACCACTTCGCTTCCACCCGTATTCTCGAACCGCAGCCGGAAGACCAGGGTGTCCTCGGGATCGAAACGATAGACCTCCTCCACCGTGACGCGAAAATCGCGGTAATACGTGACGTTCCCCGGCGTGGAGCGTTCGATCTGTTGCACGGCCTCGGGATATTGGGTGGAGACGAGTGCAAAACTTTTCGCGCGATCAAGGAGGCCGAGCAGCGTTTCCGGCGTGACCCGGCGATGAAGGACGGCGCCCCGGCCGGACAGATCGTCCTCGTAGAACGTGACCGAACCGTATGGCGTGGCGTTCGCAAAAAAGTGCAGGACGAAAGTCTTGTTCTTCCAGACGACGTTGATCGCGGCCCTGGCCGCGGGCTCGAGCGCGCGGACGCTGAAGAAGGTTCGGCCCGGCGTGTAGGCCAGCAGCACCGGGGCGGGTGTCTCGGGACTCGCCGAGACGTTGGCCGCCTCGATGGCGGTCAGGGCCGAGGGAAACATGAGGGTCGTCGGCGCATCCCCGCTGATGGGGATTTCATAGACGACCCGCTCATCCAGCGGGAATTGTTTCACCGCCGGTGCGGCGCTCGCCGCAGGGACGAGCAGGAGCGCGAGGCCCGCGGTCAATAGACTGTGGATTCGTATGACCATACGCCGAGGGGATAACGCTTGTTGGCGAGCATGTCCGGGTTGCGCGCGAAGGTAAGGGTGAGCGTGAATTTCGGGCTCTCCGTGAAGGTCTGGTTTTCAAAGATGCCGGTGCGCACGAGCTGGCCCTCGACCTTCACGAGGACGCGGTCCTCGCGCGTGCGCAGGAGGTCGATTTTGAAGACCTCCGGCTTTTGGTGAATCTGCTTCACGTCGAATTCCGCCTGCGATTTCTCGCGCTCCCCCGCCGCTTTGCCAAAGGCATCCGTGAGGAAAAGTTTCTGGAGCATGTCGGGATAGTCCCAGCCCTTCGGGTTGCGCTGGAAGAGCGCCAGGGTCGCCCACAGGGCCATCGCCTCGTGCAGGTCCTTCGCTTCCTCGAAACCGAGGAGCGGCGAAACGGAGAACGATCCCGCGCCATCGAGGACGACCACCCGCTCGCGGGCACGATACGCCTTGATGATGAGATACGGTTGGAGGGCGCAGAAGCCCAGGGCCCCGCAGGCCAAAAGAAACCACATCCGCGCCGCGAACGTGTGGTCGGCAAACAACCGTGCGGGGGAAAAGCCGAACCCGCGTGTCACGGTTGCAGGCAGGCGCTTCGTCTGGTCGACGGGGGTTTCGCGGAGTATCGCGGGGGCGGCGGTTGTTTCAGGCGTGGTCATGTTCAGATGCCCGGACGAACTGCGGCCAAAGGAGGCGCGGACGGTGGCGGCGTGCCGCCTATGGGGGCACCCGGGAGCGGCAACGGGGTCGAGCCGCCGCGACCCCACCGGTTGCTGAGGCCGTAGATCGACCGCGACCCCATGCTGACCATCTGCGCAAAATTTCCGGCCCGGCCCGTGAAGGCGTTGCCCTGCGCAAAGAGCGCTTGCATGACGACGGGGGTCGCAAGCATGCCGACGACAATCATGATCGTTGCGAGAATACCGCCCATGAAGGTAAGGAGCGGCGAATACATCGCATCGCTCATGGTGGCCGGGTTCGCCCCGACCGCGCCGCGAAAGTCCGTCCACACGGCCAAGGCCACGAGGTTCGTCAGCGCGAAGCCCACCTGCCACGCCATGATCGCCAGCACCTGTTGAAAAAACCGGACGGCGATGCCGCCCAGCCCCGGGACCATGAAGAGCGCCAGCATGAACGGCGTCAGCAGGTAAAGGAGCCACCGCAGCACATATTGCAGGATCAGCATGGGCACGGTGATCAGCGTGCCGACGTAGATGAAGATATTCGCGATGGCCCGCGAGATGGCCTCGTAAATCGACTCGTTGATGTTGCGCCACGACCACTCGTGACCCTCGGGATTGTCGGTGGTGGACTCGCGGATCGTGTCCGCTGCCGCGGTGGGCTTCTCGTTGTACCCCGGGTCGACGTATTCGGCGATCGTCAGGAAGACCTGTTCCACCCTGGGAAACCACGCGTCCATGAACGCGATGGCCGCGACAATCACGGTGGCCTTGGCAAACATGATGAACCGTCCCGTGGTGCCGGTCCGCGGGCTCGCCGCATAGGCGACAAATCCCGCGACCATGATCGCGAACACGATGAACCGGAACGCGCCGACAAGCGCGATCATCTTGGATTCAAGCGTGGGAAGGTAAATTTCCATGGCTTCAGGGCTGCTTCGGTTGGTCGGGTTTCGGTTGCGGCGGGCTGCCCGGTGGCAACCCCAAGTCCAGGTTCGGGGGCTTGCGCCCGAGTTTCTCATTCATCCCGGTAATCGCCTTGTTCGCCCGTTGCGCTTCGCGCCGGGCTTCTTCCTCGCGTTCGATCCGCGCCCGTTCCTGCGCGCGCAATTCCTCCTGCGAAGGACCGCAGCCGGCGAGCGTTCCCACGACCAGCAGGGAAAAGAGGAAAAATTTATTTCGCATCGGGCGGAGTCCTCCTGACGTGGATGGTTTTCATGTAGGTGCTGATGCGCTCGTTCGCCAAAAAGTTGTTCTTTGCCGCCAGTTCCGCGGCGGCGATCCGCTCCTCTTCCAGCCGGGAGTCGTTGGCGGTTTTCTGGAGAATGACGGCATCCACTTCCCGCCGCCGGGCGGCGTCGGCCTGCACCAACTGTCCGTTCAATGCGGCCAGTTTCGCGGAAATTTTCTGGGTCTCCGCCTCGGTCGGGGCCGCCTTCAAATCCTCCATCGTGACGGCGATCTCCGCCTGCAATTCCTTTTCCCGCGCCCGGGTGTCCTCGGTGGCCTGGTCGGCACTGGCCTGCGTGGCATCGAGCGCGGCATACCGGCGGTACGCGAGCGGGTCGCGGCTGAGCGGATTGCCAGCGAGATCGACACTCGCGATGGCCCGGTAGTTGCCCCCGCCCGTGTGCGAGAGGGAGTCCAGGCTGTTCACGGTCGATAGAATGGCGGCTTTCGTCCGTCCGTAATCGCGGACCAACTCCGATTCGCCCAGGGCATTCAGGAGAAGTTTGCCACCGGCTTCGGCCGGATTGCCGGACCATTTCCGCAGGTCGGTCTGGATGTCGATCTGCTGGTGCAGCTGGTCGATCTGCGTTTTCAGTTGCGCGATACTCTCGACCCACTTGGCCAAATTCTCGGCATGCTCCGCCGTGTTGTTGGCGAGGTTCGCCACGTCGGTGACCGGGATTTGTGCGACGACCGCGGCCGGCAATAAGACGAGGAGCACCGGCCGGAGGAGGATGTTCAGGAATGTTTTCATGGTTCGACCCGGACGTATTCGACGTGCGCGTTCTGGAGGACGCCGTTTATTTTGGTTTCGGGAATGACCACGGGCACGAGCCGCGCGTCGCGTTCATCGCCGGCCGGCCGGGTGCGCTGCTGCGCCTGCATGAGCCAGTATTGCTGTTTCACCGCCTGGTTCATCGCGCGGTCGTACCCGCGCTTTTCCGCGTCGCTCATCGCGTCGCGAACTTCCGCCTGGGCAATCTTCGAGGCCACATAGCCGACGGCAGCCCCGGCCGCCGCGCCACCGACTTTCCCACCCGACAAATGATACCCGGCGACGCCGCCCGCCCCGGCAAGGCCGACGTCGGTCGCCACGCCACCGGCAGTGCTGCAACCGACGAGGACGAGGGCCGCCGCTGCGAAAATCAAGCCGACCGGCCTATGCCGATTTTTCCGTTTGTTCATGGTCGATTTCCTCCTCGCTCAGTTCGATGTGGCGCACCGTCCCGCACAGCGGCGGATCGGTGACGGGGCTGAAAAAGCACACGCTGGAGAATTTCCTCCCCTCCGGCTGCTGCTCCGGCATGGGGTAATTCTGGATCGAGGCGCAGACCGACTCCGGTAGGCCGATGTCGCGGGCGATGTCGTCCACGTCGCTGCGATCAAACTGCCGCATGAGCCAGAATTGCTTCGTGTTGCCGATGACCGCCGAGCGGATGCGCGAGTCCTTGAATTTCCCGTACTGCTGGACGATGGAGGCGGTCCAGCAGTTGAACTTCCGCAGCTGGGCGTAGGACTCGGAAACGATTTTTTCGCCGCCGGGCACGTCGAGGAAGCGGGCGAGTTCCTCGTAGATGATGCGCTTCCACTGCCCGCGCGGGAGTGAAATGATATGCTGTCGGGTGAAACCTGCGATCAACAAACCCGCCGCCGTCTTGAGTTCGGTCGCCTGCTCGGGGATGCAGCCCAGTTCAAAATGCGCGACGCGGCCGGTGAGCGAAATGTTCGTCGCCCCGTCGAAGAGCCGGCCATACTGGCCGTGTGCGCACCATGAGGAGAGCAGCGTCGCGAGATGATCGACCTGTTCCTTCCTGTGCTCGGAAAAACGGGCGAACCGCATCAGTTCGACCAGGCTCGCGTGCGTGGGGTAATCCTCGCGGGTGTACCGGGCGTGGGCCACGGACATGACCGCGCGTTCCGTCCGGGGATTTTTGAGGAACGCGGTCAGATCCGCCTCGGCGACATCGGCCACGAACTGTTGCGCCTCGTCGTCGTTCCGGGCGAGGCGGTCGCGCAATTCGGCAAAAGCTTCGAGTTCCGTGGCTCCCGGCCCCATCCGGTTTTTCCAGCGGTGCGTGGCGCAGGCCATCCGCTGGACCTCGGGCATCAGATCGCTGTGCCGCTTGGCCCACTCCTCGAAGGCGTCCTGGTAAAGCTGGCTGATATACTGCCCGAGGGTCGCCTGCCGGATTTGCTGGGCCTCGGGGTCGGACGCCTCGCCGATCATGCGCGCGACCAGCGCGACCGCGGTCGCAAGCTGGAGCTGGCCGAGCGGCATCCCGCCGGTGTCGAAATAATTGATCGTCAGGTCGCCGTCCGGGTGCAGCACGATGGGCCGCTCGCCCAGCATGCGCGTGAACTTCTCATAGGACAGCCCTTCCTCGATCAGGACCGTGTAGTGGTAGCGTGACGCCGTCTCGACGAGCAGGCGGTGCATGAAGCGCGATTTGCCCGCGCCGGTCGCTCCCAGCAGGATCGCATGTTGCGGCGACGGCGGTTGCCCAAGAAAGGTGCGCAGGCCGACCAGGTTCTTTTGCGAACCCTCCATGATCACTTCCGCGCCGGCGAGGTGGCCGGTGAACGTCGCGGAGAACGGCAGCATGTCCGCAAGATAGGTGTCCTCGGCATAGAGGGCGCGGTGCCGGTACGGCGAACCGGCCCAGCCTGGCCACGAGGCAAAGAACAGTTTTTTCGCCGCCGAGGGGCGCGAGCACTCGTAATACTGCGCGCCGGCCAGCCCGTTGACGGCGTTTTTGATCGCCGCGCATTTCGCGGCGAGGCCCGCCTCGGTCTCGTCCCAGGCGCGAATGATGTAGGTCACCGCAAACGGGCGGATAAACCCGGTCGAGAGGGATTCGATCTTCCGCTCCTTTTTGCCGATGGCGACGAGCAGCGAATGCCGCTCGCTGTCGCGATACTCGCCCCGCAGCCGCTCGATGGATTTTTCCTCCCGGTCCACCTCGCGCTTGGCGGGCAGCGGCTCGACGTTGACCGTGATTTGGTAGTCCGGGATGTCCAGGCCCGTCAGCCGGTGGATGATTCCCGGCGAGGTGTGGCTGGGCCAGCGCTTGACGGTGAAGACACTGTGGTATCTTCCATCGAGGTAAAAACCGATGCGTTGCAGGCCGACGCCGTCGCCGTTCCAGCAGTTCTCCTGGATCGACAAGGCCGGGTTGAATTGAGCCCCGCAGTCCAGGTCGAAACGATCTGAGAGCGACGGATTCAGGAACTTGGAGCAAAACGTGAAATGCGTCAGGTCATCCATCGGCGTCACGGTGGTGTCAGGCCCGAGGATCGACCGCAGGGTGTCGGCCAGTTCCTCGAATTGCGTGCGCAGTTGGCCGAGCAATTTTTCATGGTGCGCGCGCAGCGCCTCGCGCGTGAGCAGGCGTCCCGGCTGCACCGCGACCCGGGTGGAGAGGAAGAGGACGAGTTCCTCGCGCCGCAGCGCCCGGCGGGTGAACTTTTCCCAATGCCGGCGGAAATATCCCCGCCGCACCCGGCGGATTTCCGGGTCGGCGATGGATTCGATCTCGCGGTAGCCGGCCGCCAGATCCGTCCGGTAGTCGCCGCCGTTGCCCCACTGGAACTGCGCCCGCATCTCCGGCCCGAGGAGCGCGAGGACATTGCGGATTTTGTCCTGGGCCGCGTTGAGTTGCTGGATGCCCGCCCCGCGGCGGTCGGGTGTTTGCAAGGCGAAGCCCTTGCTCGCGATCCCGCCGCGCTCAAGCGAGCCGTAAATCATCAGGCCCTCGGCAAAGAAACCGTTCGGCGCCGCACTAGTCATGACGGTCCTTTCCGGGCGGCACCGGTTGTGCCTTGGTGACGAGGGACCAGCCCTCGCCGTTGATCAAATCGTCGAAAAAATCCTCGGCATAACCGGCCGGCTTGTTGTGCCGCAGGAGCAGTACCCACAGGAGCGGGACCAGCATGACCGGCAGTGCGACCAGGATGCTGACGCCCATCCCCGCGTGCAGCCCGACATTGAGGACCAAGTATAGTCCGAAGGCGGCGACGAGGGGCAGGACAATATAAAGAAAATCATTTCCCTCCAGGCCGAACGCCCGGCCCTTGCTGTCGTTCGCGCTGTTGGTGTCGGTGATGCGCGGTTCGTTCATGGTCGGACTCCGGTCGCGAGGCTCAGAACGTCGGGGACAGGGCGCCGTCGGCCATGCCGAAAATTGCAAACAGGGCGGTCATGATCGCGGCCGCACCGGCGATGATGATCCCCGAGACGATCCCCATCTTTCCCTCGGAATCGCCGTTTTTCAGTTTCTGCGCGCCGCCCCAGATCGTGATGACTCCCCAGATGAAACCGACGAGGAACAGGATGCCCAAGGCGGAACTAAATCCTGTCTTCAGCGACGGTGGAATTTGCGCCAGCACGGGCCATGGTATAGGACTCATTGGAACAGGTCTCCTTTTCCCACAGGCCTCCGCGGCATTTACCGCAGATCATTTGCCTGAGCGATGGCCACACTGACCGACCCATCGGCCTTCGGAGTCGGATGGTTATATGATTTATCGGGATGGATACACGTTCTCCGCCGCGAGCGGTCCCGGCGGATGCTTGAAGAACCGTTTGAATTCCCGGTTGAGATGGCTGCTGTCGTAGAATCCGCAGGCCCGCGCGATTTCACTGCGACGGTGGCTGCCCGTGCGCATCATCGCGTGGGCTTTCCACAGGCGGGATTCACGCAGGTAATCCGTGGGCGTCCGGCCGGTCGTGTCCCGGCAGAGCACCACGAAATGCGAAACGCTCATCGACACTGCCTGGGCCAAATCCGGCACAGAAATTCTTTTCGCTATATTCGTTTGAATATATGCATCCAACCTCCGCCTCTGATCGTCGGTGAGCCGTGGTCCTTTTCTCCTCGCACGTGACTCACCGTGGCGGCTAACCAAGCGTTTTCCCATCAGCCCGCCGATTTCGGTGATGATGGAGGCGGACGGAGCCTGCTCGGCACACCACGAGCAGATCGCCAGTGCGAAATTCCACACCACGGGATCGTCCGCCGCCTCCGGCAGGGTTTCGCTCCCGAGCAGCGCCGCGACCCGCTCCGGCGACCATTCGCGGAAAAAACCCGGCTCGTAATAAATTTCGATCAGGTCGGTCTCGCGCTCCCACCGGACCTCGTGCCACAACCCGGGCGCAATGAAATGCAGGCCGCGCCCGGCGATCCGCTCGCTCCGCCACGAGGCGCCTATGAAACGCCGCAGGTCGCCGGCGGCGAGATCGAAGGCGACCAGCGCCTTGGCCTGGGCGTGGGCCTGCCTTTTCGAGGTGAAGGCCGGTTGCCGGTGATAATAGACGGAGACAAGCGGTCCCCGAAAAAACAGGCCGGTGTGGGTGGGAGGAAGAATCGGCCGTCCTAGCCCGGAATTGTCCGGTGACGGCCGGGAGCTTGGATCGGCCATGGTCTCCTTCGGGAAGCAGTATTCATATGTTCGATAACGCCGGGCCAGCCTCGCTAGCGCAGCTCGTAGATTTCCACCAACCCGATGCCGGTCGTGGCGTTGAAGCCGTTCACCTGCGCGGTGTAGGCCCCGGGAGGCAAAGTGAGGACCAGCGCGGAGTCCGTGCTGCCGGCCGGCAGCGGGAAGGCCCCCACCGCGGACATGAGCGGCGCGGACGCCGGTCTTATCCCGGCCGGGACCTCGGAAGGTCCGACGATAGAGGCGTTGTTCCAGCCCTTGTTCTTGGCCACAATCCGCCCTTGAGCGTCAAAGACGCTGAGGACGGGATAGGACATCACGCCGGCCAGGTTGAAAGGCGCTTCGCCCAAGGTGGGACCGACGGCGCGGATGAGCACGGTTTCGGCGGTGGGTCCGGCGATCACGAACCCACCAATGAGGACATTGTCGCCCGTGCCGACATTGGCGCGGGCGGAAAGATTCGCGAGGCGCTGGCCGGAGAGGCCGTCGTCAGCGTCGTAGATTTCCACCAGGCCTACACCGGGTTGAAAATCGCCGGGACTGACCTGGGCGCTGTAAGCGCCTCCTGGCACTGACGGCATGAGCGCGGCATCACGGCTGCCAGCCACCAGTGGAAAGGCGCCGAGCCGGTTGAACACGGGTGTAAGTTCAGGAGTCCAGCCCGCACTCGAGGCAATATTCGCTCCCGCCGAATCGAACAGCCGGAGTTGCACGCCGCTCATTGCACCCGGCACCGGCAAGGAAGGGCCGATGCCGCGGATCAACACGGACTTGTTGGCGTTGGCACCGCTCGTGACAAACCCGGCGATCAGCACATTGTCCGCGGACTGCACCCAGGCGCGGGCCGACAGGTTCACGAGCCTCGAATCCGCGGTGACCAGGAGTTTTCCCAAGTCGGACGAGACCGATCGCCCGCTCGCATCGGTGGCGACGACCCGATAGCTGCCCTGGTCGGCGATACCGGCGAAGAAGGTCACGGAAGGACCCGCGAGATCGTAGGCCTCGACTCCGTTCCGAAACCAGAGGTAACGCAGGTTGGCGCCGTCCCCCTGCACCTCGAAGGTCACGCTTGTCCCCGCCGGCACCGCCGACCCCGGCGATTGTTTGACCAAAAGTGTGGGGGCACTCGCAACCGTCAGGGCCAGCACCGCACTTGCATCCACGGCACTGCCGTTCGTGAACAGAACCCTGAACCGGGCTCCGTCGATCCCGGTTGAGGCGTTCGCGATTGATAGCGACGTCGTGGTGCTGCCGGAAAAAAGGGTCGAACCCGTGCCACTGGTCGTGCCGTCGCTGAGGTCCTGCCAGCCGGTGCCGGGATCGATCTGCCACCGGGCGCGCGGCTGGCCGCCGGCCGGCGGCGTGGCGCTCAGTATCGTCGTTCCCCCCACGGAAATCGTGGTGTTGCCCGCGACGGCGAACGCGGCCGGTGCGGTCGTGAACACGCGGCGGGGAAAAGTCGCCGCCTGGCTGCCATCGGCGAAGGTGAAGAGCGCATGAAAGACCGAATAGCCCGGCGTCGTCAGGACGCGGTCCACCAGGAGCCGCCGTTCCTCCGCGGGCGTGACGCGTTGCAAGAGGACATCGCCGTCAAAAAAATCGACGGCGGTCCAAGCTTTGGCCGGCGGGCCGATTTCATAGGTGACCGGCGTGCCCCACGCAACCGGTCCGGGTCCGGAGCTGAGGGCCGCCTGGTAGGTCGCCTTGTGGTAGCTCGCGAAGGCGCGAAAGACATACGCGAACCGGCGGTCCGGCAGCCACCCGGCGACCGAACGATCCCTGGCATATGAGTCATACGACGCGATGTCGGCGAGCCCCTGGGAATTCGAATCAATCAGCCAGCCGGTCGCTTCGCTCGCGGGAATGAGTGACACAGCTGCAAACTGCGGCGTCGCGTTGGCCGGATAACGCGCGCGAACCATCGCCTCCAGGTAAGGGAGAAACACATCCTCGACATCGCCCCACACATGCCCCTGGCCCTCCTCCTCCGACCACGCCCACAGGGCCCCGCGCGGCCGGTTGCCAAAGAACAGGTCGCGGGTGGCGGTGTTGTAGGCCGGGTTGTCAATCTGCCCCGCGACGTGGAGCCCGGGGACTTTCAACACCGCCGCATCCGGCCGGCTGGGAAAATAGCCGCCGCCCTTCGTTGAGGCGAAGGCGATCATCCGCTCGGGCCGCGCCACGGTCAGGTGATACGAGATTTCCCCGCCGTTGGAAAAACCGTAGGAAATGACGGGCGCCCGCACGAGTTCGGGATGGCCGCTCCGGGAGGCCAGTTGCTGGAAGCCGGCATCCCATGAAGCCAGTTCGCCCGCAGTGCTGAGGCTTGTCCAATAGGCCGAGGCCACGAGGGCGAAGTTGAGCGAACTCGCGAATGCGACCAACTCGGGATCCGTCGCATGGATGAGTTCGTCGCGCCCGCTCGGGTTGGGATAGAGCAGGACGCCGCGGATCACCGCCACGCCATCGGGAACGTTGAGGCGCAGCTTCCGGTTCGAGGCGTCACCGAGTGAGAAATCGTAAACCGCCGCGTGCAGCCGCAGGGCGACAAGGAACGCCACGGCGAGCCCGCGACCCGAAAGAAGCGTGCTCACTCTGGATCGTCCCCTCATGGCGCGTCATAAATTTCCACGAGAGCAATCCCCGTCGCCCCGCCGAAGCCGGTGAGTTCCGCGCTGTAGGCGCCGGGTTGCAGGGTGACGACCAGGGCGTCGTCGTTGGAATTGGCCGGCAGGGCAAACGCACCCAGCCGGCTGAAAATGCGCGAGAGCGCCTGGCCGCCGCCCCAGGCCCCGCTCGTGGCCACGATGGTGTCCCACCCGTCAACCGTGGCATGCAGCCGCAGTTGGGGGGAGGACAACGCGCCATCGACGCCAAACTGCGCCAGGGTGGGACCGATGCCCCGGATCAAAACCGTTTTCGACGCGCCGCCCGAAACAACCATCCCGACGATCAGGGTCTGCGCCCCGGCGCCCGCTTGGGTGCGCGCCGAGAGATTCACGAACCGGACCGGCGAGCCATTGCCGTCGAGATCGTAAATCTCGGCGAGCGCCACGCCCGTTGCGCCGCTAGCCGGGGAAACCTGCGCAGAATAGGCCCCGGCCGACAGGCCACTGACCAAGGCAGAGTCCGCGGAATTCGCCGGGAGCCGGAATGCCCCCACGGCATCGAAGGCCGCGCTCAGCGCGGGAGTTCCGCCCCAACCCGCGTTCGATCCCAGCGCCCCTCCGTTCGAATCGAACAGGGCCAGTCGCGGATTGGCCAGTACACCGGTGACGCCGTATTGCGTCAGGCCGGGACCGATCCCGCGCAGGAGGACATTTTTTGACCCGCTCCCGGCCACGACGAAACCAACGATCAGCGTATCCGGGCCGGTCCCCGCATTGGTCCGCACGGAGAGATTGCCCAGCCGGCTCGATTGCCCTGGCGCGGCGAGGGCCAGCGCGGCCGGGCGCGAGGTGACGCTGCCGGCGTCGTTCGTCACCGTGCACACATAGGTGCCCGCATCGGCCGTGGAGACCGCGTCGAGCACGAGGGTGCTCTCGGTGGCGCCGCTGATCGGAACTCCGCGCGCGCTCCAGCGGTAGCTGACCGGCCCGCTGCCACCGGCCACGACGCTGAAGGCCACCGTCTGTCCGCCCGCCGCCGTCACCGAATTTGGCTCGATGACCAGGGTTGGAGCGCTCGTCAGCGCCACGACCAGCCTGGCGACATTCGGCGAGCCGAGCCCCGTCACCGCGTCGTAGCCCGGGCCGGAATTATACGCTCCGTTGCCGCCCGCCGTGATGTCGTTGAACGCGTCGGTGCCGATGAGGGGATAAATTCTGGGCCCGAGCAAACCGACCGCGGGCAGGTTCGCGTTCGCCCGGGCCTCGTTGAGGAGCGCGGCCAGCCCGGCCCACAACGGCGACGACAGGCTCGTGCCGGACCCATCGCCCAAAACCTGTCCGTTCAAGACATGTAGGAAAAGCGGCAGCCCCTGGTTCCGGCTTCCCGTCGCCATGGCCGCCACGTCCGGAACGCAGCGCCTTGTGCCCGCCGGAACCCCCGGCCCGGCCTGCCAGGCAGGACGGTTGAAAACCGAACTGACGCCGCCGCTCGTGCAGAGAACGGTATCGACGCCATCGATGCGCACGGCCGGCCATTCGCCCAAGGCCCATGCCGTTTCCGAAACGAGGCGCCAGTCGGCCGAAAAATTTACCGAGCTGCCGCCGACTCCCGTCACGCTGGGATCGCTGGCCGGATAAAATACCGCCAGATCGTTGGACGCGCGATAGCCCAGCGTGCCCGAGGGATTCGGATTCGAACCGCTGTCGCCCGAGGCGCAAAAGAAAGTGACGCCCGCGGCGGCCAGTTGGGCGAACGATTGGGACAGGCTCGCCAGGGTCGCGGCGGGGAGATCGGCTTCCAATATTCCCGAACTGAACGAGGCCTGGTGCAGGCCGGGGTTCGCCGGGAGATCGTTGAGAAGCTGGGGCAGTGCCGCCTGCACGCCCGGCGTGAAGGCGCCGGCCAGGGTCCCCGCCGCACGGGTGGCGAAGGCATAGAGACGAATCCTGGCGCCGGGCGCCATGGCACTCGCGTGCTCCACGTCCCCGGTAACCTCGCTCACCGCATCCACCTGGTCCTGTGGCGTCGGTCCGCCGTCCACCTTGATCACCGTGAAATTATTGAGCGAGGCGCTGCTGCCGAGCGTGGACCAGAACAACGTGAGATCGGAGGAAGCGGGAATTGCATTCAGGATGATGGCGATGGTCTGGCCCGTGCCGGAGAGATTGGCCGGCACGTTGTAGGCGGTGACCAAATCGTCGGGCGTGACGATATTCTTGGCGTGGAGCGCGTCATCGATGGCCGGGGTGGACAGGGCCGAACGCGGCGGCTGCTGCTGGGTGCCGGCACTCGGTTGGAGGCCGTCGATGCCGAGGATGGAATCGGCCACTTCCGCCGGGAACGAGGGAATCGAAACGGCCGCGGTGAATTCGCGGCCGGAGGCGGCCACCCGCGCGAACGCGACCTCGAAACTCCGGGCCGCCTGGGCCACGGTGCCGCGAACGAAGATATTCGTGTGGTTCGCATCGGCCACGGTTTGGACAAAGCCTTCCGCACCGAGCCAAGCCACCACCCGCTCGTAGTCGGAAACAAGGGGCAGGTATTTCGCCTCCATTTCTGCGCGGGAAACGAGTTCGCCCTTTTGCACCCGGGCCTGCAGCTCATCGTAATTGCGCATCCGCAAACTCACCACGAGACGCAGGCTCTCCTCCGACTCACCGGGAGTGAGGACCGGGCGAACAATGCGGAATTCGCGCACGCTGTCGCGAAGCGGTTGTCGGGAGGAAGCCAGTGCATCCGGCGCGAATGACACGCCGAGCGAAACAAGGAGGAGTGACAGGAATGTCTTCATCAAAATTCCCAGCTCACGCCCGCACTCGGCAAAAAGGGAAACATCGTGAGCGGCTCCTTTTTCACGACAAGTTGCCCGTTCACGATCGCGGCAGTGTGGTCGTAGCCATCGACGTTCGCGTGGCTGTAGGCGTTGAAAATATCCGCGTACACGCGCAGCGATCCCCGCCTGAGCCGGTAGACGCGGGTCGCCCGCAGATCGAGCCGGTGATAGGCCGGCGTGCGCTGGGCGTTGACCGGGCCGTAGACCCAGGAATAGGTCGCGGTCCCGTTGTTCAGGGGCTCCAGCTTGAAGATCTGGTCGGTGACCGGCCAACCTGTGTGGAACTGCCACGCGGCGCTGAACTGCCACTTTGGGGAGGGCGCATACGTGGCGTCGGCATAAAACGTGTGCCGCTGGTCGCGGTTGCGCGGCACCCACCGCGCGCCAATCTGCTCCTCGGAGACCGCGTAGGCATAGCTGGCGCCCCACTCGAAACGCCCACCGCCCCGTTGCTCCGTGATCAGCTCCACCCCGCGCGCCCGGCCTTGCGTGGGATTCAGGCGGACCCGGTCATAGAGGGCCTCCGGAAAGGCGGAAAAAGGGTCGACGACATTTTCCCAATGGGGACGAAGATGCGAACTCAGCCGCTCATAACCCTCGAGCCGCAGTTCCACGCCCGACTCCAGCTTGCGCGAGATGCCGAGCACCCGTTGCTCCGCCCGCTCGGGCGGACGATAGGTCGTCTCATTGTCCTGCACGGAGAGTTCGTGCAGGCCCTGGGCCTGGCGGTAGATGCCCCACGCGGCGCGCAGCGTCGTGCGACCGAAGGCCAGCGAGGCGTTGAGCCGCGGGCTCCACGTGCTCTCGCCGGGGTACAGGCCGGAATAGGTGTGGCGCTCGAACCGCACTCCCGGCTCGATGACGAGCGGCGTCCACGGCTGGAAACGCGGGGCGAGATAAACCGCCTGCGTGGTGCCATCCGGCTTGAGCGCGGCGTTCCTCGTCCTGAACACGGGCAGGAGATTTCCATTGGTGATGGTCGCCAGTTGCCGCGACAACGCGTAGTCGTAGCTGGCGTCGCCCGCCTTGTATTCAAAGCCGGTGCGGATGAGCGCCTGCGGCGTGAGATTCAAGGTCCAGTCCTGCCGCAAGCCCCAGACATCAAGCTGGCGGTCGTCGCGCAGATTCAGCGGCTGGTATCCGTCAAAGAGGCCGTTGCCAGCGCGGTGCCAGTCGAGACGGGAAAACGAGAGCACCGATTCGCCGGAGAGTTTTTCGCCAAACTCCCCCCGCCACCCGGCCCACACATAGCCGCTGCGGTAGCTGCTGCGCAGATCGGGCACGTCGGCGGAATTCAGCGCCTTGAAGGAATCGCCCGCATAGAGGACGTGCAGCGACAGCACCTGCCGGGGTGCGAGTTCGTAGTCCACCTTGCCCGAAAAGTCGTAATAGAAGGGCGAGACATCCACGTCGCTGCCGCCCAATTTGAGGGCGAGATCGAGGTAACCGCGCCGCGCCGCCGCCAGCCAGTGCCCGCGGCCATCGTCAAAGGAACCCTGGTTGGTGGCGCGCACGTTCGTGACGCTCAGGCCCAGCGTCGTCCGGTTCGCCGTTCCGGTGTCCTCCTGCGTTTCCATGGTGAGGACACCGGCCAGGCGGTCCCCGTAATCGGACGTAAAACCGCCGGTCACCAAGCCGACGCTGCCAATCGTCTGGAGGTCCACAATCGAGAGGATGCCGTCAAAATCCTTGAGGTGAAACGGCTCGATCAGGTCCACGCCGTCGAACCGGGCGAGCATCTGGTTGTTCGGGGCGCCGCGCACCCAGAACTTGGCGGAAAAATCGTGCGCGCTCAGGCCCGGCAGCCGCGCAATCGTGCGATAGAGGTCCTCGCCCAGCTGCGGCAGTTTTTCCAACTCCTCGCCGGTGAGGACGACGTTGGATGCCAGTCGTTCCTCCGCGATGTCGAACCGGCTCGGGGTGACCACTACCTTTTGCAGGGTGAGTAGACTGGTGAGGTCAGTCGCACTCACCGTGACTCCCTCCAACTGCTCCGCCGTGTCGCCGCTGCGCGCGGAAGCGAGTTGGACCGGATTCAGGTCTACCTGGTGACCCGCGCGCACCGCGATCCCCGTGACCCGCGCCGTCCGGTAGCCGTCGGCGCGAACGATGAGGGTCCTCGTGCCGGCGGCCACGTCCCGGAGGATGAACAGCCCGTCGCGTCCCGAGCGCGCCTCCGGCGGCTCGCCCTCCACGCCAATCGTCGCATCCGCAACCGGCCGCCCGCCCGCCTGCGCCATCACCTTGCCACGAACCGAACCGGCCTGCGCCTTGGGTTCGCTCCGCGTCACAAGGAAGACACCCGCCGGTGTCCGCACCGACTTGAAGCCGCTGCCGGTCAGGAGCGATGCGATGGCGGCCTCGGGTTCATAGGTCCCCACGACGGCGTTGGCGCGCGCACTTCCCACCTCGTCGCGGTTGAACATCACCTGCGCATCAGACTGCCTGATGAATGCCTGGAGGGCGGACGCCACCGGTTGCTCCGGGATGCTGAATTGCACGGGAACCGCCCGGATCGCCCCTGCCAGGAGCAAAAACGCCAGCAGGCTCCCAAGGCGCGGTCCGATGGCACGGAAGGGAAAATTCAACCAAGCAGAAGCGGTCACGTTATTTCTGACGCGCCACGTGCGCCAACTACTCAACCGCTCCTTTGAAATTTCCTTTTTCGACTAGCGCGAGCCCCGGCCCACGACCCGAAACGATCCATCCGCGGCGGGTAGTACCTGCACCGGGAGCGTGGCCTCCATCGCGGAAAAAAATCCCTGCAGGTCGTCCAGCGCCATCATCCCACCGGGGTGCAGTCCGGCCACGTCCGCCGCCACGGAAATCCCGTGCCCGTGAAACCGGCTCATCCGGTCCGCCGCTTCGGCGAGCGTCAGGCCGTCCAAGACGATGCGCCCCCGCTTCCACGCCAGGGCGTTTTCCACCGCCTCGGGGCTCAGGGCCTTGAGCTGCGTTTGCCCGGGGCCGGCAGCGAGTTGCTGGCCGGGCACAAGTTTGTCCTCTTCGCCCGCCGCGGTCCGCATGGTCACCGCGCCCTCGACCAGCGTCACCTCGACCATCCCGGTTTCAGCCACGCGCACGTTGAATTTCGTGCCGGTGACGCGGATCACGCCCGCCGGGGTTTTTACGAGGAAGGGATGCCTCGCATCCTTGGCGACCGAGAAAAAGGCCTCGCCTTGGTCGAGCCGCACCGTCCGCTGCCCGTGGCGAAAGTCCACCCACAGGCTGGACCGGGCGTTGAGTTCCGCCACCGAACCATCAGCCAGCGAATGCACACGGCGTTGCGCAGCCACCGTTGCGACGGCGGCGGTGTGGCGGACATAGGGCACCGCCCAGAGGGCAAAAAAGAAAATGAAAACCGCCACGGAGCCGCCGCCCACCAGGCGGCGCCGGCGCCGTCTCAGGCGAAGGTTCACCTTCGCCATGAATTCCCCGCCCAAGCCGGCCTCGCGCGGCCAGTCGAGCGCGCTGCGCTCGGGCGAGGTGGACGAAGGCGGGGTCCCGTTGTTGGCGTTCATCGCAAACAGGAGCCGTCAATGCCGCGGGCGCGGAGGTAGGCTTCGCATCGTTTCACCCCAAGGCGGCAGTGGTTTTCCACCGTCCGCTCGGAAAGGCCGAGCCGGAGGGCGACCTCTTTTTGCGTAAAACCCTGGATTTTGTGGAGGAGGATGACTTCACGGCAGCGGGCCGGAAGGTCCACCACGGCATCGGCCAGGAGATCGAGTTTCTCCTGCGTCGTGAGTGCCGTGGCCGCATCCAGCCCGTCCTCTATGACGTGCAGGCCGCGCAAATCCCCCAACGGCTCGATGGGGGAATTGCGATGGCGCCGGAGGAGATCGAGCGCCGCATGCCGGGCAATCTTGTAGAGAAAGGCCTTCGCCGACTGGATCGGGTGTGCGGCGTGCGCCTTCCAGATTCGCAGGTAGGATTCCTGCACGATGTCATCCACGTCGCGGACGCCGGGGAAGGCGCCCCGCAGGTAGGACTTGAGCTGGGGACCATGGGGCTCGACCTTGTCCGCGAACCATTCGGCCGCACCCTGGGGCTCGGCCGGACCTGATTCATGGGGAATGGGCGAGGGAGTCATGGCAATCCTGGCCGGGCCCCCGGGGCGGACTGGCGTCGAAGGATCGACGTCCCAGCGCTGGGCCGGGGGCCGCGGCGAAACACTACCGATACTTGCCGCATCATTTCTACAATGGCAACAGAACTTGGTTGTCGAATACGCCGGCTGCCCATCCTGCGCCGGCCTCACGGGCCGCCGCCGGGTTTCCGGTCCGTCACCGTGATAACGACGCACCTGGCGCCGTTCGCGAGGACGCTCTCGGCGACCGCCTCCTGCAACACTCGCTCGACCGTTCCCCGCATCGGCCGGGCGCCCAGCGTGCGGTGATAACCCTGGCGGATGAGGGACTCCAGCGCGTCGGCCCCCACCTCGATCCGGTGGCCGCACTGGAGGAGACGGAGACATTCGGCCCTGATCAGATCCTCGCAAATCTCGCGTTGCACGGCATAGGGCAGGCGGGCGAACACCACGACCTCACTGATGCGCCCGACCAGTTCCGGCCGGAGGCGCTCGCGCACCCGCATGAGGACGGTGCGTTCCACGGAGGCAAAGGGCGCGTTTTCCATCCGGATCGTTTCCTCGGAGCCAATGTTGCTCGTGAACACTATATAGAAGCCCCGCAGATCGGGCTGTTCACCGGTGGCGAGCGTGATCCGCCCGTCTTCCAAAATCTGGAGAAAAAGATCGAGCACGAGGGGGTGGGCCTTTTCGATTTCGTCGAAGAGCAGCGTGCCGCGGAGGTGGCCGCGAAGCGCCCGGCCCAGGAGGCCCGGATCGCCGGGGTTCGCACCGATCAATTTTTCGACGGCGACTTGGTTTTGATATTCCGACATGTCGAAGCGAACGGGCGCATCCCCGAAAAGGTAGTCGGTGAAAACATTGGTGATCTCCGTCTTTCCCACGCCGGTCGGACCGACGAAGAGGAACGTGCCCTTCGGACGCCGCGGATGGGCCAGTCCCAGTTCGCCCCGCGTCAGGACCGAACAGATGCGGGACAGGACGTGCGGCTGCCCCTTGATCCTCGCGGCCACATGCCCGGGCAGATTGCGCAGGCGATCCGCCAGCGCTGCATCAGGCGCGCCATTGGTGGCCGTGGTCAGTTCCGATACCATGGCGGGGCCTTTCCATCCGCCCCTTGTGGCGGAAGCGTGACCTTGCGGAAGCGACCGTTGCAGTGCTGGATCACCGCCTCGAATTTCCTGAGCTTCCGCAGCTGGTGCGGTTCGAGCCAGTATTTGTCCTCCTCCGTCCAGGACGTGCTGCGTTTCCCCGCCGTGTAGCCGATTGTGCGTTTTTTCGCCTTCCGCTTGCCGAGCGTGTCGGCCGCGATTTTGGCCGAGTCCTCATCGGCCGCGCAGAAGGTCACGCGGTTGGCCATGTTCGCAATGAAGACCTTGGCCTTCCGCTCATCGCTCATCGGGGGAATGAGGGACTGGTAGGATTGCGTCGCCGCCACCACGGTCGCGCGCGCCTCGCGGATCACGTCGACCACATTGTAATCCGACATGCCGTCGCTTGAAGCCGTGACAATTTTTTGCGCCTCGTCGGCCCACAGGATCAAAAGATTGTCGGCGGCCCGGGCCGGGGCCGGCTTGTCGAAGCGGCGCAGCGCGTGCGCATAAAAGGACAGCTTGAGGAGCGTGTTGATATAGCGGCGCTCGACCTGGTAGCGCTGTGGCAGCGAGACGCACACCACCTTGCCGCGGTCGAGCTGATCGAACTGGAACGTCGCCTGCGTGGGACAGAACACCTCGGCGATGCCCGGCTCGGCGAAACAATGGAGATAGTTGGCGACGGTGGTTTTCACGCCGCCGAGTTGTTCGGGTGGCTGCGATTTGAACGCTCCCTCATAGTGGGCAATGAGCCGCCGGCCTTCCGGCGTGTTCTGTTCCTCCAAAAGGGACATGATCTCCTTCATCGCGGTGTCCGAGGTCAGCATGGCGTATGCGCTTCGCAGCGTCACGGAGACGCCCGCCGTCGCGAGCACGTGGAACGCAAACTCGATCTGCACCTGCGCCTGCATCCGGAAAAAACTCTGCTCGGACCGCTGGCCCAGCGAGGCCGCCACATCGCAGACGATCTTGGCCTTGGCCGAATACGGCAGGTGCGGGTTATCCAAAAAATTAAAGGTGTGGGTTGGCGCCCAATCGGACGGTGCACCGGGAGGCCGCACCTGGAGGAGAATCAAATCCCGCTCCCGCCCGAGTTGTCGGAACATCGGGACCAGCGTTTCCCAGTAAAGTCCCTTGTCGTCCACGCAGACCCCGCCCCACGCCGGGCAATTTTTTGAAACCTGCCACAACATCCGGTTGATCGCCCCGGTGGTCTTGCCCGTCCCGATTTGCCCCGTGATAAGCCAGCCCCGGCAGAAATCCTCCACCGACCAGCCAAAGCCGCCCAGCCGCAGCATCGGCGGTGAAGCCGGACGCCTCGCACAGGTGGCCGCGCAATAAACCTGCCAAAGCGACAGGATCGCGAACCCGCCCGCGAGATCCCGCTCAATGCCCGCGTGAGGCCAGAGCGCCAGCGCGGCCCAGGCACTGCCCACGGCGAGGATCAGGTTTCCGAACATAAGGTGGGTGGTCGCCCGGCCAATAGATGCCCGCCCGGCGCAGCGGAGCCGGATGGAACAATGTTTTTCTAGGATGGTTCACGGATTTCGCGGGCGTCCGGCTGGGCGTTAACCTCGATCCGCGTGATGAACGGCTCCTTTTCCCCGATCCGGGCGCGGTATTGCTCGGGCAAATCCCTTAAAACCTCGATCCGCTGTGCGACCAGGTCGGCAAGGAGGGCGCGCAGGTTTTCCCCCGCCACGCTCACCTGATAGTTGGCGAAGCGCAGGTCGATGAGGCCGGTGCTGTCCCCACCGCTCAGCCGCGCGCCCACGAATTGCGCCCAGGGCAGGACCCAGCTTTCGCGCTCCCACTGGCAGATGAGGAGCGCCGGGCCGCCCGCTTGGACGGAGATACACGCGAACTCCGCCGCCTTGGCGGCGCGTCGTTCACTGACTTCCTGTTGGAGTGAGTTCATACCGCGATGCGTTGGTTTTTATGGTGGGCGCGGCCCCGCGTCGTGACGGCCTGGTGGCGCCGGTAACGTTCCGCGGCGTCACGGGCGCGCCGGTGCCATTGCGGCCAATGGGCGGACATCGCCGGGGTCGCCGGCTTCAGTTCCAGCGCCAGTTCGCGGTCGCCCGGCCGCACGACGGCGTCCCGCAGCGCGGCTTTGTCCGAGGTGAACACGACCACGCGTTTCCGCCCGCGCGTGATGCTCACATACCACTGGTTCGCACTCGTGGCGGCACGGCAGGCCGCATCGGCAAAAAGCACCGTGTCCACCGTCTTTCCCTGCGAACCGTAGGAAGTGACGGCGTAGCCGCGGACAAACACGCGCTGCGAGGGCGCAAGGGTCCTCGCCACGCCGTCATCCCCCGCCACCACGAGCGCCCCGTTTTTCTTCACGCGGCGCACGGTGACAAGTTCGCCGTTGGAGAATTTTTTCCCCTCCACGGACGTGCCGCTGGCCTTGAGTTGCAGCCGGTCGCCCGGAGCCAGTTCCATTTCGGAGCGGGCGGTGACGATGAGCCGGTTCGCGTAGCGGTAACCGAGCGTCGAGCGCCGCCCGTCCTTCACGAGCACGAGGCCGTGTTCGTTGGCCCCGGCGATTTCGCAAAGGTCGCCCCTGGCATGGCGCCCGTAGCGCTGGAGAAAACAGGCATACTGCCCCGGTTCATAAAAGCGCGGGTCGCGCTTTTGGGCTTCGCCCAGGTCCAGCGGCCGGAAGGTCGCGAGTTTTTCGCCCGGCCCCAGCCGCCCGGTCGCGCGGAGTTGGTCGCGGATCGCGTCGTTGACCTCGCGGGTTTCCTCGCGCGTCTGCGCAACCACGAGCGCCTTTTCTTTCCGCGCCACCGCGGAGAGATATTCCTTGGCGAGCGCGGATCGCCGTTCATTCGCGTCGTACTCGCAGATGCAACCGAGGGAGTCGAGGCGGGCGAAAGACTCCGCAATGTTGCCCTTGGCTGCAGCCTTCACGGCGGCACGATAGCGGCGGATGAACCGGCGCTCACCCGCCGTGGCGCCGAGCTTTGGATCCTGCCGGCGGATTTGCTGGAGGCGGATGGGTTTCACGCCGGAGTGTTTCTCGATCGCGCGCAGCACATCCGAGGCCGCCACCGCGCCATGTTGCCGCGTGTCACCGGAGAGGATCAGCCGCCCGTCATTGGCCCGGACGACCCGCAGCAGCTGGGCGAGGTTTCGTCCGCCGACCTGGCCCGCTTCGTCAAGGATCACGACCGCACCGCGCGGGAGTTCCTTTGCGACGAGGAAGCGGGCCAGCGTTTCGGCGGGCAGGCCGTCGGCCTGCAAGTCCGCCACCTGCTGGCGCTGCGGCGCGAGGACGACGACGGGCCGGCCGGCGACGGCCAACCCACGTTCGACTTCCTGGAGCGTGCGACTCTTGCCGGTGCCCGCCCCGCCGCTGAACAACGTGACGAGGTGCCGGCTGCCGAGAATTTTTTCGACGGCGGTCTTTTGCTCACCGGACAACGCTTCGCCGGGGCAGTAGTCGGTGGCCAGCTTCCCGTGGCCGTTTCGGCCATCGTGCGCCGCCACGACGCATTCGAGTTCCCATCCCAAGACTTCGCGCGAGGTGAGACGGCTCGTCCCGCGCTCGCGGATGTGGCTCCTCTGTTCAATGGCGTGACGCACGGCCGCGAGATCGAAATTTTCGCCGCGTCCGCGCGCGAGGGCTTCGGACCAAAGCTCATGTTCCGACACCACGGACCGCCGCTCAAAGAGGTGCTCATCGGCCCACGCGACAAGCGCCAGGACATCCGCGGATTCAGCCGGCCGGGGCCGAACCGAACGCAGCTCCGCGAGCGCCTTCGCCTCTTCCTTGGTCAGTTGCTTCGCCCATTCCGGACGCAGCCGGCCCGCGGTCGAATCCTTCATTTTCCGCTTCCGAACTTCCCGTGCCACCTGCTCGCGAAGGTCCTTCACGTTTCCGCGAAAACCGTCGCGGGTGATCCGATTTTGAGTCTCCGCGTCAATCTGCCGGTGCCGCTTGGAAAAGCACGCGACGACGCTTTCCGGCACGCCCTTGATCGCAAACCCCGCGCCCCGGTTTTCGATTTCATAGCCGAGCCCGCGCAGGCCGCGGGCGAGTTCGTGGAAATAGTGGTTCTGGGCGAATTTTTGGGCGCGATACATGCCCTCGACCTGGAGCGCCTTCCACCGGTCTTCGTCGCGGTCAAAGGTCGCGTTGAACACGACGCAGTGCGTGTGGAGATGCGGGTCCAGTTCGCGGGAGGTGTCGTGGCGGAAGGCGGCCCCCACGATGTTTCCCGTCGTTCGATCCCCGTTCTGACCCGACTTGCGCACGCGGGTCGAAGCGAACTTTTCCAGCTCGGCCATGGCCGCTCCCACGGCCCGGTCATGCAGCTCCAAAATACGATCATCCTGGTAGAGGGCCACGATGGAAACCGACTTTGGCGGGCTGATCGTGAAGTCGTAAAACACGCGCCGGTTGGCGACGTTGCGTCCATCCTCATCCCGCCGGCTTGAGTTCTTGCGCTGCGTCAGCCGTTCGCCCGTCGTCGGGTTCTGGCCTTCGCACAGCCGCAGGAAATCCGATTCCTTCACGGCACCCTTGAGGCAGAACTTTTGGGCACCCTCACCGAACCACTGCCCGGTGATTTTTTGGCCGGCCGAGTAGTAGTCCCCGGCACACAGGTGCTCCCGGAAATACTCCCGGGCATTCTTCAAATTGAGTTGGGCTTTCGCACCGAGCATGGGGAAGGACCGACTTCGCGGTTTTGAATTACACAACGCAGGCGCGTTGTCTTGAGGGGAGAACACCTCACCCCTTAGCGCTGCGCGTAAGGTTTGGATTGCCGTAAGTGCGACAGGGCACGTGTCGCATGACGCAGGGCGTCAACCGGCGCAGTCCTGCGTTTTTTAAGAAATGGGGGCACTCGCCGCACCGGCAGTTGCACCCATTCCGACTACCACGAAGACACGCCGCGCTGCGCTGTTTCGGCGTGCCCTCGTGGACCCGCGGAGCGTGCGGCACGCGCGCGAAAACCCGGGCTCGCCCTGCCGCTGCGGGACGCCGGCTTGCGTCCGACTGCGCGGCCCGCGGCGGCGGCTGCCCTCCGCTCCGGGCGGCCCGGGACTTCGCGCCGGCCGCCGGTTGTGGCGCGCCCGAGCCACCTCAACCCGAAATGGGATCAGTGGCGGCGGACACCTTGCCACGTCCCCGCTTTGTCCGCACCTCGCGTTGGATGGCGTGAGCCAGGGTTTTCAGCTGCACCGGCCCAAGTTCCTTGAGCGACGCCACCGGACCCTTGAGCGGCAATTTTTCCGCCGCGAAACGGTAAACCCGTTCGCCATCCCAGCCGAGTTCGCGCGCCCCGGCGAAGATCGCGCGGTAAAGATCGTTCGCATAGGCGACCGGATCACAGGCCCGCAACCGGGAGCGATGAATCGCCCTTTGCCGGGCCAAAAAGCTGAGGGCCTCCTCGTATCGCTCGCGCGGGATCAGGAGGTAGGACGGCACTCCGAAATGCCGCTGGAGCATCGCATGCACCGCGGCGATCCCGCCGCGCCCGTGGGCGCCGGGAAGGCGTCCGGCCAGTTCGTCCGCGACCTCCCGGAGCCGGTCGCGCTGCACAATCGTCAGATGACGTTCATCCGGGGTGATCGTATTTCGGCGGACGATTTTTTCGGTGCGAATCAGGTCGCGCCCGGCGACCTCGACATGGTGGCCGTTACCAGTGACGCGGATGTTTTGTCGAACAGCCGCGCAAGTGGACGGCAGGAATGCAGCGAGGTGTTCGACCAGCCGCGCCAGTTCAGCGTCGCTCTCCAGATCGGCGTCCGCACTCGCTTCGGCGAGCAGGGCTTTTCGCAGCAGCGACTCCGGTTTTGCCGTCGCGAGTTCCAATGCGTCCGCCGCCTCCGATGACTCGCCGAACTTGCGGCGAAGACAGGCTTTCAAGGCCGTGTAGGCATCATTGATGGCCTGACCGGCAACTTCACTCGCCGGATGCTTGAGCCAGGTGGCCGCCGCGAGCAGGGTGGAGAAGATTGTTTCCGTTTGCATGACGCCCTTGTGGACGCGTCAAGGGCCAACAATTCCGCAGTGAAAAATCGGTTCAACCGGACTCCGACCGATTGCACGTATTTCCAATGTATGGGCCACTCGGACAGAGCCGCGGAAAGGGGCTGCTCTCTGTTTCCCAAGCCTCACACACGAAGCAAGGTAGGTGCTCGTTCCTCGCCTCCACCGTGGCCCGCCCGACGCAGGCAGGCGGACCATGCTTTCGTGTGCCCGCCGGCCCGGGAGATCGAGCAGCAGGAATCTCCCGGCATGTCGTCGGAACCCGCAGCTGCGCGATTTCGCGAATCACCATGCCTACGCATGCAAAACACACCCAGCCGGCCACGAAACTCCAGGCAGGAGACAACGAACGCAACGAAGCGATCGCTTCACTGAAGGAATGGCTGAAGCCGGGAACGGTCGTCTACACCGTGCTGCGGAGTGTCAGCACCTCGGGAATGTCCCGGACGCTCGACCTCTACGTCGTCCTCCACCATGAAATCGTCCGCATCACGTGGAGCGTCGCGAAGGCGCTGGAGTGGACTTATGACCGGCGGAAGGAAGCGCTCCGCATCAACGGGTGCGGGATGGATATGGGCTACCATACGGTTCATTGTCTCTCGCGGGTCATCCTTGGCGATGGCTACGCGCTGAAGCATCGGTGGCTTTGAACGCCACGCGCGGAGGCGGCGCGAGCCCTGGGGCTGGGCGCCGGTCGAACATGCGCCTGAGGGGCGAGTGCCGCCGGGCCGGTGCATTCGCGGGATTCTGCTGCGCAGAAGTGGGGCCTGTCCTGCGCGTTTTCCCGATTCTGCCATGGCCGTCAAGGTGCGTGCGCGCTCCGCCGCACGACCTTCCCGCCGCGCGGCCTTTTTCCTGAGGGCAGGCCAGCGCCCTCAGGGGCCTGCCGGCGTGACTGGCCATGCCGGAACGGGCCAACGCGCGGGCAGAGCCCGGCCATCGGATACGTCATCCGGCCCGGAGCGACGCACGTGCGTCTGGCACGATGAATCAAATCATGTTCGAATTTGGCGGTCACCGGACCGAAGCGGAATTTACGATGGCGGTGAGTGAGCAGCCGCCACAACGGCTCGAAAACTTCGGCGTGAGGGCCGTCAGCGACACCGAATTGCTCGCGATGCTCCTTCAGGGAAATGGCACCCGCCCGGAGCAGGCGACCCGCATCGCCACGGGCATCATCGCCGAAGCCGGTTCGATTGCCGGGCTTCTGGCGTGGGAAGCATTGGACTACCGGCAGAGGGAGGGCATTGGGCGAATCAAGGGGCTGCAATTGGCCGCCGTCGCCGAGATCGCCCGCCGGATGATGACGGGAGCGAGAGCGTCCGCCCCAATGATCAATCGGGCCGAACTGGCCGCTGCGCATCTCGCACCCATCGCCGCAGGGTTGCCCATTGAGAAATTCTGGGTGCTCTGCCTCAATCGAAAGAACCGCCTTATCAAACAAGTTGAGGTTACTTCGGGAACAGCGACTGCGGCGCTCGCGCATCCACGGGAGGTCTTTCGGACGGCGATCCGTGAATCCGCGACGGCGATCATTTGCGCCCATAACCATCCCAGTGGGGATCCGGCCCCGAGTTCGGCGGACATCCACGCGACCCGGCAGCTGCGCGAAGCGGCCAAAACCGTCGACATCGAATTGATCGACCACGTTATCGTGGGCGAAGTGTCCGCGGATCCGCTGAGCCGCGGTTATTATTCGTTTCGCAATGCCGGTCTTTTGTGAATTGGGCGCAGTCGCCATTTCGATCATCGAGAAAATACCAACATCTGTCGGCAACGGCTATTGCGCAGTCCTTCGTTTCGCGGCAACCAATCATTCCGCTATCCCTGCTTTATATATTTACACTATATAATTAGTAAAAAAGGCGATTTAATAAGGCCAAATGGACCTACCCCACCCTAATTAGGGGGGCCAAGGCGCTTGTATAAGGAAATTGGGTGCACAGAATTTGGCGTAATTCCTCCGGAGTCCGCTTCGTGTTACCCCCTCTGAAAATTCCCCTGGCCAGGTGCGCGGCCCTGCGCTGGATCGCGCCCGTCTTCGCGTTTGCCTTTGTCTGGCAGCAGGCGCGGGCGGACATGGGGGTGACGATTTCGATCGATGGGCGCAGTTCCGGGGCGACGATCACGCGGTCGACGGGCGGGTCGGTGTCGGTGACGGTGCGGACCGGGTTTTCCGGCGGGTATTGGGATTATGACGAGTACTGGTCGTCGCAGTGGTTTCCGAACGGGCAGAGCAACGCGCGCATCAACGTGTGGAACTCCACGACGAGTTATTTCGACAACAGCCTCGGGGATTATTTCGTGGCTTCCTATGACGGCGAGATTACGCGCACCGTCACCATGGGGACGGACGGCGACTGGTATTTCTGGACGGACGGGTGGAGCGACCGGAGCGACAGCTGCTCCACGCCGACGTGGGGCGACGGATTCCTCCTGCACATTATTTCGCCGCCGGCGACCACGCTCTCGGCGAGCACGGGGAGCCCGGCGGCGGGGGCGGATTTCACGGTGACGGCGGCCACGACCGGGCATAATTCCAGCGTGACCGTCAACGCGATCGATTACTCGACCGACGGCGGCACGACCTGGACCAGTGGCACGACCGGGGCCGGCACGCGCTGGGAAGGCTCGTCGGGCAGCAACACGATCACGCCCACGTTCAACTTCAGTGCGGTGGGGACGGTGAACTTCCGCGCCCGCGGGCAGGATGCGGCCGGGAATCTTTCCGCGTATGCCTACACGAACGTGACGACGGTGGACGGCACGGCGCCCTCGACGCCCGGGAGCCTGTCGGCATCCAGCAACACGACCGGGAGCAGTTTCACGCTCAACTGGGGCGCATCCTCCGACAATGTCGCCGTGACCGCCTACGAGGTGAAGCGCGACTCGACCTCGCTCGGCACGACGACGGGGACATCCATGAGCATCACCGGCCTCTCGGAAATCACCGCCTACTCGATGACCGTCCGCGCGCGCGACGCGGCGGGCAACTGGTCGTCGTGGAGCAGCGCCCTCTCCGTCACGACCGCCGATGTTACGGCACCCTCGACGCCCGGGAGCCTCTCCGCCACGAGCAACACGACCGGGACGAGTTTCACGCTCAACTGGGGTGCATCCTCCGACAATGTCGCCGTGACCGCCTACGAGGTGAAGCGCGACTCGACCTCGCTTGGCACGACGACCGGCACGTCCATGAACCTCACCGGACTGTCCCAGGCGACCGCTTATTCGATGACGGTGCGGGCCCGCGATGCGGCGGGCAACTGGTCGTCGTGGAGCAGCGCCCTCTCCGTCACGACCGCCGACACCACCGTGCCCACCATCCCGACCGGCTTGTCCGCCGGCAGCATCACGACGACCGGCTTCACCCTCAGCTGGACCGCCTCGACCGACAACGTCGGCGTCACCGCCTACGAGGTGAAGCGCGGCTCGACCTCGCTCGGCACGACCACGGGGACCTCGATGGGCATCACCGGGCTCTCCGAAGCCACCGCGTACTCGATGACGGTGCGGGCCCGCGACGCCGATGCCAACTGGTCGGACTGGAGCACGCCCCTTTCGGTCACCACGGCCGATGCCACGGCGCCGTCCACGCCCACCGGCCTTACTTCGCCCAGCCAGACCGTGGTCAGCATTTCGCTCAGCTGGACGGCCTCGACCGACAATGTCGCCGTCGTTGGCTACAAGCTTTACCAGGTGCACGGCGGCACGACGGTCACGATCGACCTGCCCACCACGGCCACGACGTACACGGACACCGGCCTGGCCGTGAACGCCACCTATGCGTACACGGTGAAGGCGTACGATGCCGCCGGCAACCTTTCCAGCGCCAGCAGCAGCCTCAGCACCGCCACCCTGGCGAGCCAGGCGGACACGACCAACGAAAACCACCTCCAGATCAACGCCCCCGTTTCACCCTGAGCCTGCCATGAACCCCGCCCGAATTTTTATCGTTCTCGCGCTGGTGCTCGCCGGCGCTCCGGTTTACGCCGATTCCGCCGGTGAAAAGTCCGCCGCCCTGTCGACGGCGGTCGCGCGGGAGAACGCCATCGCCGACCTCAGCCAGGGCGACGCGGGAAAGGGAGTCGTCATTCCCGACGCCGCCATCGCCGCGGGGAAGGACACCGCGCAGTGGAACCTCGAGCGCGCCAACCTTTGCCTCTCGGCGGCCAGCGTGGCGAAGGCCGGGCGCAACTCCCCGCGGATGAAGGTGCTCGCCACCGAGGCCGAGCGCAGCCTCCAGGCCGCGCGGGCGAGCGGCACCCTGACCGTGAAGGAGCAGGCGCAGTGCTCGCTCAACCTCGGCAACCTCGCCGAGCGCCGGGCGGATGCGGCCGCGGCCGCCGCCTACTACGCGGAATCGCTGCAGGCCGACCCCGGCAACAAGCAGGCCGCCGGCGCCCTCAGGCGCGCCCAGGAAATCCTCGCCTACCGGGCATCGCTCCAGGCGAACCGGTCCGCCCGATGAAACCGTTTCCCCATCGCGCGGTGGCGCTCCTCGCGGCCGGCCTGGCGTTCGCGCTCCCCCTGCGGGCCGCGCACCTCATCCCCAATGACGATGCGGCCATCCTCGTGCGCGTCTCCGGCAACCTGCACGTGCCGGTGCATGAGACCTACAGCTACGGATCGGTCTCGGGCACCCTCAATGGCGCGGGCAGCAGCGGGGAGATCCATGCCTCCGGCGGATTCCCGGGCGAGGATGCCGAGCTCCCCGCCTTCACGGTCGCGCTGAAGGCCAACGCCCCTTACAACCTGGGAATCAGCATCAGTTCCGGCGGGGAGGGGACCACCTTTGAAGGCGACGTCACCCTCGTGAGCCAGGCGGATTACACCCTGTACGTGGACGGGGAGGAAAAAACCCACTTCAGCCACGGCGAGTCCGGGGGCGGACACTCGATCCTCGTGCGGCACAAGAATTCCGGGCTGCCCGCCGGCGTGGCCACCGACGTGCGGGTCGGCCCCACCCAGGTGTTCTGGGGGGTGGGCATCGGCGCCCTGCCCAGCGGCTATCCCGCGGGCATGATCACGATCAACGAGCCGGGCTACTCCTCCGCGCTCTTTGACCGGGCGGTGCTCAACGGCAGTTCGTTCACGGCCGTCGTGGAGGTGATCAACGACGAGGACGGCAAGCTCCGCCAGGTCCGCGCGCCCCAGGTGTTGGTCGACATCCATGACATCACCGGCGGCTACCGGATAGATTTCTACAACAGCGATGCCATCACCGGCTTCACCGACGGCCTCTATACCTTCAGCGGCGATCCCTTCGTGTATTATTCCTTCGTGGAATCGAGCGGCACGTCCCTGGTGACGCGCGGCGTGGGCAGCACCGTCCAGACCTCGGTCGGCACGTACAACGACACCACCGGGGCCTGGGGAATCGTGGCCCCCAGCTCGGTCAAGACCGAGGACGTTTCCGTCGAATGGCTCGGCGATCCCCACGCCGACGACGGCATCGAGACCACCGTGGTCAAAAATGCCGCCGGCACGCCTTCCTCCAAGATCGCCCGCCGCTACCGGCTCTTCGGCGATTTTGGCGACCAGATGATCCAGGAAGTCGTCGATCCGGACACCAAGGCCTACACGAGCAATTACACCTACCAGGACCTCGTGAGCGGCGGCCACCCCTTTGACTACGGGCTGCTGAAAAAGGAGACCCACCCCGACGGCAGCTGGGCGCGCTACGAGTACTATGACAATTCCTCCGGGACGGCGCCGACCCTGCACACCGAATACCATCCCTGGCTCGATGCTCCGACCAGCCCGGACGACGCCACCTCCAGCAACTGCCGGGTCATCAGCTATACCTACCAGAACGACTGGCAGGGCAACCCCTTCCTCGAGCACGAGCGGATCGAGACGATCAACGGGGTGACGGTCACCAAGCGGGTGACGGACAATGATATTTCCACGCAGGCGAACAGCCGCGACCTGTGGATCCGCACGATCAAGGATTACTCCGACGCGAGCAACTACCTGACCACGGTCGCCAAGACCTACCATGCGTCGGGGGACGTGTACGATGATCTGACCTACTCGGTCCAGCATCCCGACGGCACCAAGGAATCCTACGCGCAGATCCGCGGCACCTATAGCACGAGTTCGCACAGCCTCACCGCGTCGTCCACGGGACTCGATTTCCAAGAGATCGTTTTCCACGGGATCAGCGGCAGCACCGGCACGGCCTACGACACGGCGCAGGGCGGCGAGGCGATCGATCCCCTTCACCTGATCACCAACCAGTCGACGAAAACCGTCACCTTCCGCCACAACGGCTGGGTCATGCGCACCGAGACCCATGTGTTCACCGGCAGCGGCTTCGCCCTGGTCGACTGGACCAACTATGCCTACACCGACTCGGGCAAGCTCACGCAAAAGGAGTCGAGCAACGGCGCCCTGTACGAGGCCCACTACACGAACGACTTCAAGGACTGGGAGACCGGGCCGGACGGGAGCCGGGTCGACTACGCGCCCGATGCCATCGACCGGGTCAGCACCGCGACCAGGCAGGACGGCACGTACGGCGGCACGTTTGTGACGCCGCATGTCGTCACGACCTATACCTACGATGGCTCGGGGCGGGTCCTGACCGCCGTCACAACCGGCGGGGCCTTCACCCAGACCACCACCAATGTCTACAACCTCGCGGGTGAAATGACCTCGCAGACCGCCCCGGGCGGCTACGTCACGACGACCAGCAACAGTTCCGACCTGCGCACCCAGACGGTCACCCTGCCGGGCGGGGCCACGCAGATCACGAGCAAGTTCATCGACGGGCGCGCCAAGAGCGTCACCGGCACCGCCGTCGTGCCCACATATTACAGCTATATCGCCCAGACCAGCGGCGTGATCACCACCACGCAGCAGACGGGGAGCGAGACGGCCGGCAACTCGGTGGTCTCGGAGATCGACTGGCTGAACCGCCCGGTCCTTTCCCTCCAGCACAACCAGCAGGATGATTCCACCGTCAATGACATCACGACGACCTTCACGTACAACAGCCTGGGGCAGTTGGGCAAAAAATCCATGGATGGAGCCGCTCCCACCCTGTATGCCTACAACGACCTGGGCGCCTTGGTGCTGACCGCCCTCGATGTGAACGGCAACGACTCGATCGACCTGGGCGGGTCGGACCGGGTCACCCAAAGCGACACGAGTTTTTATTCCGACGGCACCAACTGGTGGGTGAAGTCCGTCCAGGGCGCGTATGCGACCGCGAGCAGCAGCACGGCCACGACCGTGCAGGCGACCCAAACCCGGCTCACGGGCTTTGCGAGCGGCGTCCAGTCGGAAACGATCTCCACCGACATCAATGGCAACACCGCCACCTCGACCACGGCCGTGAACCGTTCGGGCAAATTGGTCACCACCACGACCACCGTGCCGGACTCGTCGACCTCCGGCGTGCAGATTTCCTACAACGGGTATCTGATGAGTTCCACCTCCACCCATGGGATCACGACCACGTATGTCTACGACGCCCTGGGGCGGGTTTCGAGGGTGGTCGACCCGCGCAAGGGCGGCATCGGCACGACCTACTATACGGACACGAACCTGGTGGAAAAAACCTTCATGGATTACAGCGGCGGTCCCGACATTGTGCATTATTACTATGGTTCGGACGGACGGGTTTCCGCCACCGCGGATGGCGCGGGCCATGTCACGCGGGTCGCCTATAACAACCGGGGCCAGGTCACGAACACCTGGGGCGATGGCACATACCCGGTGAGCTACGCGTACGATTCATTGGGGCGGAAGACGAGTCTCTCGACGTACCGGGGCGGCACCGGCTGGGATGGCACGGGCTGGCCGTCCAGCCCGGGCACGGCCGACACCACGACCTTCGCCTATTATGGCGACCTGGGGCTGCTCAAGTCCAAGACCGATGCGGCCAGCAAGGCGACGGGCTTCACCTACGATGCGCTGGGCCGGATGGCCACGCGCACCGACCCGCGGGGCATCGTGACCACGTACAGCTATGATGCGAACACGGGGGAAAGGACTGACGAGGTTTATTCCGGCACGGCGAGCGGTGCGGCGGTCGACCATTACACCAGCACGACCAACACTCACTATACTTACAACCGCGCGGGCGCCCTCGCCACGGTGTCCGATGTCACGGGGACGCACACCTATCACTATCGTTCGGACCTGCAGCTGGACCAGGAGCAACTGCCTTCGCTCTACGGGAGCAGCCGGGCGCTGACCTACACGTTCGCGACGAGCGGGGTCGTGGGGCGGCTCTCCGGTCTGCAGCTGGGCACGACGGGCAGCCCGTCCGCCGACCAGGCCTCGACCTACTCCTATACGTCCAACGGGCGGCTTGACACGGTGGGCGCCAATGGCAGCGGGCTGACCAATTACGCCTTCTCCTATGCGTACACCGCCAATGCGGAGGCGCTCATCTCGGCCATCTCCGTCGCGAGCGGCGGCTCGTCCAACGGCTACACGCAGGCGCGCACCTATGACACTCATCGCGATGCGCTGACCCTGCTGCAGACCAAGTACGGCAGCTCGGGCTCGGACATCGTGAAGACGCAGTACGACTACACATACAACGACCTGGGCCAGCGGATCACGGCCATGCAGTCGGGTTTCGCCTACGCGGAGTATGGCGCGTCCACGTTCTATACCTACAGCTACAACAGCAAGGGCGAGGCGACGGGGGCCCATGCCTACCTGGGCAACACGGTGACGGATGTTTCGCACCCGATGTCGGGCCGGTGGTATGACTACGGGTACGACACTATCGGCAACCGGACCTCGGCCAACCACACCGGGGTCGATGGGTTGAAGGACAACTATACGGTGAACAGCCTGAACCAGATCACGGGCCGGGAGAACAACGTGCTGTCGGTGCAGGGCACGGCGTCCTCCTCCGCCACGGTGAGCCTGCGGGTGGACAGCGGCTCGAGCACGACGGCGGGGCGGGCGGGCAACCATTGGGGCACGGAGGCTTATTTAAGCAACAGCAGCGGGCCGGCCTTCCAGCAGTTGAACGTGTCCTCGGTGCTGGCGGGGGCGGGCGACGGCGGCGCGGACCTGGTGCGCACGGGCTCGCGCAATGGCTACCTGCCGCCGGTGTCGGAGTCGTTCACCTACGACCAGAACGGCAACCTGACTTCCGATGGCACGTGGATTTATTCCTACGACGCCGAGAACCGGCTCACGGTGATGGAGATGAATTCCGCGGCGCGGGTGTTTGCGTGGACGGGCGGGGGCAGGAAGCTGACGTTCCAGTATGACTACCTGGGCCGCCGGGTGAAGAAACAGGTTTTTACTTGGGACTTGTCACTTGGTACTTGGAACTTGGAACGCGACACGCGTTTCGCCTACAACGGCTGGAACCCGGTGGCGGAGATGGATGGGTCGGCCATCGTCCAGCGGCACTTCGTATGGGGCTTGGACCTGGCGGGGTCGAGCACGGCCATGGGTGGCATCGGCGCCTTGCTCATGGTGCAGGATGGCACGGGATCTTATTTGCCAGCGTACGATGGGGGTGGCAATGTCATGGCCATGATCAAGGCGTCGGATGGCTCGCTCGCGGCCACCTATGAGTACACGCCTTATGGGGAATTGCTCATGCAGAAGGGCGGCTACGCGGTCGCGAATCCGTTCCGTTGGTCGACCAAGTACACCGATGAGGAGACGGACCTCGTTTATTATGGTTATCGTTATTACGAGCCGCGGAACGGGCGCTTCATCAATCGCGATCCCTTGGAAGAGGCAGGCGGTTTGAACTTATACGGGTTCTGTTCGAACAACCCGGTTACCGGCTGGGACCTGCTGGGGATGCTCGACCGCCCTCCCTATGCGCCACCCGCGCTGGATCCGGATTATAATCTAGAGGACTTGGAAGCTTCCTATGAGAACAGCCTGATGCCGGTGAGCTCGGCGGGAGCCCTGTGGTCATCTCCGGCGGACATTCTTAGGATCAACTCAATGTATGATTACGGCGGCGAATACTACCAACAGCTGCAGAACCTAAGTATCTATGGGGACTCCCACGGCTCAACAGGAAGCTCTGGCTCCAGTACAAACCAATCCTCATCTAAGGCGGGATCAAATTCCTCGCGAAAGCCGACGACTACGTCGAAAGACGCAAACAAAGGCGATCCGCTGTTTATAGGGACAACCTACGCCACACTGCATAAAAATGGTACGCTTACCGTAGATAGTTTTGATCCCGGGACGCCGCCCGAAGGATTTGACCCATTGGAACTTATTTCGGACCACAATAGCATAACATTTGGCAGCCAGTTGTCATATGCATTCAGCCTAGACAATCCATACAATCCGCTGACGATAGCTAACAATGCAGCGCGGGGAGCAGTGAAACTCATAGGTGCTGCTGCTCAAACTTACAGCTACGGAGTCGATAAGGCTGTTTTCTGGGCGGGCGGCAGCCCGGCGGATGCGGAAATACTGAAATTCTGGGGGCCGATGGCTTTATCTGCCGGGTTGAGCAATCTTCGCTGGCTTGCCACGCAGAGCAAAACGGTGACGGTACTGGGCTCTATGCGAGACATTGCACCGTATTCGAATCGATCGGGATTCAATGTCCTAGACGTGTCCAACGTGCCGAAAGTCGAATGGTCGCGCGTAAATGCTGAATGGCTCAACCAGGCTATTGTTCGGGGAGATGACATTTGGCTGGTTACCGATCCGGTGAAACACACTCAGCTTATGCAGGAGTTGGGGAAATCATCTTACTACCTTGATCTTGAGCTGCCGATACTTGAGGAGTTCAACGCGCCAGCGATTCCAAAGTTCTCGACACCTCCACCAGCATCGTCGCTCGTTCCGCATTGATGAATATCCCCGCATCACAATTTAACGAGCTGATGACGCGCTTCTTCACGCCGGTAGCGAAGCGCGCTGGCTTCGCGCTCAATGTTCTTCGTGAGGGAATCTACGAGATTGCCGGTTCAAAATTTACGATGCGTATCCGGCGAGGCACAGGTCATCACAAAGATTTTGTGGTGACGCTCTCGCCAAGAGAGCCGGATCGAGACCTCGACGATCTTGGGGGGGAGATTGGTCTCGCGGTGTTGGCCGAATACAGCGGCCGGCCGCTTCATCGGCACGAACTGGATTCGATTGAGGATTGGCAGCTCGCCGTTGAGGAGGCAGCTCACGCCGCCGACGAATTATGCGTGCCATACCTCATAGGTCAGCAGAGCGACCTAAGTGGAGTGCGGCGCCTGATCGAAGAAAAGATCGAAGCGAGCGGAATTAGAACGAAGAAGTATCGGTTCCCACGAAACGTGCGTGAGGAATGGATTTGAACTGACCCGTTCAGAGCCCACCAAAGCACACCGCTGAGTTCGACGGGAACCCTGTGGTCATTGCTGGCGGACATTCTTAGGATCAATTCAATGTACGATTACGGCGGTGAATATGTTTATCACTTTGCCGAGCAGGTGTCGCGTGAAGTCAGGGAGAGCGTCGGCATCGATATCAGAACGCAATCGAACTATTGGGACGCTGCGTATACTTCTTTTTTATACTCTGCTTTTATGTCGTCAATCGACAGCTTGTGGTGCGTTAGCCACGCGTTCACTTGTTCTTCGTCTAGGCTCTTGAAATCGTAGGTACCAAATTCATTGAAAAAAGCCCGCAAGCGTTTCCTTAGCCGTCCTAACTCCGCCCCCCGCATTATTCCCACCGCATCCGAGAAAACCGATGCAGGACCGACTTTGCTCGTCGGGATTATCATGATACGCGTAAACTGAGATTGTTGATAGTTTTTTTTGAACCACGCGATGGCGGTATTCATCTGTCCGACTTCGTGTTTGTTTATCTCGGACCGCGTTTCCAGAACCTCGCTTTTGCATTCAATCAACAAGTAATCGCCGTCTCGCAGGCACCACAGGTTGTCAGGACCCGCCTTCCATTCCTTCTCAGGCCTCTCCGAGTTAAACCCAAGAGCTTGGCCCGCCTGTTGGACCGCTCTTTCAAAGTCGTTTGCAGCCGTTCCGAATGTCAGGCGTGAGCAGAGTTCATCTACGGCAACTTTTAAGTTTTCAAACGTTTCGAACGATTTAACCCACTTGATGATGTTTCCGATTCGTGCACCCGCGAGCGGGCTTAACTGCTGCACGTGCGTTCCCTCCGTCGGTCGCAGCAACATCCGGTTTTGCGAATGGGATTCAATTTGAAGGCGGCTGGATTCTGATTTTCGCCATGAGAACGCGTAACGGGCCATTTCTTGGACGTAAAACGCTTTCTCCGCTGGGCTGACGCTTCCCTTGTCCATGAAGCTCTGCAATAGCTGAATCGCACCCGCCGCATCACGGCTTTCATACTTAATTTCAGCCAGCAATTCCGCTTCAAACGCTTCCAATCCACGCGGCGTGGGAGCCTTCGGGGAAATCGAGTCCATTTCGCGTCGGTAAAATTCTTTCCAGCCTTCGTCGCGTTTGAGGCACTGTTGAGCCACGGACGCCAGAACCTCTGTGCCCGGAGTTGTCTGATTGGCCTCTTCTTTTGCTGCCGCTGAAACCTCAATTCCGATTTCGACTTGCTTGCGTGTCTGTTCGGAAAGAAATGCTCGCGTGTGGCTTTGACGCAGAAAATCTACGAGTTCAGGCCCAATGATAACGATGACCGAATAGTCTTTTTCGCCTCTCACACTTCGGCCTAAGCCCTGTTCGATTGAGCGAGCGAGTCGGATGTTTTGGAGCCTACTTCCGGGCCGGCATTGCTCCGTGTAACGGTCGTAAAGGCTTTCCCCGTACGGCAACGAATCAAAAATCAGCACGCGGCAAAGGTCATCAGGTAAGTCGATGCCATCGTAGCGACTGGCGAACACAATCGTCTGGTTTCTGAACCCTTTTTTTAGGTCGTTTAAAATACTGTCGATGTTCGACGTCTTGACGACGCGAGCACCGCAACCCTCCCAATCTTTGGTCCGGGAAAAGAAGGGTGCCAAGGCCACCTGTCCGTAGGTCCGCTGCATGTTCGGCGGACCGAAAAAGTTGACCACGGTGGAACGGTCTAAATCGTCGTGGATTAGCGACGGAATCAAAATCATTTTCTCCCCTGACCATTTTTCTGCGGGATACACCAATGGGCTTAGAATCGTTTTCCGCGATAGCCGCAGCCCCTTAATTAGGAAGGAATCGTCTGTAACCGTCGCGGACATGAAAACGCGATGCGGTGCGTTCCAGTAGGTACCGAACATGTCCAGTGGTGGCAAATAGGGGACGATTTCGATTGCGTGACCTGACACCAAACACAAGCAGTCCGTAATCCTGTCCTTGAGAATGGGCCATGCGAATTTAAGCTGGGTTTCACTGTAACCCGCCAAAATTGCCGTTACGTCATTAGCCCTATCTTGCCATGCCCAATACGGTATCGGAAGCAAAGCATCACGAGAGCCGCTTTTAATGTCCTGATACGTTCCCGCCCCTTGCGATTGGAGGTCTGGGGTAAAAAAATCGAGCAACTTTAAGTAGAGAGGATTCGCCGTTGATTCGCTTGAACTCGTTTTGAGTTTCGCGGGGATTTTTACCGACACCGCATCACGAATTGCGTCAACGCACGCATGGCTGTCATCGAGCAATACCGCCCCCGCTTGCAGGCTTTTGCCAGCCAGTCCGAACTTTGTTTTTCCATTAAATAACTTCGCAGCGGTGGTGACGAAAATCGCTCTGCCCTCCATGAATTCGGGGGGGAGTTCCCAATCATCTTCTCCCAAGCTTACGACACCGATGCCGAACTGCCTCGCCTGGTCACAGGTTTGCTCAACCAATTGAATGGTGGGACACAAGTAAAGGGCAGGACCTTTTCCTTCGTTTAATTTGGATTGGAGAAGCAACAGACCAATCAAGGTTTTCCCCTGTCCCGTATGCAGTTTGATTATCACGTCCCGCTCGTTGCGGTGCAATTTGTGCCATGCGTCCAAAATGAAAGCCTGACTGCTCCGCAATTCGCCCTTGTCGCTCGCCCGATCGAGACGGTCGTAGATGACACTGGGTTCAAGAGGCTTTTCGACGGGTTTTTTTCCGAGACGCTTTGAAAAATCAACCATGGCTGGTCACGGTTTTGTGCCCAACCAAGCCGAGAGTCAAAGCGGTTACTTGCGGACGGAAACGGACTTTTGATTTCTCAAAGTTTTCAGCGGCACCGCCCCGAATTCGTAAGAGCAAGAATGACAGAACGTTATACTAAACGAAAATCTCCGTAAGCCTCTCATTGGGCGAAACCAACTCAACCATTGACCAGTTGACCCCAGCCCCCCTTTTTATCTCAGACCGCGCTCGCCGCAGAACGCGTGCGCGGCCGGCCCGCTCGTTCGTCACGCCGGATGCCGTGCCGCTTGCAGAATCGCCGGAAATCGAGCGACCCGATCCGCAGGCCGAGCCTTTCGAGATGCGCCCGCACTTCCCGGGTGCGATAGGCTTCACGGGGATGCCGCAGCATGTAAACCAGAGCGTGCAGCTTCCACCAGTCAGCATAACCGAACGCGGTGCGCAACCGGCGCGGATCGAGACCGGCGAGCAGTTCGACGGCGTGGCGGAGTTCCATGAGTTGGCGGGTTTCGCCCGAACGAATTGCCCGGTCCAATAAGTCGGCTCCGGCTTGGAGAAGCTTGGGCGAGACCTTCGCGGCGTCCCCGGCTTTGCGCCAGTCACGCGCGAGCAGGAAAACATTCAGGCCCAGCGTACGCGCCTCATAGCGTCGCACCAGCGCCTCCATTTCCTCCCATGTGAGGCCGCCAAACGCGCGCGCCGCGTGTGCGGGCAACTGCGCTTTCATCCGGCGCTTTTCTTCCAGCCATCCGTCAAGTTCGCCCGCCAGGTCGGCGAACCCATTGGCCATGGCCTCGCCGTTGAGTTCGCCGTGCTCCACGAGGGCAAGGAAGTTCGCCCGGGTGTCCGCATGTTGCCCGAAATCGTCCAGCAGCCATGTCCGCAGATCGGGAAACTGGCGGCACATGTTCGCCAGCAGCCGGAGAAAGGCGCGGCTCCGGCGCTCCGAGGGCCGGACGGACGACGCTAATGCGGCGGCAGTCATGGCTTATGAGAACGCTCCGGCCCCGAAAAGTTCGCCCCGGACGGAAAGGGCTCGAACCACAGGCGGAGCTTTTCATAGAGGAGGCGCAAATCGCGCCGATAGGCCTCCCGCTGTTCCTCGTCCGTCTGCCCCGGACGACGCCTGAGCGTCCGCACTAGCCGGTTGGCGAGGACGACATGCGCCGGCAGGGTATGCCGGAGCCGGCGTTTGCCGGGCGTTTTCGGCTCGGTGGCAATGCCGAGCCGGGCATACGCCTGCCGCAGGCTCATGCCCTGTAGAACCGCAGCATCGGTCACGCCGTGCGCGAGCCGCATGTACCGCTGTGCTGTCCGGGCCGTACCCCGAAAGTTGGCTTTCAGCCAGAGGAGCCATGCGCCTGCCCCCATAGCTCGAAACACCCGTTTCCTTTCCTCCACGAGGAGATGTCCGGCCTGCCAGGCCGCGACGAGCGCCCCGTGCAATCCTTGGCGTGAAGCCGCCGAGCATCGTTTGGCCTCTTCATGTAGGCGGTTGATTTCCGCCACCGCGGGCGGTGTGGATGGGGCGGAGTTCATGACACCATCCCTGTGGTTTCGCGGAAACTCTCCGCCAGTTGATGCACCGCCTGTTTCGTGCGACCGGCCACATGCCCGATTTCCTCCAGCGTCGCCTCGTTGATCAAATCGGGCCGCACGCAGTAGAGCGCGACCGTCGCACGCACGCCGCGCTCATCGAGCGAAGCCGCTTCCGCCATCCAGACCAGGAGCCGGCAAATAACTTCCAAGGCGAGGAAGCGAGCTTCCTGCTTCGGATCGACCGGCTCCGCGAAGAACGAATCATTGTTGGTTTTCATAACACGACCAACGTACGCCACTCGGACTTTCCAAAATAGATGCAGCGTTAGTTACCCGCACTGATCTATTTTTTCCGAGCAGGAATTCCGCGTAGCCGATGCACGCTCCGCCACTTCGGGCGAAATTGTGGACGCTACGGGCAGGGCATCGGTTCAGAGTCGCCACGACGCGATCGTTCAACTAACATCCTTAGATGTTCACTATGCATTCTTCGACACCCTCAAGCTATAAGACGAAGCTCGCCGTTACTGTTAACGCTTGGTTGGGCAAGTAGGCCAAGAAACGATTTCGACCGTGCCCCGACTAACCGTAGAAAAAGAAACTCTCAAGCAACTCGCGCTGCGGTCGCGGAACCAGTGCGCGTTCCCAGAATGCATCCATCCGATCATGGATGGCCGGAATGTCCTAGTTGGTGAGCTATGCCATATTGAAGCTGCGGAGCCCGGCGGCGAACGTTATAATCCGAATCAGACCGACGAGGAACGGCGGGCCTTCGAGAATCTCCTCTATCTCTGCCACGGGCACCACAAGGTGACCGACGACGTAGTGACCTACACCGTCGCCGTCATGAAGGAGATGAAGCGGAAGCACGAAGCGCTGCCGCCTTCGGCCCACAATCCCGACCAAATCATCCAGAGCCTAGCAAAACTGGAACAACAGGCGACGTTGATCGCGGCGCAGGTCGAGCTGTTGCTCAAGCAGCAGCAACGCACCGAGCGGCTGCCGGTGGCACCTTCAGTCGCCACGCTGCGCAGCGGCCAGCCGCAACCGGAATCAGTCGGGCTGCGCGATGAAGCGGAGCCGCTCTTCCCGAATCTATTCGCCGTCGAAGTTCCCGAGACGATGAACACGGCGAAAGTGATTAGGAAGCGCGGCTGGCCCAAATTTCCAGAAATGGTGGCGGCTGCTTGGAAGGCCGTCAGTGGCACGGGCGATCCGCCGGTGGGCTACTGGAGCGAGGATGGTATTCTTCACACCTATGAAGATCTCAACGCTCCAGTCTGGAAGGAGCTTTTTCGGCGGCAGGCACTCCAGCCATATATGCCGAAGAAAACGGCCGACTGGTCACAGTCGCGCGTGCTCGGCGACAGCAACAAGTTCATCAAACTCCTGAATCGAACGCTAGAACAGCACTGCATGAACGAGCAGTTCCAGTATCGGCTGCGCTACGCCAAAGCGATGAAGTGTTTCCTGTTTCAAGCGGACCCCGAAGTGCGCGTGGGTTACCTCCGCACTCAGGCGCTGAAAGCCGAGGCCTCTCGCATGGTATTCAGGGCGATTCCGGACAAGAAGTCAGATGATCCAAAAGCCATCCAGCACTGGCAGCACGAGGCGTTTCGATACCGCTTCTATCGGTTTGGTGGGACTTGGTATCTCGTGGTCACGCCGTTCTGGGCGTTCACAGGCGACGGGATGTCGAGTCCGAGCCGCTGGCAGAAGACTTCCAGCTCGAACATGCGCAAACCCGAGCGAAATCGCGCGGTGCTCGGCCACGTCATGTTCTGGGCATCCGTGCTTTGCCGCGAGCCGGACCTAATCCGCACCAGCGACAAGTTTCGCATCTCCCGCCCGGTTGCGCTTTCGGCTCGACCGGCGATCTGGGACAGCGACTGGGTGAAGATTTCCAACGAGGCGGATCGGCGTGACCTTGAGGATGACATGCAGGTGCCACTTCCACTATGATCCGGCTCGACCAAGTTTTCCCAGAGCCGCTCCTCGAATTTGCGAGCGGAGGCACGTCGTCCGACATTCGCGACGGCATTCTCAACTTCGGACCGGTGGATGCCGGCAGCGCCAAGGCCAAGAGCGCGATCCGCGTCGGCTTCGTGGGCACACCCAAATCGATCGCCGCGTTCAAGGAATGGATGACTCTTTGCGCGGCCGGCATGAGCGGCGAGGACCCGCTCAATCCCAATTTCAACCCGATGTTCCCTGGTCTAGCGGCGGAGGTGGGGTTTCGGTGTTCCTTTCTCACCGACCAAAGCTGGACCGACGAACTGGCGGAACAGAAGTTGAAGGACCTGTGTAAAGGGCAAGGTGCCATCACGGCGCTGGCGGACTATTTTCACGACCACATCCGCGCGCTCTATCAGTTGTCTTCAGCGAAGCCGGACGTTGTGATCTGTCTGCCGAACGATGCTGTCCGAAAGTTTGTCAAACCGAAGGCGTTTTCGGACGATGAAGGAGACGACGGCGAAGAGGCCGACGACGGTAGCGTGGATTTTCACGATTACTTGAAGGCGCTCTGCCTACAGTCGCAATCGCTGTTCCAACTCATTTGGCCGCGCACCTACAGCGGAAGCAGCAAGGGCGTGCAGGACCCGGCGACCCGCGCCTGGAATCTTTTCGCCGCGCTCTTCTATAAGGCTGGCGGCATCCCGTGGAAACTGAAGCGGCCGCCGGGCGCCCTAAACACGTGTTATGTCGGCATCTCATTCGCAGTCCGCGCCGAGGGAGGCTTCATGCATTCGAGCCTCACGCAGGTGTTCAACGACAAGGGCGAAGGCACGATCCTCCGCGGCGGCCTCGCGCACAAGTCGGAGGAAGACCACGAGGTGCATCTGCCAAACGACAGCGCCCGCAAGCTGCTCCTGGACGCGATTCAGAACTACGCCAAAGCGAACGACACTAGATTGCCCGACCGAGTGGTGATCCACAAATCGTCCGGCTACGATACAGGCGAGATCGACGGCTTCAACGCTGCGGCGAACGAGTGCAACGTTCGCTTCCGTGATTTCACCGCGCTGACGCGTTCACCGTTCCGGATGTTTCGGCAGGGCGCTTATCCGCCGCTGCGGGGGACTCACGTGCTCCTCGATGAAACAAATTCCATGCTCTACACCCGCGGGAGTGTCGCGTTTTACCGCAAGCACCCGGGGCCTTACGTGCCGCGGACGCTCCATATCCGTTACTACCAGACCGACCGGAGCCAGTCAGAAATCGCCGCCGAGATTCTGGCACTGACCAAACTTAACTGGAACAAGACGCAGTTCGATTCGTTTTATCCGATCACCCTCGGCGGCTCGAAGCGCATTGGCGAAATCTACCGCTGGTGCGTGAGCCCGCCCAGCGATCCGATCACCTATGCGTATTTCATGTGAGGCGCGTCGGACCTTCACTCCGGGAAGTAGCAGTCGATTACATCTTCTTTTTCACTAGCCCCGCCGCCTTCTTGATGTTCTGGACTGTCGGCAATGAGATGCCGAGGGCCCTGGCGATTTCGCCGCCGTTCTTCCCGTCGTTGACCATTTTCTTCACGCTCGCGCGTGTCTCGTCGGTGATGAGGGCGCGCTTCTTGCGTCGACCGCTGCGCGTGACGCCTTGTATGATGGCAGAACAATAAGGCAATCCCTACGAACGTCGATCGCACTAAATGCCAGCCCCGTAGTTCGTCTGATCGTCACTCCCGCTGGCGACACCTTGATGAATTAGACGTTCAATCCGTCCACCGACCCGGCACTTCGCTTTGGACATCCGAAGTCCCACCTCGATCTTACCGAGAGGTGAGACGCCATGGCAGGCTGCTCCAGCAAGCTGAATATCTAAAATTTCAACGGGCTCGAAAAACGACGCGGAATAGATGAATACTTCCTCACCCACCATCATACCCATGCGCGCGGTGGAATCAATGATCGCGACTGTGCGCTCCTTGAAGACTTCTTTGATCGTCCCCAATTCCTCGGTTCGTTTTGCTTTTCGCATTTCATCAAACGCACGCCGAGAGAGCAGCTTGTTCAGCGATTCCGTCAACTTTCGGATCATCGAGCAATAGCGTCGAAGCTCCTCACTCGCGGGAATGGCACAGACGTTGCCGTGCGCCAGGTCATTTCGCAAATCGACGAAACTCTTGAGCTCCGCTTTGAGCGTGTTGCTGCCGCCCAACGCCGTTTGCACGAATTCATTGAGTTCTGGATCATCGCCGATCCATTTCTCCGTGGCTTCAATGCCGACTTGTGCCAGTAATTTGACGATCTCATCCATGCGCAGGTTCCCGTCATGAAAAACCAGCACCTCCGGGATTAGATAACTTCCGGGAGCGTCAGCGAGCAACGCATGATAGGAATCCACCATCTGCTTCGTCGAGAGATGCGCAAACCGGCGCATTTCATTGCTCGCCAAAATATGCGCGAAACCGCGGCGATAACGCTTTTGAAAGCTCTCGTCCAAGGTCGAAAAGCGCGATGTCCGCGATAGGACATCGATCGCCTCCGCCATCGCTGACTCGATATACTTCTCCCACGCGGCGTAGAGGGCACCGACGATCATCGTCGCTTCAAGCCGGCGCCATTTGCTGTCTTCCGGAAGCAGCCCGACGGCTCCCTTTGCCCAGCCTGCGACGGCGGATTGCGACTCGGCCCGAAACGCCTCATGAAAGGCAATGACCCGCTCAAGGTCCGCAATTTGCTCGACGCACGAACCTAGCGCCGCCTTCAACATCGTTCAAATACCACCAAACAGCCCGGCCATCAGGTTGATTCGGGTTTGCACGTCGGTTTTTGAATTTCCCCGACCGGTGAAAGTCCCTTCCTCGTGCGTGAGGAATAAATTCTTGGTTTCTTCCCGCACTTTTTCGCGCGCGGCAATCAACGCGTCCCGCTTCGCCAGATGCGTTGCTAGTCCAACCATGACCGCATCGTAAAACGCTTTCTGCGGTTGAGGTGCCCACTGGTTTCGCTTCTTATCGAATGGTTTGAACGTCAGGTCGCCATAGATCTCGAAGGCCAAGGCCAGCGTGTCCAAAAACAACTTGCGCAAGAACCCGATGTCCGTGTCGCCGAGGAGTCGGGCTTTAATCATATAAAGATCGAGAAACCCCTGCATGCCTCGGCGATATTCGGCAACGTGGCGTAAAGCAAAAAACCGGAGAACGACCTCCGCATCTTCCATCTGCGCATAAAAGTTAATCTCGTGGATCGGTAGCGACGTGTTCGTCTCCTCCTCTGGCGAGTAGACAGGAAGTCCCCAAAGTTGCCGAAAAAGATTTTCCCTCGTGAGTTGAAGCACGACGTCGTTCAACGGTCCTTGATAAATCGCGTTCCGAATCTCCTGCCGCTCGAGTTTCACCCCGCCAGTATTGAGTCGTTCAAACACGATCTGCCGGAGAATAATCGCTTCCTCGTCATCGGGAGCCGATTCCTTCAGCAAGACAATCGATGAAATGGATCGCCGATCAATGCCCGCGCGGACTTTGGATGGCAGATCACTATAGCGCATGCCGTTCAACTCCGGCCAAAGTTGCAGCCCGCACAGGGCAAATTTGTTCGCGTAAAAGTCGCGAATCGCGCTGATGCGTTGCTGCCCGTCCATCACCTCATACGAATTGAACGCCTTTTCGTAGAGAAAAATTGGCGGCACAGGTATGTTTACAATAAACGATTCAATCAGGCGGGATTGACGGTCTTCGTCCCAGCGTGCCCGCCGTTGATAAAACGGGCGCAAATCCATGTAGGCCGTTTTGGCGAGCGCCGCGACGAAGTTGGGCAGCTTTTCGCGGTTCGATTCGGTTACGATGCGCTGTTCACCTTTTTCATACTTCTGATTGATCTCCTCCACCGTCGGCTCGGGTTTTTCAACTTCGGGCTGTTGCTGCCAAATGGTCTTTTCAACGGAAGAAAACATGGAGGATGGGATGCGAAGAGTTAGTGGAAGCGCGATTGAAACCCGAGAACAGCGCGCCGCGCCGCCGTCTGCCGCCGACGCTCTGGCGTCTGATTCCGCTCACCGCTGCGCTCACACATGGCACCGACTAACTGGCCGACATCGTGCAGCGCGGCTAGCATCGGGGCCGGAGCCCTCGTCTTTTTCGCCCAACTGGCAATCGCGCCGGCACTCAATCCATGAAGCGACGGTTGCGGATAACGTCGATTCACCGTCTCCAGCACGGCACGCTCGGCTTCAATTTTGCGGAGATAGCTACTCATGGGCGATGCGGTCGAGAATTCGGGCACTCCACTCACACAAGGCGGTGCTGCGGGCTTTCACTTGTTGCTCGATACGGATGTTGCGGAAAAATTCGCCGCCACGCGTCGTTGCGCGACGGCATGACAACAGATAATCAAACTGGCGTCGAGTTAAAGGAAATCTTGCGGTTGGCAGGACAAGCGGGGCGTGCCGGGAAAAATCAAAACGTCCGGTCAACTTTGGCGACGCGGCCATCGCCGTATCACGGCAGGCAAGTGCGATCAACCCGAGTTCATAGACAACGGAAGGCGTCTTGCGCTCCAGTTCAGCGACGGCACTGCGAAGAATCTTTTGTAGGTCGGCGATTTCACGCCGGGCCCCGCCGTAGGGGGCTGGGGGCCCGATTTTTTTGAGGAAGTGCGTCCGAGCCCGCGGCCAGACAGGCACGGATTCAAGATAGAGATGCCAAGCGAACAGGGTGCCGCGAGCGAAGAGCTGCCGCAGCCGCCGGGAAGAATAGAGTGACCATGCCGGGGGCAACTCCCGCGATGCGCTCGCGTCGTCCGAAATAACGAGGACATCCACGTCTGAGCCGGGATCTGGTTCGCCGCGGCACACGGAGCCAAAGACGTAGAATTCCCGCATGACTAACGACGAGAGAGCCGTCGCACCAAAACGGCCACGAAAAGACCGAGGAGGAGCGTGCGCAAAGCCAGGGTGACGGCCGCCGCCATCGGGATTTGCGGCGCGCCGCCATAATTGCTCCAAATCAGGAGAAACGCATCCTGTATTGCCGGAAAAAATCCACCCGACGAGCGATACAAGAACACGACCAATACCATATAGGCGAGTATCAAGGTGCGGAGCAATTTCGGGAGTGACTCGCCGTGACCCCAAACAAAATCGAGCACGTAAAACCAGTAGTATTCGAGCACCTTGATCGCGCGTTCAAAACCGCGGTGCTTGTTGCGGTAGTAGCCTTCGTTTGACCACGCTACTTTTTCCAGATGCGTGCGGGTGGCGCTCAACTCCGCCGAGATTGCGCGATTCACTCCGTCCGAATCGCCCACCTGGGCGTAATTCACTCGCAACGCCCGCGCGAGTTCCAGCGCGACGTTCTCGTAGCCGGGCATGTGCCGTTCCAATATCACGACCGGAACCAGACTGTGTGCGAATCGGCAGTAATCGAATCGCGAGCCGTCGAACATCGACCCACGCAGAACGGAGTTCCGAAATGTCGCGCCGGTAAAATCGCAGTCCTCAAAACGGCAGTCGCGGAAATAGCAGTCTTCGAACACGCAGTATTTGAACGACACGGCCCGAAAATGAACCTTCTTAGCCGTGGTGAATCGAAACCGCATCCGATCGTAGCTTACCTGAGCGATCGGGCTTTGATTTTCCGTGGCGATGAATTCGTGCTCGGCGATTTCCGGCCGGGGTCGAGGTGAAAGGAATTCGTTCGCTGGCATGCGCTAGCTATCCAATATCGGCGAGCTTGCTGCAACCCCTATTCCGGCCGGGTCACGACAAAACGCCGTTGGCGTTTCTCAGGATGGTCGAGACGGAGGTCGATTCGCATCCGCCTCGAATTTCGGCAACTCCACGGCGGGTATTCCGAGACATCCGAAAAAATAACCATTTAATAGATAGTTCATAAGCTGACAGGTGTAGCCCAGCCGGCGGATTTCCCACTGCGGGTTCATCAGCTCGGTGAGATGCGCGACATCCTTATTTGCCAGGTGGAGAATAGCCGCTACCGACTCCTCTCCATCGGCTAGGTGGGCCGTGAATTTTCGGAATTCCGCGAGCGGAATTATTGGCACGCCAAAATCCTCGCACACCACGTCATCGCTCCCCGCTGGCTTGGGTGACCGTTGGATCAGGCGTAACGGCTTTGAATCCCGCGCGAGCTGGATGCCGAGGAAATCCAGCATTCCCCGGCAAAGAATCACGCCCGAAAGGAGCACCGGGTTCACAAAGGCGCGCCGGTCGGCTGCATGGATGCCCTGCGTGCCAAGTAACAAGGTTGCGCCGCTTTCTCCGCGTTGCTGGTTGAGGATGCCAGAGATCGTTTCACAAAACGCCATCTCCTGCATTCGGCGCGGAATAATGCCCTCAAGAAAAACCTTGCGCTGTTCGGCGGTCACGTCCCGAAGCGTTATGGCCGAAATTTCCTCTGAGCAAGACTGTCGGCGCGCGTCGTTGTTAGCCGAGGCTCACCGAGTATCCGGACGGCTTTGTTTTGCTGAGAAGGGGCTGGTTGGTCTAAACGGCTCGGCTTGGTGGGTGTCGCCGGAGCTCCCGCGCGCCGGTCCCTACGGCGCTTTGCTACGGCCCGTCCCGCCCCGAACGCAGGCGGGCCTTACTGGGCGCAGTCGCCCCAGCCCCGTCGTCAGCCAGCGGCGCGAGCGAGTGGTCGCGTGCGCGGATGGCCCGCGCGTTCGTCGCGCCGAATGCCGTGACGTTTGCAGAAGCGGCGAAAATCCAGCGTGCTGATTCGCAAACCGAACGTCAAGAGGTGGGCGCGCACCTCGCGTGTCCGATAGGCTTCGCGTGGGTGCCGAAGCAGGTAAACCAACGCGTGCAGCTTCCACCAATCGGCATAGCCGAAGGTCATCCGGAGTCGCTTCGGCTGAAATCCGGCAAGGAGATCGACGGCGCAGCCGAGTTGCCCAAGGGCACGTTTATCGACCGCGCGGATCGCCGTGTACAAGAATTCCGCACTCGTTCGCAAGAGACGCGGTGAGGCTTTTGCCGCCGCGCCGGCTTCGCGGCAGGCGCGCGCGAGGAGAAAGACGTGAGACGGCAGCGTACGCGCTTCATACACCGTTAATCTTAATCGGTTCACTGCCTTGGCTTCGATTTGAACCGATTTCATGGCTCGCGACATGGCACATGTCGCAGTCCTCGAAAACGAAGATACCGCGTCAGAAATCCGGCACGGCATCCGTGAAGCAACGCACAGCAAGCTAGCCGCGCGCGGGCACCTTGAGCTTGGTGCGGATGTGGGCTGCTACTTCCGTCACGTCGTAGTAAACGAAATGACCAACCCGATGATGCGGGATGCGGCGCAGCTTCGTCCAATTGCGAAGCGTCGGAATGGACGGCTCTTTGTCTTTTGGAAAAATCCCGCTGGCCCGCAGGCCGAGGATGTCGGTGAGTTGGCCGGCATTGGAGAAGGGTGGCGTTTCCATAACCTAGCCCACCGCGTCAAGGACGACGGGCTAGATGCGAAATCACGCCGCAGCGGAGAGCAGCGGCGCAGATGGGGTGACCGGAGTCGTCGGCTTCGTCGCAGCGGAGCCGGCCGCACTGGACGGACGGATGCCCCAGAATTCTTCGGCTTCCTCCGCGTCCTTCAAGTCGAGGTAGTGTTTGCGAATGATCGTCTCCGAATTGCCCGCTTGCAGCGCGGCCTCACCGATGGAGCGGAATTTCGCGACGAACATCGAAATGAACGTGTGCCGCATCACATCGTGTCCAAGGTCGAATTTCTCGACGGCCTTCTCGCGCAGGTGCTGTAGGTTGGTCGGGACGATGGGGAATTTCTCCAGTGGGTAGGCTTTGAGCCATCCAGCGAGATTCGGTTGAATCGTAATGGCGCGCGGCTCGCGGACCTTGGAAACCTCGCCGTCGATGCGGATGATGCCTTCCTTGAGCCGCACGTGTGCCGGCTGGAGCCGGAGAATTTCACCGGTGCGGAGGCAGGGCCGGATGCCGGCGAACAGGCAGAGGGCGAAGAACGGCACCGCCGTCGGGATGTTCGTTTCGACGAACTCCATCAGCTCTTTCGCTTTCGCAGCCGTGAGCGTTTGGGCACCGCCGCGTTTCCGGCGATTCCGAAACACCGGGATTTTAGCGAGTGGGTTTTCGGCGATCCATTCGCGATGCAGCGCGAATTTGAGAAAACCCGACATCGTGCCGCGCCGGTTGTTGTAGGTCTTACGCGAGGCGCGTCCATACTCGCAGTAGGCGATGAGTCGGGCCGGCGTGAGTTCCGCGACCGTTGCGACCGGGCACCGTTTTTGAAGCCGGGTCATTTCGCGCCGCAGCCGCACGAGATAGGTCTCGGAAATCAAATCCTGCTCGAATTCGTGCTCCTTCGCGGCGACGTAGTCCGCTGCCGCTTCGCTCAGGGCCTTGCAGCACTTTGGCTCGCGGTAGTTCGCCAGCGCGAAATCGACGTAGAAGGACAGCGAACGCGGTTGGCCGGTCACGCGCGCAAAGACGGCCTCGGCCTCACGAAGCTGCGCATCAGCGAGCCGCGTCGCGGCGACGCGCATTTCGGTTTCTTGCAGATACTGGATGCCGAGGATTTGGCGCTCCGCTTCCGCCTCCGCGCGCGTCGGAAAGTTTTTGCGGAAGCGTTTGCCGTCGATGCGAGCGTAGACCTGAAAAACGATCTTGCCCGAGGGATTCGTGAACTCCGAGATGACGTAAGGATTTTCCTGTTTCATGACCGATTTGGCCGGTCAACGTCCTAATCGGCTGTCAGGGAAAATAACCCGTTGGTTTAGAACGGGAAAATGGCGGAGAGGGAGGGATTCGAACCCCCGGAACCTTGCGGTTCAGCGGTTTTCAAGACCGCCGCGATAGACCACTCTGCCACCTCTCCGGTGCCTGGGGCGGACGTTGAAGGTTGAAAGTTGAAAGCGCAATCCTCGGGCGACCCGGCGCGGAAGGAGGACAGTCGCGATCGCTGAGGTGGAAATCCGGAAAGCTGGTCATCCCTCGATTCGTCCTCGGCTCGACCTCCGGTAAAGCCCGGATTGGATTGCACGGGAGGGCGAACCGAGAACGAACCGAGTTGCCACGACCTCCGGAATGCGGGCCTTCCTGATTTCCACATTCCCGATCTGGGCCGTCTGTTCCGCGCGTTCCGTGGGCAACCCGATCCCGTTTCGTATTCTTCGTGTATTTCGTGGTTCAACCTCAGCGATACGTCTTGTCGTCCACGTGGGTGAGGTCGATGCCGTCGGCGAAGACGCCGATCGTGACGACGGCGAAGGTGAAGACGACGGTGCCGGGCTCGAGGTGGCCGCCGAAGGCGTGGTCGGGGTTGGCGAGGGTGATGTGGGGGTGCAGCTGGCCGTTCACGACGTAGCCGTTCATGCTGATGATGTCCGCGGGCGCCTCGGAATCCTTCACGTAGATGTCCTTCGAGGGGAAGGTGCGGTTGCTGACGGTGTGGACGTGGTAGCCGCGCACGGACCCGACCGCCGAGAGGATGACGGCGTTGCGGATCTTCTGCTCCTTCACCATCCGCTCCAGCCCGGCGAGGAGGTCCGCCTGGTACTTGAACCGCAGGACGATCACCCGATCGAATTTCCCCTCGAGCGCATAGACGTCGGGCACCGTGGCGCTGTTCGGCTTCGCGTCCTGCTCCGGCGTGGTGGGATGGGGAAGCTCCGTGCGGCTTGCCGCCGCGGCGGCGGGAGGCGTGAGACTGGAGGCGAGAGGCGTGAGGGTCAGGGCGGTTAAGGCGAGGAGGACGAGGGGCTTTTTCATGAGGTATAAGGCGTTTGAGTGAGGTGTGGGGTGTGGGGCCTGCGGTGTGAGGCGGGGATAGGAGGACAGGGCCGGTGGCGGAGGGCGGAAGACTGACGGACGGTCGGGGCGGCACCGCCGCGGTCACGTTCAACTTGCAACGTTCAACATTCAACGTCCAACGCTAGGCAGTCGATCCACACCCCCCGCCCGTTGGGCACCCCTCTCAAGAGGGGAGCTGACCTTGCGCCTCGAGCCTCGAGCCCCACGCCTTCCTAGTTGGCCTCACGCCTCGGGCCTCATACCTCACGCCTCCGAGGCCTAGCCTCGCGCCTTCCGCCTTGCGGCCTGGAACGTGGTCCTTCACGCACTTGGCCATGCCCCCTTCTCCTTCCCCGACGGTGGGCCGCGCGTGGATGCGTCGGCTGACGGGTCCGGTCGCGGCGGTCGTAGTGCTGGTGCTTTTCGTCGTCGGGCTGATGGCGTCGCTGCGGGGAAAGGGCATGACCTATGACGAGATGGGGCACGCGACGGCGGGCTACACCTACTGGCATTACAACGATTACCGGCTCGACCCGGAGAACGGGAACCTGCCGAAGCGGCTCATGGCGCTGCCGCTGGTGCTGGAGAGAGACCGGTTCCAGTTTCCACGGGTCACGTCGGCGGGGTGGCGGATGGCGGATGTCTGGGCGCTCGGGCGCGAATGGTTCCAGTCCGAGGGCAACGACGAGGGCGACATGCTCTGGCAAGGGCGGATGGCGATGAGTCTCGTGGCGGTGGCGCTGGGGGCGGTGGTCTGGTTTTGGTCGCGACGGCTGTTTGGGCCGATGGGCGCGATGGTGTCGCTGCTGCTGTACGTGTTCAGCCCGATCATCCTCGCCAACGGGGCGCTGATGACGTCCGACGCGACGTCCGCGCTGTTTTTCTTCGCCGCGACCGGCAGCCTGTGGGCGGTGCTGCACCGCGTCACGCCGGGCCGGGTGCTGCTGGGAGGGCTCTGCGTCGGCGCGCTGTGCGTCGCGAAGATGTCCGCGATCCTGATCGCGCCGATCGCGCTGATCCTCTTCGTCGTGCGCCTGGTGGACGGACGGCCGCTGGCGTGGACGATCGGCCGCCCGCGCGAGATCGCGGCGCGAGGTCGGCAGGCGGCGGCGCTGGTTGCGGTCGGCCTCGTCCAGGTCGTCGTGGCCTGGGTGGTGATCTGGGGCTTCTACGGTTTTCGCTTCAGCGCCTTCGGGCCGGACGCGGGACCGCCGCAGTTTCCGAAGCGGTGGGAGGTGATGCTGGGGCAGGAGGATCCGATCGACGTGGTCGACCAGCTGCCGCTGACCGACGCGCAGCGCGCGCGGATGGCGCAGCTGATGCCGGCGACGAACACGCCGCTCGAGCCTTGGACGCAGCCGCGCTTGGACGCATTCGCCGCGATCCGGCGCGAGGTCCTGACACCGGCGCAGGTGCAGCAGGTGGACGTCCAACTGGCCGCGCCGCCGCGCGAATGGCCGGTGCGGCTGGCGGACTACGCGCGGCAACACCACTGGCTGCCGGAGTCCTATCTCTACGGACAGTCCGCGGTCTGGCGTTTCGCGCGCTCGCGCCTGGGTTTTTTCAACGGCCGGGTGCACTTCGAGGGCGACGCCTGGTTTTTCCCGTACGCCTTTCTCGTGAAGACGCCGCTGAGCGCGTTCGCACTCGGCGCTTTGGCCGTCGCGGCGGGAGTGGCGGTCGCGAGGCGGCGGAAACAGCGCGGGACCGAGCCGGAGGATGCCGCGCCCGCCGGATGGGCCACGCTCTACGATACGCTGCCGCTCTGGACGCTGACGGCGATTTACCTGGCGACAGTGATGGCCAGCAACCTGAACATCGGGCATCGCCACCTCCTGGCGATCTATCCGCCGCTGCTCGTGCTGGCCGGTGCGTCCGGCCTCTGGCTCGGGGAGGCGGCCCGGTCGCATCGCGCGCTGGCCTGGACGACCGGAGCGCTGCTGGTGGCGCTCGCCGGGGAGATCGGCTACCGTTTTCCGAACTACATCGCGTATTTCAACGTCATCGCCGGCGGACCCGCGGGCGCGTACCATCACTTCGTCGACAGCTCCCTCGACTGGGGCCAGGATCTCCCGGGCGTGAAGGCCTACCTGCAGCGGCATCCGTCAGGCGGGCCGTTTTATCTGTCCTATTTCGGGATCGACGACCCGGCGTGCTACGGGATCGCCGTGAACCGGCTTTATTCGTCGCCGGCGCAGGACGTGCCGCCGCCGCTGTTCAGCATGACGCTGCGGCGGGACCAGTGGGAGGTCGTGGTGAAGCGTGTCCAGCACGACCATCCGGACTACGAGGTGGCCGGTGTCATTCCGCAGGCCGGCGACCAGGTCGAGGTTGTCATGCTCAAGACCGCGCGCTCCCTGCGCTGGACGGGCGGGACCTACCTGATCAGCGCGACCATGGTCCAGCCGCTCAATTACGTGCAGGACGGCCCGCTCGGTCCGTGGAACCAGCGCTTCGAAACCACCTACCAGGAGCTGGCCCACGCCGTGGCGCCGGTGTTGAGCGACGACGTCCAGGCCCGATCGGCCGAGCTGCGCCAGCATGCGCCCTCGGACTGGCAAAGCGTGCTGGCGCGTTTCGAGGCGTACCGCTTCGCCCGCCTGACGGCCTTCCTCCGCGAGCGCGAGCCGGACGAGACGATCAACTATTCCATCCTCGTGTATCACCTGAGCGACGCCGACATCGCCCGCGCGCTCCAGGGTCCGCCGCCGCCGTTCGGGGTCGACCTGCCGAAGGTCATCCAGGAATGGCAGGACAAGGACGAACGCGCCCACCGCTGAGAACGGGGACTGTTTCGCGCAGAGACGCAGAGGCGCGGAGAACCATCCTTCCTTCCGAGTCCGATCTTCGCGTCTCGGTGCCTCTGCGCGAAACCTCCGGACGATCGCGAATTCAGTCCTTTTTTCCGCCGACGAAGAACGCGAGCCACAGGCCGAAGATGAGAAGCAGCACCAACCACCAGAGATAACGCATCTCGCGGGCGGCGAGTTCGGCGAAGGCGAAGGCGCGTGGGAAAACGAGGCAGATGGCGACCAGCACGCCGCCGGCGATGATCCAGCCGAGGGTGCGCAGCGGACGGCGACTCATCGGCGGGAGGCGGCCGGGGCCGTGGTGCCCGCGGGAAGTCCGAGCGGAAGGAGGATGTTGGCGCCGCCGGCGTTCTCGCCGCCGCCGATCACGAGCGGGGCCTTGCCGTCCCACTTCTCGACGATCTGCAGCTGGATGAGGCCGGGATTGTCGCGGATCGCCTCGGCGCGGACGCGGATGGCCTCCGCCTCGCCCTTGGCCTTGATGATGGCGGTGTCGGCCTCGATCTGCGCCTTCTGCTGGGTGAAGCGGGCCTTCGCGGCCTCCTGCTCCTGCACCATCTTGGACTCGATCGCGGTCTCGAGCTCCTTGGAAAGGGTGATGTTCTCGAGCACGACGTCCTCGACGATGAGGATGCTGCCGATCTTCTTGCGCGCCTCGAGGAGCGTCTGGCTCTTGATGTCCTCGCGCTTCTTCACGATCTGCTCGGCGCTCTGCAGCGCGGTGACTTCCTTGAGCGCCTCCTGGACGCGCGGGGCGATGAGGCTGTCGAACGGATCGCCGGCGTAGGCCTTGTAGATCTGCACCACCGACCCCTCGGGAATGCGGTAGAGGACGCGCAGCGCGAGGTTCACCTGCTGCAGGTCGGAGGAATAGCACTCCGCCGGCAGCGCGCGGGTAAGCTGCCGCACCGGGATCGACACGATGTGGGTGACGAACGGCGCCTTGGTGCCGAAGCCCGACGGCTTGAACTCGTCGCTCACTTTGCCGAGCGTCACCTCGACCCCCCGAAAGCCCGGTTCCACGACATAAGTCGACTGGGAGGCGGCGAGGACAGCGACGAGGATGATGATGCCGAAGCCGATGAGTTTCGCGGGGTTCATGGAGAACGATCACACAGCGGGAGCCGCAGGCTCGCAAGCCCGGAGCGGGTGGAAACTTGCGGAAGATTTGGAATCAAGACATCGGAAATTCTCGCACAGAGGCACAGAGAGCACGGAGGACGATCGATCACTATTTCAATCGGTCTTCTCTGTGTGCTCTGTGCCTCTGCGCGAAACGGATCGAAGGTCTTTTGAAAGATGTGGAGTCGGCTGCCCGTTTCCTCAGGTTGTGATGATGAGCTTCACGCGGCACCTGCTGGTCGATGGCGCCAACATCCTGCACGCGTGGCCGGAGCTGCGGGGCCTCCTCCGGCGCGACCGGGACGCGGCGCGGTCGCAGCTCGTGCGGCGGGTCGGCGCGATCCACGACGGCGAACAGGTGCGGGTGACGGTGGTGTTCGACGGGCGCGGCGAGGAACTCGTGATCGAGCGGCCCTCGGCGCAGCCGACCTTCTCGGTGCTCCACACGCCGTCGTCGCTCACGGCGGACGACGTGATCGAGCAGCTCGTGGCGAAGGCGGCGGATCCGTCGGCCTGCGTCGTCGCGACCGGCGACCACGGCGAGCGCGAGACCGTCTCCGCGGCGGGCGCGCAGGTCGTCACGCCCGAGGACCTGGAGGCGTGGGTCGGACGCGCCGAGGCGCGGCAGTCAACGCGGGTGGGGGAGCTGCAGCGGGCGAACAAGCGCAAATGGCGGAAATGACGGCAGCGCCGGCTCCGCCGGTGCCGGCTTCCGGGCCGGGCGCGCTGGCGGAGATCCAGGGGCTGTATGGCCCGTTTTCCTTTCCGGAAAAGCTGTTCCAGAAAATCTGGCAGCGCGGCGATTTCGCGCGGGAGGCCGCGGTGCTGGACGACGGACGCCGGCTGCGCGTGCTTCATCCCGGAAAGTGGAATCTCCTCGGCGGCCCGGATTTCAGGAACGCGCGCCTCCGCCTTGGCGACGAGGAGATCATCGGGGATGTCGAGCTGCACCTGCACGCCGGCGACTGGATCGCGCACCGGCATGCGGACGATCCGGCTTACGCGGGCGTCGTGCTGCACGTGGTCTTGTTTCCGCCGCCGCCGGGCGCGGTGACGCACGGCGCGGGCGGGCGGACCATCCCGGCGCTCGTGTTGCTGCCGCTGCTGCCTCACGACCTCGAGGAATACGCGGAGGAGGAAGCGGCCGAAGTCCTGGCCGACCGCCCGCTGGCCCGCGCCGGCGAGGAGCTCGCTCCGCTCCCGCCGGCCGAGTTGCAGGAGCTGCTGTGCCGGTGCGCGGCGCAGCGCTGGCGGCAGAAGGTGCATTTTGCCCGGCTGCGCGTGCAGCGGCTGGGGTGGACTGCGGCCTGCCACCACGCGGCGCTGGAGATATTGGGCTACCGCTTCAACCGTGCGCCGATGCTGCGGCTGGCGTCGCGGTTTCCGCTGGAAATGTGGAGCGAGGGGGCGATCGGAGCCGGCCTCGCGTTTGCCGCCGAAAGCGGCTGGAGCCGGCAGGGCACCCGGCCCGCCGGACGACCGGAGATTCGCCTGCGTCAATACGCGGAATGGGCCCGGCTCCGGCCCGACTGGCCGGCGCGATTGGAAGCCATGGCTGCGGACTTGCCGGGCGGTGAAGTCCCGGCGCTCGCCCCCGGCGATTTCCGGAGGCGGCACGGACTCGGAAATCGACGCGTGGAACTGGCCGACGCCATCTGCGGCGCCTCGGTGATCGGACCGCGCTTCGACAACCTGTGCTGCGACGGATTCTTTCCGCTCCTCGCGGCCCGGGCCAGCCGCGACCTCGGGGAACTCTGGCACTGCTGGCCCGCCGGCGACGCCCCCGCCCACCTCCTGCGGGCGTTGCGCGAACTCGGCGTAACGGGGACGAGGGATCACCCTGCCTGCCACGGAGCGTTCCAAGGCCTGCTCGGATGGCTGATCGAACGGGAACGGCGGGAGATGGCGGAAGGCGGAAAGCGGGTTACGGACTAATTTGGGTCTCCGATCCGGTCACCAATCCGCACTCCGCACTCCAAAATCCGCAATCCCGCCAGCGGTTTGACCGCTGGTGGGGAGGGGGGCTTGACAACATTTGGAGCCGACCGATAAGTTTACCAACTCTTAGATAACCACTTTTCAAGAAAGTGGGCCGTGAGGCCCGCTTTTTTTTTCCCACCATCCCAACGTCTTTATGAGCAGCGAAATTCTATCCGTCCTCGAGTACATGGAGAAGGAGAAGGGCATCGGTCGCGCCGACATGATCGCCACGATCACGAATGCGTTGAAGACGGCGGCCTTGAAGGGCGTGAATTCCGGCCAGGAGCTCAAGATCGAGATCAATCCGAAGAACGGCCAGCTGCATGCCTGGGCCGTGCTCAAGGTGGTTGACTCCATCAGCAATCCGAAGACCGAGATCCACGTCGAAAAAGCCCAGGCGGTGAAGCCGGGTGCCGTGATCGGTGACCTCATCGACAAGGAGATCGACCCCTCGACCCTCGGCCGCATCGCGGCCCAGACCGCCCGCCAGGCGGTGATGCAGCGCCTGCGGCAGTTCGAGAAGGATCGCATCTACGACGACTTCAAGGACCAGGTCGGCAACATCGTCACCGGCACCGTCCGCCGCCGCGAGCGCAACGACCTCTACGTCGACCTCGGCAAGGCCGAGGCGCTCATGCCCGGCAAGGAGCAGGTCCCCGGCGAGGAATACCAGCCCGGCGAGCGCATCCGCTGCCTGCTGCTGGCGATCGAGTCCACGCCGCGCGGCCCCGAGCTCATCCTCAGCCGCGCCACGCCGAAGTTCGTCCGCCGTCTCTTCGAGCTCGAGGTCACGGAGATCGCCGACGGCACGGTGAAGATCGAGGCGTTCGCCCGCGAGCCGGGTTATCGCACGAAGATCGCGGTCACGTCCACCGATCCCAAGGTCGACCCGGTCGGCGCCTGCGTCGGCGCCCGCGGCGCGCGCGTGAAGACGATCGTGCGCGAGCTGGGCGGCGAGAAGATCGACATCATCAAGTTCTTCGCCGATCCGCGCGACATGATCATCGAGGCGCTCAAGCCCGCCGTGCCGCGCGAGATCATCATCGACGAGAAGACCCACCGCATCCTCCTCAAGGTCGCCACCGACGACCTCGCGATCGCGATCGGCCGCAAGGGCCAGAACGCCCGCCTCACGTCCCGGCTCATCGGCTGGCGCCTCGACATCGAGGAGTTCAAGGCCCTCGGCGACGATCCGCGCAAGACCGCGATCGACGCCCTCACCAAGGCCTTCGCGCTCGATCCCGCGATCGCGTCGCGGCTCGTCGACATGGGCATCAATTCCGCCGCGGCGTTCGAGGGCGTCGAGGCCGACGACCTGGTCAGCGCCGGCTTCACCGCCGAGGAGGCGCAGGACATCATCAAGCGCGTCACCCCGCAGCAGGCCTGAGCTTTTTTATCCGCCTCTTTTCCCACCGCCCGAGCTGAATGAGCATCCGCATCCACGAACTCGCCCGCAAGATCGGCATGGACAACAAGGAATTGTTGGCCCTGCTCAAGGAGCGGAAATTCGACGTCAAGAGCGTCTCGAGTACGATCGACAACATCTCCGCCGAGGCGCTGTCGCAGGAGTTTGCGGGCAAATTCACGCCGGCGAAGACGGAGCCCGAGCCCGCTCCCGCCGCGGTGCCGCCCCCCCCGGCGCCCGCCGCCCCTGAGGCCGCGAAGCCGCGGATGCCGGCCGGCCCGTTCGTCAAGACGGCGCAGGACCTCGCGCGCGAGAAGGAAGTCTCCGCCAAGGCCGCCCCCAAGCCGCCGCCGGCGCCCGCCGCCGCGCCGCCGCCCCGTCCGACGGTGCCGCAACCCCCCCGGGTCATCGCCTCGAGCTATTCCCCGCCGCCCCCGGCGCCGGTCGCGCGTCCCGTGACGCCTCCGCCCGTCGTGCGCCCGCCCGCGCCTCCGGCCGCGGCTCCCGCGGCTCCGCCCCCGCTCCCGCCGCCGCGGACC
>DASZQN010000013.1:0-11557 GCA_035549635.1 Opitutaceae bacterium
GCGGACTCCGATCCGCGCCGGGCCCCACCTCAGGGTCGATTTCAGGATCAGGGGTTTTTGGATGCGCGTAAGATTTTCCCGGCGCGGAGCGGAGTCCGCGCCCTACCAGTGACGTCCGGCGGCGCGCTGTTTACTTGTGCGATGCGCTGTCCGTGAGCGCCTGCTGAAGCAGCCAGGCGAGGCGGTAGCCGCCGCGGGTAATCTCGTCCTGAACCTGGACGGCGGCCCAGCCGAGGTAGTCCGAAGGATTGCCACCGATGGCGATCGGACGGTTCTTCGGATTTGGGACACCGGTGGGATAGGGCACGAAGGTGAGCCGGGTGTGGGCCTCGCGCGCGAGTGGCAGGATTTCCGTCGCCCATCCCCGCACCCACGCGTCGGCGCCGAGTTTCGGGTCGGGCAGCCACGCCGCGGGAGGCGCCGATTTTGCCAGCTTGGCGGCGAGTGCGGCGGGCGTGGAGTTTTTCGCCAGACCGTATTGCGTGCGCCAGAGGGCGACCGCCCGATCCACGGTGTCGTCGTCCCAGACCGCGTGCAGGTTTTCCTGCTGCGTGCCCGGGATCAGCGGCGCGCCGGCGGTGATGCCCTTCTTCTTGTCCTCGGCCGGCGCCCGGACCGCGATGATGTTGCCGCCGAGATCCACCTTGTATGCGGTCTTCGCCGGATCGACGAACGAGACCTTGCCGCCGTTGATCTGGAAATACTCCGCGCCGACATGCAGCGGCTGGTGGAGGTCGCCCATCATGTGCGCGAGCAGGATCACGGCGATCGCGGGCGTGATCCGCCGCTTCAGCGGATCGGCCGCCGCCGCGTCGCCGTGCAGGACCTGGAAGCAATAGACCAGGGTGTGGACGAGGTCGACACGGCCCGCGCCGATCGCGTCGTCCTGGTATTTCAGCGGCACGCCGTCCGCGAGCGCGAGATCGTCGAAGTGAAACACGTGATGCCGCGGCTGGCCCTTTTCCTCGACGAGGTTGGCCTGGAAATATTCCCAGAGCTGCTGCCGGATCGCGTCGGGGAGGAAGCCGGCGATCTTCTGTTTCGTCGCGGCGTCGACGTCGGCCACCTTCGGCAGCGCTTTCTCCGTCGCCTTCAGGTTGTCCCAGGTCCGGATGGAGTCGGGCACGGGCGCCAGTTCCTGGAGCGTCATCCCGGGCACGATGGCGTCGAGCCGGGTCTGCGCGGCCGTGTGCGCGAGCCGGACGTCGGCAACGGCACCGACGATCTCGTGGCCTTCATGGCCGTAACCGAGCAGACGGACAGGAAGCAGGGCGCCGCCGGCGAGGCCAAGCAGCAGAAACGAGCGGGAGAACGCGCGGGCGGATTTCATGGGGGATGAGGGGAAAACTTTTCCTTCCCGCCCTGCAGCCTCCCTCCACGCCGCCCAAAAGTCGAGGGACGGAGTCGCGGCGTCGCCTATTTTTCACCGACGGACCTCGGGAATGACCTCCACTTCAGGGGACGCCCGCTCGGCGTCCCGCCGGTCCCTGGGCCGCCCGGCGGCGGACGGAGTCGCCGGCCTCCCGGCAAAATGTTCTCCAAAACCCTTGACTCAGCCCGCGGCGTTTGAGTCTTTGGCCGGCTCCAATCTCTCCTTCGACCATGGCCAACACGAAATCTGCCATCAAGGCCGCGCGCAAATCCGCCCGCTTCGCCACCCGCAACCAGGCGCTCAAGACCCGGCTGAAGACGCTGCACAAGCGCCTCGAGACCGCGCTCAAGGGCACTGACGCCGCCGCCACGAAGGCCGCGGCCAGCGCCTATGTTTCCGCCATGGACAAGGCGACCAAGTCCGGCGTCGTCCATCGCAACGCCGCGGCCCGCGCCAAGGCGCAGGTGGCCCGGCACGTTTTCGCGAAGAAGTAAGGCGCGATCGCTTCCGTTTTACGCCCCCGCCGGCTTGGTGCCGCGGGGGCGTTTTGTTTTTCGAGCGGGGAGAGTCGTCGCGTTGCCTCCGGTCGGCCGGACTTTTCCGGAGGTTTCGCGCAGAGGCGCAGAGACGCGGAGACCTGACGAAAAGAAGATCGGGCTGCGACTTCCTGGTCATCGCCGCCTTTCCAACTCGCCGACCTTTGCGCCTTCGTGCCTTTGCGCGAGACCTCCTGGCCGGATGGATGACTTGATCCCGCCGCGGTTCCGGCTGAGATGAGGCGTGGTCCCGCCGCCCGACAATGTCCGCCGTCATTTTCTGCCGTGGGACCAGCCGCTGCTGCCCCTGGCGGTGCGTTTTCTTGCGGCCGGCTGGAATGGCGCGACGCCGCTCGACCTGTCGGGCATTGCGGTGGTCGTTCCGACCCGGCAGTCGGGCCGCCGCCTGCGGGAGGCGATCGCCGGCCACGCCGCGGAGCGCGGACAGGCGGCGTTTCCCCCGCGGGTCCTCACCCCGGACCGGCTCGCGGCGGTGGACCATGCGGCCGGTGTCGCCTCGCGACTCGAGTCGCTGCTGGCGTGGGCCGCCGTTTTCCGCGAAATCGATCTCGAGGCCTTTCGGCGGGTCCTGCCCGTCGATCCGCCTGCCCGCAGCTTTTCCTGGGCCTTCCGGCTCGCGCAGGAATTCGCGCGGTTGCAGGCCTCCCTGGCCGAGACCGGGTTGCGGCTGGGGGATGTGCCGGGGAAGGCCGGCGACGATTTTGCCGAGGCCGAGCGCTGGCGGCAGATCGCGGAGTTGGAGGGGCGGCACGCGGAAAAGCTCTCCGTGTTCGGCCTGCGCGACGCACAGGCGGCCAAGATCGAGCGGGCGAGGGCGCCCTCCCTGCCCGGGAAGATCCGGCGCATCGTGGTGCTGGCTGCGCCGGACCCGCTGCCGCTCGCGCTCGAGGCCCTGGCCGCGCTCGCACGGACGGTGCCGGTGGACGTGGTCGTGTTTGCCCCGGCGACAGAGGCGGCCGGCTTCGACGGCTGGGGGAGGGCGCTGGCCGCAACCTGGGCGACCCGTTCGCTCGACCTGCCCGAGTTCGAGCGGCGGGTGCATCTCTGCGCGGATCCCGCCGCGCAGGCTGCGCGGCTGGTGGCGACGGCGCGCGAGTACGCCGAGCCCGAGGGTCTTCTCGGCGTGGGCGCGGCCGATCCAGAGATTCTCCCGCCGCTCGAGACCGGCCTGCGGCAGGCGGGAATCGCGAACTTCAATCCGGAGGGCCGCCCGCGGCATGGCGACGGGCTTTTCCAGCTGCTGGGCGCGCTGGCGCGCCTGGCCCGCGACGAGTCCTTTCGCGCGGTCGAGGCCCTCGCGCGCTGTCCGGATTTTCTGGAGCACCTGGTGCGGAGCCGCCCGGGCTTCTCCGCGGCGGATTTCCTGGCGCGGCTCGACCGGCTGCACACGGAGCACCTGCCACCCGACCTCGCCGAGGCCCGGCGGCACGGGGAGGCGCCCGGGGAGCTGGCGGTGGCCGCGGAATTGCGCGCGACATTGGCGGCGGGATCCTTCCCCGTGAACGCTGCGGCGGCGCTGGGAGTCATCTTTGCCGGACGCCGCTTCGACCTCGTTCGCCCCGAGGACGCGCTCGCCGCCGCGGCGGCGGAGGCGTGGGCCGAGGTGATGCGGGAGACGGCGTCGGCCGCGGCACGCTTCGGCGAGGTGACGACGGCGGAATGGTGGGAGGTGGCGCTGCGCCTTTACGGGGAGACCGTCCGCACGGACGAGAAGCCGGCGGGCGCGCTCGAGCTGCAGGGATGGCTGGAGCTTCTGTGGGAGGACGCCCCGCACCTCGTGGTGGCCGGCCTGAACGACGGCAGCGTGCCGGACGCAGTGGTGGGGGATCCGTTCCTGCCGGAGTCGCTGCGCGAGAAACTGGGACTGAAGACCAACGCCGCGCGATTTGCGCGCGACGCTTACCTGCTGCAGGCGCTGGCGGCGAGCCGGGTGCAGGCGGGCCGGCTCGATCTTTTCCTCGGCAAGGCGTCCGCGGCTGGGGACCCTCTTCGCCCGTCACGGCTGCTGCTCCGCTGCGCCGATGACGAACTGCCGCGACGCGTCGGATTTCTTTTCCGGGAGGCGGAGGCCGAGCGCGCCAATCCGCCCTGGCGGCGCGCCTGGATGCTGGTGCCGCCGCGCGTTCCCGCGCCGGCGCGGCTGGCCGTGACGGCGCTGCGCGACTGGCTGGCCTGCCCGTTCCGCTCGTACCTGTCCCGCGTGCTGCGCCTGCGTCCGGTCGATCCGGCGAAGATCGAGCTGGATGCGCCCGACTTTGGAAATCTCTGCCACGCGGCGCTGGAGGAGATGGGCCGCGCCCAGGAGCTGCGGAATTGCGCGGAGGAGGACACGCTCCGCGATTTCCTGCTGGCGGCGCTCGACCGGGAGGCGGTCAAACGCCTTGGCAGCCGCCTGACGCTGCCGCTGGTGGTCCAGCTCGAGTCCGCCCGGCAGCGCCTGCGCCGCGCGGCCGCGGAACAGGCGAGGCTGCGCGGCGCGGGCTGGGTCATCGCCGAGGTGGAGCACGGCTTCGAATTGGAGATCGCCGGACTCAGAGTGAGCGGGAAGATCGACCGGATCGACCGCCACGAGCAGACGGGGGCGGTGCGGGTGCTGGACTACAAGACCTCCGACCAGCCCGCGCGGCCGCGGGAAGCTCATCTGCGCGGGATGCGGCGCGACGAGGCCGCGCCGGAGTTCGCGCGCGTTCGGGTGGACGGCCGGGAACTCGTGTGGAGCGACCTGCAGCTCCCGCTCTACCTCCGTGCGCTGACAGGAGATTTCCCGGGCGGCAAAATGGCCGGTTATTTCAACCTGCCGAAGGCGTCCGGCGGCGCCGGCCTCGAGCTCTGGGAGGATTACCCGGCCGAGCTCGCGGAATCCGCCTGGCACTGCGCGGAGGGCGTGGTGGCCTCCGTCCGCGCCGGGCGGTTCTGGCCGCCGAACGAGGCGGTCCGTCCCGAGCAGGACGATTTCGCGGAGCTGTTCCACCATGGCGCGGCGGAGAGCATCGCCTGGCCGGGGGAGGGGGCGCCATGACCTCCGCGGGCCATGTGATGATCCTCGCCTCGGCGGGATCGGGAAAGACCTACCGCCTGACGAACCGCTTCGTGCGGCTCCTGGCGCTGGGCGCGCGCCCCGAGCGGATCGTCGCGCTGACCTTCACGCGCAAGGCGGCCGGCGAATTCTTCGATGAGATCCTGAACAAGCTTGCGCGCGCCGCGGCCGACGCGGGTGCCGCGCGGGAGCTGGCGGCCCAGATCGGGCTGCCCGCGCTGAAGCCGGAGGATTTCCGCCGGCTGCTGCGCGCGGTGGTCGACGCGATGCACCGGCTCCGGCTGGGGACCCTCGACGGATTCTTCGCGCGCGTGGCCCGGAATTTTCCGCTCGAGCTGGGACTCACGGGCGACTTCGAGATCCTGCAGGAGCACGCGGCCCGGATGGAGCGCGGCCGCGTGCTGCAGCGCCTGTTCGAGCGGGCGGGCGAGCTCGACGAGTCGCAGCGCGAGTTCATCGAGGCCTTCAAGCGCGCCACGTTCGGCACGGACGAGAAGCGCCTTGGCGCGCAGCTGGACCAGTTCATCGACCGGCACCAGGAAATCTTCCTCGCCGCGCCGGACGCGGAGCGCTGGGGCCGCCGGGACCGCATCTGGCCCGGCGAGGATCCCTGGCCCGTGCCGCGGGGCGGCCTGGCCGACGCCGCCGGGGAATTGCGGGAGGCGCTGGCCGCGGCGCCGCTGACGGATGGCCAGCGCCAGCGCTGGGAGGATTTCTTCGCCGCGCTGCCCGCATGGTCGGCAGGCGCGCCCCTGCCCCGGCCGGTGGAATATATTGTCAAGAACGCACTCGACGTCTGGACGGAGCTGGAAACAGGGGCCTCCCAGATCATCGTGGACCGCCGGAAAATGGCGCTGGCCCCGGCGGCGGCGAAGGCGCTCGTTCGCGTTCTCCGGCACATCCTCGGCGCGGAATTCGCGCGGCGGCTGGAGATGACCGGCGGCATCCGCGCGGTGCTGCAGGGCTACGAGACCGGCTACCACGATGCGGTGCGGCGCGCCGGCAAGCTGACCTTCGGCGACGTGCAGCGGCTCCTCCTGCCGGGCGAGGGCGGCGCGAGGGCGCTGTCGCGGGAGGCCGCGGACGAGAACCGGCTGTTCATCGACTTCCGGCTGGATGCGGAGATCGATCACTGGCTGCTCGACGAATTCCAGGACACGAGCTTCGGCCAGTGGTCGGTGCTGCGAAACCTGATCGACGAAGCGGTGCAGGATCCGACGGGGACGCGGAGCTTCTTCTACGTCGGCGACGTGAAGCAGGCGATCTTCGCGTGGCGCGAGGGCGATCCGCGCCTGTTCCGGGAGATCTTCGAACACTACAACCGTGCCCGGCCCGGCGTCATCGCCGAGGAACACCTCGTGAAGTCCTGGCGCTCGGGCCCGGCCGCCATCGCCATGGTGAACGCGGTCTTCGGCCGCCCGGACGTGCTTTCGCGGCTTTTCCCCGGCGAGGCCTCCGACGCCTGGAACCGCGAGTGGCGCGATCACCTTTCCGCGAAGCCGCAGCTCGGCGGGCAGGCGGCGCTGCTGCACGCGGAGGACGAGGACGCGCGCTTCGCCACTGCGCTGCGGATTCTGCGGGAAATCTCGCCGCTGGACCGCGGCCTGACCTGTGCGCTGCTCGTGCAGAAGAACGACACGGCGGCGCGGCTGGCGGATTACCTGCGTCGCGAGGGCTCGCTGCCGGCCGCGGCGGAATCCGATCTGCACGTCTGCACGGACAATCCGCTCGGCTCAGCCCTCCTTGCGCTCGCCAAGGCCGCCGCGCACCCCGGCGACTCCCTCGCGCAGGGGCACCTGAAAATGACCCCGCTGGGCCCGCTGCTCGCCGAGGACGGGTTGGCCGACCCGGCGACGCTGACGGGCCGCGTCCTGGGTGAGATCCATGCCCACGGCTTCGAGGCGACGATGACGGGATGGCTCCGGCGCCTGGAGCCGCGGCTGCCGGCGGACGATGCGTTCAGTCGCGAAAGGGCGCGGCAGTTCACGGCGGCGGCAGGGCTGTTCGACCTGACGGGAAGCAGGGATGTCGCGGAGTTCATCCAGTTCATGGAACGTCACACCGTGCGCGATGCGGACACCGCGGCGGTGATCCGCGTGATGACCATCCACAAGGCCAAGGGCCTTGGTTTCGACCTGGTGATTTTGCCCGACCTCGAGGGCAACCGCATCGACGAGGCCCGCGGCGGCCTGGCGGTGCATCGGAGCGCGGACCGGACCGTGGAATGGGTGCTGGACCTGCCGCCAAGGCTCTTCCTCGAGCGCGACCCGGTGCTGTCGGCACATCTGCGGGACGAGGAAGCGAGCGCCTGCTACGAGAGCCTGTCGCTGCTGTACGTGGCGATGACGCGGGCGAAGCGGGCGATGTACCTCATCGTGAAGAATCCGGGCCAGTCAAAGTCGCGCAATTTTCCGAAACTGCTGGCCGAGACGCTGGGAGGCGGGGAGAAAGTTGTTCGCATCGGACAATTGCAGGCGACGGGATCGTTTGCGGAAGGCGATCCCGACTGGCACGTGCAGCTGGCGGCCGCACCCGCCGCTGAAATGGCGCCTTCGCAAACGGAGCGGATCGATCCCCGCTCCGCGAGAAAGGCGCCGCGGTTGCCGGCGCGCCGGCCGTCGGCCGAGAAATCAGGAGCCGTGGAGGCGATGGCGATCTTTTCGCTCGACGGACGCGCGGGCGCGGATTTCGGCGCAATCGTGCATGCGCTGCTCGCGGAGGTGGAATGGGGAGGGGGGGAGGAGACGGCCGCGCTCGCGGAGGAATGGGCGACCCGCGGTCCGGAAAACCCGGCCACGGAGGAGGCGCTGGCCTGCCTGCGCGCGCCGGAGCTGGCCCAGGTTTGGGCGCGGCCGGCGGGCGCCTCAATGGCCGAGGTCTGGCGCGAACGACCGTTCGAGGTCGTGCTCGACGGCGCGTGGGTGACGGGCGTTTTCGATCGCGTGACCGTTGCGCGCGATGCGGCGGGACGGGCGGTCAGCGTCGCGATTTTCGATTTCAAGACGGATCGCAGCGAGGACGGCGCAGCCGAGCGTCACGCCGGGCAGCTGAACCTCTATCGCCGCGCGGCCGCGATCCTCGCCGGAGTCGACCCATCGGTCGTGGTTTGCGCGGTGGTGCTGACGCGGTGGCGCCGGCTGCTGACGGTGGCGCCGGCGCGCGGCTAAATTCTGGCTGGACACCCCAGCGGCGGCCACGCACGGTTTGCGCTCTTCCCTATGGGCAACCTGAAAAAGAAACGCCGTCTGAAGATGAACAAGCACAAGCGCAGAAAGCGCTTGAAGTCGAACCGGCACAAGAAGCGCACGTGGCAGAAATAAGCCGCGTCGGCGCGACCCCCGTCATTTCCAGCCCGCCCGCGCGGCGGGCTTTTTTATGCCCTTTGGCGACCGGGGCGACCGTCGTTATCAAACCCAATTCCCGTGTTGATTTTTAGTCCGGAGCCCGGGTTTCGGGTTCCCCTTCGACGGAGAGATCGGCTTGCCGGCACTTCGCGCGCCGGCAAACGCAAGAAATGTGGGACCAGCCCGGGTTTCAGCCCGGAGATGGCCGAAAAATTGCTGAAGAAAGACCGTTCACATTAAGAAAAGGTAAATCGCGGCCGGCGAGTAGGTAAGGGCCGGGAATAGGCTTGTCTTGGGAAGGACTTTTCAGGAGTTTACGCGTTCTGTTTGCGTTTGGCCCCATCTCCGCTTGCCCTCGCGCGTAACTTTTTCCTCTCTAGAGAGGAGTCCCTAGAGAGAAATTTTTTAGTAATCGGCCGTTTTTTACTGATCGATGCTTTTCTCATCCAAAACCAAAGGCTACTTCGTCGAATTGAGCGACTATGGTTGCCTGTTTGCCCGCACCTCGTCGCTGGATGCGCCGCTGGTTGTGGAGGTTTTGGATGAATGCGCCCCGGATGACGTGGCGGCGTTTGCGGAAGTGCTGAAGCGGCTTCAGCCGAAGAAGAGCCCGAGCGGGTACCTTCACGCCGTCGGGGGCATTTACCCCAGCCGCCGTCTGGTGCGCCGGGCGACGCTGGACGTGAAGCGGGTGAAGGAGCCCGTTTATTTCGGCGAGGTGATTTCGCAGCAGTTCCGCGTCGAGCCCGACAAGTACACCCTGGCGGTGCTGAATTCGACGGACGGTTCCGATTACGACGTCGCGAAGGCCGCCCAGAAGGAAGTGCTTTTTTGCGGCCTGCCCGCGGAAGATATCGTGACGACGCAGGACAACCTGCTCGACAAGGGGATTTATCCGGAGCGCCTTGAACTCTCGTCGGTTGCCGTGCTCGGTGCGCTGATCGACTATCTGGGGTTCCAGAAATCGAAGACCCCCACGCTGGTGCTCGAGATCGGCACGGATGCCACGCACACCTACATCATCACGGCAGCGGGAGTGGAGGCGGCGCGCCCGATTCCGCAGGGGCTCGATTCGATGATTCCCGTGGTGCAAAAGGAGCTGAATCTCAAGGACGAGGAGTCGGCGAAAAAACTTTTCTACTCGAACACCTTCGACTTCGCCGGCATGGGCGCGCTGCTGATCAAGAAGCTGCTGAAGGAGCTCCAGTCCTCCATCGGTTTCTACGAGGTACAGACCGGTCAGTCGGTGGGGCAGGTGATCTGCACCATGGTTCCCCCGAAGCTGACCTGGCTCGAGGGCTCGATCGCCAACGCCCTCGGCGTGCCCGGCCTCAAGCTCGACCTGTCGGCCTGGCTGCAGTCGCGCAAGATCACCCTGTCCGATCAAGTCGCCGCCGCCGGAGCCAACCCCCGCTGGCTCGGCCTCTTCAGTCTCATCGCCTCCTACCATTCCACGACTCCGAATGTTGTCGCTGCTGAAAAAGAAAAAAAAGCCTGAGGAAGCCGCCGCCGCGGCCGCGCCCCAGGTGCCCTCGTGGCACCCCAATTTCCGCAACTTTGGCCAGTTGCCGGACATCAAGGTCGTGCGCACGGCCTTCTTCGTCAACGGCGTGGCGGTTTTCATCGCGCTTTGCATCAGTGTTTTCCTCGGCAACCGCGAGTACGAGCTCCACAGCCTGCGCTCCCAGATCGCGGCTTACGACGTGCAGATCGCGCGGGACACCGCCGAGAGCGAAAAGGCCAAGGCGCTCTTCAAGAAATTCCAGGAGCAGGAAAAACGCGTCTACGACGTGGACGCCTACATGAAGTCCAAGCCCGTCGTGTCCGAGATCCTGCTCCGGCTCGGCGAGACCCGCCCGAAAAACATCGCGCTGGAATCGATCGAGATCCGCGCGCCTGAGACGACTCCACCGACCGCGCCGAGCATCGTGCTGCGCGCGGCGGTCCGCGGCGCCTCGGATCTCGCGAGCGGAGAGGCCAGCGCCTATGTCGACGTCTTGAAGAACGATGCGGTCCTCGGTCCGAAGATCGACGGCCCCCCCGAGGTCACGAGTTCGAGTCGCGACGTCGCCACGGGGCGGCTGAAGATTGAGATCACCATCCACCTCAAGCCGCTGGGCAAGCCGCCGGCGGCCAAGAAAAAATGAGCATTTCCAACGAACAGCTGGTGGCTTTCATCAAGAAGAACCCGATCGGCGTCGGCTGCGGCGTGCTCAGCCTCGCGCTGGCTGGAGCGGCCTATTACCGGGCGGACCTGATTCCGGCGGCCAGCGCGGAGATGGACCAGAAGGGCGCGCTCAGCGACCGTCTCGCGGCGAACCTGAAGTATGGCAAGGACCTGCCGGAGCAGATGCAGCAGTTCACCGAGGACAACAAGGCGATCAACAGCCGCCTCGTCAGTGCGGCGGACATCCTCGCGAACAACCAGTATTTCTACAATCTCGAGACCGTCACCAGCACGAAGATCGGGCAGACGCAGATCACGACGGTGGCGCAGGCGAGGGCGGCGAAGGGCAATTTCGTTCCGATCAATTTCAATCTCAACGTGACCGGCACCTATCCGCAGTTGCTGGACTTTCTCGGCCGGCTGGAGAATGGCCTGCACTTCGCCCGGGTGCTCAATTCCCGCGTCAGCAAGGCGGTGGGAGCGGCGGCGACCGCCAATCCCGACCTGCTCACGATGACTCTCAGCGTCGACCTCCTCGGCCAGCCATGAGCCCGCATCCCTTCCGCCCGGTTTTCCTTTCCCTGCTCGCGCTGGCGCTGGCTGCGCCGCTGTCTGCGGCGGTGGCGCGGCCGAAGCAGCACGCGGTGGAGTCCGACCTCGTGCCCTCCGAGGAACGCCAGGGCGTGCTCGACCTCGCGTCGCGGCTTTCCCATCCGTCCGAACCCGCGCCGGTGGGCGCGGGATTGAAGACCCCGTTCGATTTCGACAAGGCCGAGCCCGATCCGACGCCGCCGCCGAGCAATGGCGGACCGCCGCAGCCGGCGCAGTCCAAAGGCGCGCGCGAGATCCTTGAAACGCTCGCTCCGCTGATCAGGCCGACGGGCACCCTGATCATGTCCGGGCGCCCTCCCATCCTCAATTTTGGTAGAACAAATGTCAAAGTGGGCGGAAAGCTCACAATTAACTTTGAAGGCAATGACTACGACCTAGAACTCGTTGCCGTCACCAGCACCAGCTTCACCCTCCGTTACAAAGACGAGGAAACCACTCGGCCCATCAAATCAAAGTAGTCCGCCCATG